>CALCDJ010000089.1 GCA_937900135.1 uncultured Blautia sp. | reverse complement strand
GGAGTCTGCGCTTTTTTAGCTACCCAGAAGTTAATGTTTCACAGTAAGTAAAAAAACGGAACACCTGAAAAGGTGCTCCGCTAAAAAGATCATAAGTTTCATTTCCTACGTTGGCATTATCCAAATCAGGTATAAGGGTCGAAGTTCACACCTTCCTCTCAGCCTGTTTACAAGCTCCCCTGTTATTCAGTTTTATGAAGTTATCATAGCACAGGCTTTTTCACCTGTCAATTTTTATCTGGAAGAAAGGAATTGTTTTTTCCAAAGACTATGACGCAGTTTTTAAGGAACTGTCCAAAAAAGGCGGGAGATCATGTTCTCCCGCCCTTTTCCCTGGACTTTAGCAGGTTGCTCCGCCTGTTAAGTGTTTCTGTGCTTTGATGTTTTCTTCTTTTCTGTCAAGAAGCTCATCAGAAAGGAGCTGTTCCTGTACATTTTCAAATCCCAGTCTTGCCACTGTATCTGCAAAACGTTCTCCGGTATTTCCCTGATCACGGAACAGAAGAATTGCCTTTTCTACAATAGAAAGAACCTCTTCCTTTTCGGTAAATACTTTGTCCAGATAACGTCCCTGAGCTACCTTTTTGCCCCAACGTCCACCGATATAAACACGGTATCCATTTGTATAATCTTCAATTGCATGGAATGGACATTTGCCTACGCAGCGTCCACAATGGTTACATGCATTTTCATCAATGACAATCTTGCCGTTTTCCACCTTAGCCACATGGATGGGACAATTTTTCTCAATACGGCAGCTCTTACATCCTTTACATTTCTCTAAATCTACCTGCGGAATTCTCTGGCCAATGATTCCCAGGTCATTCAGATCTGGTTTTACACAGTTATTGGGACATCCGCCCACTGCAATTTTAAATTTATGAGGAAGTTTCACATCGGAATAGCCGTGGAAAAATCTCTCATGAATCTCTTCAGACAATCCAAAGGTATCAATCAAACCATACTGACAGGTTGTTCCCTTACAGGAAACCACAGGTCTTACTTTGGAACCGGTGCCTCCTGTTTCCAGGCCTGCCTGCATCAGATATTCTCTCAACGGTTCAATGTTATCAAATGGTACTCCCTGGATTTCCATGGTCAGACGGGAGGTCATGGTCACTTCTCCACTTCCAAATCTTTCTGCCGCCTCAGCAATGGTTCTTGCCTCTTCTGCAGTAATCTTTCCATTTCTTGTGATCACACGTCCATTAAATTTGTCCGGAGTATTTTTATCCTTTAAAAAGCCCAGGGCTTTCACTCTTTTTTCTTCCTCCGGAGAAACAGCAGCATCCGTATTTGCCACTTTTACATCATTGAAGAACTGAGCGCCTTCCAGTACAACTGTATTCTTGTATCCATAATGACGCAGGCGATTCTGAAGGAAGTAACCCCGTTTTCCTTTTACACAGACAAGAAGAAGTTTCTCATCTTTATCAAGGCCTTCCACTTCTCCGTTCACCTTGGAAAGCTCTACAAATACTGCGCCGCGGATGGATGGCGCCGGACTTACATCTACCACTTTATAGTCCTTGGCTTTTCCCTGAGCATACTCTGCCGGAGTCATGCTTACTATGGTTCCGTCAATTTTATTCATGAGAATGTATGCTGCCTGCACAAATGGATGGATGGCTGTAGAGAACGGCGGCGCATATGCAAAGTCCGCATTTTCAAAGTCTTCCAGTGTCGCACCCATATTGATACCCATGACTGCAATATCTACCATTTTGTCCACAGCGCCAGGGCCAAATACCTGTACGCCAAGAAGCTTATGGGTCGTTCTGTCTGCAATCATTTTTGTAATAAAGAAACTTGCATCTGGATAATAATGCGCCTTGTCATCGGTGGGCGCCACGACTGTCACCACATCGTAGCCTGCTGCTTTTGCCTGCTCTTCTGTAAGACCGGTACGTCCAATATTTAATCCTGGAAGTTTCACTACACCTGTACCAAGTACACCTGGATATGTTTTTTCTTTTCCGGCAAGAACCTGAGCCAGTGTTCTTCCTTCCATATTGGCAGAAGAACCCATTGGAGACCACTGTGGCTTTCCGGTGATACGATTGGTTACCATTGCGCAGTCACCTGCTGCATATACATTCTCCAAACTGGTCTTCATGGTATGGTCTACCAGAATGGTTCCTTTAAACATTTCCAGTCCGCTGTCTTTCAGGAACTCTGTATTTGGTCTGATTCCTGCTGCCATAATCAGAATCTCACATCCAAGCACACCTGCAGATGTTTTCACACCTGTGACTGCCCCTAAACCAAGCACTTCCTCTGCTGCTGTTCCGGTAATCACACGGATCCCCTCTTTCAGCAAATGCTTTTTCGCATAAGCTGCCATTTCAGGATCTAAAATATTCGGAAGAATCTGTGGCGCAAAGTCAATGACTGTTACCTGAACTCCCTTTGCTTTCAGGTTTTCCGCTGCTTCCAGTCCGATGAAGCCGGCTCCGATCACTACTGCTTTCTTTACGTTTTTTTCTTCCACATAAGAGCGGATTGCAATAGCATCATCTGGGGTACGCATTTTAAATACCCCCTGCTTTTCTGTTCCGGAGATTGGCAGTACTGCCGGAGAAGCACCTACCGCCAGAACCAGTTTGTCATAGGAACAGACTTCTTCTTCTCCTGATTCTTTATCTCTTACTGTTACTTCTTTTTTCTCTGCATCCAGGGCAATGGCTTCTTTTCCTGTTTTTACTTCTACCCCTGTAAGCGCTGCATACTTCTGTGGTGTGTTTACGATCAGCTCATCTCTACTTTCAATAAATCCTCCCACATAATAAGGCAGTCCGCATCCTGCATAAGAAATATCTTTGTCTTTTGTGATAACAACAACTTCCGCACTTCTGTCTTCTCTTTTTAATTTGGCTGCTGTTTTTGTTCCTGCAGCAACGCCTCCAATGATCAATACTTTCATTTTTATATCCATTCCTTTCGCTTCGCTCAGGCACAAAACGTTATGAAAA
>CALCDJ010000088.1 GCA_937900135.1 uncultured Blautia sp. | reverse complement strand
TAAAAAGGAATCTGAAACCCTTGATTTTACTGGGCTGAAGATTCCGAGAGATTATTATTATTTTAGGAGGAAAGAATTATGGCATTTGGTATGAAAAACATTTTACAGGGCGGGCTTTCCGCAAACTACAGCGAAGCTCCGCTTGAAGAGCTTGAAAAGGAATACGGAATGTATTTAATGGACAACGAAAAAATCACTATGGGGTTTAAATTGGTAAGAGATGCTCTTATTTTCACCGATAAGCGTATTATTTTTACCGACAAGCAAGGTGCAACAGGTACGAAAATGAGCGTAGAATCCATCAACCTCAATTCAGTTATTGATGTAAAAATGGAGACTTCTGGTTTTGGATTTGATGATAGCGAGATCACATTTACATATATTACTTCTCCGTATTTTAAAAGCAACAATATAACTTGCGCTTCTCATAAGCTGGAATTCCCTAAAAAGTTTAATGTTCAGCCTCTATATAAACTTCTTCAAGAACTTGCTTATGAAAACCATGAGCGTTTAAACGGATAATTCAACCGGTCCTGTTTTCCAGGAATTTCAAAACTATGGATAGGCATATATTGAAAAGAGGTGATCTACCATTAAGACAGTTTCAAAATTGGATACTAACATTTTCGATGACGATTTGAAATATGTATCTGTAGGTCACATTCCCCAATACATAGTTGATTCTATCCTTGAAAAATTTCCAGAATTCAAGGAACGGCTTTCGTCTGATACTGATATCTTATTTTGGAAAGACCGTATTAAACACACTGAACGGCATAAAAAGGATTTTGCTTCTGAAGAAGAATATGAATTATGTTTCGAACAAATTCCGGATATTATCCAGCATCCTGATTTTATCAGTATTCACCCCAATAAAGACAGTATCTCTTTTATTTGCAGATTCACAGACAATATATCAGTTGCTGTCCGCCTGTCTGCTGATGGGAGACTTGCATACAGAACCATGTATCCGCTCCGTGAATCTCAGCTACTAAACTACATAAAGCAAGGACGAGCTTGGAAAGTCTGATTTGACAAATTTCTTATTGTGTTGTAATATATTTACACAGAAAGAAATAATATGTTTATGAAGATAGGTTATTTAAGGATAGAACAGGCAGCTATCACGCCCTAGTGGTCTTAAAGAGATGCCGGAGTGCCACCCGGCTAAATAACTTATCTTTTATAATAACACAGCCGTTTACCGGCAGTATAAAAGACATAGCGCCTATAGGGCATCAATTCAGACAGACCTCGTAGAAATACGGGGTCTTTTACGTTATAAAAAACGCCCCTGTGCCAACAGGAGCCACACCTTGACAATATAATATACTTACCAGGGCAACTGGGAGGGCGTGCTTCCACCTAATCCGGAGGTCTTGCGGAAGGGGTGGTAATTATGAGTACATACGAAGAGTTTATGATTATCATTGCAGTTGCAAGCTTAATCGTATCCATCCTGAATATGAAAAATAAAAAGTAGCCGCCCTGTCTCTGGTCAAGATTGGCGACTACTTTTTGTAACTAGATTTTAAATCTTCCCGGAGCGGATGGGGTACGACCATCTCTCCAGTTGTCTTGTTAAGCATATTATATGTCAAGCATAACTATTTGTCAAATTGAAAAACCGGCCTCTGCATCAACAGAGACCGGCAAGTATCAATCCGAAGATAGATACCCCAATTCGCAAAATTATTGTATCATCTTCGGAGCAGCTAATCAATCAGAACATGCATTCTGGCAAAAAAAAAAGTAAGAAAGAAATACCCCAGATTGCCCTCTGGCTTCGGAACCATCCGTTATTTAGGCTCTGACAGACGCAACTGTTATTGCAGTCCACCCTCCGGCAGAAATAGACGCTCTGGGGCAAATAAAGCGCCCTCCCGCCCTATGTTATACCGACGACTGGATAAAAGGCTTTACGGTTCTGACTGCTTATAAGGCTGGCACGTATAAACCAGGCATGGAACGGGAATTAGAGATCTCCGAAACATCAAATGCGGACACGCTGGTGCAGCGGATCATAGCGGATTACTCCACGATCAAAGGCGTTGAAGAGAAGCATCCGGAAATTAAAGAGCTAACATTTGCGGAAGTATATGAGAAATTCACGCACTGGAAATTCGAAGAAAACAAAAGCATTACATTGTCAAAGGCTTCCAGGAATAATTATCAGGTTGCCTTTAAAAATTGCAAAGCCATACACAATATAACATTCTCTTCGCTCAGGCATGAGGAATTACAAAAGGTTGTTGATGATTGCCCGCTTAAACACTCCAGTGCAGAGTTAATCGTAACTCTTTTTAAGCAAATGTACAAATATGCAATCATGTACGAACTCTGCGCAGAAAATAAGGCTCAGTACGTCACCGTTAATCGTCCAGAAGACGATGTAAGCGGCAGACCTTTTTCTGATGAGGAACTGCAATTCTTATGGAAGCACAAGGATAACGAAGATGTGCAGATGATTCTTATCATGTGTTATAGCGGATTCCGAATCTCTGCTTACCGCTCCCTTTATGTCAATCTGGAAGAAAAATACTTTCAGGGTGGCATAAAAACAACGGCAGGAAAAAACAGAATTGTCCCTATCCACCCAGCTATTCTTCCGCTTGTGAAAAATAGGTTGGAAAAATACGGTTCTCTATTGCCGATGTCGTTGCCACATTTTCGTAAGAAATATTTCGATGTTGTATTAGAGGAATTATCTCTTACCGGAGATCCAAAACATACCCCTCACGACTGTCGTCATACATTTTCAATGCTTTGTGAAAAATATGGAGTAAGAGAAAATGACAGAAAGCGCATGATGGGACATAGTTTTGGAAATGACATTACCAATGCAAAATACGGGCACAGATCCCTGGAAGAATTACGAACAGAAATAGAAAAAATACAAGTTCCGATTTGTGACTATTTGTGACTAATAGACCCCAAATAATACCTGAAAAATCATAATAATTCAAAACATCGAAAGCCTACAAACCTACATAAACACTGGATTTCCGCGAAAAATCAAATAAAATCAATTTTCACTTTTTATAATTATTCTCTAAAGAAAAAATGCCGTCCTTCCATCTATGGAAACAACGGCATTTTTCCTCATTATGAATGATAAACTTCCATCTGATATCCGATTCCCCGCACCGTCTTTAAGGAAAGACTGCTTTCTACGGACTTCAGTCTCCGGCGGAGAAAATGAATATAATTATCCAGATTTCCCTCTTCCACCTCACTGTCAAGACCCCATACCCGGTTAATCAGCACCGTTCTGGTGAGCGTCTGCCCCGGATTTCTTAAAAACACCTCCAGAAGCGCCCCCTCTCTTTTGGAAAGAGTACATTCCTTTTTTTCATGAAAGAGGCGATTGTTTTCCGGATCAAAGGAAATATCTCCCAATTTCAGAAGCGCAGAATCATCCCATTTACCTGGCCGGCGCATCAGGCATTGAATCCTGGCCAGCAGTTCTTCAAAAGCAAAGGGTTTTACCATATAATCATCTGCCCCACTGGTAAGTCCAGTCACTTTGTCGCTTAACTCCCCAAGCGCAGTAAGAAAGATCACCGGCGTGGAAATATGAGCATTTCTGGCTCGCTTCAGCACTTCTATCCCATCCATGGAGGGAAGCATACGATCCAGGATCACAAGATCATGGATATTTTCCTGCATATAATATAATCCTTCTTCTCCGTCTTCGCACACATCCACTTCAAAATTTTCCTTACGAAGCTGGTAAGCAATTACTTTGCCCAGCTCCTTGTCATCCTCGATCAGTAAAATCTTCATTTTATTCCTGCCTTCCTGATTCCTGGTCTGTTTCTCAGTATCCCACAATTTCCATGAAAATTCCAGCATTTTATGGGTTCTGTCTTCTGAAAAGTTCCCATTTTATTCAGAAAGATAGAGGTTCACTTTCTGAATAGCTTCTCTGGCTGCCTCTTCCAGCTCCAGTTCTCCCTTCAGATATCTTACACCAGCCTCGGTCACTGCACTTAAAATGATTTCATCTGTTCTTGCAGGAACGGTAAGGGTTTTTCCAAATTCCTGAATCTCCTGAACTGCATCCAGAGACGGCTGGAGAATCTCCAAAGCAACCTCTTCCATATTGCCCTCATCGTCTACCGTGGTACTGCTTGTGGTTGCCAGAACATCATTTTCCTCTTTTCCGCCCATCCAAAGCTCTTCTGATTCGTAGGCTGCCTTGTTCACCGGAAAACCGCCGGTATTATAATTGCTGGTGAACTGTCCTTCCTGGCTTAATAAAAATTCCACAAAGGTTTCTGCTGCCTCTTTTTCCTGGGCTTTGGCGCTGATGCCGATCACGGAAGTAGGAATAAACACCGGCTCGCCCTGTCCGCCAAAAATCTTATGCCCAAAAGAGTCGTCCTTTTTCTCCACACTGTAAAGCTGAGAAAGGTCAGAAGGATTATAGAGTCCTCCGATTCCAAACAATTCTGTATTGCTCAAAAGACTTAAAGCGCTCATTCCTACAGAGTAATCTGTCCGATTATAAGTCTGCGCTTCCTGCTCATAAGAGTCAATCATCTCCTGCATTTCTTCCAATGCCGGTTTACCTGCCTGATAAATCCGATTTACGTGGGTAAGAAACTGTGATACCGCCTCTTCATCCAAAGTACCGTCCTCCTTCATCCATGCAGAAGCAGAAACATCTGCCAGCTGTCGCAGCAGTAATTCCGGGGTGATCGCAGAATACATGGGAAGTTTTGTTCCCGTATATTCATCCTGATGAGCTTCCACCGCATCTGCCAAAGATTCCAAATCTGTCACCTTAGACAGCTCCTCTTTCTTTGTCTCCAGCATAGGAATTCCAAATCGAAGAGGAAGGCAATAAATTTTTCCATCTTCTTCTGTATATGCCTCTTTGATGTTTTCCAGTATTTCACCGGAATCTCCCAGTTTTTCCAGTACCTTGCTAAGATCCTCCAGAATTCCCTTTTCGATGTAAGTATCCTGGGAAACGCCGTCCAAAAGCAATACGTCCGGTCCTTTTCCCGCCATGATCTCTGTATTTAATGTTTTCAGCGCATCGGTGCTGGTAATGGCATCTTCCCCGGTCATACCAGTTTCCAGATTGATGTAGATATCTGGATATTTTTTCTGGAATAAAGCCGCAGCCTGACGGATCAGCTTGTTTTCCATCAGGGAGTATACCGTAAGTTCCGTATCCGGCACAGCGGGCGTATCCTTGGAATAGGTGTATTTGAAAATCCGATTGCCATCCTCATATTGGGCGGCCAGATAAAGATTTCCTTCCTCATCCGTGGTTAATCCAATAGGCGCAACATCTGGAGAGCCTATGGAATTCAGGTTTCCATCTATGATCTGTTCCACCACGCTGCCTCCAAAGCCATATCGGTAAGCGCCGGTACTGTCTACATAGAGAAGGCTGTTCTCTTCTTCTCCCTTTGTAGCCACAATATTACTGGATTGCAGGCTGTAAACCTCCATGTTACGCTGATTGGATGTAATCTGTTTCGTCAGAGCCTCCTGCTCTTCCAGCGGTTTTCCACTCTCCAGATCATAATAGTGAACCGTGTCTGAACTAATAACTGTCAACTGCGTTCCAGTTGCATAGAAGTAGCTGACACTGGTTCCTTTTTCATATTCATGAATCTTGGAACTGTCCTTTGGATCAATTTCCAAAATTCCATTCCCTAATCTGCTAAGAAGAAGAGTTCCTTTTTCTGTAAAGGCAGCCTTGTAGCCAAACTCATTACCAATGATTTCTGAATCCAACAGGCTTCCATTTCCTTCCGGACTGACATAATAATATTCCTTGCTCTCTATGTCGGAACCATCTTCCGTCAGAATATTTCTCATGAAAAACATGCTTCCATCTTCCCCAATAGCCGGATAACCTAAAGATGTCTCATCTCCTTCCATGCCAAGAAGTTCTTCAACGACCGTTGTCTCTCCCCAGTTCTGTCCTCTGTCCCCGGAATCCGCATAACACATGTTATAGTCCTGATTTCTGTAACAGATGCGGAGACTTCCGTTTTTCAACATCTGGATGCTTTCCAGACTGGCACAGTCTTCTGGAAGCTTTAGATCCTCTTCCAGATATCTTCCCCTTGCCTTTTCTTCCTCCTTCTGTGTATTTTTTTCTTTATTCATATCGGCTTCTGTTCCGGTTTTTTCTTCTGTTCCACAACCTGTCAGACCTGCCATGCTTCCTGCTGTCAAAGTCACCGCTGCGGTCAGGGCAATGCCTTTTTTTATTCTGTGATAAAATTTCATCTTACATCCTCCTTGTCTTTCTTTTCTCAAATGGTAACAGGCTTTTCTCTAAATAATCTCTAAACCTTTTTAAAATTTTTTTCATTTTAGAGAATTCTTTCAGATTCTTGTGGTATGATGAAAAAAACAAAACGAAAAAGGAGAACGCCATGTTTCGTAAGCTTCATATACAAATGACTCTGTTTTCTACTTTTATCACCAGTACCATTCTGGTCATTATGGCGGCAGCCTGTCTTCTCATTGCTGAAAATGGAACAAAGGAAAACAGCTATACCACTTTCACCGATAATACTCGTTCCTGTATCACGCACCTGGAAGAACAATCCATGATTTCCCATCAATGGTTGATGCAGGTAAAAAATAATTATGGATTTTCCATGGAAATCCGGGATAACGGAAATCCTTTGTTTTTTAACAAACTGAACTTTTCCCAGGATGTTGCTTCTCTGTTTCGTCAGGCAGAGCAGATTTCCAAAGATACCTATGGATTAGACCTAACTCATTTGCAGAGTGTTTCTATACTCACAAAAACGGCAATTTTCCAAATGGAACATGCATATGCAGCCACTGCTCTGATTCCCCATACCTCCGGTGTTCTCAGTGTGATTATTTTATATCCCCTGGATAAATTAAATCATCAGCTTCTGTACCAACGCCTGGCATTTGGAGGGATCGTTGCTTTGGCTATTGTTGCTTTGACTCTTTTTTCCTGGTTTTTTACCCGAAAAATGCTTCTGCCCTTACAGGAAAGCCGAAAGAAACAAACTGAATTCATTGCCTCTACTTCCCATGAACTCCGTTCTCCCCTTGCAGTGATCCAGGCCAGTCTTTCTGCCATGGAAACTGCGCCGCCAGAAGAATTTGATCATTTTTCATCTATGATACGTACGGAAAGCAATCGTATGTCCAGACTGATCAACGATATGCTCTCCCTTGCCAATGCAGACAATCATAGCTGGAAACTCCTTCTCTCCAACTGTGAACTGGATACCCTTTTGCTGGATGTTTATGAAAAATACGAAACTCTGGCCGCAAAAAAACAACTTTCTCTGGAGATCCGGCTTCCGGATGATCCGGTAGCTCCCTGCCGCTTAGACGCTTTCAGGATTTCCCAGGTTCTTGCAATCCTTTTGGATAATGCATTCAGCTATGTTCCGGCTCATGGAAAAATCATTCTTTCTTTGGAGCAGAAAGAACGGCAGATACTTCTCTATGTCTCTGACAATGGTCCTGGAATTCCGGATGAAGCCAAGGAGGCTGTTTTTGAACGCTTTTATCGCCAGGATACCTCCAGAAAAGAGAAGCAGCATTTCGGACTTGGCCTTTGCATTGCCAAAGAAATCATGCAGCTTCATCACGGCAGCATCCATATCGAAGACACACCCGGGGGAGGCGCCACCTTTGTTCTTACTTTCCCCTATGTTTCCAAAGCCTGAAGGACTATAGACTTTGCAGAACAAAAAAAGAGGATTTTGTCTCTCTGATGCAAAATCCTCTTTTTTCGTTAAACGGCTCGAACACCGCTGTTTTTATTCACTTCGTAATGCGTCAATGGGATTTAAGTTCGCTGCCTTATAGGAAGGCAGAAGTCCAAATACCAGTCCGATCACTACGGAAAACAGGACGGAAACAAGGATTGCCGGAATACTGATCGCTGTGGGCGATCCCGTGACCTTACCCACCACTTTGGACAATCCAATTCCGGAAATGACTCCAATCACGCCTCCAATACTGGTAAGCACCGAAGCTTCTGTAAGGAACTGAGCAAGAATCGTCTTTTTTCTGGCTCCAATGGCTTTTTTCAAACCGATTTCTTTGGTTCGTTCAGTCACAGAAACCAGCATGATATTCATAACGCCAATACCCCCTACCAGAAGAGAAATGCTGGCAATCCAGATCAACTGCTGATTGGTGCTTTCACTAAGCTTCTGCATATCTTTTACTTTCTTCAGTACATCATCTGCTTCATATTTAAACTTGCTTCCTTCAGCCACCGCTTTATTCAACACTTCCGCAGACTCTCTTCCGGCTGTACTCATGCTGTCAGTACTGTCCGCCTTGATGATCACATTTTCCGGTTCATCAAACTGAAAAGCAATGGGCCAGCTTTTGCTGGTAATCATAATGCAGCCTGTTACACTTTCGTTATACTGATAGTACTGCTCAATACTTTCGATATTTGGCTGAAAATCATCCTTCTTCCTTGCAACTCCCACAACGGTGTATGGTTCCTGAGAAATTTCTATGGTTTTTCCCACTGGGTCTTCTCCTGGAAACAGGGATTCTGCTGCATTGCTGTCCACAATGGCCACCTTACGAAATTCGTCATAATCCTTGGGGATAAATGCTCTTCCTGACTGGATCTGATAACCGCAGGTATCCAGATAGTTCTCATCGATCCCGTAAACCTTTCCGCCCTGAAAGCTGGTATTCTGATAATACACGCTGCTGGTATAGGAACGGCTGTAATAAAAGGTTGCATTTTCCACCTGTTCCAGATCCAGAACCTCCTGCTTGATCTCCTTGGAGAGAAGCGGAGGTTTTCCGCTGCTCATCCCCATCTCTGCATCATATTCATTATCTCCATCCTTAAGGTTAATCTCCACCGTATTATTTCCGGCTCCAATCAGATTTTCTTTAATCTGTTCACTGGTTCCCTTGATCGTGGAAACAATGGCAATAATGGATGCAATACCAATGATGATACCCAACATGGTCAGGAAGGATCTCATCTTATGGGACCAGATCCCCTGAAAAGAAATTCTTATATTTTCAAGCATGAAATCCCTCCTTTCTAATAATATCCATATAACTGTTCCAATGTACCTTCTTTTGTCTTCGCGCCTTCCTTCACAGCACTTCCATAAGGGAAGGCAATCTTATCTTCCATGGAAACACCGCTTCTGATCAGGACAGAATAGCCTCCGTCACTGCTTCCGCCTACTTTTACAGGCTGTTTTTTCAATACGCCCTTTTCTTCCCGGTAAACGTAATTCACTCCATTTTCTGACCGGAGAAAGGCTTTTGGAAGACAGAACGCATCGCTGTCTGCCAGATTGCTTTTTAAGGTAACCTGCACCCAGTCCTGATCCGAAAAAGTAATTGTCTTATCCGGAATGGTGGCACTATAGGAATAGTAGGAAACATTGGGATTTCCGTCTCCCATATAATTATCACCGGAAATAGGGTATTCGGAAACCTCCAGTACCTCTGCCTCAAACATTCCGCTTTCATAACTGGTACAGGAAAGAATACTTCCTTCCTGTACCTGATCCAGAAGAAGTTCGCTGACTGCCCCCTTGACATAATAGCCGTCTTTGCTTTTTACTGTGATAAAGGCTTCACCGGAAGAATTATCTGTAAGAGGATCCCCCACCTTGGATACCGTACCATCCACCTTACTGTTGACCTGTTTTTTGTCTGCTTTTTTCTGGAGTTTGGTAATTTCAATATCACTTTCCTGGATATCCAGCTTCAGCGATGCAATTCTTCTCTGCTGAATCTTGATGGCTTCTGCTCTTGATATACTGGAAGTTCCACCGCCGTTTCCAGAAGGATCATCTGGAAGTGTATCATCTCCGTCATCTGGTTCATAACGGTCTGCCTCTTCCAGGGTAAACTCTGTTTCTATATACATATTGACCGGTTTTTCCAGGGAAGAACCGTCAATCAGGTAATAGCCCACGCAGGATTCTTTTCGATTGGAAAAATCTGCAATGGTATCATTTTCGTGAAATTCTAACTGGTACCAGTATCCTCCCTCTTTCACAATACGGCTTCCGTCTTCTGTATAACCCGCCATCTTATTCAGAAATCCGCCTGTCACTGTAACAAGACCCTGTTTTATACTACAGATGAATACATAAGGATCTTCCTCTGTACCGGAACCCTTCAAAGGGATAGACGTTTCATCCAGCTTCTCATAATATTCGGTCTCCCCATCCATAAAACTACTGTTGTCGTCCTTAGGATAGGGATCGAAATAATCCGTATCCTCATCCAACACGGGGGTAGGAGTGGGGTCCGGCGCTTTGGTTGGCGCAGGGTTTTGGGTCTCTCCTGAAGAGAATCCATCCTCTCCCTCTCCATCCTCAAATCCGCTTCCATCTCCAAACAATCCATTGTTATAAACTCCGGATAAAAGAAGGGGCTGATGAATATATGCCAGATAATTTCCAGGAGTTCTGGCAGATGCATCTGCCATTTCCTCGGACTCATCTTCATTCAGACCACTTAGATCATCTGCTGAATCCTCCTCTACAATGGGTCCGCCATTTTGAAGACTGTTCAGCCGATTAACTGCCTTATTAAGATCCTGCTCCTGTTTCTGTTTTTTCAGCTTGGCAATATTCAGTTCCATTTCAATCAGGGTGGTATCAAAGCTGACCAGGGGATCCCCCACGGCCACCGTATCTCCCTCCTGTACATATACATTCTCAATAACCGCATCCTTATCCACGGTAATATTCTGGGAAACGCTGGTAGTAATTGTTCCGGAAAGACTGGTATCCGGCATATAGTAGGTGCTGGCAAGGCTGGAAACATTGACCACCATGACTTCCTTCTGACTGGATTTCTTCATATAACGCAGCCCGCCGGCAATGGATATTCCCACAAGAGACACAACGACCAGAATGATAATTACTTTTTTGAATTTATGCATGGCCCGGCACCTCTTTCTCCTGAAGGATTCCATCACGAATGGTCACCACACGTTTGGCATGAGCGGCAATGTCTGGATCATGGGTGATCATCAGAACGGTAACTCCCTCTTCGTTGAGTTTCTGAAACAATTCCATGACCTGAGCTCCTGATTTACTGTCCAAAGCGCCTGTTGGTTCGTCTGCCAGAAGGAGCTTCGGATTATTCACAATGGCTCTGGCAATGGCCACACGCTGCATCTGTCCACCGGAAAGCTGATTGGGACGGAAGTCCACACGATCTGACAAGCCCACACGATCCAATGCTTTCAGAGCTTTGGCTTTTCGTTCTTTTTTTGGAACCTTGGCATAGTTTAACGGCATTTCCACATTGCTCAGGGCGCTTTGTCTTGGAAGAAGATGAAAGCTCTGAAATACAAAACCGATTTTATGAAGACGGATATCTGACATCTGGTTTTCGGAACAGGAACGGATATCCTGCCCATCCAGAAGAAAGGTTCCCTCTGTCGCCTGATCCAGGCATCCGATGATGTTCATCAAAGTTGTCTTTCCGGAACCGGATGGCCCCATAATGGCCACATATTCTCCCTCTTCCATGGAAAAGTTCACATCCTTAAGCACCGGAACCTTCATCTTGCCCTGTATGTACTCCTTGTATATTCCTTTGAGTTCTAAGATCATTTCTCTACCTCCAAATTTCCGTCACGGAGCTTCTTCCACCGGTACAAGCTCTTCATCTGAGAAATCATCAACCAACTCTTCGGTTGCTGAATCTTCTATTATTTCCGGATCTTCCGAATTCGTTTCCATATCCACACCCATCTCATTATCCATAGATTCCTCCATGGTAACCTCACTGGTTGTGGTACCCATTCCTTCTACCAGATTCTCTGCCGGAAAGGCGATGGAATCTTTTAATCCCAGTCCGTCTACAATCTCGTATTCGCCCAGCAGTTCGTCATATTTTCCAAGAATTACCGGCCGTTTTTCCAGTCGGTTCTTCTTGTCCACAGCCCATACATAAGGATCTGGACTGTCTACATCCGCAATATAGAAATCGCTGAGCCATAATCCGTCTTTCTTTTCTTCCTGGCCGTTATCCGGCTCAATGTATACATGCTGTCCCAGCATCAGTCCCTCAGAAGAATCCAACGTTACATAGAAGGGGTAGCTGGTGGATGTGGTCTGGGAATCGGAAGAATCCATCATTCCATAATACATCATATTATTTTCTGTATTGTCTTCCGCAGCATTATCATAATCAATACTGCCAACCACTCCACTCCAGGTCTTCGTCTCATCTGCACGGGAGCGGATGATAATGGGCTGTCCTTCCATGATCTCATTGAGTTCGTTGATCTTACCCTTGATCCGATATGCGCCTGTGCTTAGAATGGTAATAAATGCACCACTGTCTCCATTCTCTGTTCCGTACATATCTCCACCGGCAGATTCATCCATATATTCTCCGTCCTCTGAAGTCATCTTAGACGCATCAATCTTCTGGATCACACCGTCAATCTCGCTTCGTACTTCTGTATTTCCCGTTGCATTCTGCAGTTTCTGGATCTGTGCTGTCTTACTCTCCTGATCGTACTCATTTTTTTTGAGATTCATTTTATTGGTTTCAATTTCAATGGTATAGGAAAGCTGCTGATCCTTGGAGGCTTTTTTCTTCTCACTCTCCAGAGTTGCAATCTGTTCTTTTAAGCTTAACGCTTCGTTCTTCAAACGCTCCAGATTTAATTTTTCTTCCTGAAGATTCTCCTGAATGCTGGAAAGATCATACTCAAACAGTAACTGTCCTTTCTTCACTTCTTCGCCGGCTTTTACCTTGACTTCCTTAACTACACGGCCACTGTCAATTTTCACTTCCACGGTTTCCTGAGGTTCCACCACACCGGCATAACGGTTTATCACCCCGGCTTCATTCCCTGTAATCTTGCTAACCGTTGAAACATATGCCAATTCCCCATCTGCTGCCGGACTGGCCTGCTGCTGATAATAATACCAGCCCAATCCACTGGCCGCACCTGCTGCAATGAGAATCCCTCCTACAACAAATATCCGTTTTTTCATATTTTCCTCCAATCACTCTGAAGCTTACTGCTAATTTCCTGGCAGTAATTTCCGGATTTCTATTCTCAAACACATCTTACAGATTTCTCTTTGGATATGTTCTTCTCACTTTTTTTCTCCTCCCGTAATTACGCTCCTATCATACCAGATTCTCCGGAAAAAGAAAAGGTTTCCTGGAAATCCCTAAAACTTTCACAAAAAATTCATCTTTTTTTTAGAAAAATCGTTCAAATTTAAGGCTTTTTTGACTTTTGCTCCAAAATCTGTTAAAATGAGCAGGAATCTTATGGAAAGGAAAGAACTCGTATGAAGATCACAAAGTATTTTCCTCTTCTTCTGGTCATTATTCTTGCCATGGCTTTTGTTGGCTGTTCCCACATGGATAAGACAGATGTTGAGGAAACCATTATCAGTGAACTGGATCTTTTGAAAAATCTGGACTCTGATACTGCACAAAAGTATATCTCCTACCAGGAATTATTTCCCGATGCCCAAACTGGAAAAACACTCTCCAGTGAACTGGAAGAGGTTTTTTCTCTCTTTTTCCAGGATTTTGACTACAAGATTCTGGACATTGACGTTGACAAAAAACACAAAACAGCCGAGGCTTCTGTCCGGCTTTCTACTATTGATGCCCATACCCTGGCACGGGATTTTGCCGAGGCCAAATTAAAAAAGGAAATTCTCTATGCGGCTGACACGGAAGAAGAAGATCTCAGGGATACCTCTCTCTCTCTGGAAGACCGCTATCTGCTCTTGAACCAGCTTCTGAAAACAAACACCTATGAACTTACAGAAACCAACTCTGTAATTCAGCTTCAGAATACTGGTGATTCCAACAAAGAGAACTGGGAAATCAAGCGCACCCACGCACTGGAGAATGACCTTGTGGGCGGTCTTGTGACTTATCTGTCCGACCCGGACATTCTGTCCCCGGAGGAAACTCTGGGTGTTCACCTAAAAACTCTCAAAAAAATGAATGTAGAAGAAATGAGTAATTATCTGGGCGTGGAAAGTATTTTTAATTCTTCTGATGAAATGAAAAATGCCATTGCCTCTGCTCTGGTGGAGCAGGTACATAAAATATTCAATTACAAAGTAAAAGAAAGCTCCGTAGATGGGTATCATGCCTCCATTCAGACAGATATCACCACCTTTGACAGCGATGCCATTCTTTCTGCCTACCAAAAAGAACTGTCTGCTTATCTGGATTCACCAGATGCAGTCATTGACGGTTTCCAAAAGCGCTATGACAAATCCTATGAGCTGCTCCTGTCAAATATTCAGAATAACAGCGCCACCAAAAAAGAGCCAGCCACTTTTGTTCTGACAAACGATGGAATTTCCTGGAAGCTGGAAAACAATCAGAATGAACTGGGTAATGCCATCTTTGGTACGCTGGCCACCAACATTGTCCCCGAGGAAGATGCGGTAAATTAATTCTATATAAAACAGGTTCTATAATAAATGTTGGCACGAAGATTTATTTTTCATGCCCTAGAACAAAACGTAAAAAAGGCTCTAAGTACAGTAACAAGGTGGGATTCATAAGAATCCCACCCCAAAACTTGACATAGAGCCTTTTTCTATAACAGACTACAAAAGTCTTCTTTATGCTTCTTCCTCTGGTTCTACTTCAAGTCCCAGTTCATTGAGCTGTTCTTCGCTGACACGGCTTGGAGACTGTGTCATTAAACAGGAAGCGTCTTTTACCTTCGGGAATGCGATCACGTCACGGATACTGTCTACTTTTGCCATCAGCATCACCAGACGGTCCAGACCGTAAGCCAGTCCAGCGTGAGGAGGTACTCCGTATTTGAACGCATTGAGAAGGAATCCAAACTGCTCATAAGCAGCTTCTTTTGTGAAGCCAAGAGCTTCAAACATTTTTTCCTGAATATCATTCTGATGGATTCGGACACTTCCGCCTCCAATTTCATTACCATTTAAGACAATGTCATAAGCCTTAGCGCGAACCCTACCTGGATCGGTTTCCAGAAGTTCCAAATCTTCTTCCATCAACATGGTGAATGGATGATGCATCGCTGTATAGCGTCCTGCTTCCTCATTCCACTCCAGAAGTGGGAATTCTGTCACCCATACGAAACGATATTCGTTTTTATCCAACAGATCCATCTGTTTTGCCAGTTCCACACGAAGGGCGCCCAGTGAATCATAAACCACTTTATTCTTGTCAGCAGCAAACAGAAGAAGATCTCCTGGTTCTCCATCCATAGCTGCAACCAGAGCATCCATCTGTTCCTCTGTCATAAACTTGGCAAAGGAAGATTTTCTGCTTCCATCTTCTGCAATTGCCACATATGCCAGCCCCTTTGCGCCATAATCCTTTACAAAGTCAACCAGCTTATCGATTTTCTTACGCGGCATTGTTCCCTGCCCCTTTGCATTAATACCACGAACAGAGCCTCCATTTTCCAGAGCTCCGGTAAATACACCAAATCCACAATCTCTGACTACTTCGCTGACATCATGAAGTTCCATGCCAAAACGAAGATCTGGTTTATCAGAACCAAAACGATCCATAGCTTCCTGCCAGGTAATTCTCTGAATTGGAAGGCTTACCTCAATTCCCAGAACCTCTTTGAACAGGAATGCCAGATATCTTTCATTCACGTCAATCACATCATCCACATCCACAAAGGAAAGCTCCATGTCAATCTGGGTAAATTCCGGCTGACGGTCTGCACGAAGGTCCTCATCACGGAAACATCTTGCAATCTGAATATAACGGTCATATCCTGAGCACATCAAAAGCTGTTTGTACAGCTGAGGAGACTGAGGAAGCCCATAAAAGCTGCCTGGATGGATTCTGGAAGGAACCAGATAATCTCTTGCACCTTCTGGTGTACTCTTTCCAAGCATAGGGGTTTCAATCTCCAGAAAGCCCTCTTTTGCAAAAAACTGTCTGGTAAGCATTGCCACCTTACTCTTTAACATCAGATTTCTCTGCAGATCTGGTCTTCTAAGGTCCAGATAACGATATTTCAAACGGATTTCGTCCTTTGTCTTACTGTTTTCTTCGATTGGGAAAGGAGGTACCTCTGCTTCAGACAGTACCCGAAGAGCAGTTGCACGCAGTTCCATCTCTCCTGTCGCCAGATTTTCATTGACTGCTCCGCCACGTTTTTCTACCACACCGGTAACTGCAATCACAAATTCGCTTCTTAATTTGCCTGCTTTTTCAAAATCTTCTTCTGCAATGCTTCCGTTTTCAAAAATCACCTGCATGATTCCAGAACGGTCACGAAGATCTACAAACACCAGTCCGCCTTTGTTACGCGCTTTCTGTACCCATCCCATCAGGGTTACTTCACTGCCGATCTTTTCCTTTGTCACTTCTGCACATCGACAGGTTCTGTGCAGTCCTTTCATACTTTCAGCCATAATATTCTCCTCTTTTCGGTTTTCTTCACTGTTCCATGACTCTTAGCCGTGTCTTAACATCTATCTCTGAAAAATTCCACAAACTCTGTATAACCTTCTGTCATCATCTGTTCTTTCTGGAATTTTTTATTTTTTTTCATAATGGAAATAGCCACCTGTGTACCGGCGCTTCTCTCTGCCTCTGCCTGCTTCAGAATTTCCAGAAGCTTATCTGATGGCATATTCTTTTCGATCAGGTATGCTTTTTTACCGCCTTTTGCAGGGATTTCATATCCTCTCTCCAAAAGCAGCATGACAATACGCTCAAATCCAATGGAAAATCCACATGCACTGGTATTGTTTCCGGTAAACTTGCCGATCATTTCATCATAACGGCCGCCGCCTCCCACAGAACCGCCGAATTCGTCCATGGAAATCTCAAAGATAGGACCGGTGTAATAGGACATACCACGTACCAGAGTCGGATCAAAGGCCATCTTAAAGTCTGCTGTTTTTACTGCATCCACTGTGGAAATAATGGTTTCCAGATCTTCCGCCACCTTGGGGTCCAAAACATCCTTTAACTTTTCTTTACAGTAACGAACCCCTTCGATATCGGAAGTGATTTCCTGGAACAGACTCAGATAGGTATCGATGCTTTCTTTTGCAAAGCCTTCTTTTTCCAGTTCTTCTGCCACGCCGGAAAGACCGATCTTATCCATTTTATCCAGAATAATAAAGACCGTATCAAAACTTTCTTTTGGGAATCCACTGTACTCTGCCATTGCTTTTAACATTTTACGGTCGTTGATTCGGATGGTAAAATTATGGAAATCCAGCTTGCCAAGAAGTGTGGTTGTCGCAAGAACCAGCTCAATCTCAGCCAGATAAGTAGGCTCTCCCAGAATGTCAATGTCACACTGCATAAACTGACGAAAACGTCCTCTCTGAGGACGGTCTGCTCTCCATACATTTCCCATCTGCAGTGCCTTAAATGGTGCCGGCAGCTCATTGGCATGATTGGAGTAATAACGAGAAAGGGGAACTGTCAGGTCATATCTCAGTCCGGAGTCCACCAGATCTGCCTCTTCCTTTGCTTCCTCTAACTTCAGCTTCTCTCCTCTTTTTAAGATTTTAAAGATCAGTTTCTCATTTTCTCCACCCTGCTTGCTGCACAGGTTTTCAATATGCTCCACACAGGGAGTTTCAATGGAAGAAAATCCGAATGTGCCATAGGTTTCCCGAATCATGTTCATCACATAATTTCGGATTTCCATCTCCTTTGGTAAAATATCTTTCATTCCGGTTACCGGTTTTTTCTTTAATGCCATGAGAACCTCCTTTTAACTCATTTGGCCTGCCCCTTCCCCGGGACAGTACCTTTCTCATTTTCTTTATGTACTACTCTTTGAAACGCGAGAAATACTTTCATATCAAAATTCTTTACCTCTTCAATCATCAGCTCCATGACCGTATCCTGGTCAAATGCCTTCCGATAAGAGCGGTCGGAACTAAGAGCGGCAAACACATCACAGATCCGAAGGATTCTTGCCCCTATGGGGATTTCCTCTCCCACAAAGTTATATGGATAACCGCTTCCGTCATAATTTTCGTGATGATAAAGAATACTTTCCAATATAAAATCTGAATACCCCTGGCCTTTCAGTTCCTCATATCCCAGTTTGGGATGCATGCGAACATATTTCAGTTCCTCGATGACCAGAGGATTTCTCTCCTGTCCATTGATGTAGCCGGTCAGCTTCAGCTTGCCAATGTCATGGAGCATCCCGGCAATGGCCAGTTCATAGCAGACATCATGAGGAAGCATAAGTTCCTTTGCCAGATCATATGCCAGATTGCTCACCTTTACTCCGTGACTAAGTTCACTTTTCAGATCAAATTCCAGAATCCGATCCGATGATGTCTTTGACGCTGATTTATATGCCCCCTGCAAGGATATCCCTCCTGTTTTTTTCTTATGACAGCCAGGTGGCAATACCTGTCTGTTTTCTCTGGATCATTTCCTCAATTCGGGTAATGTAATTGGTCACATCCTTTACATTTTCTACCCGTTCAATCCGTTTTCCGTGGTCAAAGACCAGCTTGGAAGAACCACCTGCCCCCAATGCAAGGATGGGCTGTTTTTCCTCCATAATCAGTATATTGTAAATCCCGGCTTTGTCAACCTTTGCATAGCCTACATTTTCAAAATTTCCCTTCATATTCTTCTGACGATAGAGATAATAAGGGCCCATTCCCATTTCGTAAGCTGTTTTCATGGTCAGATCCATGATTTCCTGGTTGTTTTCAAAGGTCATCTCCTGATACTGATCCTTAAACATATTCAGTCTGGCCGCCCGTTTTACAGCCAGAGAATGTACGGTCAGGCTGTCAGGAGAAAGAGCTTTTACCTGGGAAAGGGTATGTTCTACCATAAGGCGGTCCTCACCGGGAAGTCCAACGATCAAATCCATGTTGATGTTGTCAAAGCCGCATTCTCTTGCCATGAAAAATGCCTGTTTTGTTTCTTCTACTGTATGACGGCGTCCAATAAGCTCCAGAGTCTTCTGATTCATGGTCTGTGGATTTACTGAAATCCGGCCAACTGGAAACTCTCTCAACGCCTGAAGTTTCTCTTTTGTGATGCTGTCCGGCCTTCCTGCCTCTACCGTAAATTCTTCGATTCCATCATATCCAAAGGATTCCCCCAGCTGGGTAAGAAGACGCCGCAGCTGATCAGGTTCCAGGGTGGTGGGGGTTCCCCCTCCTATATAAATGGTATCCAGCTTTCTGCCTTTCATCATGGAAGAAACTGCCTGAATTTCTTTACAAAGGGCATCCAAATAAGCATCCACCTGGTGTTTCCACTGTTTCAGAGGGTAAGAACTAAAGGAACAGTACAGACAGATACTGGGACAAAAAGGAATTCCCACATACAAACTGTACCCATTCTCATAATCAATGTTTTTCAGGATTTCCCGTTCCCGGTTGGCAATGGTAATGGCCAGCGCTGCTTTTTGGGGACTTACCATGTAACGTTCCCGCATTTCCTTAGCTGCTTCCACATTGCTTTTTCCCTCTTCAAGCATTCCCATTGCCAGCTTGGCCGGACGGATTCCTGTAAGATTCCCCCAGGGCAGGGTTTTTCCTGTGAGCTTTACCAGCAATTGATACAAAGCAAGCTTAAGTATATCCTTGTTTTCCTTGCGCAGACTGTGTCCATCAAACGCTTTGCTCTTTGTATCACAAGAAATAAGGGCATCCTTCGATTGCCCCTGAATCATCTGGGCGCTGATCACACCGGATCGCTCTTCCCCCTTGTAATGAATGAAGACATTTTGATCTTCTTTTTTTTCAATCCGGAAGAAGAGATCGCTCTCTTTTTCTGCCTCTTCTGAGGGTTCATAGAGAGACTGAAGCTCTGCTTCCGGGTAAAACGCCCTGATCAATTCATATACATCATGTTCAAATTCTGTGTCTGAAAATAAAATACAAATCTTATACAAATGGATTATACCTCTTTTCATATCCAATGGTCGTAGATGCATCATGTCCCGGATAGACCTCTGTCTCTTCCGGAAGAGAATCCACCAGCTTATGAAGACTTCTTACAATTTCTGCGGTACTTCCTCCCGGAAAATCAGTCCGGCCCACAGAACCATAAAACAGAGTATCTCCGCTAAAAAGAACCTGTTCTTCCTTCAGATAGTAACAGCAGCTTCCCTTCGTATGCCCCGGTGTATGGATCATCTGGATGGAAAATCCTGCCGCAGTAAAGACTTCC
This sequence comes from uncultured Blautia sp., assembly GCA_937900135.1. GTDB lineage: Bacteria > Bacillota > Clostridia > Lachnospirales > Lachnospiraceae > Blautia_A. The sequence goes on along the minus strand of CALCDJ010000088.1, from coordinate 33,486 downwards.
AGATCAGAAAGAAGAATATCCGGAATCACGGTACAGCTTCTTCCGCTGTAACCGGAGAGATTGGAAGAAGGATCTCCTAAAAGTCCCTTCTCATCAACACAGGCATATACAGGGATTCCATACTGTTTCCTGATTTCCTCCACTGCAAGGATATGGTCATAATGACCATGGGTGAGAAGGATTCCCACAGGTTTTCCTTCCATTTCATTTATTTTCTGTACAATGGCATGGGCGCCATCTGCCGGATCCACCAGCAGAAGCTCCCCTGTTTCTTTATTTTTTAAAAAATAACAGTTGGTAGATACCATGCCAAGCACACACTTCTGTAATTCCAGCTTTGCCATATATCCTCCTTTTTATGGATCATCCACGAGTTCTCTCTACGTCAATCACACTTTCAATCTGACGGATCTTGCCAATGAGAGAATTCAGCTCTTCCTTGCTCTTTACCTCAAAGCTTAAGGAAATCGTAGCTTTCTCCTGTTTGTTGGTACGGCTGTTCATGCTGCGCACATCGATTTTGCGTTCAGTTAAAAGTTTGGAGAGATCCACCAAAAGTCCTGTACGGTTATTGGCGTAAATATTGATCTCCGCCATATATTTCTCAGATACCTTGCTGTCTGCTCTCTGCCATTCCGCTTCAATGAGACGGCTTCTGTCCATCTCTGACATATTCAGCACATTAACACAATCTGTACGATGAATGGTAATTCCACGTCCACGGGTAACAAACCCTACGATTTCATCTCCGGGAATCGGATTGCAGCATTTGGAAAAACGAACCGCCACATCATGGATTCCTTTTACCACAATACCGCTTTTACTCTTGGCAACATGCAATTTTTCCTGAGACTCCTGAGATGCTTCCAGAACCTGCTCATCTGTGAGGTTCTTTTTATTTTCTTTTTCATAAGCCTCCAGAAGCTTATTAAAGACCTGCCCTTCCTTCAGACCCCCATGACCAATAGCAGCCAGTACAGAGTCCCAGTCACGGAAACCATATTTACGCAGCACTGCTTCCAGATACTGACTCTTTGTATAAAGGCCAATTTTGAAGCCCTTGGATTTCGCATACTGGGCAAGCATATCCTTTCCCTTGAGAATATTATCTTCCTTCAGCTCTTTTTTAAACCACTGATTGATCTTATTCTTCGCCTGGGTACTTTTCACCAGTTTCAGCCAGTCACGGCTGGGACCCTGGGAATTCTGAGAAGTGATGATCTCAATCCGGTCTCCGTTTTTGATCTGATATTCAATGGGAACCAGCTTTCCGTTTACTCTGGCGCCCACCATCTTGTTTCCCACGGCGCTGTGTACACTGTAAGCAAAATCAATCGGTGTAGAGCCATTGGGCAGCGTCTTCACATCTCCCTGTGGAGTAAAGCAGTACACACTGTCTGCAAAAAGGTCCAGGTCATTTTTCAACAGGCTCATAAATTCCTTGTTATCTGACATGTCCCGCTGCCATTCCAGAATCTGACGCAGCCAGTTCAGCTTTTCTTCTTCACTTTGTCCTACTGGTTTCTTGCCATCGGAGGATTCTTTATACTTCCAATGAGCTGCAATTCCGTACTCCGCAGTTTTGTGCATCTCAAAGGTACGAATCTGAATCTCAAAAGGCTGGCCGTTGGGGCCGATCAGAGTGGTATGAAGAGACTGATACATATTGGGCTTAGGCATTGCAATGTAATCCTTAAACCTTCCCGGTATGGGCTTGTACATCTCATGAATCACACCAAGAGCAGCATAACAGTCCTTCACCGTGTCCACAAGAATCCGCACCGCAAACAGGTCGTATATCTGATCAATGGTCTTATCCTGATTCACCATTTTTTTATAGATGCTGAAGAAATGCTTCACACGGCCATCCACCTGCGCCTTGATATTGGCATCTTCCATATGCATTTTGACCTGTTTGACAATGTTCCCTACAAATTCCTCGCGAACACTCTTACGAAGAGCAACCTTTTCTACCAGATCATAATAGACATCTGGCTTTAGATATTTCAGAGACAGATCATCCAGTTCCACCTTAATTTTGGAAATACCAAGCCTCTGTGCAATAGGCGCATAAATATCCATGGTCTCTCGTGCTTTTTCCTGCTGTTTCTCAGGGCGCATATACTGCAAAGTCCGCATATTGTGGAGACGGTCCGCCAGCTTGATCATAATAACACGGATATCCTTGGCCATTGCCAGAAACATCTTTCGGAGATTCTCTGCCTGAAGCTCCACTTTATCGGCAGAATAATTCAGCTGTCCCAGTTTGGTAACTCCATCCACAAGAAGAGACACCTCTTCTCCAAATTCTTTCGTTACCTCTTCTGTGGTCATCCAGGTATCCTCCACCGCGTCATGGAGCAGTCCTGCCACGATGGTTTCCTTATCCAGCTCCAGATCTGCCAGAATAATAGATACGCAAAGGGGATGAATGATATAGGGTTCTCCGGACTTACGCTTCTGATCCTTATGGGCTTCTCTGGCCACCTCGTATGCTTTCTGTATCATGGAAATATCTGCAGACGGATGATATTTTTTTACGCTGGCGATCAATTCTTCATACAAAACCTCCGGACTTGTGAAGTCATGCATGGATTTCACAGCAGCATCTGCTTTTTTTACAGATTCCAACTTTTCTTTTTCGATTTCTGTTTTTTGTTTGTTTTCTGGACTTTTTGTTGTTTCTGCCATACTCTCACCTGCCTGTCACCGATTTTTATGATTATTTTCCTTCGTAGCGGATAACGGACTGTACATCATAGCCTGCAAGACGTTCCCGTCCCTTCAGACCGGCAAGTTCCATGAGGAAAATGACCTTTACCACTTCTCCGCCAAGTTCTTCTACCATCTTAATCGCTGCTTCTATGGTTCCTCCGGTAGCAATCAGGTCATCAATAATGGCAACCTTCTGTCCCGGTTTGATGGAATCTTTGTGCATTTCAATGGTCGCACTTCCATATTCCAGGTCATAGCTTCTTTCGATGGTCTCACAGGGAAGCTTGCCTTTTTTACGAACAGGAACAAATGGTTTGTGAAGATTGTACGCAATGGGCACCCCGAAAATAAAACCACGGGACTCTGTTCCCACGATCACATCCACATCCACGTCCTTCAGGTAATCCTGCATGGAGTCGATGGCCAGCTTCAGTCCATCTGCATCCTGCAGAATACTTGTCACATCGCGAAATATAATTCCTGGTTCCGGAAAATCCGGAATACTTCTAACGTATTCTTCTATCTTCTTCATTCTACCAATCCTCCAACAGCTGCTATTAGATATTATCGAAACAAGTATATCACTTTTTTTTTACAGAATCAATGAAAAACCCGACAGGAGTCCCATAAATCCGCCTGTTTTCGCCTTTTAGCAATAATTTTGCAAAATAATCTGCAAGGTTTCCTTTCCCTGAAAGCGATTTATTTCCGGGTAATAGGTTACAGAAATCTGTTTGTGATTCTGTACAAATCCTACAAATTCCTCTGCCTCTCCAAAATAGACGCCATCCATCACAAATCCAGCCTCATCCATCAGCTGCATCTTAACCACATTACGATTCTTTCCCAAAATTCTTGGTCTTAAAACCTGCATGTGTTTCTGAGCAAACAAAGGCTTGGTATTTCCCTTTCCAAAGGGTTCCAGAAGGGACAGTTCTTCCACCAGTGACCGGGTGATATAGGTAATAGGCATTGGCACATCGATAAGAACCTTAGGAATCAGTTCTTCCGATGTAAGGGAACAGTTTTCGTTCAACCTCTCACGAAACGCCTCAATGTTTTCAACAGGAAGGGACAAGCCTGCCGCCATGGGATGTCCACCGAACTGTGTCAGAAGATCTCCGCATTTTACCAGTTCCTCATACATGGAATATGCCTCAATGGATCGTCCGCTTCCTTTTGCCCCGTTTTCTCCATTGGTAAGTACAAATACCGGTTTGTGATATTTTTCCCGGATACGTCCTGCAATGATCCCAGCCAGACTTTCATGGCACTCCGGAAGGTAAATCACCAGTACACGATCCTTTTTTAACTCTGTCTCTTCCACCAGACGAATGGCTTCTTCCTTTCCCTGTTCTGTCAATGCTTTCCGGCTCTGGTTCAGCGCAGTCAGATCACCTGCCAGTCTGGCCGCTTCATCAGGGTCCTGTTCCTTCAAAAGACGCAGAGAGCGATTTGCGGTATCCAAACGGCCACTGGCATTGATACAAGGTCCCAGAACGAATCCAATATGGTATGCCGTAATCTTGCCGCCTTCCAGTCCATTGGCGCGGATTAAAGCCTGAAGTCCCTGATTTTTTGTATCGGGAAGTTTTTTTAATCCTTCTTTCACCAGAATCCTGTTTTCTCCCTGAAGATCCATAACATCTCCCACAGTGGCAATGGCAGCAAACTCCAGAAGATCGCGAATTTCTTCCCCGGGAATTCCGAAATGTTCATACAGTGCCCATACCAGTTTCCAGGCTACCACCGCACCGCATATGTTTTTATTGGGATAAGCGCATTCTGGCTGTTTGGGATTGATGATTGCATCTGCGGGAGGAAGCAGAAGCGTTCTTTCTCCCTCTTCTTCCCGATAGGGAATTTCATGATGATCCGTAACCAGGATGGTCATGCCTTTTTCCCTGGCCAGAGCGATTTCTCCACCGGCTGCAATCCCGTTATCACAGGTAATAATTGTATCAATCCCGTCTTTTTCCGCCTGAAGGATCAGATGTTCATGAATTCCATAACCATCTGCCACCCGATCCGGGATATAGGTATCCACCTTTGCCCCTACCCGGTAAAGTCCGGTGAGCAAAATATAGGTAGATGTTACGCCATCAATGTCGTAATCTCCAATGATCCTTATTTTTTCTTTTGTTCGGATTTTCTCTTCCAGAATCTCCACTGTTTTTTTCATATCCTTCAAAAGCCACGGAGAAGGCAGATCCTCCAGTGTTCCATGGAGATATTCGTTGATTTCTTCTCTGGTTTGTACATCCCGGTTCCGAATGAGACGGGCAATCACCGGATCTATGTTAAATTCTTTTCCAATCTGCTGAAAATCTGCCCGTTTCGCAGCAACAACCCATTTTTCCATTCTTTATCCTTTCTGTAAAAAAAGCGGGACAGGTTTGACCCTGTCCCGGAATGTTTGTTTCTATTTAAATAAATCAATCCTCATCCTTCTGCTGTGCCTTGGCAGCTTCCTGTGCAGCCAGACGTTCCGCTACTCTTTTGCGGTTTTTCTTTTTGGGCTGATTGGGATCTCTTTTTACCTGAGGCTCTGTATGTTTCTTTGCTTTTTTGTCAGAAGAAACATTTTTTGAAGAAACATTCTTTGAGGAAGAAGTTCCGATTGCAGGCTGTGCATTTCCATGGAATTTTTTCTTCATAACCAGCCAGAGCGCACCTGTGATACATACAGAAGAGTATGCACCGCAGAGAATACCAACCATCAGAGGCGCTGCAAATTCACGGATAGAAGAAACGCCCAGAATGTAAAGCATTGCCACCATGACAAAGGTGGTAAAGGAAGTGTACACACTTCTGGTCAGTGTCTGTGTAATACTTTCATTTACGATTCCTTCCAGTTCCTCAATTCTCTTGCTTCCATGAAGGTTCTCACGGATACGGTCGAAGATAACGATGGTGGCATTGATGGAATAACCAACAATGGTCAGCATACATGCAATAAAGGTATTACCAACGGAAACTCTTGCAATTGCATAGAAGGCAAGAACAACCAGCACGTCATGGAGAAGTGCAAGAACCGCACTGCTTGCAAAACGAATATCCTTGAAACGGAGCCAGATATACAGCAGCATACAGATAGTTGCTACAATCACAGCAACTGCTGCATCACGGCGCATTTCTGAACTTACTGTGGAAGAAATACTTTCTGCAGAAATTTTATTTGCATCCACACCAAAATCGTCTACCAGCGCCTGATTCAATGCCTCACGCTCATCCAGAGTCAACGCACGAGTCTTAATAATTACCTGGTTGGTTCCTACTACCTTAGTAGGCTGTACATTTTTGTCACCTGTGATTTTTTCTACAACCGGAGTAACTTCTGAATCAATCTGTTTGATATCCATTTCTTCATTAAAGGTTACATTGGTTGCTGTTCCTCCTGAAAATTCCAGGCTGTAATTCAAAGCTTTGTTTCCTGCCCCCTTCTGGATCATCATGGTAACAGGACCACTTAAAATAAGAAGAATGGAAATCAGGAAAAATACCTTTCTTTTTCCGGTAAAATTAATGGCAGTTCTCTGTTTTGCTCTTCCATAAAACTTCTCATCACGAACGCCCACAGCATAAAGAGCATTTACGATCAGTCTGGAAATTACAAGTGCAGTAAACATGGAAATCACAATACCAAGAGCCAGAGTATAGGCGAAGCCTTTTACTGTACCGGAACCCAGCCACATCAATACAAAGGCTGCGATCAGGGTTGTGATGTTTCCATCGAAGATTGCAGAAAATGCTTTCTTGAATCCTGTCTTAATGGAGCTTCTCACAGAGTATCCTGCTGCAATCTCCTCGCGGATTCGTGCGTAAATAATAACGTTGGCATCCACCGCCATACCAATACCAAGAATAATACCGGCAATACCTGGCAATGTCAGGGTAATGTCAAAGGCATTAAGTGTAATCAGCATCAGCGCAGTATAAATGATCAGCGCAACACCGGATACTGCACCTGGCACACGGTATACCAAGATCATAAAGATAATGACAATGGCAAGTCCAATCGCAGCTGCCAGAAGACTGGTTTCAATGGCTTCCTCACCAAGCTGTGCGGCAACCACACTGGAACGAAGTTCTTCCAGTTCCAGACTAAGAGAACCAATTCGAATGTAAGAAGCCAGATTCTGCGCTTCTTCAATATCAGACATTCCATCAATCTGTGCCTGTCCACCAGAAATAGCCTCTTTTACATTAGGCGCGCTTAAAATCGCGTTATCGTAAACAATGGCCAGAGGTTTTCCTACATTTGCCTCTGTTACTTCTGCAAATTTTTTCTTTCCTTCCTCTGTAAAGGTAAGGCTGACTACATACTGTCTTGCATTGGTATTCTGATCCTGAATTGCACCGCCCTCTGCATTGGCAATGTCGGTACCTTCCAGTACCACGGAACCGGCTTCCTTGATCTCATCCATACTTCTTGCAAGAACATAGCCGGTCTCACTCAGTGTAAAGTTTTCGTTTCCATCTGCATCTGTCTGCTCTACAAAGCAAAGGGAGCCTGGCTTACCAAGTTCTTCCAGAATTGCATTGGCATCTGTCACACCTGGAATCTCTACGTTGATACGGTCGGAACCTTCCTGGTATACCTGTGCTTCTGTACTGTAGCCTTCCACACGTTTCTGCAGCTTATAAATGGTATCTGACATATCTTCGCTGCTGGGATTGCTTTCTTTTGTCTGATAGGTAATGCTGACACCGCCTGCCAGGTCAAGTCCTGTCTTAATGTTTTTGGCTGCACCTGTACCGGTAGGGCCAAAGCCTACGGCTGCAGTGAAGCACAAAACACCAGTAAGGATAACCGTCAACAGCAGTACGATAATTCCTCTGTTTTTCTTCATGTTTCTTTCCCTTCTTACTTGCTTTTTTATATTATTCTGCCAATGTAGCTTTAATCATAATGGCGCACTCTACACGCTTTCTCTGAAGTTCACATCCGATTTCGTAGTTTCCCTTCAGATCCCCCTGGAAATGGTAGGCATTGGCTGCACAACCGCCGCTGCAGTAAAATCTTGCAAAACAGTTCTTGCAGTCTTCTTTTGTGTATACGTTGCATCCGGCAAATTCTTCCTGAATCTCCGGACGGGTAATTCCCTCATCCACATTTCCCATCAGGTATTTTTCTTCCCCTACAAACTGATGGCAGGGATAGAAATCTCCCCATGGGGTCACTGCCAGATATTCTGTACCAGAACCACATCCAGACAGTCGTTTATAAACACAGGGGCCACCGGTAAGATCAATCATAAAGTGGAAGAAATTAAAACCTTTTCCTTCCTTCTCTCTCTTGATCATCTCTTTGGCAAGCTTGTCATACTCTTCCAGAATCTGTGGAATATCTTCCTTCTGAATCGCATACGCCTCTTCCTCTGGCGCCACTACCGGTTCCACAGAAATCTGCTTAAAGCCCAGATCTGCCAGATGAAGAACATCCTTGGAGAAATCAAGGTTGTGATGTGTAAACGTTCCACGTACATAATATTTATCCTGATTTCTGGATTCTGCAAACTTCTCAAATTTGGGCATGATCAGATCATAGCTTCCTGCTCCCTTTCGGAACGGACGCATATAATCGTGTACTTCCTTACGGCCATCCACACTTAAAACCACATTGCCCATTTCCTTATTACAGAATTCCATGATTTCATCGTTCAAAAGGACTCCGTTGGTTGTCAGGGTAAAACGGAATTTTTTATTATGAAGTTTTTCCTGTTCTCTTCCGTATTTCACCAGATCCTTTACCACCTGCCAGTTCATCAGAGGCTCCCCTCCGAAGAAATCCACTTCCAGGTTCTTTCTGGAACCAGAATTGGCGATGAGGAAATCCAGCGCCTTTTTGCCCACTTCAAAGGACATAAGCGCCCTTCTTCCGTGGTATTCCCCTTCTTCAGCAAAACAGTAGCGGCATGCCAAATTACAGTCATGTGCAATATGCAGGCAGAGAGCCTTAACTACTGTCTGACGATTCTGGGTAAATTCCTCGATCAACGGCTCATATACATCTTTGGTGAACAGCATTCCTTCTTCTTTCAGCTTCTCGCATTCTGACACAGAGGTTTTTATATCCTCTTTGGAAAAACGATCTGCCAGTTTCTTAACAATGGCATCTCCGGACATTCCCTCTTCCAGATATGGAAGCACTTCATAGGTAACTTCGTCCACCAGATGGATACAACCACTGTTGATGTCCAGAACAATATTATAGCCATTGCTCTGATATCTGTGAATCAGACTCATATCTCTGAAATCCTTTCCTTATAGCATTTTTAAAAATCATTACAGAGGCTTCTTTTTTTGTAAATTCAGAAAAAAGCTCCTGTAAAGCAAGAATAAGCAGCGGAGCTCACTCCGCTGCTTTTTCCTTCTTCAGAGCGATCCTTATTTCTGCTCGCAGCTCTGGTTTCCTACTGTGCAGGATGTCTTACATGCAGACTGGCAGGATGTCTGGCACTCGCCGCATCCACCTTTTTTTACTGTGTTCTGCAGGTTCTTTGTATTTAATGTCTTGATATGTTCCATGATATATCCTCCTTATGTATAAATATGTCTTCGCATAGTATAGCATAAAACTTTCCAATTTAAAAGTCTTTTTTTCTTATCTGTGTTGTCCATTTGTACACTGGCTCCATCCCTTCTTCAGGCCAGCATTCCTCCTAGCGCTCCTCCTCCCAGGCACATACAAAAGGTAGTCAAAACATGCTGAAAGGACATATCCCATTTTCCCTGTACCCCGAAGGAAACGGAAATCAGGAGCACAAAATAACATAACCCCACCAGGATTCCCCAAAAATACTTTTCTTTTCGCATGATTTTGCCCGCCATAAAGCCTCCTGCCAGACAGGAAATCACATAGACGATCACAACACCTGCTGAAACCGGACCTTCCCCCAGATCAAACTTAAACAGAAGAAACGCCAGAAGCAGAAGAAAACCGCCTGTCAGAATGTAAGCAAACAACAACGATTTTAAAATTGCTCTTATCTTCATAAAAACAGCCCTCCCATATCAAACATATGGAAAGGCTATTTCTCTTATTCCTTTTATCTGGTTATTTTCTCTTTTTTAAAAATACCACAACACCTGCGATCACTGCAATGGCAGCCACAAACAGAATCACAAAAGGAAGGATCGGTGTATTATCTCCTGTATTTACGGTCTTGCTGGAAGAGTTGCCGGCGTCCTTCGTATCCTTGGCGGTGTTTGCATCAGAAGAGGTGTTCTTATCTTCCTTAATCACCTGACTGCTTCCGGATTCCTTGTCTTCGTTTCCAGAAGATGCTGTAGGTGTATTGGTGATCGTGGTCACATTCTCTCCTTCTGCACCATCTTCTCCATCAATTTCTGCGCTGCTTCCGTAATTATCGTCTGTAAGTTCTTCTCCTACCAATGGCTTGCTGCCGGCAATTCCAAAAGGACTGAAAGAGCTGGTACTAAATACCATGGTTCCGCCCTCTACACTTGGAATGATCGTTTCCATTGCTCCATTATCCAGAAGATGTTCGATGGTGTAATCGTATCCTTCCTTCACAGGTACTGTTACACTTACATATTCTCCATCTGGAATGTCATATTCTGTATTGTTCTGTAAATCCCAAAGTTCAAATTCATAAGACTGGAAGATTCCTGCATCTGCTTCATTCGTGAACTGATATGCGGAACCGCTGGATACACGGAACTGTACATACCACGGAAGATTAATTCCTGATACTCCGATTCCATTGCAATTATGGTTCTCATCTGCACGAAGAAGTTTCTCTTCCTCAGAAATGGTTTCCTCTACATCAGTGGGACGGTTATCCTGAGTAAAGTTCTCTTCTGGCTGATCAAAAATATTATCCTTGGAATCACTCTCTGCTTCTGGTACTTCCTCCTGAATCAGTTCGTCATTTCCCAATTCTCCCTCAGAATCAGAAGGGACTTCTCCCTCTGCCTCAGGTTCCTTTGGCATTTCCTCCGGCTTCTCAGACGGAGTCACAGAAACCTCTGGTGCAGGAGAACTCTCCGGTGTTTCAGTAACTCCTGGTGTTACAGTTATCTCCGGCACCTGGGGCTGAACAGGTTCCTCCTCTGGTGTTTCTTCCTGAATGCTGCTGACCACCACTGTCACAGAATCAAAGAGTACACCGGCTTCTGCATCCCAACCCTCGCAATCCTGAAACTCTTCCGGGTGTACCGGTTTAAATTCCACCTCACAGGACTGGACACGCTTCGACGGAACAAAAGAGTCATCCGTCCACTTCAATGTTCCCTTCTCGCTCTCCGGAAGAACCACCTCTGAAAGGGGAACCGGATACTCAATGGTAATGTTTTCCGGGATTACCGTGTTGGTTTCTACCATGGATTCTTCTGTTGCAAAAACAGGCATTACCTGACTTCCCATTAATACTGCTGTTAAGGCCGCAGCTGCCAGTACACGCACACTTTTTTTATTATAAGTATATTTCATTGTCATATTCTTCACCTTTTTCATCCTCACATTTTCGCAAATCACTGCATGATTCCTTCATTACCTATGTACTATACCAAATTTTAATCCACTTGTAAAGATTTCGTAACAGTATTTTACATTTTTCGTCAAAATCATTATAGCACATTCCCTTTCCTTTCGACACCCCTAATTTCATTTTTTTATTCTTTAAAATGAAGAGAGACTCTTGAAATTTCCATGAAAATCATGTATATTTTCCTTTATATAATATCAGAGGTTAAGGTTTTCCCTTTAAGAATCTGGTATTATGATCTATTAATTTAAAAGGAGTGAATTTTACTTTGGATTCAAGTGTACCGATACAAGGTGTCACGTTATTGATCCTGGTTCTTCTGTCCGGATTTTTCTCCTCTGCGGAAACATCCATGACAACAGTGAACCGGATTCGAATACAGACCCTTGTAGAGCAAGGCAACAAGCGGGCAGCCATTCTGGAAAAGGTGATTTCCGATTCCGGAAAAATGCTCAGCACCATTCTTATTGGAAACAACATTGTAAACATGGCAGCATCTTCTCTGACCACCACTCTTACCATTCAGCTGTTTGGTAATGTCTATGTGGGACTGGCAACCGGTTTTATGACTTTGGTCATTCTTCTTTTCGGAGAGATCACCCCAAAAACTCTGGCTTCCATCCACGCAGAAAAGCTGGCTCTTTCCTATGCACGGATCATTTACCTTCTCATGGTTATCTTAACCCCGGTAGTTTATCTGATTGGAAAACTTTCCAGCGGAGTCATGTTTCTTCTCCGCGTTGACCCAGACGCCAAGCACAATGCCATGACAGAACATGAGCTTCGTACTATCGTCAATGTCAGCCAGGAAGAAGGCGTAATTGAGCGGGAAGAAAAACAGATGATCTACAATGTATTTGATTTTGGAGATTCTTCTGCCAAAGATGTTATGATTCCACGTATTGATATGACCTTCGTAGATATAAACAGCACATACGAGGAACTCATTGCGATTTTCAAAGAGGATATGCACACCCGCTTCCCGGTATATGAAGACAATACAGATAATATTGTGGGCATTATCAATGTCAAAGACCTTCTTCTTTATCCGAAGGATAAAATATTTTCCATCCAGGAAATTCTCAGAGAGCCTTACTTCACTTACGAACATAAGGCAACTGCTGATCTGATGATTGAAATGCGGAAAGCATCCGTCAATCTCGCCATTGTACTGGATGAATATGGTTCCACTGCCGGCCTTGTAACCCTGGAAGACCTTCTGGAAGAAATCGTAGGAGAAATCCGGGATGAATACGACGAAGATGAAGAAGAAGACCTCAAGGAAATCCAGCCTGGTCGGGAATACATTGCCCTGGGTTCCGCCAAATTGGATGACATTGCAGAAGCCCTTCAGATTCATCTGGATTCTGAAGACTACGATTCCATTGGCGGCTATATCATTGAACAGCTGGACAACCTTCCCACTCAGGGACAGTCTGTCACACTGGACAACGGCATTCGTCTCGTAGTGGATCAGTTGGATAAAAACCGTATTGAACTGGTGCATATCTGGCTTCCTGCTCAGAAACAGGCTGCTCATTCTGAACCGTCCAAATAAATAGTTTCAGCCGAAGACTGCTGTTGATCCAGATGTCTTCGGCTGTTTTTTTGAAGAAAACCTCTATGATTTCATCAACACAGAAAACTGATGAATGATCCTGGTGATTTCTTTTGTGACTTCCTCAATTCCCTTCTCAGAACATCTCCAGTTATTCCGGTCAATACCATCCACACAGGAAGGGCAAACCCTGATATCTGTTTCCGGAAATACCTTCTGATAATACATCAAAGCTCTTCTCGCATGATAGTTTTTACAGCAAAGGAGTGCAGTTCTAACGGAAAGCTTCTGCCTGTCTGTAACTTTTCTGGAAAAAAGCGCATTCTCATAGGTATAAGTAGCTTCGTCTTCTTTGAGGATTGCAGTTTCCGGTACTCCATTTTTTTGAAGAACTGCTTTCATAAATTCCCATTCTGTTTCATAAACTCCACGATATTGCTCTTCCTTTGCAAGCACTCCGGAAAAAGCTCCTGTTGTAATGCTGTATCGTCCACTGGGTAAAATATAAGGAGCCAGACCGGCATGATACAATCTTGCTGCCTGCTCCGCATTTTGTGGATATCCATTTCCCGGTACAAAAATAATGTCCGCCTTTTTTGGCTCATCCTCCACAAAAATAAATTCCTCCACCTGCTTTAAAAAATCCTGGTACATTCTTTTCTCCTCCTGCCTGTATGTTATTCTCCTCTTTTTTTATCATAACACGAGCCTTCTCTATACACCAGTCCCCATCTCAGGTAACGATCATGGTACTGTAACCCTGGTCACGCAGCTTCTGTTCCATACGAATGGCATTGCCAATCTGCAGAAATGCGCCAACCTGCACCTTATACCATCCATCCGTATGCAGCAGAAACGCAGGGTATCCCTGATCTGTCAGCTGATACAGCATACGATCCGCATTTTCTCTGTTCTTAAACGCTCCTGTCTGTACCCGGTAATAAACCGGTCCTTCCACATCCTCCTCTGATAAAGTTCCCAGAATTGCCTCTGCAATTCCTCTGGCAATTTCATCCAGTTTCTCATCAAACAGCTGATTGTCCTTATCTGAATTGATAAATCCAGCTTCTACAAGAAGCGCCGGCATTTTTGTCCTTCGCAGAACCACAAGTCCAGGGCGCTCTTTTACTCCGATTTCCCGAAATCCAAGTTCCCCCATAGCCCCCAGAATATTCTCTGCCATCTGATATTTTATACCGCTTTTATCATAGAGAAGCACCTCAACGCCATCATACTGATTCGCTTTTGGACTACTGTTCCGGTGAAAAGAAATAAAATAATCTGCACCGGATCTATTCGCCAGCTGCGCTTTTTCAAAGGGCGTCTGATACACATCCGTAGTTCTTGTATAAACAACATCTATTCCATTTTCAGCCAAAAGCTTTCCCACCGCCATGGTCAGCTTCAGGGTATCCTCTTTTTCCTTTCTTTCCTGGTATACTGCGCCGGGATCTTTTCCCCCGTGACCAGCATCCAGCATAATTTTATATGCCAATTTTTTTCCTCCAAAGAATCTATTTATCTTTAAAATATGCCCTAAAAAAAATTGTGTGCTTTACATGCATACGGTACAAAGCGCAGTTCTCTGATTTCCTGATTCCAATCTCTTTAATAGTAAGTAATCTCACCCGTTTCTTTGTTATAGTGGTATATATAATAGGAAAGAAAATCCTCCTCCGGAGTGGCTTCCTCTATTGTTTCTTTTAAAACCTGACGAAGCTGATTTACCTCTACCAATTCATCATTATGGATCATCACCTCATGAATACTGGTAAACACCATATAAAATCCATGTCCGATCAGCTGCGCAATCCGTTCTGCCACCCCTGGCAGAAAAACAGCCACCGCCCCATTCGTTCTTCTGGTGGTGCTGAGACAATCGCCTGAAGGATTGTTCTGAAAACGAAATCCCGTCATAAGATCCATAAAATTTTCTCCTGAATAGTCAGAATCATATAACATTTTCTGCCATTGATAAACTCTGGGGGGATTCATATAATAGGTGTTCAAAAGCGCATGCTCGAAAATTGCCTCCCGTGTCATCCCCCATTTTTCAAAAAAGTTCTCCGGTATTTTTAAGCTGGCAAATCCTGCTTCTGTCTCATTGAGTCTGAGATATAAAACCAATGCAATATCTCCCACCACCCGGTGTACCACATCTTTCAGCATTTCCCGATTTCTCTCTGCATTCAGCAAACGCACAAACAGATCATTTTTAATTTTGCCAAAATCTGCAAGAGAGAGTACCTTCGATATATTCTCCTCATTTCTTACAGCCTCAAACTGCTCCATGGCATCTCCGATGATCTTTTCCAAAGAGATTCCTCTCTGATAATGTTCATACAAATCATCTACATGAAGAGCACAGACCTCTTTTAAATTCGCCTGAACACCACACTCCAAAAACAGGCAATCCCCTGAATCTGCCGGATTTTCCTCAGCTTTTACAAAGTAAACCTGGTCCTCCCTTAAATCTGTAACTGTCATAATAGACCGGCGCAGACTTTCCACAAATGCCGCATAATTTTTTCTCATATTCTGTTCCTTCTTTCTTTGAAATTGCCAGGCGAATGCCTGAGATTTGAATAAGATCAGGAGAAAGATTTTCTCCTTTTTTGAATAGAAAAGGGAGCTGATTGCTCCCTTCTGAGCTGCTGTGGTTACAGTATAACGGGTAATACGGCATTTGTAAAGATGTTCTGTTCGACAAAAAAGAAAGGAACACCAAAAGCTTTCTTTCCTTTAGATTTTCCGCTGTCTTTTCAGATATGCCAAAAAGCCCTCGCACCCTTCCACAATATCTGTATAAGTAACATCAAAATTCCCCGTATACCAGGGATCGGCAATATCCCTGTCTGTTCCGGCAAAACTTAACAATTTATATACCTTGCCGTCTGGATCTCCCTTCAACATACGATTCAGATTCCTTATGTTCCACTGATCCATGCCAATGATGTAATCAAATTTTTCGTAATCCTTCCATGTAATCTGCCGCGCTCTGTGCGGTACAAGTGGAATCCCCACTTCACGCAATTTTTTTACAGTTCCTCTGTGGGGCGGATTGCCAATCTCTTCTGTACTGGTTGCAGCAGAATCAATTATAAACTGATCTGAAAGATTCTGATGGTTGATCATATGAGTGAAAACACTTTCACTCATGGTAGAACGGCATAGTATTGTGAACATATAACAGAAAATCTTTTCCTGTTAGTATAACCCCAGCTAAAAGATCCAGATCTATAATATAGTGCTCTTTGTCAATTACTGTTATTTTCTTTGTGTGTTCAATTAAATAATCTACTTTGCTTTCTTCAAATTGTGATGAGGCTATAAAATCATCTATCTCTCTGTCTATGTTTTTAATGACTTCCTCAATATCTTTTATATCCTCATTCTCTTCTACCGGGATTAAAAGTTTTTGTTGTTCCGTTATCTGCATTTCAATAGCTGAGTATTTCTCCCGGTAATCTGCTTTAGAAATAATCTCATCTAAATAAGCCTCTGTCAATTTATTTTTCTTTCTCTCAAGCTGTTCTATGGTTTTTTGTATCTGCTTACTTTGATCCTCAATCTGTAAGGAGGACTTTAATTGATGTAACCATTCCAGCATAGAGGACTTTACCGCTGATTTATTTACTACCAACCCCTTAGATATTTCAGAATAAATTTTTCTGATCCTAACGGATGTGGTAGATACTCCAGTGCATTGTACATCACCTTTAGCCAATTTAGAGGAGCAATACCAGCCTATATATCCATTTGAGCTATGTTTCCAGAGCTTTCCTCCACACTTACCGCAATATAGCTTACTACTAAGGGGATTAGAGTAAGCATTTACTCCCCTCTTTTTCCCGGTCTTTGCTTTAAGTCTCCTCTGTACTTCGTCAAAAGTTTCCTCACTCACATAAGCCAGCTCAGGAGCTTTAATCCTTACCCATTGCTCCTCAGGCATCTTTACGATTTTCTTTTTATCAAAATCGTGATGATGATGTCCCATAACAATTATACCTTTTGCTTTTTCATTTTTCAATATTCTTGCAATGCTCTCAGAGGTAAAGGGTTTTCCTACACTGTTTGTATATCCATTGTTATTCACCCAGTCTCTCACTTTTCTAATACTGTTCCACTGGAGATAAAGCTCAAAGATCTTTTTACCCAGCTCAGCCTCTTTTTCATCTTTTACCCACTTACCATTTACGATTTTAAAAGCCAGAGATTTACCGTTACCCATTGCCGCTATTTCTTCTCCAGCAAGTGCTCTCTCAACTCTTCTCTTATTTGCGTTATTGAGTTTCTTGCTCAAATTTCTACTGTATTCCTCAGCAATGATAGCTTTAATACCTGTGATAAGTGCATCCTCAGCCGGAGTAAAAAATTTGTTATCAAGATACATAAATAATTTAAGGTTATTCTTAACCAAATTATCCACAAACAAATACCAGTCAAGAGTATTCCTCTGTAATCTTTCCTGATCTTTACATACAATTATGTCAAATTTATCCGCTGTCATATCAGCTAAGAGCCGTTTATAGCTACTTCTTCTTTTTGTAGTAGTGCCGCTTTTACCCTCATCTATGTACTCTCGTACAAGGATCCATCCATTCTTATTTATTATATCTCTATTTTCTTGTATTTGCTTCTCAAGTGCGTTAAGCTGTTTCTCCTCCTCTGTTGATACTCTTGCATAGAATACCGCTCTTAATTTTTCCTGTACCATCCTGTTTCCTCCTGTTAATAGAAATTGTACAGGTTTATCATAATATCTCACTCTTATTATACACCTTTTTGATACTATGTAAACCTATTATTTTTTATGTAAGTATTAACCTCAGATACTCCTCAAATTTAGACAAAAAAAATAAGGCTACCAGCCTTTACTCTGGTAGCCTTTCTCAAAATAATTCATAAAATGAATTATAAGAGGGACAAATCCTCATTTTTTACCCAGCTCATAATACCGCTAAGTAAACATTTTCCAGATCCAACCTGAATAACAGTGTATGTGGATCCCTTTACAAAACTTGCAATCTTCTCTCCTGTAGCGTATCTCTCAGCCGTCTTTTTAACTCTTACCCGGCATCCTTTTACAAATCCTTTTGTAGTAGGGTATTTGATTTTCTGACCTACATAGATCAGATTTTTATTTTTAATGCCGTTCAAGTCTACTAACACCTGTACTGTAGTTCCGTATTTCTGGGCAATAGCTGAGAGAGTATCACCACTCTTTACGGTATGTACTCCAGTACCACTCTGAGAGCTTGTATTTCCACTATTTCCGGGCTTTTCTGCCGGAGGTGTAGTATTTGTTGATTTAGCATATTTAGGACGGGCGTAGCCTCTAATATAGCCCCAGCCAATAGGTACATCTTTTCTGTAACCTACAACGCCTCCGCTCATGTTACCCTCAACAAAATCCATAGTACCTTTAGACTTATTAACCTTTTTAACAAATCCAATGTGATCGGCATACCCATCATTAGGCTGAGTACCATCATCCCAGTTAAAACATACAATATCTCCAAACTCAGGAGTAATTGTACCATCCTCAATCCAGATCCCGGCTTTCTTGAATAACTCAATGTGGTTCTGGACTCCACACTCAGTACCTCCGATTAAATTCACGGCTCCTAACTTAATAAATACCGCTGATACCGTAGTATCACAGTAAGCATCCTGATAGGTAACTTTATAGCCTCTTGCTAAAGGTTTGTGACTATTGTAAAGATCAATAATCGGTTTATGTGTTCCGGCGGCTCTGCTAAGTCCTACCCATCCGTCCATTACGGCTACAGCCTGTTTTGCTGTTACTCCCATAGTATTTTCCTCCTCTTTTACCATCTTCTTTAAAGTGGTATAAACAAATTTCTGGCGGCTCTTGTAAGCCCCCACCTGATTTCCTGTATCTGTCTTACAAGCGGCATAAAGATGATCCAATGTATAAGGCTTCTCAGTTTTTCCGATAACCCTTTTCATTGCACTCAAGCCGCCTTGATGTCTAAAGTTTGCACACATCATAGCCGCCGCCTGATCTGTTACTCCCAGCTTTTCAGCCTCAGAAACATACTGTTTCATTTGATCTTCTACAAGAGCATCCTGTACTTTCTTTCCGGCTGGAGATGAGATAATCTTAATAATTGCCTTAGCTTTTGCTGAGGACTTACTAATCCGATAATTTTCCCAGTCTTTTTTCAGATCCTCCTTAATCCCGGCTGTATCTAATTTCTTAAAAGTAGCCTTGTCTGCTTTCAAGATCTCAGACAATAAGCGTTTTGCTTCATTTGCAAACCACTGTCCGGCTCCTATTGTGATCGCTGTCTCTGTGGGAGTATTGTGATACGCCTCAATAAAAGAGCTGTAATCAGCCCCTCCGTACACCTGTCCCCCTGTTTCTACGGCATAGATGATATTTCTCAGTATTTCTAAGTTTTTCTTACTCAGCATTGCGTATCATCCCCTTTCACGCATGAAAAAAGGAGTACACCTGAAAGGCATACTCCTTTTATAATTATTAGTTTTTTGCTTTTGTCTGTATAATAAGCTGATTAGTAAGAACCGTAACGCCAGTAACAAGGATCCCCTGTATTACAGCATCTACAATAGGAACTCCTGTAGTAATTCCGATAGCTACAGCTCCTACAAGTCCAAGTCCTAACAAGATCCACGGGATCAGCCAGTCCTTTACTTTTGGAGTGCTCTTAATAAACATTCCAATGATATACAGCACTGGTACAAGTACCAGCATTTTTTCAATAAGATAGCTTGAAAAATCCATTGTAGTAATTTCCTCCTCAATTATTACGGCGTATAATCTAACACATTACGCCGCCTTATCTGCGTTAGATAGATAATTAGGATCACCTCCTATTTTAGTCCTACCTGTACAGCTAAATAGCCTAATACAATCGTGACTAATCCGGCTACCAATAACCATTTGAACTTTTCCCACTTTTCCCCGTCCTGACTTTCTAATTTATCAAGACGTTTAATTGTAGAGTTAAGATCTTCTCTCATATACTTAGTTTCTACAGCAAGCTCTTTGATAGCCGCAATGAGTGAGTTTTGTTCTTTAATAGCCTCATCATGCTCATCTAACCTATGAGAGTTACTCTTAGACCTTGCCTCAATGTTAGAGAGCTTTTCGGCAAACTCAATTTTCTGATCCTCTGTCACACTTGATTTTCTCCTTTCTGCCAAAATAAAAGAGGGGCAAACGCCCCTCAGATTATTCAGCCAGCTCCGGCACTTCCAGATCAATAAGGATCTGTTTTACCTTTTCCTTAATGACTTCTGGTACTTCTGCAAAAGTCTTTTTGCCTTTTACAATAAGAGTTGCATAAATAACAGCCATGATATTTTCCTCCTTTCTAAAGAATATCTTTAGGATAAAATTGATAATCATATCAATCATTCCTCACTTTCCAGAAACGCTTTTACCTCTTTTCGGATTTTTTCCGGCACTTCCTCCAGAGTCTTAACTCCCTTTTTAATCAATTCAGCATAAATTTTTACCATTGCATTTCCCTCCCTACACAAGGATCATTTCATAGACTTCTGTTAAAGCAATCTGCATATCAGTAGCCTGTTCTTCAAGAGATCCGTTTTTTTCAGCCATGAGCTTAATATACTCATCCTTTTCATAGACTTCCTCAGATTTAATATTCCAGCCTTTAAAGCCGGGAGTATCTTCTGTACCGGGTTCATCTACACGGGTAATTCCCGTTCTCACAATGACTGTAGACTCAGTGATTTCAAGAGGTTCTACTGTGTCTGCACTTGACTGAACATTTTCGTATTTCACCATGATTTTTAACCTCACTTTCATAATAATTATTCATGTATTTTATAAGGGGCTCCATGTATTTCTTGTGTAGCCTATAGCTATCACAATTCATAAGCCACCCATTATAGCTGTTGAAAGAACACCACTCACCATAAGTAGGCGGTACACCGTTTTCCATTTTCTTTCTACAAGCTCTCATTTTCCTCTTAAAAGTAATAGCTGTACTCTTCCTGAGCAATGTATATTCTCCAAAAAATCTATAGCCTACAAAATCCACACCTCTCACTTTTGTAGGGAATATCTGATAATTCCCCTTAATATTTAGGTGTAATTTTTCTTGAATGTAAGCCGTAACTCTTTTATGAATTTCCCACAATTCCTCTTTAGTTCCAGCAAAGATAACAATATCATCCATATACCTGTAATAATGCTTAACCTGTAAATCTTCTTTTACAAAGTGATCGAATGAGCTAAGATAGAAATTACCGCTATACTGGCTCATATAATTCCCTATAGGTATTCCAGTATTAGGATCAACCTCTACCTCTCCAGATAAATACAGCTCAATCAAATCCTCTTCTGTGGCTGTATTGATACTATCCGCTATCTCATCAAGTAACCACAACAAATCTGGATCTTTAAAAACTTTTCTGTACTTTTGCTTTAACAGTTCGTGATTTATAGACTGGTAATAATGATGTAAGTCAATTTTATAACAGTACCGGGTATTCTCCTCATCTGATAACAGTATTGAGGGGATCCATACCTTTTTCTCTTTCCCGTTTACTTTCTTCTTTCTGTAATAGCCTCTAAGATCATTTACTATAGGCTGGATCCCTCTATGGGGTATAGCACTATAGGTATCTGTAGTCATATTAGCTATAAGAAAAGGCTCTATAACCTGTAAAATAGCCCACTGAGCTATTCTGTCTGGAAAGAAAGGTAACTTGTACATATCTCTCTTTTTCTTTCCCTCATTTAGGAGAAAAATCTCATACTCTGAGGTATGAAAGAGTTTGTTTCTGAGCATATACTGTAAGCCAGCCAGATAGTAATATGGTCTTTTCTCTATCTGTTTTACTTCCTTATACCAGCCCTTTCCGCTTTTCGCATTTTGGAAAGCCCTGTAAAGGTTATCCATGCTACATATAGTATCAAAGAGATCTTTTGTACCTGTCATAATTCCATTGTTCCAATCTCATATATTTTTTGTATGTACCAAAGGGGAGCTGACCTTTACTGGCACTCCTAAACGGCGTTTCAAGGCTTTTGCCCCTTATCAACACCCCTTTACATACTTTTTACCCAGTACGGGAAATCCCGTCTGTTTTATGTTCTGCCAAGAGGCAAGGTCACTAATTTACAGTATAAATTTTTATTACTTGCAAAAATTACAAGGGTACATATTGCAACTGACCGCTGATATTACGATTACGATTACTGGAGGTATTATTCACATTCAGATAGAAAGGAGAGCAATTACTGCCATTATTCCATTTACCGCCTAATTGAGCTACCATAAAGCCAACAATTTTAGTGACCTATGAAAACAGGGAGCCGTTACCAGCTCCCCATTAACAACTTATTTAATTTTACCCCAGCCTTACGCCGCCATAACCTTATAAAGGTACTTAGGCTTATCAGCCTGAGGTACATACAGCAACCGACCGCCGACATAACGATAACGATAACCGGAGGCATTACTCACATTCAGACAGAAAGGAGAGCAATAACCGCCATTATTCCATAAACCGCCCAATAGAGCCACCATAAAGCCATTGTAAGTAGGATTACACCAATGATAAGCACCTACAAAGTTACTTGCTCCTTTAGTCTCTGTTGGGAGGAAAAGATAAGGATGCTTCTCATCCAGTCCAAACTTACTAACAATACCGTTAGCTTTTGCTAAGGTAAATCCAGCGTTCTCATAGTTTTCTTTTGTATCATCTTTCATAGTAAGGTTATCAGAGCTTACATAAGCGTTCTGAATGTCCTTACACTCAATATTGATACCGTCTAACCATGTCCAGATATTTCCCCAGAGGTTCTCCTCTCCACGGTATGTTACGGATCTCTTTCCATCCTCACCGTCTGGAGCATTTCCAGACTTATTACCTAAGGAACTTGTACCGCCAGTAACAAGAGCCATGTTAGAGGCTCCATCATCAACAAGGCTACTTACACCTTTACCAATCTTAGCCTGAGCATCAAAGTGAGCATACTCTACTAACATGAGGATCTGAGTAATAGAGAGAGCAAAAATATCATGCTGTCTCCATCCCAGTCCTCCGGCGGCATTGTCTGCCTCCACATTTGCATTACGGTTATTACAGAGAGCCCTTGTATTTGCTCTTGTAAGGTTCTGAGTCTTTCCTGAGGCTGGTTTAGCTCCAGCAATACTACAGAGCTTGTCTCCTGTGTCTTTTGCAAAATCAGCTACCTGAGCATCATCCATAATGTAAGCATTTTCTGAGGTATCGTATAAAGATCCCTCAAAAGCTGAGAGATAAATATAATCCTGTTCCTGACCGTTTGCCGCCTTAAAGGTATCAATTACCATAAATCCCGGCTTTGCTGTAGGAGATACATAGTAACGGGCTTTATCAAACTGATAACCTCTACCATGTGCCGCCTTACTCATTGAGAGCGGTACCACCTTAACCCAGAATTTAGGCTGTTTTACCATAACCTGTACTGGAGTTCCAATAGGGAAATTTTTCAATACTGCCGGAGTTGCTGACGGAGATCCCGGTTTTTCTGGGGTAATCTCTACATTAACAGCCTGTACAAGCTTACCTGTCTCTGTATACTGAGGATCTCCATAAGAACCCAGCTCATAACCATCATCAGAAAGAATAACCCTCTTTCTTCCTCCCCACGGGGCAATATTATCAAAAAACTCTCCCTCAGATCTTCCCACAGCTCCAGCAAGTCTTACACACTTCTTAGCATTGAAATCTACTTCAACACCGTAAATATCCTGATCCATATAGCCTGTAAAGCCTTTCAAATCGTCTACCTGAGCCTGTAAATCCATTACCTGAGAAACTGTAGCCGCCGCCGCTGGATCTACAGTAACAGTTACATTAGCGGCATTAGATACCGTAGTAACCATGTTGATAAGTAAGCTTGATACACCCACTCCATTGTAAGGCGGCATATAATCCGGCGTAGATACTGACTCATCTACAATACACACACTGTAGAGAATATCTCCCTCAGACGGATCCACCGCATACAGTCCCAGTGTACGCACATAATAACCAGCCCTTAGAGCTGTATTACTAAACTGTGTACTTACTTCCACAGTAGCCTCATTTTTCCGCTTTACGCCGGAAATTAAAGCCTCCTGTTTAATCCCGGTAAGAGCGGAAAGATTAGCAAGCTGATCCTGTCTGTAAGTAGTATCAGACGTTACAATCTTACTAAAATTGAGCTTAGTGCTACCAGACATAATTTTTCCCATCAACGCAACGCCTTTTTTAGTGATTACCGCTGACTTAAATTCTGCCATTTTCTTTTCCTCCTTTTAATGTGTTGTTATAATTTGTGAGGTACTAACTACAGATCCTATAGTCTTTTCCTCGATTAACTCAGCTTTTGAGTTAATATCATTAGTTACCTGTAACTCTACGGCTCTTACTGGGACTACTCCTTGATTTAATGTCATTTCAGATTTATATGATCCTGAAATATCGTTAGTAATCGTATAAGCCATAGATGATACTGTACCAACGCCGCAAAAAATCCCGGCTGTACTTCCTCCTGTAAGAATGTTTTTTAACTCTACAATGAGGTTAGCCGGGATGAAATAATCCAGCATATACTCAATTTCTTCCATCACACCAACGCCCCCTACATGGGTTATGATCTGAATGAGAAAATTTCTATAATCTGATTTTATCTCAAAATCAGAGGAGCCACATAACGCTTTTAATCGGTTATATAGCTCTCCCTCTGTATATGGTTTCCTGTCATTCCAATAGCTGTAAAGCCTTGTACGTCTATGCTCTAAGCTGTCCCCCTCATCCGGGTATATTCCAGCTATTTTTTCAAGCCTTTTAATACCATCCTCAGAAGCGGTATCTATAAAGGTATCATCAAGAGTTTTTTGAGTACATTCATAAAGCTTTTTGAACTCAATTTCCCATACCTTAGCAAGCTCCCTAAATTCTGGAATTTTTCTGAGCTCTGGGATCCAGTATTTTATCATATCGAGATTTAATCTCATACTAAATCACCTCCACCCCTCCAGAATACAGTACCGGGATCTCATCCGGCTCAAGGATTAAGTTATCAGTAGAACCATTGATAGTAGTCTCAGAAATATCTACAATCCCCTCAAGCTTTAATAATCTGGCTTCAATCTGAGTAATTCTTACAGATAAGTGTGACTGATTAGCCCAGTCTTTCCTCATCTCCAAAAGATACTCCTCAATGGTTTTGTTAATTTCTGATCCTATGCGGCTCCATGAAAAACTTTCTTTATACTCAATGTGAGTCTTAATCTTAATCTCACGCTCTCTTACGGTAACTACTGTTACTGTATGACCTACAGGAGCAATACCTGAGCCGTTACCCTGATCCGAGAGTGGATCAATAGCCTCCTGTATTGACTTAATAAGAGTATCAGAGGCTTTGTTAAATAAACTGTCTATAATGATGAGCTTAACAGTTCCTCCTCCGTTCCATGTAGGGATTACCTTTGTATCACCAACTCCATCCAGCTTATTTGTTTTCTCTTTATAGTCTTTCTTATTTCCTCCAAAAGGATCCGTCTCAAAACTGGAAAAGTAACGAGCTCTTAACAGCTCTGTATCTTCCTCATCCTCTGCCGGGATAAGTAACTCTGTAAGCTCTGCTGTCTCAAGGTTTGTGATATACTCAATAGCGGACAGAGATCCAAAGTGTTTATTGCCATCTGTCCCAACCTGTTCACATTGCATCTTATACAGATAGGATCCGCTTTCTTCCTCAGATCTTCCTATATACTCTGTAGAGATATAGTTAAGTTCATCTAAAGAGAAACGCTTTCCTACGCCAATATCCACATTAAACTCCCCTTTGAGTACCGCCGCTGTAGCTGGATATGGAAATATACCACGCTCTTTACAGCGTAAGATTAAGTGATCCCTATCACAAGTATCTGCATAGGTATCTCTCACAATCCCGTCAAGCTCTGTATAATGTATAGCAAATTCCAGACACGCCGGAGCAAGGGCTGTAAAAAATACTCCTCCCTCTGTCTTGTCAATATCATCTCTGGAATTTTCTAAACACCTTTCTAAGACTGCCTCATAAGTTTGATCCTCATACATCCATTCTCACCTCCCCAAAATCTGTTAGCATAATAAACCCTATGTGTAAGTGGCTATCCTCAACCGTTACTGTTAAATCCTCAATTCCTGAGATATAAGGATTTTCTGTAAGACATTCAGTTATAGTTCGCTCTACCTCATTATCAAGATACTCCTGAGAATATGAGTAGCCTATAAGCTCTGTGTATTCCTCCCCAAAGTCCCAAGAATAAATTAACCAGTCATACCGGGAAGTTCTGAGAGCTATGTGAGCCCATTGCTCTACAGCATCTCTCCCCTCCACGATTTTTCCTGTCATTCTCATTGTTTTCCAGTCTATTTCAAAATCTTTATAAATATATTCCTCATTAGACTCCTCCTCAATAAGATCTGGAAACTCTTCTGTATCATCAAAAGGAAATAAACCTCCTGTCATGGGCTCACCACCTTTGCAAGGATTACATAGGTATCATTATCGTTACATTTCATAACAGCTACAAGATCTCCCTTTTTTAGTCCACCTTTTTTCACTGCCGGATTAGTGGTTTTAAAGGATCCGTCATAATGCCCAAAAGTTACACTTGAGACATAAGGGGTTTTTAAAGGAAACTTAAATCCATCCATGAGATAATCAGCTACCAATATGTCCTCCTGATCTAATATAAGATCATCTACCTCAATCTCGATTTTTGAGTTATCAGAAGCCCACGTTTTTACCGTACCAATAAACAACGTCTGAGGATTATCCATACTTCCCTGATCCCTCATCAGTTCTAAAAATCCACTATAATTCTGATCTGCATTTTCCACGATAATTACACCTCCTTTGCATCCATAGACTTTTTAAATTCTAAGGAAAGTGTCATAGTATGCACTCCCTTAACCCATTTGTGGGTATCTTCTGTAATCCAAAAAAGCCCTTTCAATCCTGTAGCACCATCCTGAATTACAATACCGTTTCCTGTTACAGCTTGAGTAAATCCGATAGCCTCAATCTTAGCTGTCTTATCTACTCCATGAAACTTACTCTTAGCTGTAGTAGTCGCATTTTTGCCCTTTTCTTTTGTGTAAGTCTGTTGAAATACACCATAATTTTTGATATTAGAGCTATTTGAGACTACTCCAATTTGCTTGCCGTCCCCATCATAAATCCGTACACGGTTCACCATCTTATCAAGAGTTTCTTTGAATGTAGCTCTTGTAACATTTGATCCCTCAACCAGTTTATTTGTACAAATCGTAGCACCGTACTTTACAACACATAACTGCCCTTTTAAGGCTTTCACCATGTAGTCCTCTCCATCTACTTGATGAGCCTGAGTATAAGCTTTCATTATTATGTCATAAATCTTACAATTCTTAACAAGTAGTTTCTGCTTATGCCCTGTCTTTGCTAAGGATCCTGTAGGTATCTGTAAATCATCACAGACAACTTGTGTAATGGTTTCCGCTGTTTTATTTTTAAAGTTATATGTAGCACTACTTTTAATCGTGTAATAACAGAGATCATAAGCGGTATAAGATACGCTCCCACTCTGACTATCACGCTCCCTTGTTACTACAAAACCTCTAAACAACTCCGTTTTCATGCTATCATCCTCAAACAAATAAACTTTATCAGCAAGCTTAATATTTAAGGATTTAATGTTAGGATCATAAGGAGCATTGACTATCTCAATTTCCAGTTTACGGGCAACCTGACTCTTAGATCCTCCCCACTTAATAGAGGTAATATA
Source organism: uncultured Blautia sp. (assembly GCA_937900135.1). GTDB lineage: Bacteria > Bacillota > Clostridia > Lachnospirales > Lachnospiraceae > Blautia_A. The sequence continues at coordinate 5,887 of CALCDJ010000088.1, read as the reverse complement.
ACTTGTAATGTCTGTTGTTCCCCAGATTACTCTCATAGCATTACCTCCTTATGGAATTGTAAGAACCTGTCCCGGATAAATGAGGTTAGGATTTTTTATCTTTCCTCTATTTGCATTATAGATTTTAGTGTACTGAGCACCATTACCATAAAATCTTTTTGCAATGTTCCAGAGACAATCCCCACTCTTAACTGTGTAGGTTCTGGGACTGGGCTTTTTATTTGCTGGTCTTTTTGTAGGTTTCTTTTTCTTAGGCGGCTTTTTCTTTTTAGGAGTTGTGAGCTTTTTCTTTTCTGCATCTGTAAGCTGTTTCACAGAAATAGCTCTATACTCTTTTAACTGGAGAGTAAAATATACATCTCCAGTCCCGTCTTGTTCCCCATACTGAAAAGCCTCAATAGTACAGAGGACATTTATATTACTTCCAATAATCACCCGGACTGTCTTTCTTTTTTCTTTCCATCCCAGTATCTTAGCTACATACCAATAAGGAGAATGTCTGCCAGAGTTATTACTGAAATTATAATTTTTGTTAGGAAAAAAGGAGGACATTGTGCCCTCCTTTAATTTCCTGTAACCTAATAGATTAACCTCCCCCAATTTATTTACATTTACTGAGGTGTTATCTGCCTTTTCAGAGAATGAAAAGGACTCAGGATTTACAGGCAATCTAAACTTATCAGACTCAGTTTGTTTTAACCAAAATTCCATATAGCCCCTCCTTTCTCTTATGCCATGTTAGCCTTAATCTTGAGTAATTTACGGAGCATCATCTCCATGATTACATCAACATCAGCTTCTTTCTCAATCGTGAGTCCATTGAAATTAACAATAATTCCCTCTTTCTCACCGTTCTGTCTGGTTTCTTGTTTCGTTAATACCTTTTCTCCCTCATGTGCTAAAATCGGAGTATTATCACGCCGGATCTCTCCTGTACCCATTGCTCTACTAATGAACCGTACACCTCTTGTAGAAGTAGCCGCTTCATACTGGTTAGCCTCTCTCTTTGTGAGAAGCTTTTCTCCCTCATGTGCCATGATAGGATAGTTGTCATAAGGTACACGATCTACACCCATTGCACGACTTACACCGCCTCCAGACGGCATACTTGCCGCCGCACTTGCCGCCCGGCTTACAGCCGCCGCTATACTTGCCGCCGCACTATTTACAGCCGCCGCCGCACTATTCGCCGATCCTATGATACTTCCCATAGAGGAGCTAAAGGATCCAGCCAGTGAGGAAAGTGTGCCGGAAATTGCACTTGAGTGAGCGGATATACCGCTATGAGCTACAGAAAATGCGGATAACACTGAACTCCAGCCGGATACGGTAATACTCAAAATCTGAGTAAAGTTTGTACTAAAAGCTGTAGCTAAAGTAGTAAGTGCTGTCTGCATAGTAGTCATAACCTGAGAGGTATCTGTCTGAGCCGTTTTAAAGGCTGTTGTAATAGCTGTCCACCCTGTAGACACCGTAGACTGTAAGGTGGTAAATCCTGTTGTCATATTTGTGAAAGTGGTACTAACCGCCGTCCACCCTGTTGTTACCGCTGTGTTAATAGCTGTAAACGCTGTGGTAAACGCTTCACTTAAAGTAGTAAGAGCTGTTGTTACCGCTGTATTAGTGGTACCAATGCTCTCAACTCCTGTATTGTAGGCTGTAGATATGCTACTCCATGCCGCCTCTACCTGAGGAGCCATTGCATCCATTTGAGCAAAAGCGGTATTGTAAGCCTCTACATTAGTCTGAGCTGTAGGAGCTGACTGTCCCACTTCCTCAGATCCTCCTGAGAAAAATCCACAAATACTATCCCATGTGTCACCAATAAAGGAACCAATGCCCTCAAGAGCTCCTGTGATAGTTGATCCAATACCATCCAGTACAGATCCAACCCCCTCAAGAGCACCAGAAAGTAACTCTTTACCAGTATCAAAAGCACCTGTAATAGCCGTCCACGCCCCATCTACAATAGGAGCTACAGCATCAAGAGCACCTGAGAAAGTTTCTCCTATACCTCCTATTACTGTACCAATACCATCAACCGCCCCTGAAATCAGGGATCCGGCAGTATCAAAGGCTGTTGTTACGGCGTTCCATGCTCCCTCAGCTATACCGCCCAGAGAGTCGAGTCCACCAGAGAAAAATCCGGCTATACCTGAGATTATTCCTGAAATCGTATTTACTGCCCCAGAAATGAGGTTTCCGGCACCCTCAAAGATACCTGTAATACCGTTCCAAGCTCCCTCAGCTACGCCTCTGGCTCCCTCAAGTCCACCAGAGAAAAAGTCTACAATTCCTGAGATTATACCGCCGATAAAATCAACAATGCCGCCGATTATTCCAGCCGCAACCTCAAAAGCACCCGTGATAGCTCCCCATACAGTCTCCACAATTCCTGAAAGCCCAGAGAAATCTCCAGAGAAAAAATCACAGATAGCCTGTATTACGCCGCCGATCACAGAAGCTACAGCACTAAGTACGTCCCCAGCTACGGTAAAGGCTGTTTTTATTCCCTCCCAAATAGACGGAATATAAGGAGCTAAGAAGTCCATTACAGCCGTGAAAGCTGACTGTAAACCGCTAAGGATTGTACCTATAAAAGTAATAGCTGTAGAGATTACCTCACCAGCTAACTTAAATGCTCCACAAATACCGTCCCATATTGCCGGGAGGTAAGGAGCTAAGAAATCAAATACCGCTGTCACTGCATCCCATAATACAGAGAGTACAGAGCCGATTAACTCAACCGCCTGTCCGATTACAGGAGCCGCTTGAGCAAATGCCCCTTTAATCCATTCCCACGCTGAGGCAATGTAAGGAGCCAAAAATCCCATAACAGAGCTAATAGTAGAGCTCAAGTTACTTATAAATCCGCTGATTGTAGTAGCCGCCCCTCCTATACTCTCACCAGCCCAATCAAAGGCGTTAGATACTGCATCCGCAATACCTGAGATAATAGGCTCAAAAGCATTGTACACACTCTCAGCTACAGATAAGATCCCCTCAAATGCACTTGAGATTACAGTCCATGCCGCATTAAAGGCACTCCCTAAAAATCCAAGTTTTGAGGATCCTACCTCACTAATAACACCCATAATCTTACTGAAAAGTCCTGAGTGTTTTTGAATTGAGGTAAACATAGATACGGCTGTATTTTTAATAGTGCCAAAAGCACTTTTTAATACACCACCCACAGAGGAAACTAAGCCTCCTATCTTACCAAAGGAGCCAGACATTTTCCCGGATCCTGTAATAAGATCATTTACCACATCTACAGCCTTTCCAAAGCCATTAGCAAACTTATCTGTAAAAGCCTGAATAGCCGGAGCTGATTTATCAATAAAATCAATAGCTGTCTGGAGTAAAGGTTTTACCTTTTCTACCATCTTCAATCCTGTATCAGATACAATAGAGCTCACTTTACCCTGAATAGTTGAGGCTAAACCAGCCGCACTTGTAGCAAGCTTTTGAGCTCCTCCCTCAAAGTAAGGTTTCAACTGATTTTCAATAACATTATCCACGCCCCCGGCGTTTTTAATATCTTCCTGAGAAATCTTAAAACCGAACTCTTTCATTCGTTCTGTCTCTCCCACTTTCATATCTGCTATAGCCTCCATAGCATCAGAAAGGGATTTTTCAGGATTAAGAGCCGCCATATCCTCAGCAACTTTTAACAAGCTCATAGCCTGTTGAGTATTACCTGAGGCTACATTTACAGCCCTTGTACCAGCCGCTATAACTTCATTTGTTGTAAACGGCGTAGCGTTTGCGTTATTTCTTAGAGCCTCCATATACTGTTGACTCATTTGCTGGATCTGTTCCGCTGACTGATCCCGGTTATTTACCCCTACAAAGTGCTCAATAGAGATCTGTTGCTGTTCCAACATTGCACCTTGTCCCATAGCTTTCCCGGCAAGAGCCGCACCAGCTCCAGCTACAGCAATACCGATTGTTACACCCTTTGCAAGAGTTCCCAGCATACTCATAAGCTTTTTGATAACGGAACTTGCCGCATCTTTAGCCTTAATGAGAGGGGCGGCTATTTTACTGCCAATAGCTGAGAGTTTTCCCTTAACGGATCCAATAATCTTACTTGCTGTATCTTTTGCTTTAATGATAGGAGAAGCTACTCTCTTACCTAAAGCTTTAATCTTACTGACTACTCCAGATATAATCTTTGTAGCCGTGTCCTTTGCCTTAATAAGAGGAGTCCCAACCGCTTTTCCTACGGTTTTAATCAATCCCCTTACCCGGTTAATCACATTTGTAGCGGCATCCTTTACCTTTACAATAGGACTTACTACCATCCTTTTTAAGGCTGTAGCCGCTGACTTTACCTTTTTAATCACCGCTGTAGCTTTGTCTTTTACACTCAGCACCAACGGATCTACAAAGGTTTCCTTTATTGCAATAAAATAGGACTTCACTTTATGAAGTCCTACCGTAACCCGGTCTTTTAGTACAATAATAGGAGATATGATCCTATTTTTTAAGCTCTCCAGAGTATAACGGATCTTGTTTAACTGGAGAGTTGCTTTGTCTTTCAGCTTTACAAAAGGAGAAGCTACCTTTTTACCTACTGCATTTAGAGAGGCTTTAATAGCTTCTATCCTCTTACTTGCCTGATCTTTAAGCCGTATAATCGGAGATACAGCTTTCTTTTTGAGGCTATCAAGATTATCTTTTACAGCCGCTACACGCCGCCTAACCTCTTGATCGTTAGCCTCTATCTGTAGCTGTACTGGACTTTTCAGCTCTTCAAGTTTCTCCTGTACCTTTTCAGCATCTTTCTGGGCTTCATTTGTATCTAAATCAACTGTAGCTGTGGCGGTCTTACCTACCTCCTCCAGCTTATCAGCTAACTTTTGAGCTTCTTTCTGAGCCGCTGAGGTTTCTACATTCATGTTATACTTAGCATTAGTAGCCCTCTGCAAAGCCTCCCTTGTGGCATCAACCTCTTTCTGAAATTCTTTCTGTTTCTGCACATTCTTTACAAGAGTTGCATACATTTGATCTTTCAGAGAGAGCTTAGCTCCAAACTCTACCATAATCCTCTCACCTCCTATCAAGCTGGTTATTTAAGCTTTTATACTCATCTAACTCCCTTTCATAGAAAGCCTGAATTACAGTCAATTCTCCTTTAGGCATGGAATAAAATACAGACGGTCTTATACCTTTTCGTACCCAGTACCAATACATCATATTAGTAAGACCGTCTGTATCTATTAGTTTTTTACTTCTTTAACTGCCCGATCTGAAAAACCGCTGAGAGCTGAGATAACATTGTACATATTAGCCACCTCTCCAGACAAAAACAGAGCTCTACAAAGCTCTTTAGGTGTGGGAGCTTTAAACTTGCTCATCAAGTCGGCACTCTTTAACAGGAGTCCTCCTGTAGACTTGTTCCCAGCCTCATCCACATTTACAAATCTTACAGACTCAATAACTGTAAGGTTCTGTAACAGGTTCATATCAAGATCAACGTCCTTGCCCTGAATATTGATAGCGGCATCCTGTACATCTTCGTACTCATTAGGAGTTAAAGCCATACATCTTACAATGAAAGGAGATCCAAACGCCTCAGATAATCGAGAAATCTCTACATCCTTAAAAGGTGTCTGAATTTTTCCACAATCGGATCCTAAAAGGAGATCCAATACATTAACCGCTTTCTTTTCTGTAATTTCTACGTTTTCTACGTTTTCAGTTTTCTTTGTAGCCATCATTTTTCCCTCCGATAATTCAAAAAATTAGAGAGGCACTTTACTGCCTCTCTTAACAATGTTTACGCCTCAATTACTGAGGTTTAATCTGATCGAGATATTCATATCCCGTAAAGGTAAAAGGACACTCTGTCTCTCCCGGCTTCTGAGCCTCCCAGTCAAAC
>CALCDJ010000087.1 GCA_937900135.1 uncultured Blautia sp. | reverse complement strand
AATGTCCATTGTCAGCTATGCTGACCATAATCACTCAGGATTCCGAGAGATTATACCAAATTTACTTTGGCTAATTTTCTTTTTTATCTCTCACGCCAGTCCATACTTAGCTAGTTTTTCTTTTTCATAATTCAGAAGATATGCTGCTTCTTTATCTCGATATTCCTGTGACATATCTGATTCAAGATTTCTCCAAAGAGCTACTGCATTACCTACTTCTCCACCAGTTGCAACAAATGGCTCTGAAACAATACGACCTGTATAATGAATGTCACCAAGTGCTTTAAAGATTTCATCAAAGTCAATATGTCCTCTGCCAGGACATCTACGATTATTATCTCCTGTATGGAAATTAACAAGTTTATCACCAGCCAAGTGAATCGCATCCCAAAAGCTGCTTTCTTCGATGTTCATATGATAAGTATCCAAAAGAATTCCAATATTTGGAGAATCTATAGCATTTACATAATCCAACGCTTCCTGTGCAGTGTTAATGAGACAGGCTTCAAAACGGTTTACTGCTTCTACACAATATGTAACATCATTATCTTCTGCTACTTTTACAAGTTCTCTCATGGATTTCAGAGAATTTTCAAGAAGGGGCATCTTTCCATCTACCGGATCAACATCTATACAGCCCCATCCTTGATAACTTACACCTGAAATTACTTTTCCCCCCATATATCCAACGCGTTCTACGATGTTTTTCAAGTACTCCACACCTCTTAGACGTGTTGTCTCATCTTTACTTGAAATATCATAATACGGATCCAGTCCAAGACTATAAGTCAATTCAATCCCCAAGTCTGCGGCTGTTTTTTTCATTTCATCCATATGATCATTTGTCATTTCGAGTAACGGCTGTGCCTGAAATTCTAAAATATCGAATCCTATATTTTTTACCTTTTTCATATATTTTATATGATCTACATCCCAACTATTCTCCCAAAAATTAATAAAAATCCCCAGTTTATTCATTTCTTCTACTCCTTTTATTCTTTACGGAATCAATGCCACTTTAAAAGCTGTTGGATCTTTTTCTGCAATTTCAAATGCTTTTTCCCAATCAGTAAGTGCAAATCTGTGTGACAGGATTCCTTCCGTTTTCATAGTTCCATTGATCATACCTTTAATTACCGGTTCATAGCAATGTCCGGAAAGATGTGATCCTACTACATCCATGTGTTTTGTATCTCCTATAATATTCCAGTCTGCATTAACATCTTTTGCAAATACGCCAAACTGTACATATCTACCCATATTTCTTACCAAATTCAAGCCCTGTGGTACACTGGCTGGGCTTCCTGATGCTTCGATATAAACATCACATCCGTAACCATCTGTCAGTGAACTGATAATTTTCTGTACATTTTCTCTCGCCGGATTGACAACAAGATCTGCCCCAAATTCTTTTGCTTTATCCAGACGTTCCTGTCTGAGATCAAGACCAATTACCATTTTCGGCGAATGCATCTGTGCTGCACAAACCATTGCAAGCCCAATAGTTCCAAGTCCACTGATTACAACCACATCTTCATATCCGATGTTTCCCCGTTCAACCGCATGCATACCACAGGCATACGGCTCTATCAAAATTGCCTGATCATCTGTCAATGCATCCGGAAGCTTATGAATAACGCTATTCTTCGGCAACTTCATATATTCTGCAAAACCACCTTCTGCATCATGTTTAAAACCGAAAATACGATGGGGCTGGCACATCCAGTAATTTCCTTGACGACAAAATTTACATTCTCCACAAGGTAAAATTTGTTCTGCAAGAATTCTGTCTCCAATTTCCACTTTTGTGACATTTCTCCCTTTTTCAGCAACCACACCATGAAACTCGTGTCCACCAATACAAGGAGCTTCAATATATGCTGTTTCTGGGCTTGTTCCCCATACTCGTTGACCACCATGATAAGTTTTTACATCACCGGAACAAACTCCACATCCTTTTATCTTAATCAGAATATCGTCATCTCCGATTTCTGGAATCGGCACATCCTCAATTCTAAAATCATAAGGAGCATACATTCTTAATGCTTTCATTGTTCCTTTCATTTCTCTCCTCCTCATAAAATTTCACTTTATTTTAATTACCGCTTTAACTATATTAGCTTTATCTGCAATACTCTTATTCATGGCTTCCTCAATATTTTCAAATTCAAATACATCTGTAACGATATCTTTCAAATTAATCAAACCACTTGCTACTGATTTAATAGCTATTGGATAAATATGTCGATATCTAAATACTGATTTTATAGTAATTTCTTTGTCACAAATCATACTCATATTCAGACTCATATAGCCAGATCCACTGTATGCTACCTGTACAAGTGTACCTGCCTGTACTAACATCTCAATTCCTTGATTCGCACAAATCTCAACACCGGAAGCTTCTACTACAATATCAACGCCTCTACCTTCTGTAAGTTTATAAATCTCTTCTACGGGATTTCTTTCTTTGCTGTTGATAACTCCTGTTGCCCCCAATTCCAATGCTTTTTCCAGTCGTTTATCCATGATATCTGTTACATAGACTTCTGTAACGCCAAACGCTTTCAGTGACATCATTGCACAAAGACCAATACATCCTGCACCTGTAACAACTGCTGTTTTTCCAAGAGAAGCACCAGCCTGATTTGCAGCATGCATACCAACTGCCAAAGGTTCTATCAAAGCCCCTTCCATAGTACTTACATTATCTGGAAGTTTAAAGCATAAATCAGCTTCATGTACTACATATTCCTGAAACACCCCATCTATTGGCGGTGTTGCAAAAAACTTGACATCTGGACATAAGTTATATTTACCGCTTCTGCAAAATTCGCAGTGTCCACAAGTTTTTCCCGGTTCCAAGGCTACACGATCCCCAACGTTCAGATGTTTTACATCTTTACCAATCTCTACAACTACACCGCCAGACTCATGTCCTAATACAAATGGCGGATCAACTATATAGCTTCCGATTTTTCCATTTTCATAATAATGCATATCGGATCCGCAAATTCCTACACAGTCAATTTTCACAAGAATTTCATTATCTCCTGGAACTGGAATCGGTCGTTCCTCCCAACCCATTTTCATTTTATCCAACATGACCGCAACTTTCATTGTTCCTTCCATTGCCGCGTCCCCTTTCTTTGTTTAATTGTAACTATTCAACAAATAACATTCCGCTAAGCACGTTAATTTTTTTACTAGTCTCAGAACTGACAAAGCAAAACATTATTACTAAATATGATTTAGAATACTTTTTTCAATCAATTGTAAGAGTAATGAGTAGTTACATTTAATTTGTTGATTAAATTCTATCAATTATCAGTCATTCATACAAGGTGGGCCAAATTTGAAAAAGGGGTGTTTTGATTAGATTTATATAAAATAAAATGGAGTTCGAAATATTCGAACTCCATAAAGCAATTAAAAAACCAGGCTGTCATTTCCATCCTTCAATAAAATTTTCTCCAATTCCGTCAATAACTTCGTTTTCATTTCCTGCAATTCTATTTCCGAAGGACAGTTGCTGTCATCATACATTTTCTCCATTGGGTACCACCAGACAGGTCCTTTCCCATGGTTGCCATAATCTCCGATATCGCCCTGTACTCTGGGAAATAAATGCCAGTGCAGATGGGTATCTCCATTTCCCAGCAATTCATAATTCATCTTCTCCGCATGAAATGCCCTGGAAGCGGCTTCTGCCACAAGTGACATTTCTTCAAGAAATTTCATTTTAACGGAATGTTCCAGTTCAAATAATTCCGTCTTATGTTCTTTCGCAAGAAACAGGCAATAACCTTTAAAATGTTGATGATCTCCCATAACCACATATCCTGTTTCCAGTTCTTTTACAAAATAGGGATTCATCCCTTTTTTAATCATTTGAATTCGGTCGCAAATCAGACACATAATTTTATCCCCTTTCTATACCCTGATCCGAAATGTTCTTGGCGCTAATTTATATACAAAAATACTTGCAGCAATGCTGTAGAGAACACAAAATACAATCGTCATAATCCCAAATATCAATATGGGCATACGAAGGTTCATCAGCCAAAAACAAACAAGATATGTCGCTGACAATACAATTCGGTATGTACCGCTTTTCAATTCTGTACCTGCATTATAAGGCTGAAGCAAATAATAAACCGTCAGATAATGAATAGAGAAAAATGTACTCATGCAAAGAATCGAAACAATAAGTATGACATAATTCAACGGATTCTCCGTACCCCCTGACGCCCAAAGGGTCATTGCAAGTCCCACGCCAATCACCAACGCCGGAACGGCATTGATCTTCACAATTTCTCGAAGACGGATCTGAAACAGTCGAAGTACAAAATCCGGTCGTTTATAAAATCCATAGGTCAGCAAGCTGTGGTCGCAATTCAAAAAAAGCGCCTGCGTGAAATTTGTACCGCGATTAATTGCATACATAATAAATACAAAATACGGAAGCCATGTCATAACCATTTTGTTTATTTGAGGTTTCACTTCCGGCTTCAAAAATATCATCATCAATATCCCGGCCACAAGAAAAATGCATACATAGGAAATTCTTTTTGTGGAATTCCATAAAATCTTCTTATGTCTTTTCACAAACAGCTCATTCAGATATTCAAAGCCCTTACGCCCACTGGTAATGGAAGTATCTGTTGAAATATTTTTTTCATTTGCCTGCTTTATGATCTTCGTAGCTGCTTCAGAATCCATCTGATTTGTCAACCCGGATAATAATTCCTTGTTGATTCCCCGATAATCATCAAAAGACAATACTTTGTTCAATCCCACACACCCAAGAGGAATGCAGAATAAAAACACCGCCTCAGATACTAAAGCGGGCAAAGCAAGCCCCAAAGCCGGCAGCCCGTAAGCCGCTCCCAGCAGAAGGACAAAGCTAATCCACACATATTTGGAAAGCTTATTTTCGTTATATCCACATCCTCTTTTTTCATAATTCCATAAAGATAACGCTGCCACAAACAGCTTCATGCCAGCAATGCAAAAAGGCAGAAGCAAGCAAAGCCACAAGGGGATTCCACTGTCTGTCCCGAAGAGGACTGTAAAAGGTAAAAAACCGATCACAACCTTCAGAATGGAATAAAGATACGTAACCAAAGTATACTCTCTTGCATCCATTCTCATCAGAAACATGGCATAATATTTATCCTTAGCAGAAGCAAAAAGATGCGTATTTCCAAGGCTGCCAATCACAGTAAGAAGCAAAAGAATATGCAAAAACACCTGATTTCCAGGCAGCTTTTCATAGACACTCCCTATTCCACATATCATGAGCAGTAAATAAAGAAATTTCCCCAAAAATGTGGAAATTACTTCCCACAACACAGCCAATATATTGGCAAACAATTTCAATCCTTTCACCTTATATAGCGTGTTTGGAAGAACTCTTTTCAATAGCGGGATCTGCTTTAAGGAAAACAATATTCCGTTTACCCGATATGTATTTTTCAGGGAAAAAGCAATCTTCAAAGTCTTATTCATGTTCTCCCTCCCGTAATGCTGCAATGATCTTATCCTTAAACTCTCTGCTGTCCAGATCGGTTTTCTCTACCACCTCCAGTTCTCCATGATTAAGCAGTACAATTTCATCACAAAGATCCAGTGCCAGATCCATAATATGTGTAGAAAAAATAGTAATACGATCCCGTTTTAAGGAACGAAGCAACTGCTTCATTTCCTCAGCCACCACTACATCCAGAGAAGTCAACGGTTCATCCAACAATAAAATATTCGGCTTGGCAATAATATTGATCAACATCTGCATTTTATTTTTCATTCCATGAGAATAATCCTTTAAGAGTTTATCCCGATCCTCAGGCGCAATGCTCATATAGGAAAAATACTCGTCAATACTTTTGGGATTCTCAATGGATTTTTCATTGATATCCATAAAAAACTTCAAAAACTCCCTGCCTGTAAGAAATTCCGGTACCGTAGGCGTAGACAGCACATATCCAATGTCATCCCCCTTCACCTCACGGCAAACTCCATCCATATCCATATAAAAACTACCGCTGTCTATCTTAATATCCCGATTCAGGCAGTTAAACAATGTTGTTTTACCTGCGCCGTTTCTCCCAAGCAAACCATAAATCTTCCCCTCTTCAAAAGTAAAATGAATATCTCTGAGGACTTCTTTTTTTTCGAAACTTTTTGATAAATGTTCAATAATAAATTTCATATGTCTCTCCTTTGTTTCCTTAATTCTTCCATCCTCTTTCATAAAAGGTTTACATCATATATTTCGATTATATAACGGACATAAATAAATATCAAGTTTGCCTTTCTTTCTATCCTCACATGAACTTTTTTCATATATACCTGTCTATTTTGTCTCAGATTGATTTATAAATGGGAAGCCTGTCTATGAATCAATCTATAATTCGTTGCTCAAAATAAGGTCTCCCTATCAATGCAGAAAGAGAGACCTTGTGTTTGTATTTCTTTTTTTTCAATTTTTTTGCTTAAAGATTTTCCTCAAAAAATTGTTCCATTTTCTCAAAAGGCATCACATCCATCCGATCATATAAATCTGTATGGACTGCATTAGGGATAATCAGAAGTTTCTTATTTTCACCATGAAGTTTGTCAAAAGCATCCTGAGTAAAATAACAGGAATGTGCTTTCTCACCTGCCATTCTATTTACCTCCAATCATTTCAGTGATTTTCCCATTTCATAGGCCTTTTGTAATGCCTTATGTCCATTAATTTCACCGACACCGTTTACACCTCCTGCAAAAACGGTTCCCGCAAGGTGAGCCTTCGGAAAACATTCAATCCAGCCGCCCAAACCATTGACTGCACGAGCGTCCACATCTTCTTCATCCTCTGCCGCTGCAGATAAAAAGTAAATATCTCTGAAAGCATAGTCCGCAGAAAACAATGGATTCGCACGATCCAAAACAGTTTTCATCTGTCCCGACATTTCGTAGTAGTAAATCGGGGTAGCAAAGACCAACACATCAGCGGTCAGCATTTTTTGTGCAATAACATCAGCATCATCGTGAATCGTACAGCGTCCGGTTTTCTGACAGGCAAGACAACCCTTGCAAAAACTAATTGTTTTATCATATAGACATATTTTTTCTGTGTGATGACCTGCTTCATTTGCTCCACGGATAAACGCATCCGCAAGTATTTCTGAGTTTCCGCCCTTTCTGAGACTTGTTGAGATAACTAAAATATTCTTATTCATATCTGCCACTCCTTCAAAATATTAAGCTGTTTTGTTCATGTTTCTATTATTTTTGTTCCGATCTGTAATAACAATCTCGCCTTTTGCCTTGTCATCATCCAGAATCACTTCTCCTACATCTGGCACCGTAATCTGCCCGGACAATGGATTTTTAATACTGTCAACTTTTGTGAGAATGGTTGCATCCACTTGTGATTTTTCAAAGGCCAGATCTGTTTCCAACATCTCACAATCAATCAGCTTCAAATTTCTACAATAGCAAAATGGCTGAGTTCCAATAATTTTACAGTTGATCAGAGTCAGACCATTGGAATACCAGGCCAGATATTCTCCCTTTATGGTACTATTGCGGATTGTAATATTCTCTCCATGCCAAAACGCATCTTTTGTATCAAAAACACAATCTTCAAAAACTGCATTTTTAATGTATTGGAAAGAATATTTTCCCTGAAGCTGTACTCTGCGAAATGTCAGATTCTCCGAGCGCATCATAAAATATTCGCTGACTGCCGTAGTATCTTCCATGCAGATTTTCCGAACAGACCATCCAAATTCCTGAGAAATAATATCACAGTTTTTAATCGTCATATCATCGCACTCCCGTAATGCTTTGATTCCATGAAGCTTGCAATCTGCCACTGTCACATGACTGGAATACCACAATGCAGCCCGGCAATTTTCTGTCATTTCTGAATGACAGATGGTAAGTCCATGATCATGCCAAAATGAATATCTAAGATTAAAAAAGCAGTGGTTTACTTCAATCTGACTGCATTCCTTCAACGCACTTTCACCATCTGCCGGTCCATCAAAAGAGCAGTTTTCTACCAGAAGCTGGTTGCTGCCATAAAGAGCTCGCTCCTCATCAAATTTTTGATTTTTTATTATTCTCATACTCTGTTCCCCCTTATCATTTATCGGACGGAAAAGAACATTTCCCGATTTGAAACACCAGATAATCAAGGCAATCTATCTGCTTTTGCCCTTTATGTACTTTGTCAAGAAGCCCTTTTCGATGTTTTTCTAATCGTTTTAACAGCTCTTTTTTTTGCCCGGTATTCAGACAGGCAAGGCAGCAGTCTATTGTTTCATGACTGCATCCGGCATCTTTTAAATTTTGGATGATTGCTGCTTTTGAGCCATATGCAATGAGTTCTTCCAGTTTTATTTCCTTATGATCCATATTTATAGCCACCACCTATCTGCAACTTTACCTTTCTTTTTATATTATAAAAACCAGGAATATAAATAGCAAATACTTATATATTATCAGTTTTAATAGTTGAAACCTATGTAAAAAGCAAGTTATACTATCATCATCACATCCAAAAGGAGGAAAACTGGTAATGGAATTACGCGTTCTCACTTACTTCCTTGCAGTTGCAAGAGAACAAAGTATCAGCAAAGCTGCAGAGTCGCTGCATCTCTCACAGCCTACACTTTCCACTCAGCTCAGAGCGCTGGAAGAAGAACTGGGAAAACAACTTTTGATCCGCAAAGCAAAGGGAACAAGAAAGGTGACCCTCACTGAAGAAGGAATGATCCTTAGAAAGCGGGCAGAAGAAATTTTAAGCCTTGTGCAAAAAACAGAACGGGAAATATCTTTCTCCGATCAAACGATTGTCGGGGATGTTTATATTGGAGCTGGAGAAACAGACGCCGTCCGCTTTATCGCAAGAGCTGCCAAAGAACTTTATGAAGCGTATCCCGGAATTCACTATCATATCTCCAGCGGTAATGCAGATTTCGTCAGTGAACAACTGGATAAGGGATTGATTGATTTCGGAATTGTGTTTGGAAATGTAGATCATACAAAATACAACTCCATCGAATTGCCTTTCAGAGATATCTGGGGAGTTCTGATGAAAAAGGACTCCCCTCTGGCTGCTAAAAAATCCATTCACCCGAAAGATTTATGGGATAAACCGCTAATCATCTCAAACCAGGATGACAGCAAAGGCACTTTAGCCTCATGGATCAATAAAGAACTTTCGGAATTAGAAATTGTCGCCACCTACAATCTGTTATTCAACGCTTCTCTAATGGTTGAAGAAGGACTGGGATATGCCATTGGATTAGATAAAATTATTCATACAGATGGAAACAATAAGCTGTGTTTTCGCCCTCTTTCCCCTCGAACAGAAGCAGGTATGCATATTGTTTGGAAAAAATATCAGGTATTTTCTAAAGCGTCCGAAAAATTCATCCAAAAACTGAAATTATTTTCTACTCAATACAGCTATGAACAATGCGATTAAATCAGCCGCTGGAACAGCGCAAAATACTGCAAGGGGAAATCCTGGAAGGATTTTTGGCAGAAGATAAGTCAGGGGAATCATCAAAAACACCTGCCTTGCCAAAATCAGAAAAACTGCTTTTCCCTCATGACCAGTTACTTCATACAGTGTCATAATCGTATAAAAAATTCCCATTAATGGAAAAGTGGAAAACACAATGCGAAGGATTCCCCTTCCCAATTGATAAATATTGTCTGCGTCTGCAAATAACGATAACATATTTTTTCCGAAAAAAAATATCAAAATCATCCCAATTACTCCATATACAACTGTATAACCTATGGTTGTGATAAGCGTTCGTTTCTTTTTGTTTTCCTGTCCATGTCCATCAAAATAAGCAACGATTGTCTGAACCCCTTGTGTAATCCCAACTATCGGCATCAGAAATAGAGTATAAATTTTCTGGACTACGTTCCAGACAGCAACATGATGTAACGTTGTATGCAGCATTAAGTTCTGATTCACAAAAAAAGCTGTACACCCCGCCAGGGACTGAATAACTGTCTGAGCAATTCCCAGCTTTAATAACTTAAATGTATATTTTTTTAGATTTCTCCATGGTATTTTCCATTCACACCATAACAATTGCTGTTTCAATAACCAGAATACAGATGCAAAACAACAAAACAATTCGCTTACAAGAGTTCCATAAGCAAGACCTGTAAATCCCATATCAAAAACGAATACAAATATTGTATTAAAAACCATATTCACAAGAACTGCCAAACCTGTTAATACCATCTCTATTCTTGGATAACCAAATGCCCGAATACAGCTTGTTAAGGTATAACCCAAAGCGTTGAATACATTGCTGAATAATTGAATTTTCAAATACTTCTCAGCCAATATTGCGATTTGCCCTGCTGCTCCCAGAAAAGATAAAAGTTTCGGCATAATCAAATAGGTAGCAATAGAAACTCCCACACTTGTAATAAGTGTCATACAAAACCCTGTGATCAAGTATTCGTCCCGTACAGTTGAATCTTTTAAATATTTTGCAATCATAATCGATGTGGAAACAGCAAACAGAGCCTGAAAAGCTGTATAAACACTTAATACAGGAGATAGCAATCCCATTGTTGTCAATGCATCAACAGAAATTTCTCCAAGATGCCCTGCAAATGCGGTATCAACCACAGACGCCATAATTTCTACTATCAGAGAAAAAATAGCCGGTATGGAAAAATAAAGAATCAAAGAATGTACAGATTTTTTTTCATAAATATTTTCTTTCATCAAAAACACCTCCACATTCCCCATCATAACAAAAGGAAGGGGACATCCTGTGTCACCTTCCTTTTAATGAAACATAAATTTTTGATAATTTTCACGATCAAAACTCTGATCAGTAGTCTTACAGTAAATAATATCCGATACCAGAAATGTAAACAACTGGGTACCGTCTGAAGCATACAAATATAATCCCGATGAGCGAAGCGCATAGCTCAAAGGCGCCACTCGATATTTATGCTTATTTATCTCTAATTCTACAATAACCTCTTCATCCAAAGCAGTATTAATATTCCGAAAAACCTCTTCCTTTTTACAAAGTGGCTCCTGAAACAATTCCACCTTCAAATATTCCGTAAAATCCTGTTCTTTTAAAAAAGTAAGCTCAGGAACCAAAAGTTCTAATTTTTTTAAAATACTGCTTTTTACATCCCTTTTCCGTAAATTCCCTATAATATGAAGAGCCAAAACCAGATCTTCAATTTCATCCGGAGAAAAAAAACTCTGTTGAAATTTATAAGTACCGGGAATTGAAACCCCTCCCTGATAACCTGGCTGTGTATGAATCGGGACCCCAATACTGGAAATCCGGTTGATGTCTCTCATGATTGTTCGCTTGCTGACTTCAAACTTATCTGCAAGTTCTTGGATTGTGGTTTTTTTTATTTCATTCAGATATAGAACGATTTCTAATTGTCGATTTGTAATTCTAATGACCTCCCCAATGTCAGACTTTCCTTCATTCAAGTAAATCATTACTTGCAGCAAGTGATGGTGGTCTCATCAGTTTTTATGACATTGCTTAACATCATTTTTATTTCATATACTTTTGAAAAGTTCAAGTAATAAACATTGAATAACACAGTGTCACTTCACTTCCCTTGCGTTCTCTTGATTTATGCTAATAACTCCGCTAAGCGTGGGCACTTAACATAAGATAGTTCTTTTGGCTCGATTTTTTTCAAACCTCCACCATACACTCGGCCTTCGCTTTCAAGATCATTAGCAGTAATATTACTCAAAGCGTTCCAAACCTCATATAGTATGTCGGGGGTCTGAGCAATTGCTTCTTGGAGAGTAGCTTTAGGATATAACATCAAATAAGAATTGGTGGCAATTGCGCTTGTGTGGTTCAAAATAAAACGAAAAGGAGCAGTGTGTTCGTCATTTCCTCTGCCCATATAAGAACATAAGAATGGCGTTGCCGATCTATTTTCCTGGTAATACCAAACCTTACGATTTTTACACAGATACTTCTGCGCAGTAGTATCAATTCCACTACTCAAATAATTCCAGATGGACGGATGATTCTTTTTCACTTCCTCTTCTGGAAGCGTACAGCTAAGCAAGAAATACTGCGTGTCTAAGCAGGGATTTCCATATTTATCACTAAACACTTCATTACATTTTAAATAACGAGGGCTTGGTAGAATTGGTGTAAAGAAATTCATGTCGAGATTTAGTTCTCTAATTTTTTCTTTAGACAAGATAAAGAAATCGTTATCTCCAGTTGCCAATCCACGTTTGATTGTAAAAAAATCACCTAAAGTCGGAGCATGAGTACTCAGAAAAGTCTCATCTTTGATTGGAAAATGAGTCCATTTTCTGCTTTTTCCTAAAGTGTTTCTATCCACGTTTCGGCTAACTTCTGGTTTTTCGAGCGTGCCACCATAAGAAAATTCGACATCATAATTGTTTTCCATGGTCTCGTTTTTAAACCAAACCACACAGGAAGATACCAAAGCATCATCAAATTTACAGTTCTCAGGATTATATCTATGCACTCTAAGTAAATGAACTTTGTTTAGCAGGTACTCTTTCAGTTTTCCGCCATAATTAACATCCATAAACTCACTTGGAATAAGCCAGCCACATATTGCATCTGGAGCGAGCCACTTGTGTGCAGATAAAATAAAATAGCAATAGAGTCCTGCAAGACCCGAAAGCGATAACCCCGTTTCTTTTTGTGCCATAGTTGAGAGCTTGGATTTCTGTTCTTTGCCAATATAATGGTGCCGTATATACGGAGGATTACTAATCAAAAGGTTGACATTTGCAAATGATTCAATTTCAGTAAAATCGCCGTTTACTAAATTTAAATTTGTGTAACCCCAAAGTTCATTGGCAGCAGTATAAAAATCTTTGTCTACTTCAACTCCAATTGCAGTGTTTATGATTTTAGCTTGTTTGTCACACTCTGATAAAAGAGCCGAATAAAACGCTCCCGTACCAAATGCAGGCTCCAAAAAAGAGATTTCCTTTTTGTCCTGCAAAGTTAAACCAAAAGACATTATTTCTTGAGCCAATTCATAAGGGGTTGCAAACTGACCAAACCGTCTACGACTTTCAATGCTTTTGCCATTGTCAATCGCTGTTTGTAATTGCATCCTTCTGGATTCTATTAAACTCAAATCCCTAATCGCTCCAAATCGTTTATTCTGTGTTCCCATATCCAATCAATTCCTTCTGCCGCCTCGTAGCCTAAATATCCTGAATCAAAGTAACCACATAAAAACAAACTATACGATACCGTATTGCCATATGTATTTTTTAATTGTTGCATTTTGACGGCTTCTTCTTTGCGGCGTTTGTTTACGTTGGTAAAATCTCCGGCCGATTTTGCTTCAATAAGGAGAGGAAAGTCTCCAACTTGTGCCGATTTGGGAAGAATAACCACATCAACAGGAATGTTGATTCTACCTTCTGCTCCTTCAGCAACTAATACTGGCACATTAGTATGGAACGAAAATGTTCCTGGTGCCATTTCGTTATGCTTTGTTCCGGCATCGGCTTCCGTATAACCCCTATTTTTCAAGAAATGTGTTATTGCCGCAAGCTGACGTTTCTCTTGAGCATTTCTAATAATCGGATCAGCTACCGCACCACACAATCTATCTGCAACAACAGTTGCAGATCTTTGAACCTCTTGTTCAGTTGGTTCACGCATTTCTGGTAGCCAAACAAATATATCTGGATCTGCCATCCTATTGATAGTTTTAGCTATTTTTGAAAGCTCGTCAGATAATCTATCCGGAGCCATTCGAGGAGATACACGAGGATTATTCGTATCTTCCATGTTTTCAACTAAGCTCTTAGTTACTCCTGCTAAACCAACAAGACGATCTCTTGCTATAGGAGGGCAAGTAGACATCCTTAATATTGGCAAGACCTCTGGGTGATTTTTTAATAGTTCGACCGATATGTTTCTCAGATAACTCGTATCGACAAGAGCTCGCTCCACGCTACTTGCTGTTGTTACACGTGTTTCTCTAAATGCTCTGGGAGCAAATTCCATAAACCAACTATTATACAAATCCACAGATTGCAAAATATCATTTTTCCAAAGATCGGGTTTATCTCTATTGACGCTCATGTAATCTCTCCTCAAATAACATCTTTTGTTAATTCCATAATGTCGCCTATATCACACTGCAAGGCAGTACAAATTTTCACTAAAACATCTGTCGTAATGTTTTCATTCTTACCGAGCTTTGCCATTGAAGCATGACTTATGCCTGCTGCAACGCATAAATCCTTTTTCTTCATATCTCGATCAATCAAAATTTTCCATAACTTCTTATAACTCACTTCCATACCATTCACTCCAATAGTAAGTTTGTCAATTACACAAAAATTCATAAAAAGCTGAATCAAACTCAGCAATCGCTGATTTTAAGGATAGTATATCATACTTTCTCGTTTTTTCAATGGAATGAATACAAATAATTATTGAAAACTCAATATAATCGCACGAAATGTCCACAGAATTGCTCCTCAGGGCTATTTCTCACTCAATTTTCAAACGGCTTATTTACTGTCACAGTTTTCAGATGCTTCTCCGGGGCGCCGTTCAGAATTAGATCAACATACTCAGGCGGATCATTATAGATCAGCCAGTCCAGCTCTGCCCCTATAAGGGGCTTATCCCTGCTTGCACATCCCCTTGGGATATGCTTATTGCTTCCGTTTCCGGCTTTGCCTTTTAGGCTTATTTCTTTCTGCCTTTTCTTATCGGCTCCCCCCTGCACCAGAAATGACGATTTCCATATTTATATTTTAAATTTGCATGCTTCTCAAATATCATAAGTGATGACTTTCCTTTTAAATATCCCATGATTTCTGATACGCTGTATTTGGGTGGTATTCTGACTAACATATGGATATGATCTTTACAGCATTCTGCTTCTATTTTCTCAATTCCTTTTCTCTTACATAACATGCTTAATATTTCTGCCACATCTGCTTTGATCTGTCCATATATTACTTGTCTACGATATTTTGGTGCAAAAACCAGATGGTACTTGCATTCCCACGCTGTATGACTTAAACTATTCTTATCCATTTTGGATACCTTCTTGATAATGTTTTGTGAATTTTGCGGACCCACTTTTATATTATCACAGGAGGTTTTTTACTTGAGGCTAAAGCTATTCTCTCCACCTGCCTAGCAGGTGGTTTATTTTATTGCCATACAAAAAGAAAATGAGAGCTAACTGACTAATCAAAATCAGTTAGTTCTCTTTTTATGAATAATGAAAAAATGTTGCCATTTCGTTGCCACGGAGGGCTTCAATCCCTCACAAACCCAGTCATTCTGGGCTTTTTCGGACCTCTGAAATTATTCCCACTCGACGAATACTAATCAATTTTATTTAGGAATTATTCTCTGTCGAGTATGTAAATCTTTTGATTATTTGATATATCCATATTATCCTGCCTATACGGGCTAATGTTATCATTTTGTTATCGGCATTGATAACACTCACTCGGTAACTGCGGATAATAGCATTATGTTTCGTGTTAAATTATAAATGTATTTCTTTCACTTTTATTTAATAAAATCTTCAACCTGTTGTAGTAACATATTCCAATCTGTTCCCGTGACTGCTCCAGAGGCAAGTGTTACTGCAAGTTTCATAGAAAATCGCCTGCAAATTTTTTGATTCCTGCAAGAGCCTTTCCTATACGATTTTTTTTCGGAACATCGCTTTTCAACTGCTCCTGAATCATTTCCAAATCATCTTTCACGTTCTCGATTTCTTCTGAGTCAACTCCCTGTATCTCAGGCAACGATGCAAGTAATTTATCAATCAGAGTAATCATACTGCGCCTTAATATGACACGCTTCATCTTCAGGCGGATTAAAATCTGCCCACCCTGAACAACCTATAGCGTAGCATTTCTTAAAATCATAATCAATACCTGAGATTTTATCTTTAATGAATCCTGATATCAGCTCATTTCCATTAATAAATTTCAAAAAACGTGAAAGGTTTATGTCTGCTGTATCATCAGTACTATTAAGCAGATTACTTGATAATCTGCGAAATTCTAAACTCATTTTTCTTAATTCTAATCTATTCATATATCCACCCCACAGTACGGACAAAATACCTTTGCCGCTCCGGCACAATAAAGCACCTTCACTCTGCGACCACAGCAAGAACAAGTAAACTCTGTTTCCGTAGTATCTTTATCCTTTAATTCTTTTGTTGCTACCTTTTTCAGTGGCTTAAAGTCCATTTTTATCAGACTCTTGGAACGATTAACTGACCTCTGCATTTTCTTAAAAGTCTTGTTCAATTCCTCTACCATATGATTATAAGCTATTGCCTGCGCCTGCTCGATTACATCTGATGACAGAAATCCATTTTTCTCTTTTGCCAGGCCGCAATATGGACAAAACAATTCTTTAAAAGGTTCCTCATCATTCTGATATTCTCCAGCTTGCAATTTAAATTCTGAGTCGCAATAAGGGCACTCGAAGGTTACATATCCTTCGCTATCCCCCTGAATGGTTATTGTAAAATTTTCTGTTGACACGTCCTGCACCTCCCTTATCTTAAATCTCCATTTCTTAATTATTTTCTCTTGAATCCTCAATCAAATTTTGCTTCAACGCCTGAATCGTGTCTTGGTTCTTTTTAAGAAGTTCCAACTGCCTGTACGCCTTTTCCCTTAATATTTTCAGCCTTTCAATTTTTGGCACTTCTTGCCTTATTAAATCGGCATTTGTATCTTCTAGATTGATAAGTACCACCAATTCCTCTGCCGAAGCAAAATCTCTGATATTCGGTGTTTTTCCACTTATTCCTTTTTCATTTCTCCATTGCGCCGCCGTTTTTCCAAACAAAGCCATATTCAAAATATCAGCTTCTGAAGCATATGTATATGCCATCTCCTGCGGAGATAATGTCGGTGTTATCAGAAATTCCTTTACAGCATCTGTATGGATACGATAATTTATTTTTGAAAGTTCTCTCTTTGCATCCCATCCAATCGCTAATCGGTTTGCTTCGTCTTTCTTTAACCGCTGATAGTCCTTGATAATATAGAGTTTAAATTCCGGTGAAATCCACGAAGCAAACTCAAAAGCAATATCTGTATGGGCATAAGTGCCACCATACCGGCCCGATTTTGATACGACACCGATTGCGTCTGTTGCTTTTATCCATTGCTGCGGTGTCAGCGTAAACGCATTATCTCCCGACTCCGCTTTAAACCTATCGAATTCGATAGGTTTAAAATTGGGATTGTGAATTTGTTCCCACAAGCCCAAAAACGAAATCGTGGAATGGTTACGCATCCAGTTTGCCACCACGATAAAAGCATTATCAGGATTTTTATATTTGGCAATGTCAGTCAACGAAATATAAGCGTCCTCATTAACAATATCGCCCATTACTCTGATTTCTGTTCCATTAGCGTCTATTTTCATGTTTTTCATTGTTTCTCTCACCCCTCTCATGTTATTTTTCAAATATACGATTTGCTTGTGTCACAAGTATATCACATACCATCTAACAAATAAATTCACAGTTAAATTTTTACGTTGATAACAAATTTCAATGTCTATTTCCGTGAAATATGGATAATAGAAAACAACAGGCAATCATATAGACCACCTGTCGTTCAAAATAACTCATATTAGATTTTTCTTATTCCCACTCAATCGTTGCACATGGCTTCGGAGACAGATCATAGCAAACACGATTTACATTGGGCACTTCTGCCAGAATCCGGTCTGTAATCTTCAGAAGGATATCCCACGGAATCTGCTCGATCTCTGCTGTCATAGCATCAATGGTATTTACTGCACGAAGGATAACCGGATACTCGAAGCAGCGGGCATTGTTCTTCACACCCACAGACTTGAAGTCCGGAACAACAGTAAAATACTGCCATACAGTCTTATCCAGTCCAGCCTTTGCAAACTCTTCACGAAGAATCGCATCAGATTCTCTTACTGCTTCCAGGCGGTCTCTGGTAATTGCGCCAAGGCATCTTACACCAAGTCCTGGTCCTGGGAATGGCTGACGGTAAACCATATCGTGAGGAAGTCCCAGTTCTACACCACATGCGCGAACCTCATCCTTAAACAGCTGTTTCAGAGGCTCTACCAGTTTAAATTTCAGATCTTCCGGAAGTCCGCCTACGTTGTGATGAGATTTCACTACCTTAGCGGTCTTGGTTCCGCTCTCTACGATATCCGGATAAATGGTTCCCTGGCCAAGGAACTCTACACCATCCAGCTTATATGCCTCTTCTGCAAATACGTTGATAAACTCAGCGCCAATAATTTTTCTCTTTTCTTCTGGATCTGCCACATTTTCCAGTTTTCCAAGGAAACGTTCCACAGCATCCACATAAATCAGGTTGGCATCCATCTGGTTACGGAATACCTCTACAACACTCTCAGACTCGCCTTTACGCATCAGTCCGTGATTTACGTGTACACAGGTAAGCTGCTTGCCAATAGCCTTGATCAGAAGAGCTGCAACAACAGAACTGTCCACACCTCCGGACAGAGCCAGAAGTACCTTCTTATCTCCCACCTGATTGCGAATCAACTCGATCTGGTCTTCAATGAAATTCTTCATGTTCCAGTTGGCTTCCGCATGACAGGTATCAAATACAAATTCCTTCAGAAGCTTCTCATATGCTTCTCCTTCCGGCCAGGATTCCAGTTTCTTCTCACAAAGAGCCGGCGCATGGTCTACCGCCATAAATGGATATCCGGTTTCATAGATTTCCGGGCGTACATCAATGCTTACCCCATCTACCACACGGTTTTCTCCACCGTTAATGATTACACCCTTTACGTTGGGAAGAGCCTTTAATTCTTCTGCGGTAATATCATGGGGATAAATCTCACTGTAAACCCCAAGTTCACGGATTGCACGTGCCAGAGCTGTATTCTCTGTGTTTCCAAGATCCAGAATTACTATCATATCCTGTTTCATAAATCTCTCATCCTCCTGTGTATCTAAGTTTTTTTGCAGCTTTAAAAATCCAAGAACGATCCAGCGTTCTTACTGTGAAATGTTTCAGGACTCGCATAAAAGGGTCTCAAAAACCCTGTAAACCAAGTATAGCATAGAACCCCCATCAAAAAAAGCCCCCGAAATGAGAAATTCAGGGGCTTTCTTTCAAAAAATCAAAACATCTTCCCGTGTATCTCTTACGCCTTGTTCACTACATTGATACACTGTTGATAGATTCGCTTATATGTTTTTGTGGTGTAGTGGAGTCCGTCATCTGTACCGCTGTCCACTCCATTGACACTGGCATCTGTACCAAAGCCGGTCTGCATCAGATAGGAGTACATATCAATGTAGGTATAGTTTCCTCCATTACACAATCCGCTCTGTATGGCACTGTTAAATGCCCGCACTTCCTTCTCCGGTCTGGAGGTTTTGCCTGACGCCTGAATCATCTTATCATTCACCGGATTGACGGACATATAGAACAGCTTACAGCCTTTTTTCTGCAATACAGAAGCAAGACTGTTCATATAGGAAATGTAATTGGAACTGTTATACAAATCGTTAATTCCAAAGTTAAAGATAACTGCTGTTTTCTTCTGAAGAATGCTGTTACTTCCATCTTTTACCAGTTCCATCAATTTCATATATCCCTCTGACTTCAGCCAGCTTAGACCTGCACCATCCAGACATACATAGGAAACCCCCTGGGTAATGGAAGAACCAAACTGATTCGACAGCGTTGTCTGCATACGCCGGGTTCTGGAATCCCCCACAAAGATCACCTGTTTATACTTCCGAAGATCTGGCTGTGCCAGATATTCTGCCGTGATCTCCTGCTCATTGCTTCTGTTAAAGACCACCGCATACAGATGTAGATTTTCGTTAATCTTCAGTGTCTCTCCCACTTCGTATTCCGGATTCACAGACTGGCTGGGTTTCGTGGACCAGCCCATCATGGTGTAATTCTGCTTATTGGAAACTCCCGGCAAAATCAGGGAATTGCCTTTTCCAACTCTCAGTTCTTTATAAATTGCGCCGCTGTTTTGGTGAAGTGTTACGGTTACAGACTCTATCTGAACTGCATAGAAAGAAGTATTTTTCGTTACCTTATACTTTGTTTCTTCACGATTGGTCACAGAACTGCTATTTTTCTTCGTAGTCCATCCCCGATTCAGATAACCGGAACGTTCTGGAACCTCCGGAAGCGTAATAGTCGTTCCCTGTTCCACTTTCTTGCTCAATTTTTTGTATGCGCTGTTGGAGGAGCCATTTCCCAGATAAAAATTCACGGTATAGTACGCGCTTTTTTTGCGTACCGCATAGAATTTCATGCTTTTGGTAACCTTGACTTTGCTTCCTTCTTTATAGAGGGGCTTGCTTCCCTTCAGCGTGGTAGTCCAGCCGATATTCTGATATCCCTTGGCCTTAGGTACTTCCGGCAAAACCATGTAGGCATTCTTGGAAACTTTACGGTTCAGGGACGTATACACCTTGCTCTTACTGGTTCCACTGTTGTTATTAAAGGTGACCGAATACGTGGGTACCTTCTTACGCACTGCATACAGTGTCATATTTTTCGTTATTTTCAAGGTCTGACCTTCCAGATATTTGGCTTCGGATGCATTTTTCTTCGTAGACCATCCAAGAGCTGTATATCCGGTTACCACAGGAACCTTTGGAAGTTTCACCTTCGTACCGGTGAGTACAGACTGCTCCAATGCATAAAATTGGGAATTGGCAGAGCCATTGGGATTCCGAAAATTCAACGTCCGTACCTTAGATACCGCATAACGGATCATATAGAAGTTCATATTGGTACGAACAGTTATTTTTTCACCGATTTCATACTGGACTGTTCTTCCGCTTTTTACGGTAGTCCAGCCGAAATTCTTATATTTACTGTTGGGAAAATCAGGCAAAGACAGCGTAGAACCTTCCGCTACCTTGATCTGACCACCCTTAAAAAATGCTGTTCCGGAATTGTTATAAAAGGTCACTGTACACATAGGCTGTCCCTGTACTGCGTACAGAATCAGTATTCCATTCATCACATATTCTGCCAACAGCTCTTCTGGTTTGACTGTCAGCTCTTCTCCTGCTTCCAGCTTCATTTCATCGCTATCTTCCAGGTCCCATTTCCAGCCGCTGCCCTCTGCCCCCTCATATCCGGGAACCTGAGGAAGCTCTACGGTCTCTCCGACTTTTGTCTGTATCTCCAGAGTTTCATAGAACGCATCCCCGGTTTTATCTGCAAAGATAATGCGGAGAGGATCTCCATTCTGGATCAGGTTGGAATCTCCTGGTTCTTCCGGCATCCCACTTGGCGCCTTACTTGGCGTCGGTATTTCCGTTGATACCCCATCTTCAAATATTTCTATTTCTCCTGTCGAAGGGGCAGAAGAATCCGGCGTTTCCGTTACTCCAGGCGTTTCTGCTGGTCCGGAGGTAAAAAGATCTCCGGCAAACTCTTCTGACGGTGCTTCAAACGCCGCGGCAGATACATTCACACCAGTGAACAGCATCGCCATAACCAGCAGATAACACAGGCAGGTTCTCATTGGATTTTTTCTTGCTTTTTGTTTCTTCATAAACTCTCCTCTGCTTTCGCGCAACAGCCTCCCGACTGTTGCCGTTCACTTTTGGACCAGCACCTCTGGACTGTCCCTGTTTTTCCTCATAAGTATAAAGGATTCCTCTCTGTCTTTCAACTAATCAACCTCATTTTATAAAGATTTCATTTTATTGGTCCTGACAAAATTTTCCTCCCTTTATAATATAATACATGAGAAGCCTGTTTTATTGCATGAATTTTTATTTTTTTTATTTTTTCCCTGGCACATCCCCACAGTAAAATATCCCACACCCCGGCTCTGCCGGAATGCAGGATATTTAAAGCATCTCTTATAAAACAGAAAGGAATCGCATGAAGGCTTCTCTTCCTTCTGGTGTACATTTGTAAACGCCAGCATCTTCCAAAACATGAGTAAACACAATTCCCACTTCTCTGCGAAGGATTTCTGTAATGTTCTCTTTATTGATTTCCTCATATTTCGGAAGGAACTCTGCCACCCATGCTGCATGTTTTTCAATCTTTTCATTGGAAGCAATGTCTTTTCCTTCCAGAATATAGGTTTCCAGAAGCTCCAGTTCCTCTTTCAGGCGAGCCGGAAGCACTGCAAGACCCATTACCTCAATAAGACCAATGTTTTCCTTCTTAATGTGATGGTATTCTGCATGAGGATGATATACCCCAAGAGGATGTTCCTCTGTGGTGATGTTATTTCTCAGTGTCAGATCCAATTCAAACATTTCTCCCACCTTACGGGCGATAGGAGTAATGGTATTATGAGGTTCGCCTTCTGTCTCAGCATAAATAAATGCCTCTTCGTCTGTATATCCTCTCCACACTTCAAGAACATGGGAAGCCAGATCAATCAGTCTCTTCTCATCCTTGTGACGGATGCGAAGTACGGACAATGGCCATTTTACAATACCGGCTTCCACATCTTCATACCCTGGAATGGTAACTGTCTTTTCTATAGGAGCTTTTGCCATAGCAAAAGTATAATGTCCTCCCTGGAAATGATCATGGCTTAAAATAGAGCCGCCTACAATGGGAAGATCCGCATTGGAACCCAGGAAATAATGAGGAAACAGCTTTACGAAGTCAAACAGCTTCACAAAGGCATTTCTCTCGATTTTCATCGGGGTGTGCTGACTGTTAAATACAATGCAATGCTCGTTGTAGTATACATATGGAGAATACTGGAAGCCCCACGGACTGTCGTTGATCGTAATGGGAATGATTCTGTGGTTTTCTCTTGCCGGATGATTGACTCTTCCTGCGTATCCCTCATTTTCCGGACAAAGAAGGCATTTGGGATAGCTGCTGGACTTTGCATTTTTGGCAGCTGCAATGGCCTTGGGATCTTTTTCCGGCTTGGAAAGATTAATGGTAATATCAATATCTCCATATTCACTTTCCACACTCCATTTCAGGTCCTTTTTCACACGATAACGACGAATATAATCGCTGTCCTGGCTTAATTTATAAAAATAGTCGGTAGCTTCCTGAGGACTCTTCTCATATTTCTCCCAGAATTCCTTCTGCACCTGAGCCGGACGGGGCATCAGGCAATTCATCAGTCTGGTGTCAAAAAGGTCTTTATAAACAATACTGTCTTCAATCAGCCCTCTGTTGACCGCTTCTTCCAGAAGTTCTCCAAGAGTTTCCTCCAGATCTACCTGATGAAACTCCTCCTCTGGTTCTGTGTACTCATCCTCTTTGAATACGTCCAGCAGAAGATTGATGGTATAATTTTTTTCACATTCCGGTGTCAGTCCAGTCTCAATGCCGTACTGAACCAGTTTTCTGATGCTTGTGCTCAGCATATGGTAATCCCCCTTGCGTCTTATTTTTCTGTATTGATTACTGAAGTTTGCCTGCGCCGTTTCCAATTTCTACTACATAAAATTCTGCTTCATGTCCCACTTTTTCTTTGTACTGTTTTCCGATGGTATCAATGAAGGTATCTACTGCATCATTCTTTACAATGCTTACGGTACATCCACCGAATCCCCCTCCGGTAATACGGGAACCGATCACACCTGGTATCTTCCATGCCAGATCCACCAGAATATCAATTTCTTCACAGGAAACTTCATAGTCATCCCGTAAAGATACATGAGAAGCATTCATCAGTTTTCCAAACTCTTCAATATCATTGTTCTTCAATGCCTGGACTGCGCGAATGGTTCTCTGATTTTCATATACTGCATGTCCTGCTCTCTTACGGCAGACATCACTGGAGATGGCATCCTTATGAGCTTCAAATTCTTCCTCCGAAAGATCTCCAAGAGTTTTGATATCCACTACCTTCTGCAGTTCTTTCAATGCAGTCTCGCACTCGTTTCTTCTGTCATTATAGGCAGAACCCACAAGGCTGTGTTTCACCTTGCTGTTTGTGATCACGATTTTTGCATCTGGAAGCATTACAGGCGCATATTCAAACTCCAATGTACTGGTATCCAGGAAAATAGCGCAGTCCTTTTTGCCCATGGCGCTGGCGAACTGATCCATGATTCCACAGTTCATGCCGTTAAAATTATTTTCTGAATACTGACCAATGAGCGCCAGATCCTGCATAGAAAGATCCTCAAATCCAAACAGATCCTTCAGCATCACTCCGGTCAGAACTTCCAGAGACGCAGAAGAAGACAATCCGGAACCATTAGGGATGTTTCCATAGATTAAAAAGTCCACGCCACAGGGAAGATGATGGCCTCTTTTTTCAAAAGTCCACATCACACCCTTGGGATAATTCGTCCATCCTGCCCTGTCAGAGGGGACCAAATCCTCCAGAGTCGATTCAATGACGCCCAGCTTGGAAAAATTCATGGAATAGAAACGCAGCTTATGGTCTTCTCTTTTTCTGGCAATTCCATAAGTGCCAATGGTCAGCGCACAGGGAAACACGTGTCCGCCATTGTAGTCCGTGTGTTCTCCGATGAGATTTACACGGCCTGGGGCAAAATAACTCCGGATTTCTCCACCCTCTCCGTAAACCTCCACGAATTTCTTCATCAATTCATTTTTCATTGCTACACCCTCCTTGAAATAAAGAAATGTTTTTATTTAGCAGCAGCCTGCATGGCTTCCACATAACTAAGAAAAATATTTCCGGCCTTTTCAAAAAGCGCCGTACTGTCATTGAGTCCATAAGGTTTTACTTCCTTTGTTCCCGGATCATATAAATATGTATTGTACTCATCATAACCTACAATAACCACACTGGAATCCTTACCGGTTTTTGCCACTACCGGACGTTGTGCGCTGATTTCATATAACACACTGTCCAGGGTACATCCCGACAAATCGATTACTGTACCGGTATCTCCCAGGCCTTCTGCCAGTTCCTGTTTTTTCCAGGTTCCGGTACGCATAATTTCCGGTACATCCTCCAGATTCAACTGAATTTTTGTCTTTTTATTTCCTCGTTCCCATACATACTGCTGATCCCTGTTTAATACCACACCAGTCAGACTGTCTGCCCGAAGAACTGCTCTCGCCGGATCCCGATAAGTTCCATCCAATCCGCCATACGCATAAACGTAATAAATTTCCTCCTGTGGAATCTGGGTGTCCAGAGAAATCCTCTTTTCTTCCACACTGCGCATCTTCGCCTGAATGATCAGGGGATCATCCATCTGAGTAATATCATCCAGCGCCAGATGAATCTGAATTCCAGTTTTTGCCTCGGAAATCAGCTCCACAGAAACCTTGTTGGCAGCTGCCTTCTTGTTGTTCATAATGTTGTCCTTCTTTTTCACAACAAAAGCATCTCCGGATTTGGATTTTTTGGAAAGTTCAAATTCCATCATGGTGCTGTTCACTGTAACAGAAGTAATATAATACTTATCTTTGTGATATTCTTTTTTTAAAGTTCCATCAAAGCCTTCAATCTTCATCGTATGAAGCCCTTCAATGGTATGTCCGTTCTGATCCACCACAATATCTCCATCCAGGAGCATTCCATAGATCAGATCTTCATTAAGAAAGCCTAATACCCGCAGCTGTTCTCCACTCGGCGGCGCAATGAGACGGGTTTCTCTGGTATCAAAAGCAATTTCCCTGATCTGTCCTGCCTCATTTCCCTCCTGGATTCTCCAGGCTGCATGGGCATTTGTCTCAGAAACAGCAAACTCTTCGCTGCTGATTCCCTCTTCCATGATTTCGTAAGAACCGCCGTCAATATCTACCCTGTATAGCTTTTCTGCAAACAGAAGATAAAGCTGATTGTCTCCACTGACATAAGAGAGCGTACCCAGATCCACCTTCAGAAACTCATAGGATTCGGTGCTTGGAATAAAGACCTTTTCCTCCACTACATTCTGATCATTGCTGTAATGATATACACAGACGCCGCTGTATCCTTCATGATTTCCCCGATTCATATAACCATAAAGGACAAAGTCCACATCACCATCCTCTTCCACACGGATGATCTTAATATCATGCTGGGTGCGGGAATCCCGGAAATCTCCGTCCTGATCCTTCCGAAAACTGAAAATTTTAATGATTTTTCCGTTTTCCGGAGAGTAAGCCCACAAATCTCCTTGTTGAACAAATGCGATGACACTGCTGTCCTCATTGATCGTATAGGAAACGTTTTTATCCCGGATTCCAAGACGAAGACCTTCATCTGTCAGCGTAGAGGTTTTGGGATCAAATACCTGATTGGCAGAACGCTGAAAATCCAGAAGCAGAATTCTTGCTTCAGAATACCGCATCCGGTAAAATTCACTGACATCATAAATCTCTGTATTGCCGTTTTCATCCACAGAACTGATCTGATAATCCATGGTAATACTGGCCGTTGTTTCGTTGATTTCTTTAATCGTTGGAATTCCCTTTTTGTAGATCTTAGGCTTCATATTTCCCCAGCTGACCTCTGACAGACTGGAGTGAATGGAAATGTTGGAAAAATTCGTAGCCGTATTCTGCACATCTGCAGCCGGTTCCAGATAACTGGCCAGATCATCGGCCATGTTTTTGTCCATGCATTTTTCATAGAAGCTCTTCACAAATTTCACATAATGCTCTGTATTCAACTGTGCTCTGGATACGATTCTGGTATAATAGTATACTTCCCCTTTTTCGGTATCCAGAGTAATCTGCATGGAATATTCCTGATTCATACGAAGATCACTGGTAATTTCTGCCGTTGCTGTCAGGTAACTGTCACTGGTATTCAGGTTTTTTATTTTTTTGTTTTCCATGACCTTACTTCCATCGGAAGTACGGATTTCATAAGAAAGACTCTTTACCTTTGTATCATAAGGATTGATCACAAAAGTCAGTTTCTTCGAGGTGTCCAACGGTGTCAGGCTGTCTCTGGTAAAATCTGTCTGCATAGGCTGTACATAACCATACATTCGATTTGCGAGAAGCCCTCCTACATTGATCATCACCTCAGGAAGATATGGATCATTCATGTCAGACCGGTCATCTGTCGTTTCACTGTTAAGCATAAAGGCTGTCCCGGCCACCCCTAGTACAAAGATCAAAAACAGGATCACTACCCTGCGGAGGATTTTTTTCATTGGGAACTCCCTTCTTGGGACTGCTTATCCGTTTCAGGATAGAGAAGCCGTTCCAGAGTAGGACTGACCTGAAGGGCTTCCATTGTTCTCTGAACAGGAGCCAGCGCCCCTGGATTTCCGGTTTTTACTGCCCGGATCAAAAGATTTTTGGGCGTATGTTCCATATCGATAAATTCCAGAATCTGCGTATCATAGCCCTGGGCTTCCAGAAGATTGGCCCGGATTCCGTCTGTAATAAGGGCTGCCATCCGCTCTTTCAGGATTCCATATTTCAATACCGGAGCAAGCATCTCATTCTTTATCTGACGATTTACCTCATGCTGACAGCAGGGAACCGACAGGATTACCCTTGCGCCCCAGTCCACAGCCTTAGCCAAAGCATAATCCGTAGCTGTATCACAGGCATGAAGAGTAACCACCATGTCTACAGAACGAACTCCCTCATACTCTGCAATATCTCCCTGATAAAAATGCAGCTTCTCATAGCCGTATTTTTCTGCAAGCCGGCTACAGTTCTCTATTACGTCTGTCTTCAAGTCCAGTCCAATAATCCGAACATCATAGCCCCGCAGTTCCCGCAGGTAATAATACATGGCAAACGTAAGATAAGACTTTCCGCATCCAAAATCCAGAATCGTAACCTCCCGTTCTCTGGGAAGTCTTGGAAGGATATCCTCAATAAATTCCAGGAAACGATTGATCTGCCTGAATTTATCGTATTTTGAGGAAACCACCTTGCCCTGCGCATTCATCACGCCCAGATCTATGAGAAAAGGAACGGGAATTCCTTCCTTTATAATATATTGCTTCACACGATTGTGTGCCAGAATCTGCGTCGGCGCTTTCTTTTGGTGCTGTCTGCTCTTTATGGTCATTTTCCCTTTTTTGCTCACCAGAACAGTCCCATCCACACACTGACCCTGCACCTGAAGCTGACTAAACCCTGTTTCCAAAGCCTCCTCCACATAGGCTCTGGCTTCCTCCTGGGTGTAGTTGTTATGGAATACCTTGGACCCCACCTCCCTGGATACCTGGAAACAGATTTTATTTTTCAGGCGGATGGGACGAATCTTGACCTTGGAGGGGCCATCAGAATTCCGCTGTCCGCTGAGTACCGCCTGAAGCATTTCTTCGCAGATCTGTTCTTCTAAAAATTCTTTTAATGTTTTTTTCATATTTTTTATGGTTCTTCCTTGCTTGGTAAACAATCGCTGTTCCTTCCGAAAACAGCAACGTAAATGAACTGCTGCGGTCAGAAAATGCTGCCGCATATCTCCACGCCGTCAACGATACACAGGTCCAAAATATTTTCTGCATCTGTGACGCCTGCATCTCCTTCTGGAAACCTCCTGATATACAAGAACCTGAATCAGTTCATCCAGAAAACCGTCTGGAAAAGCCTGCATTTCCATTTCCTTGGAAATTTCTCCGCGAATCCTTCTGCACATCTGGCGCAGCATATATGGGTCCGGATATTCGTCATAAAGGCGGCTGCCTTCGTAATCCATTAGCTGACATTCTTCCTCTGCCTTCTCCTGGATTTTTCTGGCAGTTTCCGGATAATAGGATTTCATCAGATTAAATTCTTCTTCCTGTCGGCTTTCCCCCTGATAAAGCATGGGATTTCCC
Organism: uncultured Blautia sp.; assembly: GCA_937900135.1. Classification (GTDB taxonomy): domain Bacteria; phylum Bacillota; class Clostridia; order Lachnospirales; family Lachnospiraceae; genus Blautia_A. The sequence continues at coordinate 69,587 of CALCDJ010000087.1, read as the reverse complement.
CCATAAACAGCATAAAACGGAAAAAATTTATCATAATACATAGAAGTTGTATCCCTTTCCAGTTCTATGCTTCAGTATATGCAGGATTGTATGACAACGTGCAATGACAGGCTTTTCCCTTAGTCCTGAAGCGCCTTAAGCATACCATGAGTCAGACGTACACTATGCTTGATGGCTTCTGCCTCAAAAGCAGGGTAATCCATCTGTGCGCTGTCATCTGCCTTATCAGAAATGGCGCGGATGATCAGGAAAGGAATTTTGTTCAGATAAGCAGCCTGTCCAATGGCTGCCCCTTCCATTTCCACTGCATAACCGCCAAATTCTCCGGCAATGGCTTCCTTTACCTCGCGGCTGGAAATAAACTGGTCTCCGGAAGCAATTCTACCTTCAAACACCTGAATTTCCGGATTTACCTCCTTACATACCTGTACTGCCAGACGGCGCAGCGCTTCGTCAGCCTGGAAGGACATTACATCCATCTGAGGAATCTGTCCCTTTTCATACCCAAAGGCCACAGCATCCACATCATGCTGAAGCACATCTGTGGAAATGACAATGTCCCCAATATTAATCTCTTTATTCAGACTTCCGGCAATTCCTGTATTCAAAATAACCTCCGCCTGGAAAACGTCAGCAAGGATCTGGGCGCAGATTCCTGCATTAACCTTGCCGATTCCAGAACGAACAACGACTACCTTTTTTCCCTCCAGCGTTCCTTCATAAAATTCCATGGAAGCCTTGCGGGTAATGGTGACGTTCTCCATCATTTCTTTCAGACCTGCAACCTCTTCCTCCATCGCTCCAATGATTCCTATACATCTCATATATTATTTCCTCCTAATCCAAATCCACTATAAACAGTCTAAAGTTACTGCTTCATCCTTTCACAGCAACATGTCAATGCTCCTATTATAACAAATCTTCGATTCATATGGAAACTTTTTTTCAAATCTGCTATAATAATGCAGGCATTTCCAGTTACTCAGGCGAAAAAGCCCGGGTTCCAATGTCCAAACAATGAACCACAGGTACACAAAAGATGGGAGGAATTTTTTATGGTATACAGAACAAGCGGCGTATGTGCCATGGCAATTGAATTTGACCTGGATGAAAACAAGAAACTCCACAACGTAAAATTCATTGGCGGCTGCTCTGGAAACACCCAGGGAATTGCAAGTCTGGTAGAAGGGATGGATGCAGAAGAAGTCATCCGCCGTCTGGAAGGAATCCAGTGCGGAAGAAAACCAACTTCCTGTCCTGACCAGCTTTCCCTTGCTCTGAAACAGGCATTAAATTAATTCGCAGACATTAAACTACTTCTTTAAAAAGCGGGCTTTCTTTTCCCACAAGGAAAAGATTACCCGCTTTCTTTATTGTCAGATATCTGTGCGATCCCATTTGTCGCAAAGGGATTGAATCTCCCTGGAAAAGCGCTCCAGATCTTTGTTTGGACAGCCTTCGTTCTTTCGGATCACCGTCATGAGGCGATGTCCCAGAGATACCAGCTTCTCGAATACTCGTTTCGCTTTTGCTGCCTTTGGCGTGGTTTCGGTCTTTTCAATCCGGATTCCCTTCGCCTCATACAGACAGGCATTGGCGCCCAGATCATATATGGTACCGCTGAACGGCGCCATGGTATCATATCCCAGTTCCTCTTCCAGCCGTTTGGCAAAAATTTCCGTTACGCTGTCCTCTCCATGGGTTACAAATACTTTTTTAGGCTTTTCTTCAAAGGCCTTTACCCATTCCAGAAGGCCATTCACATCTGCATGACCGCTGATTCCCGGCATCTGACAGATTTCTGCCGCTACCTGCACCGGTTCTCCGAACAGTTTCACCTCAGAAGCTCCTTCCAGAAGAGTACGTCCCAGCGTTCCTACTGCCTGATATCCCACAAACAAAATCGTGTTGGCTGTTCCCCAGAGGTTATGTTTCAGATGATGCTTAATACGGCCTGCATCACACATACCGCTGGCAGAAATAATGACCTTGCAGTCCTCATCAAAGTTAATCGCCCTGGAATCATCGCTGGTAACCGAGGTGCGCAAACCGGGGAAGCTCAGGGGATTGATTCCCCGATGAATCAGATCCATGGCTTCTTCATCGTAGCAGTCATACTGATGCTCTCCAAAAATAGTGGTTGCTTCATTGGCCAGAGGACTGTCCACATAGACCTTGAAGCCATCATGTCCGTAAACCAGTCCTTCTTCCTTAATCTGACGGATAAAATAGAGCATTTCCTGTGTTCGCCCTACAGCAAAGGATGGAATTACCAGATTTCCGCCCCGGTCAAAGGTTCGCTGAATGATTTCTGCCAGCGTCTTTACGTAGTCTGGCCGTTCTCCGTGGCTGCGATCTCCATAGGTGGACTCCATCACCACATAATCTGCATGGTGAAGATACTGTGGATCTTTGATCAGAGGCTGATTTTGATTTCCAATGTCTCCGGAAAAGACAATGGTTTTTGTCTCTCCTTCCTCTGTGATCTGGATTTCAATGCTGGAAGAACCCAGCAAATGACCTGCATCCACAAAGCGAACAGCAATTCCTTCTGCCGGAGTAATCACCTTTTCGTATGGACAATTCACAAAGTTCCGCAGCACACCCATGGCATCTTCCATGGTGTATGCAGGTACAAATTCCGGCTTGCCCTGACGGCGTCCCTTACGGTTCCGCCATTCTGCCTCAAACATCTGAATGTGGGCACTGTCTCGAAGCATGATATCACAGAGATTGCAGGTGGCATCTGTCGCATAAATAGGCCCGGTAAATCCCTTTGCAAAGATTGCCGGAAGATTTCCCGAATGATCCATATGGGCATGGGTCAGAAGCGCAAAGTCCAAATCTCCCGGATTCACTGGAATCTCCATGTTTTCATAATAATTGGGTCCCTGCTCCATACCGCAGTCCACAAGAAATTTCTTTCCTGCCGCTTCCAGATAATAACAGCTTCCCGTGACCTCATGTGTTGCCCCTATAAAAGTTATTTTCATAAGCGAACCCCCTATTCTATTTTAAGCATTCATAAAAATTAATAGTTTGCATTTATTATACACGACAATCCTGTTTTTTAACAGTATTTTTCGGAATATTTCACATTTATTCCATTAAAAAATCAAAAAAATATGTGCTGTTTTTTATAAAAAGAGCATAGGAATCATTCGACTCCTATGCTCTTTATGATGGATCATGTGATGATTTCCGGAAATATCCGGACTTTCTTTTCCAGACTGACAAACGGTAAAGTAAGTTTACATATTTTTTCTTTCTAAAACATTCCTCAGCCCGGGCTCTTTTCACTTTTCCCCTGCCACAGGTAGCCATCCTCCGGCAGGTCATATGGTGTTTTAGTGTATTTATTTTTTATGGATTTTCAATAGCATAAATGTGTATAATAATGCTATTTTGATTTTTAATGTGTATGATAAATTGTATTTTTTTATTTGTTCATGTGTATAATTTTGTTTATTTCACTAAAACGCCATCTGTAAGTGTTTCTGTTGATTCTTTGGTTGTACCTTCCTTGGCCGCATGGTAACCACGGACACGGTAATAATGACCGCTTGGAACGATTACGTTGATGCTCTTGTCCAGGTTTGAGACTTCTGTATCTTCAAATTTCCATGATTTGTAGGTTCCATAACTGCCATCAACTTTTTGCTCAAGATAAATATATAAATAAGCTCTGTCACACACACGGTGACACTGAGTTAATCCATAAATATTAATCTTATTGCTGGCAAGTTTGGAAATCTTCATATGGCCCAAATTTAGATAGTTTCCTCTCGTTAGAATTGTACTGGTATCTTCCGCAAAATCTTCTGTTGTTTCCGTTCCTGGTAATTCATCCAAAATACTGGATGCCTGCACCGGCATTGTTACTACCATGCCTCCTACAAGCATCCCTGCCAGTAAGCCTAGTTTCTTTTTTGGAATCAATAACTTTTCCACCTCCCTCTTCTCTGTAAACTTCCCCTACATAATTAATACGAATTCCATTCAAAAAAATCACACTTAAAAATAAATTTCTTTCAAAATTTTTTTTAATTCTCTAAGTTCTATTTTACCTGCAATTTGATATATAACACAATTCTTTTCCCATTGAGCACTATAATTAGGTGTTTCCATACTAGAATTTTTTGTTTTCTTTATTTTGACAATAAAATTTTCATTAGGGATAGTAATTGATTCAATGTTTTCTCCGTGAATACTGTCTATTGTGGAAATACTATTTTCATCCCCCTTATCAATATAAAGCATTATTATTTGTCTCTCATATGAATATTCAATCCAAGCTATCCCGGACTCCTTATGTATAGAATAGTTCTTAAATTCAAAATCATGCGGTCTATAAAAAAATCTCGGTAATTCCACCCCTAATTTTTCTTCTATTTCCGCTCGTGCTGCATACTCATCACGATTACTACTATCATTTTCTTCATCATTATTTACCAGAATCCTGGTATCGTCCCCAACCAGATAGCGCACTCCATCCACCACATATCTCCGTGTGGCTTCACTGGTCATGGATGCCGCAAACACGCAAAGAATGCCCACAAAGGCAAAACCTGCTGCTTTCATAATGCCATAGCGGCGTCTGGTATTTTTCTTTTTGGTCTTTTTCTCCATGGAAATGACCCTGGAAGACTCTTCGTCTTCCTCGTAAACGCCCTCGCGTTTTAACCGGGCCACCAGCTTTTTGTAGGATTTCTCCAGTTCTTCCTCCGTAAGCTCCTCTGCATGGGAGTCTGCCTGAGCAAACAAAGCCTGCTCCTCTTTTTGGGCATTTCGGATAAACGCTTCCTCCAAAAGCTGTTCCGGATCTATATCTTCCTCGAATTTTTTTCCCATTTTTTCCTCCTTATGCTGGCACCACAGCATAATTTTGGTAATACAATTAGAATTTCAGAAATCATTGACAGAATACGATTTTTGTTCTTTCCTTGACAATTCCCCTCCTGGGGTTCATATTTATGTTAAGTGAAGCGCTTTATCACTCTTCACATTTTGAAAAATCTGACTTTCAGGAGGAACACCTATGAAACATATTGTTCTTACCGGCGGCGGTACAGCCGGTCATGTTACCCCGAATATTGCTCTGATTCCCCGACTCCGTGAGCTTGGATATAACATTTCCTATATTGGCTCCTATGAGGGAATCGAAAAAAAACTGATTGAAGAACTTGGCATCCCTTATTACGGAATTTCCTCCGGTAAGCTGAGACGCTATTTTGATCCAAAAAACTTTTCAGATCCTTTCCGTGTTCTCAAGGGCTTCAGCGAAGCAAAAAAACTGTTAAAACAGCTTCAGCCTGACGTGGTTTTCTCAAAGGGAGGTTTTGTTACGGTTCCCGTTGTTATTGCCGCAAAGCGTCGCAAAATCCCGGCAATCATCCATGAATCGGATATGACTCCCGGTCTTGCGAATAAGCTATGTATTCCTTCTGCGGCAAAAGTATGCTGTAACTTCCCGGAAACCGTAAACAGTCTTCCCAAGGACAAGGCAGTTCTCACCGGAACTCCCATTCGTCAGGAACTTCTGGACGGAAATGCCGATGCAGCTGCAGAATTTTGCGGCTTTACCCGCGAAAAACCTGTGCTGATGGTCATTGGAGGAAGCCTTGGAGCCGCATCTGTCAATGAAAATATCCGTAAGATTCTTCCTGAACTTCTGAAGGATTTTCAGGTGATCCACCTCTGCGGAAAGGGAAAAACAGATGAAAGTCTGAATCAGACCAATGGCTATGTACAGTTTGAATATATCAAAAAAGAACTGGCAGACCTGTTTGCTCTGGCTGATATTGTCATCTCCCGGGCCGGCGCCAATGCCATCTGCGAACTTCATGCATTAAAGAAACCCAATCTTCTGATCCCTCTCTCTGCCAATGCAAGCCGTGGTGACCAGATCTTAAATGCCCGTTCTTTCCAGCGTCAGGGATACAGCATGGTTCTGGAAGAGGAAGAAATCACAGAAGAAACACTTCTGAATTCCATCCGGGAATTATACCAGAACCGACAGTCCTATATTGATACCATGGCTAAGAGCCAGACAATGGATTCTATTTCGCAGATAACCTCACTGATTGAGGAATGTGTGCAGGCAAAATAAATTTCTGCCTCCTATTTCTTCATATACAGCTTTTCCATTTCTTTATCAATCCAACGCTTAATGCGGTGAATACGGTTGGCAACATTGTGTGTTGTCATACCGTATTCCTTCGCAACTTCCTCCTGAGAAATATCCTGATACTTTACCTTCATGTAAATAGAATAATTTTCCAGGTTCTTTTCCTTCAGCTTTTTCAGAACTTCTACCAGATAGTCCTTCTTTTCCAGAAACAAGATTACATCCTCTGTGTTATAAGCTTCTGCCTCGATTCTTTCTTCCTGTCCCTCTTCAAAATTTGTTTCCCGCTTTACATATGACTTTCTCAGATAATCCTTTGCCATATTACAGGTAGAACTAAAAATCAATGCTTTCATCAGCCTTTTATTGGATAGGTTCAGGGAATTTCTTTTCTTGTAAAGATTTACAAACGTATCCTGACTGATATCTTCTGCCATTGCGTTGTCTTTTACGATTTGAAAAGCAACCTCTACTGAGAATCTCTGAAATTCTTCATAAATTTCTTTAAAATCCTCACTCTTGTTCATCTTTTGTATACTTTGAACTAATCCTTTCCCTGCTATTTGATCTTTGTCAGGATTTCCTCCCGGTCCTCATCACTGAGTTCTCCCGGTTTCCAGGTAATTCCTACGTCATCCCCTTCATATCTTGGGATCAGATGCATATGGAAATGATGTACCGTCTGTCCTGCAGCCTCTCCATTGTTCTGTACCACGTTCAGCCCGTCACATTGAAGAGCATCTGTTAATTTTACTGCCATCTTTTTTGCAAGGATCATTGCTTTTCCAGCCAACTCTTCCGGCAGTTCATAAAGATTTGCCGCATGTGTCTTGGGAAGGATCAGGGCATGTCCCTTGCTTGCCGGACCCAGATCCAGAATTACACGGAAGTCTTCATCCTCATACAAAGTTGCTGCCGGAATCTCTCCATTTGCTATTTTACAAAAAATACAATCGTTCATTTTCTGTTCCTCCTTCAATCATTATCCATTTTTCGTCACTGTTCTTTCTTTTTACAGTTACGTTTTCTTCTATTTTGTCGCATTTCGTCGATTTTTTCAATACGAATTTGATTGATAATGAAATTTGTTCATGCTACACTTGCCCATGAGGTGATCATATGCAGACCAATATGGCAATAGAACAGCAAAAGAAAGAATTCCAGCTGACTTTATCCAAACTTTCACACGAAATACGAAATCCTGTTGCATTGATCAACAGTGAACTTCAGCTACTGGCCTCCCGCTATCCTGAAATAGAAGATCTGGATGGATGGGACAACGTTATGGATAACCTGGAATATATCAAAGACTTGTTAAATGAACTATCTGATTATAACAATGCCAGCCGCCTTTCTCCGGAACCGACAGACCCTGGGAAATACCTCCGTTCCATTGTGGCATCCATAAAACCCACTTTGGATTATCTGGGTATTGCTTTGGAAACAGAAATTCCCCAGGATTTGCCTGTCATTTCCATAGACCGAATCAAAATGCGCCAGGTATTATTAAATCTTCTCAGAAATGCGGAAGAATCCATTTCTCATTCTGAAGGAAAGATTACGGTTCAGGCAAAAGCCTTAGAACACGGCATTTGTATTTCCATTCAGGATAATGGATGTGGAATTGAAGAAGCTCATCAGAGAGAAATCTTCACACCATTTATCACCTACAAGGTCAATGGCACAGGTCTGGGACTTGCCGTTGCCAAAGAAGTGGTGGAAGCACACAAAGGACAGCTTCTATTGGAAAGCGCTCCCAATCAAGGGACTTCTTTTCGTATTTTTCTGGGATGATAAAACAAAACAGCCATGAGAAAACCGCCCAGCAGCCCGCCCACATGAGCTGCATTGTCCACGCCGCTGCTGGCAAACCCAAAATACAGGGAAAGGGCAGCCATGAATACCATCTGTCTGACAGAAAGATCTTCCACTCTTCCTCTGTTTCGCAGCAATACATAAATCATGGCTCCCATTACCGCAAATACAGCGCCGGAAGCTCCGGCTGATACTGCAAATTCTCCGGAGCGAAGCTCCAAAAGCATGGAAAGGAGATTTCCAGCCACGCCTCCCACAAAATACACGGCCAGATATGCCAGTTTTCCCATCAGAGACTCCAAACGGCTTCCCAGAACCAAAAGCAGCAACATATTGTTGATCAAATGCCTGGTTCCAAAATGGAGAAACATACAGGTAACCAGCCGGTATATCTCTCCGTTGTCCACAATATAAGGTGTATAAGCCGCTCCAAACTCCAGCATATGGAGCACATCATCGCTGAATCCTGTAAATTCTACTACCAGAAACGCCAGCAGATTCATCAAAACCAAAGCTGCCGTCACTGGCATTTTTTTTATTTCTTCCACAACGATCCTCTCTTTCCAAACATTTGTCTCATTCTAACACACGACTGTGTCAATACTGTGTCTGTTTCGATCATTGTAACAGATTTTCTTTCCAGTTCCCAGAAATTCTTTTTTCTCTCCTGCACCTACTTTAGAAATACATATCTTGCCTGAGCAAAATCCACCTCATCTTCATTCTGAAGCATATATTCTTCCTCTTCCTTCAGCATCCTTCCATTGACAGAAGTTCCATTTCTGGAATTTAAATCTGTAAGAAAGTATTCTCCTTCTCTTTGACGAATCCTGGCATGAATCCGGCTTACTGTGGGCAAAGGGATTACTGCATCCGATGCTGTTTCCAGTTTTCCAACGACTGTAATTTCCTCCTTCAGATAAATTGTTGCCAGTTCCCCTGGCTCCCGGCTGACCAGACTGGCAGGGCCTCTCTCCTTCATTTCAGAAAGAACCACTGTTTCTCCAAAATCTGTGGGAGTCGGTTTTTCTGCTGGTTTTTCTACTGGTTTTTCTTCAGTCCGTTCTGTAGTTCTCTTTTCCTGCGCTTCCTGTTCCGGAACAAACCGCCGAAATTCTTCCCTTTCCGAAAAGACGGGAACTTCCTTTTTCTCTTTCTGACTCTTTTTTCTCTTTTTTGCTTTTGTAAAAACGGTATAACCAAGCAAAGCGCTTCCTGTCAGAAGCAGTACTCCTCCCAACAGCCATTCGATCTCAATCCACGGAAGATATCCCAGAATATTGGCAGCAAAAATCCCAAGGATTGCCAAAACTGCCAAAACACAAACCAAAACCGTTATTTTGAAGCGTTTTTTATCAGAATTTCCCTTCCTGGTCTTTTCTGTTTCCTTGTTCTCTTTTTCTTTCCATTCCTCTACAGAGGTGAGCCCTGTTTCCCAAAGCATCTCCTGATTTCCTTTCAGGGGTTCCTCTTCTCCTGGATCTTCCTCCACTTTCCTTAAGTTTTTTTCTGGAACCGCCTCCATGCGGAGCGCTTCCTGTTCCCCATGCACACGATACAGTTCCTCTTTGATGTGTTCCAGATGAAAATGTTCTTCCAGTGCTCTTCGGTACACACCATACCCAAGAATTACCGCCTTTTCATCTGTATGATCCAGCTTCGGCAGCATATATTCTGTCAGTTCCCGAAACTGATCTCGTACTTCTCTGTCAAAGCCTGGAAGATAACAAAAATAAGTATCTCCTTTTTCCAAATCCAGATACATATATTCTGGCTGAATCAGAAGGTTTCCGGGATTCAGAAGATATTCTCCCATCTCTTCAATCGCCTGGACAAATCCTCCAAAAATCATTTTTAATTCCTTGATTCCCAGCTTTTTTTCTTCAAAAAGGGTCTGCACAGACTGTTTCGACGTGATTTCATAAGAAAAAAGCGTTTCTCCGTCCACTCCCTGCAGCCTGCATTTCAAAAGAGAAGGGATTCCATTGCTCACAAGCATTCTCACCTGGTATGCGGAAGTATCCACCTCCATCTCACTGTGAAGAATCAGATAATTGTGATTTACATCTCTTTTATATTCTGTACGCATCTTATTCACTCCCCTGCCACGATTTCTGAAGCAGCCTTCATCTTCCAGATCCAATCCACCGGACGAATGATTTTTGCACTTCCTTCCGCCCGGAGATGCCAGCTAAGCTCCCCAAAAGAAGCAATGGTATCCAGATCATAAGCAACCTGTACGGTTTTTCCTGCATTGGTCTGTACAGAAAGATTTTCTGCCCCAAAAAAGCCTATATTCCCAAGTTCCTCACTTCTTTGTCTGGCAGTCTCATAAACCTGCCCCTTCTCTTTAACGCCTTCCATACTCCCGGCAATAGCAGCTTCATAAGCTGCCGCTGTCAGCCAGGCACGATTATGTACAAAAAAAGTGAGATATAAAAGCCCGATCAGCACAAGAAGAATCAAAGACATAATACAGGATAATTCCACTGTCAGACTTCCCTTTTTCCAGTTGTTCTTTATTCTCATAAGCACAATCCTCCCATATATCCCAATAACAGAAATGGAAGAAACGGCATTTCCGTATCCTTCTTTTTTTGAAATACCACCATGAGCATCATCCCCCAAAGAGCCGCAAGCACAGACGCAATGGAAAGCATTACCATAAATTCCCAAAACTCCAGAACGATTCCCAGAGATACCAGAACCCATCCGTCTCCCATCCCTACTGCACCCTTGACCGCCAGACTGCCCAAAAGAAATGCAGCGCCTACTCCTAAAGATGCCCAGTTCATATGTCCCCCTTTTACCTCATACCAGATCCCTGCTGCTGCAAATATTCCCGTCATCCACAAGGATATCTGTTTTTTCCTGATATCCAGCCAGCTATTGATTCCCAAAAATATTACAATTGCCATTTCCTCCATCTGTTTCTCCTATCCACAGCGGCTGCAGGCCGCCATATGTCCTTCCACCTGAGAATGCTTCACCATTCGTACTGTCCGCTTCAGCCCGCTGCAGGTTTCCAGATTATGATAACGATTTCCCTTTCCGGTAATATAAACCACACCCCCGGGGCTTTGGTTTCTGCTGCAGGCTTCACAGGGCTGATATCGTTCCCCGTAATCATTCCGCATAGAAGCTACCGATGCCCCCAAGGCCGATGTGACAGATAAATCCAGATAACTGCATCCCATGCTTTTATGATATACGCTTCCATGTTCCGTTACATAGACCATCTCTTCCGCTTCTTCGGAAGTCTCCTGCCCTTCTGCCTGTCCCTCATAGGTTTTTCCTGTCCACGCATGCACCTTTACCGTATTGTGCATCACCACATCTCCCAGAGGGATTACACCCCCTACCGGATGATAGGTATACAGATCCGGCAGAATGATTTCCTCCGTTCCGGCTCCATCCAGCACATATGCATACATCCCGGCTTCCTTAGTCTTTTCGCATAATTTCATCAAATGTTCTGTCTGAAGCTTATATATATCCATAAAAGAAATCATAGCTACCATGCCAAGAAAGAAAATCGGAAGTACCATAGCAGTCTCCACCGACAAACTGGCTTTTTTCCATGCTGAGAAGAAGGTGCAAAAAGACACCTTTCCAGAAAACCGCTTTTTTGCTCTGTTCATCGGGGTTTCCAGAACAAAAACAGAATCCAGAGAGCGTTTCCTTTCTTTTTTTATTTTTAAATTCTCAAAAAGCATTTTACATATCTTTCTATTCCCAATTCTATCTATCCACAATTCCTGAACCAATTCGTCTGAGAAAATTTCCTTTGCTTTCTGGAAAGGCATCTCTTTGCACCTCCTTTTCCAATTTTCCTGTTATCCGTAACAATACTGTTTTGTGACAGTAAAGGTCTTTCTTTTGTTTGCTTTTACATCTACAGAAGCTTCTATCGCAACAATGCAGGAATCCAGAAGAAAGTCCGGTCTTCCTTTTGCCCGTATACACAATTCCACCATATCCATTCCCCTTTTCAGTTTTTCCTCCTTTCCTTTTGTAAGAAGAAGTACCTGAAGGTAATCCTCGTAGGAAAGTCCTTTCTCATTTCCTCTTCGGACTGTATCCAGTCCTTCCAGGAGTCTTGGCAGATTTTCCAGAGACAGCTGCCAGTCTCCCTGAGACTTCACAAGCGCTACCTTTCCACCGTCAAACAGTTCCCGCACATCCAGAATGCTCTCTCCAAAAGCCCAGCACAACAGAAGCGCGCCTTCAATAATAGCGGCGGCAGGAGGAATAAGAAACCCGGAAGCAATGGCCAGAGCCAACGCTTCTGCCTCTGCCCGTTTCACAGGATCTGAAAGAAGATGAGCGAAATTTACCCCTTCCCGAATCAACAAAAGTTTCCTGGCAACTGATTTTAAATTTTCCAGATCGCTGTTCTTCCCTCCCAGAATATATTCCACCTGATACGATAAGCCTGCCAGAGAAGGCTTTTGATAATTTCCCAGCTTATCCATAAGATATTGCTGATATAAGATTCCGGAAGCATAGGAATTATCCTTTTCCAGTCTGCCAAACAACGGCATTCCCCTCTGAAGAGTTCTCTGAGACGCCAGCTCCCCTCTTTCCACAGTTTTTTCGGAAGCGCCTTTTCCTGGGGAAAGTACCAGTTCCAGAATGCCCATTTTCCGAATTCTTTTGATTACTGATATGGGATTTGCCACCTTTTCCGTTGTCCCTTCTGTATGTTCCCCGGGAGGCTGAGATTCCAGATGCTCCCCTTCCCCGGAAGCATTTTTTTCTGCCTCTTCCTTTGCATCCTGACTCTTCTGTGCTGCAGACTGCATTTCGTTCTCATAGGATTCTATGGAATTCCCCTGCTCTGCCTGCTGTCCCCTCTGTTCTGCTTCCCTTGTCTGCTCTTCTCTGTCCCGCATTTTGTTCAGGAGAAGCTGCACCCCCTGGCTCCCCAGAGTTTTCTTCATGTAAGTCACTACCTGATGATAAAAGACCTCGCCTTCTTCATCCGTAGCCAGACGATAACCGGTAAATCCACCCTGAGAAATGGACAGCTTCTGACTGTTCTGTTTCAGCACCGGTTTCATATATTCTTCCATGTTGTCATAGATCCGGGACATTTTCAGAGTGCCCCCTCCGCAGGAACCGTCCAGAAAAAACAGATCATACTCCTTTAAAAGTTCTCTGTCATACTGCCCAAACAGAGAATAAAGGCCAATATCCAGACTTCCCAGAATCTGTGTCCTTGCTGCTGCCATGCGCACAGATTCTATACTGGCACATACCAGAGACAGCAAAAGACTCAACATCAATGCCAGAAAAACAGTCACACTTCCTTTTTTTACCATAGGGTACACCTCCTCCCTTTTTACATATCCGGGATTTCTTCTCTTACTTAAATGGAATTGCTTTGTTTCGCGATTTTAGACAAGATACTCTGAACCAAATTGGTAATCTGCTCTTTAAAGATGATCACAAGACCAATCAGAACTACCAGAATTAAAATGATTTCCACAACTCCTACAGCATCCTCTTCCATGGCAAAATCTTTTGCCAGCCTGCACAATTCCCCCATATGCTCACCTCCTTTCTGCCATGCTTTATCTATGTAACCCTTTGGGGCACTCTGTCTAACTGTAAAAAGATAAAAATGCCGGAACCATAATAATAGCCATTACCACAAGAAGCATCAAAACCATTGGAAAAAGAAGTTTTGTCGCTGCCGCTTCTCCAAGCACCCTGGCTTTACGTTTTCTTTCATCCCATGCTTCAAGGGCTTCCTTTTCCAGCAGATCTACCATTCGTCTGCTTCCCTTCTGAAGATTCTGGATGAGAAGGGTGGCGAGCGTCTTATATTGAATCTGTCCACAGCGTTCTCCGAATCTCCGATAAGCCTCCATCTCGGATATCCCGCTGTCCATCTCATAACAGGCCGTCAGAACCTCTTCATAGGCAAAACGCTCCTTCCCCCCATTCCTCCTTCGATAATCTGTCCCTATTTTCTGAAAGGCTTTTCGCACAGTCATACCTGCCTGCACCAAAAGAGTAAATTTCATTACCAGACCAGGATAATCCATAAAAAGCTGTTCCGACCGCCGTACCAGCGCCTCCTGCTCTTCTCTTGCCTTCTTTACCAAAAGCACCAGTCCGGCAAACAGACTCAGGCTTGCCAGAAGAGCGCCTGAACGATCTTTCGGCTGTTTCCATTCCAGGGTTCTGCCATCCAGAGAATCCGGAAGATAATAATAATCCGGATCGTTCCGTTCCTGGTTATACAGGGCAATGGCATCCTTTAATTCCTTTTCCTGTTTTTCTTTCTTTGACGGCTCCTTTACCGGCTCCTCCTGCGTCTCTTCTTCTGTTTCTTTTTCCGGAATCTGCACATAAATGGAAGCCGCGTCTTTTCCATCCACAGAAACCAGAAACTCCTTTTCGTAGGCTCCTGTTTCTTCCTTCGGCAAACGATACTCCTGATGGGAATCTGCCCCCTGACTTCCCTGCAGCGTAATGGCCATCCCAAGCAGGTTCCCGGCCAAAGCGACCATAAGAAACATCCGGCGTCCTTTTTCGTCCCCAAGCCCTTCCATTGGAAGCCACCCGGTCTTCCAGGCCCCACAGCTGCCAAAGATCAAAATAAAAATCACCACATGTATCCACATAAGCTCTCCTAATCTTCCATACCTGTCCTGTTTTTTCTTCCATTTCACACCTCAATATCCACAATTTTTCTTCCCATCCAATATGCTCCTGCATAAATCCCAAGGCAGATAGTCATAGCGCAAATCCCAAAGGGATTTCCATACAACACACTTAGAAATCCCGGTGAGGTCAGCTGCAAATACAAAATAATCCCTGCAGGCATCAGACTCATGATCATCTGCTCTGATTTTTTAGCTGCCAGAGTCGCTTCAATCTCTTTTTTTACTTCTATCTTATCGCCCAACATCCGAGATACCTTTTGAATTACCTGATTCATATCTCCTCCGGTTCGCTTGGCGGTATAAAAAACAGCAGCAAAATTTTCTATGTCCTCGATCTGGCACCGTTCCCCCAGATCCAGAAACAGTTCTTCCACTGGAACGCTGACACTTTGTTGGCTTTCCATGTAACGAAATTCCTGTACAATATCAGCTTCCTTAGGGTAAAGCCGTTCCAGATCCCTTGCACAGGCCTTCACCGCATTTTCCATGGAATAGCCTGCCTGAACTGCCACACTGAACGCGTTCAGCGCATCCTTAAACTGGTAATTCAATACACGTTTCCGTTCCCGGATCAGCTGTTTCTTCTTCCAGCGAAGAAACAAAACTGCCACAGGAACTACTGCCAGCATCCCCCAGGGATTCTGATAAAAAAGATAATCCACTGTCCCGCACAGAAGCAGACTCTGAATGGTATATTTTCCAATCTCTTTTTTTGTAAAATGGTATTCCTGATAATTCTGTTTCATACTGTAACCCCCGCCCGCACCAGCTTTTCCCTATGGATTAAAGGAGAAACCTGCACCAGACCTTCTCCTTCCTTCCACTGGTAAAGCGGCTGTGTCATAATTTCATGGTTTTCAAAACCACATACCTCTGTTATCTCCAGTACCTTCCTGGATTTATCCCGCATCCTTCCCAGATGGATCAGAATGTCCACACCGGAAGCAATCTGCCTGCGAATGGCCTCCAGCGGCAGATCCACTCCCATCAATGTCATCATCTCCAGACGGCTCAACATATCCTTGCTGGAATTGGCATGAGCGGTACTTAAACTGCCTTCATGTCCGGTATTCAATGCCTGAAGCATATCCACCGCTTCTCCTCCCCGGACTTCTCCCACTACAATTCGATCTGGCCGCATTCGCAATGCAGTCTTAATCAAATCACGGATACTAACGGACATGGCGCCTTCCATATTTGCCATTTTGGCCTCCAGCCGTACCAGATTGGAAATTCCCTGTATTTTCAATTCTGCATTATCTTCAATGGTAATCAAACGTTCATCTTTGGGAATGTACTGGGAGAGAGCCCCGAGAAAAGTTGTTTTTCCGCTTCCTGTACCACCGCCGATCACCATGGAATATCGGGCAGTTACCAGCTTCGCCAGAAATTCTGCGCATTCCTTTGAAATACTTCCAAGACGGATCAGCTTATCCATGGTAATCGGTTCATCCGGGAAACGGCGAATTGTAAGAATGGGTCCGTTTAAAGCTACTGGACGGACAACTGCATTGACACGTGCGCCATTATCCAGTCTGGCATCTACAATGGGCATGGATTCATTCACCACACGATTACATTTTCCTACAATCTGCTGAATCACATCCTCCAGTTTTTCTCTGGAGGTAAAAGTCTTATTCCATTGTGTGAGACGGCCACCCCGCTCAATAAAGATAGAGTCCGGTCCATTTACCATAATCTCTGTCACCGATTCATCTTCAATCAGTTCCTGAAGAACATCCAGTTTTCGCACAGAATAGAATAGTTCCTGACGAAGCTGTACCTTTTCCTTCAATGCCACACAGGTATCCTGTATCTGGTTTAAAATCAGATCGTCGATGACCTCCAGTATTTCTTCATCTGTGAGTTCTCTGGACAAGTCCAGCTTTTCCATCAGAAGAAGCCGCAGTTGTCGAAATATATTTCTGCTCATTCCTTATCCTTTCTCAGAAGATTCCTTACATAATCTCCCAGTTCACTCCACACCAGCTGTTCCACATATGCTTCCGGAGATGTGGTGCCTGTATGATAAGGCGGTTTGATCTTCACAGTCTTGGCCAAAACCTGGGGATAATCCCAGATCCGAAGAAGATTCTCAAACTGAGCAATCTTACTGACAGACATCACATCCGAAAGCACCGGCATGTACACACATTTACACAGATCCAGGAGCTGGAACAGTTCTTCGATCCCATTTCCAATATCCAGCACCAGAATCTCATAGGGACTATGCTGTATAATCTCCTGAATCAACAACTCCCAATCACTCCAGGGAGTGCTGATAATATCCGCCGGAGCTTTTACCGGCGGCAAAAAATCCAGGTTATTTACAGTCTGTATCATGCCGCTCATTTTTAATGTCAGGTTCTGATTTCCCTGACGTACATAGTACAAAAGGTCACTTAAGTTATGGGAAAACCCTTTTCCAAACAGTTCCTCAAAGCCGGAATATTCCTCCAGGTTCAGATAGAGGACTGCCCGTTCTCTTGCCAGTACCTGTCCAAGAGTAAGTGCGAATGAAGTTTTCAGGCATCTTCCAAGGGGAGAATAAACTCCCAATATCTCCGTCGTCTTCTTCAATACTGGAAACTGTACCGGCAGAACTGCCTTCTCTTCCCCATAGCATGCCATAACTTCACGGATGACATCGGAGGAGGACTGATATTTGTAAACACTGGGATATTGATCCAGTTCCGGAGGGTGTACACCCTCTGATAAAATAATGATTTTTCCAATATCCAGTTCCCGTACTTCCCTGCACATGGCCTTATCGGAAATCAACAGCAGCTCAATATGATTTTTCTTTCCGTAGGCAATGAGACTTTCGGTACTGGTAAATGCCTGGATCTCAAAAGGAATGTTTTTCTTCTGGTTCAGATAGCCCATAAAATTACAGGCATAATCCACCTCCAGATCGCAAACCGCGAATATGTTTTTCTTCAATACACACCTCCCGCATATAACAAAACGCTTAAAAACACAGGTACTGTAAAATGGATATTTTCCAGTTCCATTCCTCTGCGGTAGTAGGGCCGTATCTTTCCCGTGTACAGACATTCTCGTATATAATCATTGAAATATTGGATTCTGTGGCGGATCTCGCCTAAAGAAATCAGAACTGCCAAAGATATGACTGCACCCAGCGCAAAAGAAACCAGGATGCATTTCCAGATTTGATCGGTTCCCATAAAGCCGCCTAATGCACAGAACAGCTTAATGTCTCCGGGACCCAGCATACGAAAATAGAACAGCCAAAGCAACAGCACCAAAGGGAGCAGCACTCCGCCGCCATAATCTGCAAGTCCCCTTGCCCCTTCCGTCTGCCACCGAAGAAGAAAACCGGCTCCAAGGGACAGCAGAATCCATCCATTCTCCACCCTTGCGCGGCTTAAATCCATAACCACTGCCACCGCAGCGACCACCACCGGCAATCCGGTATACCAAATGATAGGATCACCCGCTTTCCTTTGTTTCCTTGTGAAAAGCTGCATAAACGCCCAGTATCCCCCTGTTGAAATCACATACATACAGCTATTCTTATGACTCTTTTGTAAAAATGGGATCGTTCGTCTGAATTGACGATAGAATACCAGAAGATTTCTGGTAAGGATTATTATATGTCATCGTTCTGGTTTTGTCCAGACCCTTTTTTCTATTTTTTCTTGACCATACTTCTTTTCAATGGTAAAACAAAAGCAGAAACAGTTATGGGAGGTATTATGAAAATTCTTTGTCTTGGAGACAGCATCACCGATTGCGGCAGGCTTCTGTCATCGCCGCCCTTAGGAGAAGGATATGTAAGGGATCTGGATCGTCTAAGCGCTTTGGACGGTTATTCCTGGCAATTTTATAACAGAGGGACAGATGGCTTCACCATCACACGCCTTCTGAATTATGTATCCAATGAAAATCTGCCGCTGAACGTAGATCTTATCACCCTTCTTATTGGCATCAATGATATGGGACTTATGATGAATACCCGGCGCACACCAGAACAGCAGGAAAAAATGATGGAGACCTTTTTTCAGCAGTATGAAATTCTCCTCAAACAACTTCTGGCTCATGTTCCAAAGCTGATTCTGATAGAGCCTTTTCTTTTTTCAAAGCCGGCAGAATATCTGAACTGGTTTCCCCTTCTGAATATTATGCAGAAAGGAATCCGTATGCTTTCTGAAACATATACCCTGCCTTATGTGCCTTTGCAGGATTTTTTTATGGAAGCTTCGCATACCCACGGGCTTTCCTGTATCACAACCGATGGCATTCATCTTACCGGATATGGGCATGAACTCCTGGCTGATCGTTTGTACCAAAGGATATTGATGAATTTTTCTTGAATATATATTGCATATTTTCATTTTTTATGTATAATTATAAGCACTATGAGAAAAGACAGGTGAAATTATGGAAAAGAAAATCAAGAAAATTGAGGATATGTCATTGAACGCATGGCCTTCTCACAAAATGGAACTGTACGATGGATGGATTCTGCGTTTTTCCTATTTTTATACACACAGAACCAACAGCGTGGAACAATTTGGCGCCTCTATGCTTCCCTGGTGCGAAAAAATTCCTTACTGCGAACATGAATACCAACGTCTGGGAACACCTGCGATTTTTAAGATCAGTCCCCTGGTTTCCCAGGATTTTGACTATGTTCTGGAAAACCGGGGTTATGAAATCCAGCACACCACTCAGGTTATGACAGTACAGCTTAAGGAAGCCAATCTGGATACCCCCTATGAACAGGTATCTTTTTCAGATACCATTCCCTCTGAATGGATTGAAAGTCTGTTTTCCCTGAAGGGAACGGTGAATCCCATTCATCGAACCGTCGTTCCTTCCATGTATCGTGCCATTCCAAAGGAAACCATCTGTGCTTCCATCCGCAAAGATGGAAAAATTATTGCCACCGGACTTGGAATTCTGGACCGGGATTACATTGGTATTTATGCTATTCATGTACGGGAGGATTACCGAAAAAGAGGATATGCCCGTCAAATCTGCACAGGGCTTCTGGAATACGGAATGCAGCAGGGCGCCCAAAACGCCTATCTTCAGGTCGTTTCAGGAAACCCGGCACATTACCTGTATGAATCTCTTGGTTTTAAAGATCTCTACACTTACTGGTTTCGGGTACAGCCCCAGAACCGTTAGACTGTTGTTATGGCAGCTTTTTTCCGGCTGCCATATAAAGGGCATACCATTCTTTTCCTTTCCTGACTAAGTAATCAGAGCTCCCCATGGCGCGCACCACAAATAAAGCACAGCCAAAATAGCTGTGCTCCATATCTTTTGGGGAATCAATTATTTAAATTTGCTTCAGACTGTCTTTTTTTCCAAAACAGCTGGCGTTACATTACCTACTACCATACTGGTCAAAGGACTGAAATATAACAGGCAGGTGAGTACACAGTAAATCGGAACCATAATTGCAAACTGTACCAGTCTTCCCCAGATAATGCCCCAGAAAGAATAGCCCATAAAGAGCACAAGACCTGCAGTGGTCAGAATCAGGGAACTCAGGATAGCTGTAAGGAAAATGGAAATGGAAATTCCAATGGTTTTTCCTTTTTTGGATTTCTGTGCAAACATGGGTTTGAACAGCGCCGGGATTACACCCCAGGCAATTGCTGCCACAGTAATAAACGGATTGACAGCATAACCCTTCATCAGACAACCCAGAAGGTCTGCTGCCAGACCACAGGCAGCTCCGGCTGCCGGTCCCATCCACAGGCCAGCCAGAATGGTGCAGACACTTCCCACTGAGATACGATAAGCTCCCAGTTCAACCACCAGTACCCTTGTCAGTACCAGATGCATGGCAACAAGAAGCGCCATAAATACAAGAGTTTTTACATTCCAATAGGTTTTGTACTTATTTTTTTGCATAATAAAAACACCTCCATAATGTTTGGTGTGCATTCTGCCCTGCAGAAGATGCATCACTTTAAATTAGAGCAGTTACCATAAATAATAATCCCTCCACATTATGAGATGTTCTCACATGTAGCAACGGGTGCGGAAAATATATCGCAAGCTGCTAGTTCGTGGTATGCGAGCTTTTCGTTTCATGGCGACTCCCCAGCCTATGAACACTTAACGTATAAATTCCTACTTCGCTATTATTTATTCATCCCGATTATAGCACAATTTATAGAAATTTCAATATTTTTTTGTTATAATATCCCTAAAGTTTTCTGAGTCTGCATATTATGATTTTCTGCGCATATAATAAACTCTGGAAGCCATTTTTAAGGAGGCCATGATCATCATGAAAAAAAAGCACGAGGAAGACTTTTATCATGTTTCATACGACAATTATCTGGATACCAATGCCTGTACAGAATGCACGGGACTGATGCCCAATATCGCAGAAGACCGTCAGGAATGGGACGCTTACAGAGAAATTTTTGATTTCACTGCCAAACCTCCCCGCTCAAGGGAGGAACCCAAATAACCGGTATCCGGTGCCATATGTATTACCGGAGGAAAAAATGAAAAAACTGCTTGCTGCATGCAGCCTTTGTCTTGGCTTTGTTCTTGGTATGTCCGGCTGCAGCCTTGGAACCATTGTAGATCGTTTTGTTTCCACTGGAGATGTTCCCCAGGAAGAAGAACCCGTTGGAAATACAGCGAGGGTATATATGGATGAAATCCGCGGAAAGCTGATGGATTTTGACGGAAGCACCCTGACCATTGTTTCCGGCGAACAAACCTATGTATTTGATGTTTCTCAGGCCACATTGGAATGTGCAGATGGAATGATTACAGGGGATGAGGTCAACATCATCTATGAAGGACAGCTTTCCAATACCGATACCAGCACTGTCCATGCCCTGAAGGTCGTGGATGAATACCATAAAAAAAACAAGCTGAAGGACCGGACTGCCCACGGGCAGATTCAGAGTCTGACTGCCAATACCATTACCATCAAATCCAAAAATGGGAAAACTGCCACATATCCCATTACCGGAACGAAGCAGTATTACCAGAACGGCATTCAGGCTGGCGCCTGGGTTTACCTTCACTTTAAGGGAAAATTCCCGGAAAATGCTTCCAACGATCCCAAGGTGCTTAATGCCAGCCACCTGAAGGTTTTAAGTATCTCTGATACTGAGCCCTTTCAGGTTCCTGCGCCTACCCCGACACCTACGCCAGAGGAGGCCGCACAGCAGCCAGAAAGAGAAAAAGAAAAGTATCTGCGTGGTGTGATCCAGGATATCCATCTCCCTGCCCTCACCCTTTCCATCGATGGCATACCCCAACCGGTTTCGGTCAATCTCACATCGATCCCCTGTTATTTTATCGGAGGCACAGCCCCAGGCTCCCGTGTTACCCTTGCCTATACCGGAGAGTTTAACGGAAGTACCCTGGATGGAATCCGTCTCCTGTCTGTGACTGGAGAAGATCCTGCGCAGCTGACGGACCGTCATATGACTTTTACCGTAACCGGAACCATTCTGGCCACCACAGCCAACACCGTAACCATCCAGACTTATGATAATGCGGTACTTACCGCCTATACTTCAGACGCCCGGCTTAATCTGTCCGCCGGTCTGTCCGTGGGCTCCAACATCCGCATTACCTTTAATCCTCTGACTTCTCAGACTTCCAATATTTACACCTGTCTGAAAATCGAGGATGCCTGAATACTCCCGTTTATAAAAGGCAGACGAGTACATTCTGTTTGTACTCGCCTGCCTTGTTTTTCTGCCTTTTCAATGAAATTTCGTAATTATCAATTTCTCTGAAAGCGACGTTGAATTTCTTCCTCCCCTTTTTGGAGCCAGTTCTTCACTTCCAAAGTATCTCCAAGAATCTTGAGAAAGGCCTGGTACTCATCCACAATCCCTTTTCCATGGGGAACCAGATATGCACCGCCGTCACTTCCCAACGCGATTTTTACCCCTTTGCGGTATGCCAAACAAAGAGTATCTTCTCCCTGTTGAATAATTGGACGAAGTACCTCATCCTGGTACCGTCCGCAGCCAAGAAGATTCCGAACCGTGACCAAAGTGGGAACCCATACGGTATGACTCTCTGCCAGAAGTTCCACCGTTTCTTCATCCATATAATTTCCATGTTCCAGACTGTCTATCCCTGCTTCTATTGCTGCGCGGGCTCCATAAATGCCATTGGTATGGCTCATCACCGCAAAGCCCTCTTCATGGGCAATGTGCACCATTTCCTTTACCTCACAGGCAGGAAGGGGCGTCCCGGTAATCTGTCCGTGGTTTTCAAAATCCAAAAGTCCGGTGGTCATGATTTTGATAAAATCTGCCCCTTCTTTTTTGGCTTCTAAAACTCTCTGATGAAATTCCTTCATATCCCGAAAACTCTTGCCCACAATGCTTCCGTAATGCCCTTCTTTGTGAATGGCAAACACAGGAGTTCTATAATCGATTCCATATTCTCTCGCCAGTTTCCTGGCACGTTTGGAAACACCTGCAAAATCTCCTCCATCCCGTACAAATCTGACGCCAGCCTTCTGATATGCTTTCAGATGCGCCCGAACCGCCTGCTCATTTACTCCATCTTTGTGAAGCCCTATTGCTTTTTTATAATTCACACCGTCCATGATCATATGGGCATGACATTCTCCAAACACGTTTTACACCTCTGTTTTTTTCTTTTCCCAAAATGCGCGAATGTCCTTTTCGTCGGCTTTGACCGATCCCTGAACAAAAAACGGACGTCCTCCGCCCCGTCCATTCAGCGCAGCATTCATTTCTTTTACCAGTGCTCTTAAATCTCCGTCCTTCTGACCTATGGCATATTTATATGTCTGATCCTGATTTCTGGAGAAAACAGCGCAGAAACCTTTACAGGTCTGCATCACGGCATCTGCAAGCCGCCGCACACTGTCCGCCTCCATTCCTTCCTGAAACAGAAGCACATCCTTACAATCTTTCCATCGTTCTGCTTCCATATCAAAAAGTTTCTCTTCCAGAAGATGTACCTGTCCCCTGGTCTGATAAAGCTCCTCCGTCAGCCGCTCTACTGCCTGCGCTGTCTTATCCGGACGCGCGGAAAGAGCCACAGAAATCTGATGGTTCTGCTGTTCCACCATGGAAAGATAACGGGAAACCCGTTTTCCACAGATCATTTCTACCCGTACTCCTTCCCGGAATTTTTCTACGGAAAGGATTTTTACCATACCGATTTCTCCAGTATGTGTCACATGAGTCCCACAGCAGGCGCAAAGATCTGCTCCGGGAAAACGTACAAGGCGCACCTTTCCAGTAAGTTCTTTTTTACTGCGATAGGGCAGCTGCGCCAGTTCATCCCTGGAAGGATAAAAAATTTCCACGGAAGTATTCTCCCAGATTTTTTCATTTACCTTCTCTTCTATTTCCTGTAATTGTTCCATAGTAAGAATTCCATTGAAATCAATGGTGATCACATCGCTTCCCATATGGAAGCCCACATTGTCGTAGCCGTATGCTTCATGCACCAGGCCGCTTACCATATGTTCTCCTGAATGCTGCTGCGTCAGATCGAAACGTCTTTCCCATTCAATCTTTCCCGTTACCTCTGTTCCAGGGGCCAGCGGCTGTTCCGTATAATGAAGAAGTTCTCCGTCTTTTTCCTGTACGTCCAACACGGGAATCTCATTTAACATACCCAGATCACAAGGCTGTCCTCCTCCTTCCGGATAAAAAGCGCTCTGATCAAGAAGAATGGCAAACCCATCCTTGCTCTGTCGGCATTCCTGTACCACTGCGCGAAATACCTTCTGATATACATCTTCATAATACAATCTGATCGTTTCTGTCATTTTATGTTTTCCTCTCCTGTATTGAGTCTCTGTTCTGCTTTATAAAAAAAATGTTCTAACTTTTTCAGTATATTCCAACTTTTCCTGCCATGCAAGTCCAGTCAGGGCAGGAAAAATAAATTTCTTTTCTTTTTGAAGATTTTTGAAGACTTTTCTTCTCCTGCTGCGTTATAATAGATGAACGGATAGAAAGGGGGCTGATCACATTTCACGGGAACAATATCTGGAATATTTAATAGACCAGTATCAGAATTTAATATATTCCATTTGCCTGAAGTCCATCGGCAACCCTTTTGATGCAGAAGATCTCACCCAAGAGGTGTTTTTATCTGCATATAAGAACCTATCCCGATTTGATGGCGCCTACGAAAAAGCCTGGCTGAGTAAGATTGCAGTCCGTAAATGTCTGGACTTTCTTAAAGCAGCCGGACGGCGTACCATCCCCGCAGAGGAAACTTTTTTTTCTCAACTTCCGGATCAGTCCTCTACCCCTGAGGAAACCTGTCTCATGGAAGACTCCCGGGGACATGTGCGATGGCTTTGCCAACAATTAAAAAGTCCTTACATGGAAGTAGCCACAGCTCATTTTTGTGAAGACCTTTCTGTCTCTGAGATCGCGCACAGACAACAGAAGCATCCAAAAACCGTTCAGACACAGCTTTACCGGGCGAAAGCCATGTTGAAAAAAATGTTAAAAGAGAGGAGTGATTAGATGCATCTTTCACGGGATTCTCTGGATTCTTTTCAGAACCAGACCATGGATACGGATCAGATGATCCAGTTTTTAGAGCATATTGACCAATGCGATTTTTGTCTGGAACAATTTATGGAACAGGAAACCGTTCCCACTCCTTGCTGTTTAAAAGAACAGATTCTTACCAAAGCTGCTTCTCCTGAGGTAAAAACTGCCAGGGCATTTTCTTCTGCCTCACGAAAAATGCAGCTTCTGTACTGCGCCCTTCGCACAGCCACCGGTGTAGTTGCAGCTCTGTTCCTTCTGTTTTGCGTCAATCAGATTGACTTTTCCTCTTTTCAGGTACCCGGTCAGGCCCAGATAAAAGTGGAAAGCGTCCCGGCGCCTGAACCCTATGAGGCTCGCAATCAGAATCTTTACCGATTTTCCCGGGAACTTGGAATGCAGATTTCCCATCATTCCAGAAAGTTTACGGACTATCTTCAGGACTTTTCAAATAAAATCATAAATGGAGGAAATTAATATGACAAAACAAAAAAAAGGCTTTTGGCTATTTCTCTTCTCTCTGATTCCAGGAGCTGGAGAAATGTATATGGGATTTCAAAAACAGGGAATCAGCATTATGACCATTTTCTGGTCCGTTATTGCATTAAGCGCAGGAACCGGGATGAGCTGGATCATCATGTTTCTTCCTATCCTCTGGTTCTATAGCTTTTTCAATGTACACAATCTGAAATCCCTTAGCGAAGAGGAATTTTATTCCGTAGAAGACAAATATGTCCTTCATCTGGATCAACTTTTCGGAGATATGGATACCTTTATCCGAAAATACCGTATGCTTGTGTCTGTAATCCTGATTGTTTTTGGTATTTCCATTCTGTGCAACAACTTTGCAGACATTCTGTACTGGTTCTTCCCTGGAAGACTTGGAAATCTGATCCAGAGCATCAGCTATCAGCTTCCTCAGATCATCCTTGCTGTAGCAATTATCCTTGCCGGATTTTATATCCTTTCCGACAAAAAACAGCGTATCATGAAGGAAGAACCCAAGGAAGAGGCTCATTACTGGGAACCTTATCGTCCTTATCAGCAGGAAGTTTCCCCGGCAGAAGAAAAAGCGCCAACAATCACAGAACCCCTTTCCCCGATTTCAGAGAACAGCCAGACAGAAACTTCCATCGAAGATCCTATCCTTGATCCCCCGGCAGATGACACTCCGTCTTCTCAGGAAACACTTTAAAAGAAATCCTATTGCAAAAAGTCCGTGACCATAATGGCCCCGGACTTTTTTTATGAAAACTCAGAGTTTCCCTGAATTTCTATCCTACATAAACTGCTTCTTTAAAATATTTGCTGTATTCATTTGGGCAGGGAACCCAGCCCGCCTGTCCTTTCTTATTCACAACACGAACAAAAAGACGTTTGGAATTGTTATAAACATGAGTAATCTTTACCTTATCTCCTGCCTTTACAAAAAATACTTTTGTTTTCAGAGCTGCCGTCTTATACACGGAAAAGGTTCTCTCTGCTGTCCAGGAACGATTCCGGTCTTCCTCTGTCACTCTGCAGGTTTTGCTTGGACGATAAAATTTGTAACCATTCCATGCCATAGTAGTTGTCCAGTTCAACGCGCCAACAGCGCCTGCCTGTCCATACCATCGAAATACGATTCCCCTGTCTGTAACCTCTTTCACATCCATAGATTCCCGATAGAGGAATATTTTTTTATAAATTTTTTTCAGATCCAGCATCTGCTGTAGTTTCCCGTTCTTATAGCGATATAATCTTGCAAAATTACAATGATCTGTACAGCTTATTGCCCGGACAAACAGAAAAATATCCTCCGGATTAACAGTACAAAGCTTCACATCATATTTCCCGGTGTAATCTCCCTGATAATAACGATCCTTCAGGGTGAGAGCTGTCTTTTCATTGACATAAACCTTCAGATAGCCCTGCCTGGGTACCAGACCGCTGTATGTGGGTTTTAATTTAAAAGAAATCCGATCTGCCTTCCCGTCTCCGGTTATATCAAACTGTTGGTAGGTACGATTGGTCTCCAAAGTCATCATAGAGGGATTCTTTGTCTTTGCCGCAGGTTCTGCCATTGCCGTACCTGCAGAGGAAAACAACAGAATTCCTGCTAAAATTCCTGCAAAGTATGTTTTCAGCTTCTTCATACACATTCCTCCTCATATCCTGGAACCTTAAGTCCCATCCATCTGTGAGAATCTCTCCTTCAAAGATTCTCTCCCACAGATGTCTTTCTGTTTCATGTATATAGCTTAACACACCTTTTTTTTATATTGTAATTCTTATATTACATATTTCTAATACGAAAACGGAAGAACAGAGACTTCCCCATAAGATAAGAGCGAAATACTTCCATCTTCCTCCTGTACCTCCAGTCTTCCATCTTCATAAATGGAAAGCGCCTGCGCTGTACGACTGTGTGTGCCATCTGTAATGGTGATCCGCCTGCCTGGAATCAGATTATGCGCAACATAAATTTCTGAAAGGTGCAGATTTCCTGTTTCCTCCAGAAGTGCATTGATCACCGCTGCTACCAGACAATTCAAATCTATACGTTCCGCTGCCTGACGATCTTCAAAAATTCCTCCAGCCACCTGGGACAGTTCCCTGGGATAGCCTCCCGGTTCCTCGTAAAGATTCAATCCGATTCCCACAATCGCAGCCTCAATATCACCGCTTTCAAAATCTGTGATCGCTTCTGTAAGGATGCCGCACACCTTCTTCCCACGACAGTAGAGGTCATTGACCCATTTTATGGAAAGTTCTTCTTCACACACTTCTCTCACAGCCCTGTATACAGCTGTCGCCGCTGCCGTAGTAAGCAAAAGACTGTCCCGAAGTTTCTCTTTCGGCTTCAGGATTACGCTTAAATACAAGCCGGCATCCTTCGGAGAATAAAATTCTCTTCCCCGTCTTCCTCTTCCTGCTGTCTGCGTCCTGGCCAGCACAAAGCTTCCATGCCCTGCCGCTCTGGCAACCACCGCCTCCTTGGCCGTCTGATTGGTGGATTCCAGTTCCTCATAAAATTTCATATAGACATCCGGGAGCTCCAGATGCGCCCGGATCCCTTCCAGGGACAAAGGACTGCTTTCTCTGGACAGCATATACCCCCTGTTGGTTCCGGCTGTAATCACATAACCTTCCTCCCGCAGAGCCTTCACTGCCTTCCAGATTGCAGCCCTTGTACATTGAAGTTCTGCTGCCAGACTCTCTCCCGACAGCGTTTCTCCCTTATGGGCTTCCAATAATTGCAGTAATCTTGTTTTCACTGTCATTTCCGTTCACTCCTGACATGATACTTTACTTTATGTCTGCCGTTTTTATTTTCTGCTGTATTTCTCCAGCGCTTTTTTCAAAAAACGGCAATATTCCTTCCGAACACGGGAAGGTTCCAGAATTTCAGCTTCTGCTCCAAAACCAGCCAGCCAGCCGAAAAACTGAGGACTGATATTCACAGGAACCGTAACGGTAAAATACTCTTCTCCCCTGGGAATCACCTGGATTTCTCTGCCAAAACGATCCAGTACCACGCCAATCAGATGGCTCTCAAACATCAGCTTCACCGGTTCCGTCTTTCCCCCGAACATTCCAAAAGAGCGAATGGCAACACTGGCTGCATCTGTCTCCCGAAAGATCTCTTCCCCTCTTCGCGGTTCTTCTTCCAGACTCATGTTCAGCATTTTATCCACACGATAATGCTTCACAATACCGCTTCGGCTGTCCATCCCAATCAGATAATAATTCTCATCCTTCCAGATCAGCGCCCATGGGCTGACCTGATAACGCTCTCCGTTTTTCCGAAGAAGAATCGTCTTTCTCACCGTCCACTCAAAATACTGAAAGCTGATCTGCTGATTATCAGCAATCGCCTGATGGATTTTGTCAATATTGCTGTAAATATCCTCATTCATATTCTTGACACGGTTCTGTATATATACCTGCCTCTGAAGCCGTCTGGCATTGTGAACACTGGTAAGGCTTTCCAGCTTCTGGATTAGTTTCCTGGACTTGCTCAGAGTCATAAACTTGCTGGACTGTACCGCATCCACAAGAAGCTGCAGTTCTGCAAGCTCAAATGTACGGCTATTCAGATAATAGCCACCTTCCTTGCCTCTGCGGCTTACAATATCCATGCCAAAAGACTGAAGGGTTTCTATATCACTGTAAATAGTCTTTCTCTCCACCGGAATCCCGCAGTTCTCCATATATGTAAGAATATCCTGTCCTTTTGCCGGATGATTCTCATCGGTTCGTTCAAGAAAAAACTTCATGATATGTAGAATTTTGGTTTTCTGGTTACGTGACCTGGGCATCGAACTTTCTCCTTTATTTATCTGTTAAAACAGCAACTACTCCAAAGTATAATACCATAAACACAAAGCCAAGGGCAATCCCGTCTACTCCGTGAAAATCAATATTCAGCATCATAGCCCCTGCAATTATGATCTCAAGGGTCACGGCTGCACCGAGAACCATCGCCATAAATGAGGATAGCTTCCTTCCTTTCTCCTCTCTTCTGGAAATTTCCGTATATCCGGCCTCTGCAATGGCTATAATTTTCTTATTGTCTGTTCTGTTCTCTCCACTCCACATCTTGGTACCCTCCTATTTCATATGAACATATTTTCCGAACATCTTTTTGTTTTCCCTTTGTTTTGTGTATTATAGCATATTAAATGTCCAATAGAACGGAACCAGATTTCTTTATCGAACTTTTGTTCTTTTTTGTTGAAAACCAACAAAAAAATACACCTTTCAAACCATATTTTTATCTATTTCAGATACAATACCATTTGAAAGGTGTAAGATCTCATTCTTTTATTACAACGCTGCATAAGCATCCCCATATAAATCCAGAAGCAGTTTACATAAATCCGGCAAATACAGATGCCGCAATCACCGTCAAAAGTCCGGCAACTGCAATCGCAAGACTGCTCATAGCGCCTTCCACCTCTCCCAGTTCCATGGCCTTTGCCGTACCAATGGCGTGGGCTGAGGTACCAAGAGCCAGGCCCTTTGCAATGGGGTCCTGAATACGAAAAATTTTACATACCAGTTCTCCAATCATGTTTCCAAGAACACCGGTAATAATAATCACCGCCACAGTAATCGTGACAATCCCTCCAAGTTCTTCGGAAACTCCCATGCCAATGGCCGTGGTAATGGATTTGGGAAGAAGGGTTACATATTGTTCATGGGAAAGCTGAAACATCTTTGCCAGAAGAAAAACGCTCACAAGACTTGCCAGCACACCGGAGATAATCCCGGCTGCAACGGCTTTCAGATTCTTTTTTAAAAGAGACAGCTGCTCATACAGGGGAACCGCAAGGCATACTGTAGCTGGTGTAAGGAGATAACTTAAATATTTTCCTCCTTCATTGTATTTTTGGTAATCTACTCCCAGAACGGCAAGAATACCAATCACACAAAAAATTGCCATTAAAAGAGGATTAAAAATTGCCATTTTGAATTTTTTCTTCAATAAAAGTCCAAATTCATACGCAAGAAGGCTGATTGCTGCGCCCCAGAACACAGAATTTTCCAGAAATTCAATCATGGTTTTGCTCCTTTCTGTCCCTCTTGATCACTGCCTGCGTCACCCGTCCGGTAATCACCATAACAATCACTGTGGTCAATACGGTAATCACTATAACCGGAAAAAACACCGGTTTTAAGGTGTTCCAGGAAGTCATAAGTCCTACACCGGCAGGGATAAACATAACAGGCATGGCTTCAATCAAAAGCGCAGAGGCCTCCCTTACCTGACCAACCTTCAAAATACCGGTTCCCAATGCAGTCAGCATAAGAACCAGTCCATACACACTGGCAGGAATCGGAAGGGGCAAAACCTCATAAAGTACCTCTCCCAGAAATGATATCAGCAGAATAATCAGAAATTGTCTTACATACTTCATCTTTTTGCCTCCTGTGGTCTCCTTGTTTGGTACCACTTAACGAGATTAAATTATAGGCTTCTGCCCCTTCCTTGTCAAGCGTTCTTCATGGCTCAATCTGTATTTTTTCCACCTGATAGCTTCCATTTTCTACAGTCATAACTGCCATGGTAATCTCCTGGTCAAAGCGCCTTCTGCCACAGCTTCCCGGGTTCAGCCACAGCCTTCCATCTATGATTTTTTCAAAATATTTATGGGTATGACCGAAGATTACCACCTGGGCATTCCCCAGTTCCCAGTCCACATCTTTTTTGTTGTGTACCATAAAAAATTCCACACCTTCAATGCGAAACCGGAGGGATTTGGAAAGCCCTTCTGCCCATTCTTTGTCGTTATTTCCTCTTACTACATAAATTGAAGCCAGGGGACGGATCATATCCAGAATTTCTTCTTTGTTGATATCTCCCCCATGCAGAATATAGTCGCAAGTCTTTAATATTTCCAGTACCTGGGGACGCATAAGACCATGTGTATCTGAAATAATCCCGATTTTTACTGCCATTTTTCTCCTCCAATATCAAATCCCTTTTGTCCTGGCACAGGATATTTCTTCCGGATGAAAAAGGCAAAGCTTACCATATTCTCCATCGAAGCCTGGTTCCCATTTCACCTCTCCTGACCGCATTCTTCTGATTCCTTCTGCAATCAGATTTCCCTCCTGTCGCTGAATATCCTCCAGAGGTATCTCTCTTAGAATCTCAAATTCTGTCCCAAGAGTTCCCAGCATATTTTCATATTTCTCCTGTACTTTTTTGCTGGCTACAGTTCTTCCCATAGAGGCAGCAAGTACCTCTGGCAAAGGAACCAGACGTTCAAAAGGTTTTTTGTTTTCTCTTTCCTGTCCTTCCTCCCGATTGGAAAGCTGCATCACCCTGTGATCCACTCCAAGGGTTAGCTTTTTGCCACAGACAGGGCAGATTCCTCCGTAAGCCTCCGCCTCTTTTGGGCTTACGCAGAGATGGCACTTCCTGTGCCCGTCAAAATGATACTTTCCTTCTTCTGGAAAAAATTCAATGGTGCCCTGTAAGCCCTGTCCCTTCTGAATGGCATCGAAAAGTCCCTGATAACTTTGGTCAATTTCCAGAAGATTGGCCTCTCTTCCCAGCTTCGCCGGAGAATGTGCATCGGAATTGGAAATCAGCTGTACGCGGTCCAGTGCCGACAACCGCCAGTTCATAGGAGGATCTGAGGACAGACCTGTTTCCACTGCATGCACATAAGGCGTGAGATCTTCAAAACATTCTTCCATGGTATCAAAGCCAGAAAATGCCCCGAACATTGAGAAATGAGGCGTCCAGATATGCGCAGGAACCAAAATTCCCTCCGGGCAGATATCCAGCATAATTTCCAGAAGATCGCGACAATCCAGTCCCAGAATCGGACGTCCATCTGAACGGATATTTCCTATGGTTTCCAGCTTTTCGGAAAGCCTGTCCGCTGCCTCCATACCCGAAAGAAGAATCAGGTTGTGCACCTTTCTCACCTTTCCGTTTTTCTTATAAATGGAACTGATTTCTCCGGATAATACAAAACGTGGAGCTTTTTCTCCATAGCTTCTGCTCTGTTCCAGAACAGTTCCTTCCTTCAGACGATATAGCCCCTGTTCCGCTGGAATGAGCTTTTCTTTCAGCTCTTCTCTCCATGCAGGATGGGTAAAATCCCCGGTTCCCAAAAGAGAAATCCCCTTCTTTCTTGCCCAAAGATCCAGATATTCCGGTGTTCCCTGTTTACTGGTGGCACGAGAATATCTGGAATGAATATGCAAATCTGCAATTTCTTTCACCCTTCCACCTGCCTTCTGTTTATTGTTTTTGTGAAAGCTTTTCTTCCAGAAACAACTGACAATTCAGAAGTAGTTGTTCCATTTTTTCAGTGGTTTCTTTTTCCTCATAGGTAAGGCGATGAACCATCAAAGGAAGATAATTTTCTTTTAAAATAATGGCACAGGTTTCCGGGAAATTCACATCAAAAAACTGAGCTACATAGGAAACCCAATAATCTACCTTCGTTACCCGATCTGATAAAAGAATCGATTTTCGCTCCAGACAGCTTTGCCATACTTTTGGAGAAATCAGCCCTTTTCCCGCCTCTTCCTCTGTCACTCCAAGAAGTGTCTGTATGGATTCTTCTATTTTTACCCGGCAGTTATCCAGCTTGTCTGCATCCCGGATCAGCCTGGCATGGAGCAGCGTCCTTGGGTCTTCAATCCCTTCTAATGCAAAATCGCTGTGCTTTTCAATGGCTTTTTCTATGATGGCGTCGAAAGAATCCTCTGGAAGAAACTGACGGATCATTCCCTTCTTCCCAAACAAAAGACCGGCTCCATATCTGGCATGATCCATGGTGGTAAACTGAAAACTGTCATACCGCCGGATCTGCTCAAATCTTCCAATATCATGGAGCAGACCAATGATTTTTGCCAGCTCCACATCTTCCCTGGAAAGTCCCATATCCGTTGCAATTTGTTCTGCACATTTTACCACCTCATAAGTATGCAAAATCTTCAGACGAATTTTATCATCCTCTCTGTCATATTCATCCAAATACTTCTCAAATGCCTTGCAGGCAGTCTGAAATTCCATTGTCACTTCTGCCTTCCCCTTTCATCACTTCACTACAAAAACACAGGTTCTCCTGTCATCTGTTTATTCTAACGTTCTACGGAAATCCAATATTCCACTGCTTTCCTTAAAAATTCTGCGCAGCCTGTTACTTCCCGGTCGTAATACTGCGTGAAACGCGGGTCCTGTACATACATATTCACCAACCCTTTGTGTGCGTTTTCTGTATATGCTTTCCAGGTAAAGCCCAGCCATTCCTTGTGAAGAAGCATGATCCTTCTTCCCTTTTCTCCTTTGGGATCTTCTCCGGCCTGCACAGCCTCTTTTAACTGCTCCAGGATTTCATTGCCCAGATTTACAAAGCGCTGGTAATCCGCTTCTGTCATATCAAGCACTTTTTTCTGCGATGCATCTACCTGCTCATCTCCATACCTTCTGCGGGCTTCTGCACCATAACGTTCTTCCTGTTCTTTTACTACATTTTTCTTAAATACCTCAAATTTTTCTTCAGCGCTCATTTCTGTTTCTCCTTTCATGGATGAAATTGTTTTCCTGACCGTATCAATCATACGTTCAAGCTTCACTTTTTGTTCCTCCAGATCCTGAAGATGTTCCTGAAGAGCATGCTGTATATCAAAATCTTTATGATAAATAATCCGGGTAATCTCTCCCAGGCCAAAGCCCCGTTCCCGATAAAACAAAATCTGCTGTAACAGCATGACTTCCTGTTCTCCGTAGAACCGATATCCCGCCTCTGTGGTATAAAGAGGTTTCAATAACCCGATCTCATCATAGTACCGCAGTGTCCGTGCACTGACTCCTGCCAATTCTGATAACTGTCTAATTCCATATTCCATGGCTCTCCTCCACTTCTTCTGTCTCTGTAAAAAGAGCATACAGGTTTACGCTGCGTCAAAGTCAAGAGGAATTTTGAAGTTTTTATTATTTGATATGAATCTGGCACATCTTCATTGCTTCCAGAGCATTTTCGTGACTTTGAGGCGTTACCCCCGCACAGCAGGAAGCATCCACCAGAATTTCAGATTCCGGAAGAGCTGCTTTGATCAGGAGTGCATTGGAAATCACACAGATATCTGTACATAATCCAATTAATTCAATGGAATCAAACTTTTCTCTTGCCACCCAATGTGCCAGCTCCATACTTCCAAAGGTCACTTTTTCAAAACGTTTTCCTTCGTATCCGGAAAGGCTTGCGTCCAGTTCCCAGCCTTTTGTGCCCTTGATACAGTGAACCACGGGAAGATTCTTTCCTTCCTGTGTTTCCAGATAATTTTCCCCATGGGTGTCCAGTGTGAAAACCACGGTATCTCCTGCTGCCTGATATTCTTCGACTTTTTCTTTTACTCCCGGCACAATTTCTACAGCCTCTTTTGTTCCAAGACTTCCGTCAATAAAATCCTTCTGCATGTCCACTACTACTAATAGACGTTTCATTTCTTCTCCTCCATAATTCTTTTATGATACCCTATTGTACCATACTTCTGTACCAGTGAAGCATTTTTTTACGACAATCTGTTTTTAAAATCCTCATAGCCAAAGGAACGTACCAGACTACAGATTCCTTCTTTATCCCTGTATACCAGATCCGGAAGTTTCATTCCATTAAAGGTGTTTGTTTTTACCATGGTATACAATGCCATATCTTCAAACACCACCTGGGAACCCTCTTCCAATGGTTTTTCAAAAGAATAATCTCCGATCACATCTCCAGCCAGGCAGGTCGGTCCTCCAAGCCGGTAGGTATATGCCTTTTCTCCCGGTTCTCCTGCACATCTCACAGGCGGACGATAGGGCATTTCCAGAACATCCGGCATATGACATGCTGCAGATGTATCTAAAATTGCGATCTGTATTCCATTTTGGACAACTTCCATTACACCAGATACCAGATATCCTGCATTTAATACCACTGCTTCCCCTGGTTCCAGATATATTTGTATCCCATAGGTTTCCTTCAGATAACGAATAATCCGGATCAAACGCTCCACATCATAATCCTTTCTGGTAATATGATGTCCTCCGCCAAGATTCAGCCATTTCATTCCTTTGAGATATGCTCCAAATTTTTCTTCAAAGACCTTTACCGTAGTTTCCAGGTCATCAGAATTTTGTTCACAGAGTGTATGGAAATGAAATCCGTCCAGCATAGGAAGAATCTTTTCCTTAAACTGAGCAAGGGTGGTTCCCAGACGGGAGCCTGGTGCACAGGGATCATAAATGGCATGGCTCTCCTGCGTAGAACATTCCGGATTCACGCGAAGTCCAATAGACTTTCCTGCCTTCTTTGCCCGTACGCCAAATTTTTCCACCTGGAGTACGGAATTAAAGACAAGATCATCTGCATAAGTCAGCAATTCTTCAAACTCTTCCTCCCGGTAAGCCGGAGAGAACACATGCGTCTCCCCTCCAAACTCTTCATAACCCAGACGTGCTTCATACAAGCCACTGGCTGTGGTTCCTGCCAGATATTTTCGCAAAAGCGGATACGCATAAAACATCGAAAAAGCCTTTTGTGCAAGGAGAATCTTACACCCGGTTTCATCGGAAACTCTTTTCAAAATTTCCAGGTTGCGTAGAAGATCCTTTTCATCCACCAGAAAATATGGAGTAGAAAACGGTTCTGCGCCTTTCATCAGTCAACCAGCTCCGGATTATCATTGATCTGCCATGGCAGTCCCCATTTATTCAAAGCCTCCATGTATGGATCGGGATCAAATTCTTCCACTGTAAACACCCCTGGTTTGTTCCATTTTCCAGTTACCAGCATCATGGCGCCGATCATTGCCGGAACACCTGTGGTATAGGAAATCGCCTGGGAACCAACCTCTTTATAGCACTCCTGATGGTCACATACATTATAAATATATGCTGTTTTTTCTTCCCCGTCTTTCTTACCTGTAAAAATACAGCCGATATTTGTCTTTCCAACTGTACGAGGTCCAAGGCTTGCAGGATCTGGAAGAAGCGCTTTTAAAAACTGGATTGGTACAATCTTTTGTCCTTCAAAATCAATGGGCTCTGTGGAAAGCAGACCTACATTTTCCAGGCAATTCATATGAGTCAGATAGCTCTGTCCAAATGTCATAAAGAACCGGATTCTTTCCACTCCAGGAATGGTTTTTGCAAGAGATTCAATCTCCTCGTGATGAAGCAGATACATATCTTTTTTACCAACCTGGTCAAAATCATATTCTCTCTTAATGCTCATAGCAGGAATTTCCACCCAATGTCCATTTTCCCAGTAAGAACCTGGCGCAGAAACTTCACGAAGGTTGATTTCCGGGTTAAAGTTGGTTGCAAATGGATATCCATGATCGCCTCCGTTACAATCCAGAATGTCAATCCTCCTAATTTCATCAAACAAATGCTTCTGTGCATATGCGCAGTATGCCTGTGTCACACCAGGGTCGAATCCAGAACCAAGAAGTGCTGTAAGACCGGCTTTTTCAAATTTTTCTTTGTAAGCCCACTGCCAGGAATAATCAAAATATGCTGAAAATCCTTCTTCTTTACAGCGTTTGTCATATGCTTCACGCCACTTTGGTTCCGTAATGTCTTCCGGCTCATAGTTTGCAGTATCCATGTAATTTACACCACATTCCAGACACGCGTCCATAATAGTCAGATCCTGATATGGAAGAGCGATATTCATAACCAGATCCGGATTCACCTTGCGAATCAGCGCTACCAGCTCCTCAAAGCAGTCGGCATCTACCTGCTCTGTCGTGATCTTTGTAGAAGTGGTTCCTTCCAGCTTTTCTTTTAATTCGTCACATTTGGATTTGGTACGGCTTGCGATACAAAGTTCTGTAAATACCTCACTGTTCTGGCAGCACTTCTGGATTGCAACAGATGCTACTCCACCACAGCCAATGACTAACACTTTACTCATATTTGTTTCCTCCTGCTATTTTCATTTATCTATTTAATCCTCTAAGGGATTTTCCCGGTTTTTCAGAATGAGCTTTCTCTAATCCAATGCAAGAAGCATTTCTCGGATTATCTTGCAGGCTACGATCGTAGATACCCCGCTTTGATCATAATGGGGACTCAGCTCGTTTACATCACAGCCAACAACATTGGCGCGGCTGCATATCTGTGTCACTGCGCGGCGCAACTCCTCAAAGCCGATCCCTCCCGGCTCCGGCGTTCCTGTTCCTGGAAATACGCTTGGGTCCAGCACATCCAAATCCAGAGTGAAATACACTGGAGTATCACCTAAAGCCTCCAGCGTTCTCTCTAACCCTTCCAGATCAAACCTTCTGGTGTTTACATGAGAAGCTCCCCAGTCAAATTCCTCCCGTTCTCCAGAACGAATACCAAACTGATGAATTTTATCATCTCCGGTCAGTTCCCAACATCTGCGAAGAACACAGGCATGGGAAAGTTCTACTCCCAGATATTCCTGACGCAGATCTGCATGGGCATCAAAATGAAGAATCTGTACTTCCGGAAAGAAAGCATGTACAGCTCGAAATGCACCCAGGGTTACCAAGTGCTCGCCACCAATCATAAAGGGACGTTTTCTTGCATCCAGTATTTCTTTGGTATATTCAGTAATCTGATCCAATGCCTTCTTTGAACTTCCAAAACACAGCTCCAGATCACCGGTGTCCAGGACTTTGATATCTTCCAGATCCTTATCCTGGTAAGGACTATACGTTTCGATTCCATAAGACTCCTGGCGAATCGCCGCACTGGCAAATCGGGTTCCCGGGCGATAGGATGTAGTAGAGTCAAAAGGAGCGCCAAATAAAATCGTCGTCGCTTCTGCCATATTCTTATCGCAGGACATAAAAGTATTAATATTCTGATTCAACATTTTTCAAAAGCTCCTCTACATAAGCTGGGATATAAAATGCACCTTTGTGCAAAGTAGTCGTGTAATATCTGGTTGTAATACCTCTCATATTCCAACGAGTCTCATCCAGGTTCCTTAATGGATGATATTTTTTGGAGGCAAATCCGAATAGCCAATGGCCGGAAGGATAGGTGGGAATATGCGCCTGATACACTTTACTCACTGGAAAAGACTGTACAATGTTTTTGTGTGTTCTCTGACATGCCAAGGCATCTTCTGAATAATATGGACTTTCGTGCTGATTGACTAAAATTCCATCTTCACGAAGCGCCTTATAGCAGTTCCCATAAAATTCTCTTGTGAACAACCCTTCTCCTGGACCGAAGGGATCTGTAGAATCCACAATGATCAAATCGTAGGCTCTTTTTTTTGTACGAACAAAGCGAAGTCCATCCTCATAATGAACGGTTAGACGGGGATCGTCCAATCGACATGCTGTTTTTGGAAGATATTTCTTACAAACCTCTACCACAAGGGCATCGATCTCTACCATATCAATGTGTTCGATTTCATTGTACTGCGTCAGCTCACGAATCACCCCGCCATCTCCAGCTCCAATAACCAGAACATCCTTTACCTTTGGATGTACTGCCATAGGCACATGGGTAATCATTTCATGATAAATAAATTCGTCTTTTTCTGTCATCATCATATAGCCATCCAAAACCAGAAATCGTCCAAACTCAGGCGACTCAAACACATCGATGCGTTGAAATTCACTTTTTCCACTGTATAGCTGGCGATCTACCCGTATAGATAATTTTACGTTTGGTGTATGGGATTCCGAAAACCAAAGTTCCATATCTGAAGCCCTCCTTTCATTTCAAAACATTCAATCTGCAGATATCCGGATCTTCTGGTCCTGTCATGCTGCAGCCCTTTGCTTTTGCATATTTGATATAATCCAATATCTGTTTTGTGATCCGTTCTCCCGGCGCCAGGATCGGAATTCCGGGAGGATAGCACATGACAAATTCACTGCAGATCCTTCCTTCTGTCTGCTCTAACGGAAGCATCATTTTATCCGCATAAAAGGCCTCCTGAGGAGACGCCGCCACCTGAGGTTCCATGTACTCCTGGAGCATCAGCCCTTTTTTATCTTTTCTGTATCTGCGGCCAATCTCTGCCAGCGCACCTACCAGACGTTCGATTTCTCTTGGTCTGTCACCAATGGAAAGATATGCCAGGATATTTCCAAGATCTCCAAATTCAATCTGAATATCATATTCATCACGAAGAAGATCATAGACTTCAATCCCTGCAAGTCCAATGTCCAAAGTGTGCACAGATAACTTTGTCACATCAAAATCATAAACACTGTCCCCATTGATCAACTCTCTGGAAAAAGCGCGATAACCTCCAATGGCATTGATCTCTTCTCTTGCATATTCCGCCAGCCGTATGACCTTCTGGAAGGACTCTTTTCCCCGAAGAGCCAGGTTTCTTCTGGATATATCCAGGCTTGACAGCAAAAGATAAGAACCGCTTGTAGTCTGCGTTAGATTAATAATCTGACGCACATATCCTTCTGATACATTTGATCCTGCCAGAAGCAGAGAACTCTGAGTCAGACTTCCACCAGATTTATGCATAGATACTGCTGCCAGATCTGCGCCGGCCTCCATTGCTGACACGGGAAGACTGTTTTCAAAATAAAAATGTGTTCCGTGGGCTTCGTCAGCCAGACAAAGCATACCATTTTCATGGGCAAGCTTTACAATTTCCCGTATATCAGAGCAGATTCCATAATAGGTAGG
Source organism: uncultured Blautia sp. (assembly GCA_937900135.1). GTDB lineage: Bacteria > Bacillota > Clostridia > Lachnospirales > Lachnospiraceae > Blautia_A. Next base: position 29,306 of record CALCDJ010000087.1, on the reverse strand, counting down.
ATTATTTACCAGAACCGCCTTGGCATCTGGATTTGCCAAAATCGCCCGTTTTACATCTTCAAGGCGCATGCCCAAAGGGATGCCTAAGGTATCATCGCTGGCCGGATCTACATAAACCGGAACGGCGCCGCCCAGAACCATGGCTCCCATTACACTTCTGTGTACATTTCTTGGAAGAATCACCTTTTCTCCTCGTTTTGCTACGGAAAGAATCATTGCCTGAACCGCCGAAGTAGTTCCTCCCACCATTAAAAAAGCATGTTCTGCGCCAAAGGCTTCTGCTGCCAGACACTCTGCCTCTCGGATGACGGAGATTGGATGACAAAGATTATCCAGAGGTTTCATAGAATTTACATCCATTTGTACACATTTTTCTCCCAAAAGACTGGCTAATTCCGGATTCCCTCTTCCTCTTTTATGTCCGGGTACGTCAAAAGGGACTACCCTCTTTTTTTCAAATTCCTGAAGTGCCTCATAAATTGGGGCACACTCCTGTGACAACATGTTTTTTCCTCCTGTATCTGTTCAAATCGAACGCGCGGAGCGTTTATCTCAGTCGGAAATTGACCTTTCACTGAGATGAATTTGTTACTATTCACCACTTATGGCAGTTGGAGCCTTCTCAACTGAGATAAATATTTCTCCCGCTGAAAATTTCAATCATTTCTTTTCGTAGGTTGTTCATGATTTCCAGCCGCACCTGGGGCAGCAGTTCATATACGTCTTTATTAAATAAATAATTCTGCAAGTCAATATCCTTCAACATCATCTTTGTATGAAACAGATTTGCCTCATATACATTGATATCCACAGCATCATAACGATGCAGAGTCCGTTTATCAATAAAATCCTGAATTGAGGTAATATTATGATCGGAAAACAGTTTTTTCCCATTTACATCTCTGGTAAACCCCCGCACACGATAATCCATAGTGATAATATCAGAATCAAAAGAACCTATGAGATAATCCAATGTGGACAGCGGTGTGATCTCGCCGCAAGTAGCCACATCAATATCTACCCGAAAAGTAGCCAGACAGGTTTCCGGATGATATTCCGGATACGTATGTACTGTCACATGGCTTTTATCCAAATGTGCGAGCTGTGTCTCCCCCACCGGAACCATGGATTCTTCAGCGATCAAAACAGTCACAGAAGCTCCTTGGGGATCATAGTCCTGACTGGAAATATTCAATACCTTTGCTCCGATCATATCTGTAAGATTGGTTAAAATATTGATCAAACGGGTCGAATTGTACTGTTCATCAATATAAGCAATATAATCTTTTTGCTCTCTGGCGGTTTTTGCATAGCATACATCATAGATATTAAAGCTTAATGATTTCGTTAGGTTATTAAAACCGTATAGTTTTAATTTCTCACTCATGCCGCCCTCTCCTTTTTCTTTATAAATAAAAAAGCGATGTGCATTCGCACATCGCCTGTAAGGTTCTTTTCACAATCTTCACAATAAATTCAGACAACTCTTCCAGAATCCTATTTCCATCCTTTTGATCCGTCTCTATCTCATGTGAACCATGCTCATTTGCAGAGTCTATTTAGCAAATATCTGCTTGACTACTCCTATTGACCATTTTACAAGTTGATGTGCGCATACGCGCTCTGGTTGTAAAGTAACCAACTTATAAAATTGAGCTTTTAACTCAATCAATATGACAGCTCCAGGCTGTCTGTCGGCAGTTGACCCGGCTGTCCGCATGGCCTCAACCCTAAATGGGTGGTCAGATTCTATTTGCATGGATACTCTGTAAATTGATATCACATGTTTTTTTGATTATATCCCAGTTGTTTTTCTTTGTCAAGAAATACCTGTTTTTCCATAAAACAAATTTCATCCCTGGTTTTTGCTATGAAATATCCTACTCATGCAATTCCAATGGCAGTCCATCCGGGTCCTTAAAAAAAGTAAACTTTCCACCGGAAAATTCATCTACCCGGACAGGTTCCATTTCAATCCCTTTCGCCGCCAGCTCTGCCGCTGTTTTTTCAATATTGGTCACCCGAAAGGCCAGATGGCGCAAACCATACGCTTCCGGAAAATTGGGACGAGGGGGATGAACCTGATGTTCCTGATCTTTCTTCGCAGGAGCAAAGATTTCCAGTTCCACGCCATCTAAAACCAGATCCAGCTTATAATCCTGTCTTTCCTCTCTGAAATTCTCTCTTACAATCTGAAAACCCAGCTTATCCACATAAAACTCTCTGGATTTCTCATAATCAGAGACCAGCAATGCCACATGGTGTACTCCATGAATCGCCATAATTCTCTCCTCCATTATACTTTTCTGCTTCATTTATTGTATCATACTTCCGCGGGTATGGAAATCCAAAATCCTGGAAGAGATATTTTTTAACCTTTTTTATCCACTTATGTGATTTTATTACAGAACTATGCAAAATAATCTGGTAGAATCAGGACATAATAAAGAACAAACAAAAGAAATTTTTAAAAATCGAGAGGAGAAATCATTATGATAGAGAGCTTCAAAACCAATACCTTTGAACAGGACGTACTTGCATCCCAAGAACCAGTACTGGTGGATTTCTGGGCACCCTGGTGTGTACACTGCCGTGTTTTAAATCCCCTTCTGGAAGAATTTGCAGCAGATAATGGAGATGTCCGCATTGGAAAAGTAAACATTGATGAAGAGCCGGAACTGGCCAAAAAATTTGGAATCATGAGCATTCCTACTGTCATCTGCATAAAAGATGGAAAAGTAACAGACAAGAAAATAGCTCCTCAGGACACAGAGGACCTGGAAGAGCTTCTTTCCTGATACTTCATATCTTCTTCATAAATCGTTACCCTTTTTACGTTAGTCCGGGAGGGGCCTCACCCCTCCCGACAAAATCCTTAAATATCAAAATAATAACGTGGCGCGATCACATGGGCCTCCTTACAGGAACAGCCATTGTTGTATCCGTCACAGCAATCACAATTGGAACAGTACATATGTGCATCCCGGATCTGAAAAAGTCCGGCATACCTGGCGGAGGTTCGCAGAGCTTTCGCTTTTTTCTTACCGTCTGCATAATATCCCCCATTGGAAATCAGAAGATTTTCCGGCATATAAGGCGCAAAGTCAAAATAATATCCATCGGTTCCGTGATGAGGCACCTTAATGCACCAGTAATGCTCATAAAGAGAAATTTTCTCATCATAATTCTCTGCGATCATACGCATATATTCCGTTGGCACATCTCCGGTAAATAATCGATTAATCTCCCCATCTTTATGATTTTGAAATACAATACTGATTTTACTTTTAAACTGGCGCAGTCCCAGCTTTTTCATCTGCATATGAGACAAAAGTCTCTGAAATTCTTCGGTGCTTCTTAATTCTTTGAAGTCACGCTCCAGCTCGCTTACCGGAGGCCGGGTATTTTTCTCCCTTTGCGCCCTTCCCTCAGAGGTCATAGCCCAGATGATCCGACGGAGCTTTTCCGAAAATTCCACTACCAGCTCCAGTTCTTCCTGATAAACTGCCTCGATTTTCTGAAACACCTCATCGGTTTCCTTGGCAATCACATCCATATCCGGCCAAAGCGCCTGGTACTTTTCCTGAAACATAGAGCCCCGGGAAAGCAATTCAATATTGGCCGGATTTTTCAGGAGCACCTCTACCAGTGTAAACAGACTCACCTGTCTGCTGGGAAGATAGGAATCCCGAATCAGATCGGCCAGAAGGAGAAGGGCCAGGGTCCGGCTCATCTCTGGTCTGGAAAACACATCCGGAAGATAAATGCAGCCAAATTCCACGCCACAGTTTTTCTTCTTTAAAAGATAAAGAAGTCCCGACAGATGATCCAGATGAAAATGAGTCAAAAGCAGGTTCTTATCCTCTATGGTAGTCAAATCCGAAATAATCACATCAAACACATCACTTCTGGTCTGTTTTCCGATTCGATTATTACTGCTCCCAAAATCCACCAGCAGATTTTTTCTCTTATCCCGCAGGCAGAAACAATCTCCGTAGCCTACGTTGTACATCCGAATTTTCATTCCCTATCTCCCTTTCCCCTGTTTTATCAGACGTTCTCTTCTGTTCTTCTATGCATCGACCCCGTTTTTCTGACAGATATCTGCCAGACAGCATTTATCGCAGTAAGGCTTTGTCCTTGCCGTACAAACCTCTCTTCCATGGTACACAAGGCGATGACAGAAATCACTGCCTTCTTCCGGCGGAATGATTTTCCAGAGTGCCATCTCCACCTTTTTCGGCTCTTTGATTCCATCTACCAGACCAATACGGTTTGTCAGACGGATACAGTGGGTGTCCGTAACAATTGCTGGTTTTCCAAACACATCTCCCATGATCAGGTTGGCGCTTTTTCTCCCCACACCAGGGAGTTTCAAAAGCGCATCGAAATTATCCGGAATATTTCCTCCATATTGTTCCTGTAAAATTTTCATACATCCGCTGATATCTCTTGCCTTACTTCTTCCAAGGCCGCAAGGACGGACAATTGCTTCAATTTCATCTACCTCTGCCGCAGCAAGAGCTTCCACTGTTGGATATTTCCTGTACAACTCTTCTACCACCACATTTACTCTGGCATCGGTACACTGAGCCGCCAGACGGACACTGACCAGAAGCTTCCATGCCTGATCATAGTCCAGGGTACATCCCGCATCCGGGTATTCTTCTTTTAATCTCTGGATCACTTCCAGAGCCAGTTCCTCTTTTGTCATGTTCTTTCTCCTTATTGTTGTAAAATGCCTTCCATCCCAATATTAATCTAATTTGCGTCCAATCTTCTGAAAGACCCCATGGAAAACCAGGCCTTTTACAATGGACGTAATGGATAATGCCCACCAGATTCCATTTAATCCAAGTCCGGTTCTGGTGAGAAGCATTGCCAGAGGAATTCTTGCCCCTGTCAAAATAATACTGATCACACTGCACAGCTTTGTTTTTCCAAGACCGGATAACGCGCCAATGGTCATCAGTTCCACGCACATAAACGCCTCCCCGATTCCAATGACAACGAGATAATCCACAGCAATCTCAATAACATCCTTTTCGTAGAAGAACAATCCCGCAATAGGTCTTGGGAAAATTACAAATACCGCTGTTACAAGGATTCCCCAGATAACCAGAATCTTTAAAGAAACCTGATATCCTTTCCGAATCCTGTCATTTTTACCAGCTCCATAATTCTGTCCCACAAATGCATTTAAGGCTGCTGCAAATCCATCCGCCGTATTCCAGGAAATGGATTCAATCTGACCTCCCACGCGCTGTGTCGCCACTGCTCCCGGTCCAAAAACAGATACCATTCTGGTAAGAACCATGGAAATCCCACAGTACAGTGTTCCCTGCAGCGCAGTAGGCACTCCGATTCGGCAGATTCCCGCATAATGCTCTTTGGAAGCCAGAGAAAACAGACTGGCTTCTCTTATCACATTCACTCCTTCCCCGGAGCGAATCACACTGACAACCATAACCAGCATTACCAGCATCTGTGCGGAAACCGTAGCAATGGCAGCCCCTGCCACCTCCATCCTTGGGAAAGGTCCAATACCGAGAATCAGCACCGGGTCCAGAAGCATATTGGTGACAAGCCCTGCCAGATTCGCCTTAAATGGAGTTTTGGAGTCTCCCTGAGCGGTAAACAAACCGGTAAGCGTCATATTCAAATAGGAAAAAATAATCAGCCCACAGGTAATCTTCATATAATCATTTGCATAAGAAAAGGTAACTGCATCATTCAACTGGAAAAAGTGAATCAACGGTTTGGTAAACACCAGACATACCAATGCAAACAGAAACCCAAATACACAGGTAAGCTGCAAAGCGGACGCCGCATACTTCCCGGCCTCCTTACGCTCTCCTCTTCCACATGCCTGAGCTACCTGTACCTGTCCCCCCATTCTTGCCAGCGACACCAGTCCCTGAGAAAGCCAGACGTACATACCGCCCACTCCTACGCCAGCCACTGCCTTGGAACCCAGCATTCCAATCCATGCCATATCTGTGATATTGTATGCTGTGGCCAAAAAAGAAGACGCCATAATAGGAAGCGCCAGATGTGCCAGAGTTTTTAGAATGGGTCCTTTTGTTAAATCTAATTGTTTTGCCATCTTACTTTTTATCCTTACTTTACAGATTTCCTTTATTTTAATAGTTCTTCCTGAAATAATCAAGAGATTCCGAAAAAGGGAAATCCCCCACAGCCGTGGCCATGGGGGAGAAAAAGTTTCTTTTATTTTTCTTCAATAAAAGTTCCTTCTTTAATCTTTTCTACACATTCCAGATACTGTTCTTTGATTTCCGGTGTTACGATCACATCGCTGAATGTACCAACGCTTAAGCATCCGTCTGCTACGTTTCCGTGTACTGTCTTGTTTCCGAATTCTCCTGCTTCTACAGCTTCCATACAGGTTTTTACAAGAGCTGCATTGTCTGTTACAACAGAACTTGCGATTACCTTGTCATCTGCTGCACCGAAGTCACCAGGCTGAGCGATGGAATATTTCTTTTCATGCTCTGCAAGAGCCTCTCTTGCGCCTGCGTCTACTGCACTGGCATCACCAAACATTACGTCTACGTCATAAGTTGCAATCATGGAAGAAGCGATTTCTTTTCCTTTTGCAACGTCATCATAAGAACCTGCGTAAGCAGAGCTTACATTAACATCTGGATTGACTGCCTTTGCGCCAGCCTCAAAGCCTTCCAGTTTAGACTTGGTGGTGTCGATTTCCATACCGCCGATAAAGCCAATGTTGTTGGTTTCTGTAAGAAGACCTGCCAATGCGCCTGCCAGGTATCCAATCTGAAGGGCGTCTGGCATTACAGACATTACGTTATCAGATTCGATGGCACCGTTTAACAGGCAGAAATAAGTATCCGGATATTCTTCGGAAACCTGTGCCACGGCATCAGAGTATTCATTTCCTGGTAAGAAGATCATATCATACTCCAGATCTGCGTAATCAGACATTACGGTTGCAAAGTCAGAAACCGGTACATTGTCTGTATAGGTTGTTTCCCAGCCCATTTCCTCTGCTGCATCCACCATACCCTGATAACATCCGGAAATAAATCCACCGTCAGAGATTGGGGAACCTACTACCATTGCTACCTTGTACTCAGCCTCAGCTGCTACGCTCACACTGGGGACTGTGACCGCACCTGCGATCATTGCCATAGAAAGCACTACAGAGATTGTTCTTTTTTTCATTTTGGAATCCTCCTTGATTTTGTTTATTTTTTTACACAGAAGCTTCTGTGTTATCTCTCTTCACGTAAATAAGGCTGTCCATTTGCTTTTGGACCACCGCCGCCTTTTTTCAGACCAAAGATTGCCAGGGCAAACAGGGTACAGAGATATGGAATCATCTGCATGAACTGATAAGGAGTTCCCGGCATCAGAAGCTGAAGACGAATCTGAATGGCATCGCAGAATCCGAATAACAGACATGCCATCAGCACACCGCTTGGCATCCAGCGTCCAAAAATAACTGCGGAAAGGGCGATAAATCCACGACCTGCCACAACACCTTCTGAATAGGTACTGGTATAGCAGATGGTCAGATATGCACCGCCGATACCGGCCAGTGCGCCGCACACAATACTTGCCAGATATTTCTGACGAATTACATTGATTCCCAGTGTCTCTGCTGCTTTAGGATATTCACCCACAGCCTTGAAGTTCAGTCCGGCCTTTGTCTTATTTAAGAAAACCGCTGTTACCGGCACCAGAAGATAGGCAAAGTACACAAGGATGGAATGGTTAAAAAAGATAGGCCCGATAATAGGTATTTCACTTAATATAGGAATCGGAAGGGTATCCATGGAAATTCCCTGGATAACCTTGGAGGTATCCTCAAAATAAGAGCGATACAAAAAGGATGCCAGCGCCGGCGCAAAAATATTGATTGCCATACCGTATACAATCTGCTCTGCACAAAGTGTGATGGTACAGAACGCATAAATCATATTCACAGCAATACCTGCCACAGCTCCTGCAAGGATACCAAGGAATGGATTTCCAGTGATATAGCCTACCAGGAAGCCAATCAGTGCGCCAATGGACATAATTCCATCAAGTCCGATATTAACCAGTCCGGCGCGCTCCGAATAAAGTTCTGCCAGAGCAACCAGCAGGATCGGGGTGGCCATACGGATGGTAGATAAAAACAGCTGTACAAAAAAGTTCACATTCATGATCGCATCCATTATTTTTCAGCCCCCTTTCCAAAATGTGTACGGAAGAACTGCTTCACCTGTGGAAGACGGATCAGTGCAGTTCCTGCTACTGCGAATACAATCACAAGCGCCTGAATGATGTCTACCACAGAATTGGGGATCTTCATACCGGCCTGCAGGGTACTTGCGCCCTTTCTCAGGATTCCGAAGAAAATCGCCACAATCACCGAACCAATGGGATTCAACTGCGCAATGAGCGCTATGGCCACACCATCGAAACCAAAACCGGAACCATATCCTTGCATCAGACGGAACTGCTTGCCGTGAAGCTCAATACTTCCTCCAAGACCGGCAATAGCGCCGGAACAGATAAAGGAAAACAGAATAATCTTATTCACTGCAAATCCGTTAAATCTGGATGCCACAGGGTTCATTCCAACGGCGCGGAGCTTAAAGCCAGCAGAAGTATAAAACATAAAGTAATATAATACAATTGCCAGCACAATGGCGATCACGATTCCGTAATGCACCCGAAATCCGTCTGCAATGTTGGGAAGCTGAGATTCCTTCGGCACCGGCGGTGTCTGGGGAACGCTTCCATCACGAAGGAAATTGGTAAACACACTTCCCATAAACAATGTTGCAATGTAGTTCAGCATAATGCTGACGATCATTTCATTTAATCCTCTTGTGATCTTGAGAATACCAGGAATAGCTCCCCAAAGACCGCCTGCGATGGTTCCTGCCAGAATGCTGATAATAATTGCCGGAGCGCCTGTGATTCCAGACTGTGTACTCACATAAATGCTCACAACAGAGCCCATGATAAACTGACCTTCTCCACCAAGGTTAAATACACCACATTTATAGGCAAAGGATGCTGCCAGTCCGGTAAAGATCAGGGGACAGGCCACTTCCAGCGTCTGCGCTATCTTGGATGTACTTCCCAGAGCGCCCTTAAAGAGAAATCCGTATGCTTCCAGAGGGTTCTTGCCCAGGCACAGGATGATGATTCCGCCGATAACAAAGGCTGCAAGAATGGAAAGCACTGGGATCAACAATTTCATATAATCTTTCTTTGCTTTCATACCACTACTCCTTTCCTGCCATTGCCAGGGAAATTTCCTCGATTGGAGGATTCTTTCCACTGTATTCGCCCATGATCTGACCTTCAAACATAACGAGAATTCTGTCTGAAAGTTTCAAAACCTCGTCAAAATCCGCACTGATCAGCAAAATACCACAGCCTTGATCCCGGGTCTTGATCATGGTATCGTGAACATAACCTGCGGCTCCGATATCCAGTCCACGGGTAGGATGTACTGCCACAAGAAGATCCGGATCTTCATCCAGCTCTCTGGCAAGGATAATCTTCTGCTGATTTCCGCCGGAAAGGTTTCTCGCTTCCTGTTCCACGGAAGAGCAGCGAATATCATTTTTTTTCTGCATTTCCAGGGCATATTCATGAATGGCTTTTTTCTTAAGGAACCATCCCTTTCCCTTGGAAAAACGGGAAGACTCTGTAGCTTTCAGCACCAGGTTTTCCTCTACGGTCATATTTCCCACCAGACCCATTTTGTTACGGTCTTCCGGAATATTGGATACCTTCGCATCAATAAAAGCTTTTGGAAGGAATTTTGATACTTTTTCGGATTTCAGATACACAGTACCTGCCTCCGGTGTAATCACTCCCGTAGCGATCTGCGCAAGCTGAGACTGTCCATTGCCGTCTACACCGGCAATTCCCACAATCTCTCCTTTTTTTACAGAAAGGGAAATGTGGTTCAGCCCATTATGCTTATTGTTTTTGTGATAATCCACTTCCTTCAATTCCAGAACGGAGTCTTTGCCCCCTTCTTTCTTTTCATAAACGCTGGGTACCATCTCTCGTCCAATCATAAGATTTGCCAGTTCTGATCCTGAGGTATCTTCTATATTCAGCGTTTTTACTGCTTCTCCTGCACGAAGAATGGTAACACGATTGCTGACAGCCAAAACCTCCCGCATTTTATGAGAAATAAAAATAATGGACTTGCCTTCTTCCTTCAGCTTGTCAATGATCTGGAACAGACCCTGCACCTCAATGTCTGTCAGAGCGGCAGTCGGCTCATCCAGAATCAGAATCTGCGCCCCACGATAAAGGGCTTTTAAAATTTCTACTCTCTGCTGGGCGCCCACAGAAATTTCTGTAATTTCCTTGTCCAGTTCAATTTCCAGTCCATACTTCTCGGAAAGCTCCAGAATCTCTTTTTTCAGTTTTTCCCGGTTGATAAAAAAGGATTTATCATGGGTAACACCCAGAATAATGTTATCAAAAACAGTCATGGCTTCCACCAGCATAAAGTGCTGATGCACCATTCCGATTCCCAGTTTCACCGCGGTTCTCGGGGAATCAATGGAAACCTTTTTTCCCTGAAGATAAATTTCTCCAGAGGTCGGCTGATATAAGCCAATCAGAATATTCATCAGTGTACTTTTTCCTGCTCCGTTCTCTCCAAGGAGCGTATGTACTTCACCCTTTCGGATATCCAGATTCACATTCCTGTTTGCATAAACCTCTCCAAACTGTTTGGAGATATTTGACATCTTTAATACTTCCTCCATTGCACACCTCCGTCTGCGTATCACAATGGTTCCTCTGTGTTTCCAGGTACAATACAATTGTCAGTCCCCAGTTTCTCATAGGAGATATCTTTTCTGCGCACCATATTATATCTGATGATGCTGGTATCAATATATTCTTCCACGTAAATCATTGGCTGATCTTCTTCGTTATAATTGATCTCCCGCAAATATAAATAAGAACAAAGACCAATCCCCAGAGTTTTCAGGTATTCTGAAAAATCAGGAATTTCTGTGGAGACTGCTGTATCAATTTCTATTTTGTCCCAGGTAATTTTCTGCCCGGACTGAAGATAAATAAAGGGAAACATGGATTTTTCATATGTGGAAAGGCTTGAAAAAGCATTTTCGCCCCCTGCCAGAGAAAGACTGTAGAAATCTCTGCAGAACATACAGAGCTTCCCATCTGCAAAAAACACCTTATCTGCCTCAACCAGCGTATCCTCCTTGGAAAGACGCAAAAGACTGCGAATTTCCGGGCGATCCTGAACCACCCGAAAATGCAGCAGCTTCATAGATGGATAATAACCACTCTGCCGAATCATCTGCATAAACTCCATGGAGGGATTAAAGGTTACCTTCAAATCCACAAACTCTGCATTTACAAAGGTTCCCTTCCCCTGACGGCGAAAGATTCGTCCTTCCGCTGCCAAATCGTCCAGCGCCTTACGCACTGTAATACGACTTACCTGAAACATCTGCGCCAGCGCATCCTCTCTTGGAAGCTTCCTGCTCTCTGTCAGATCCATATTCTGAATATATTCCTGAATCTGTTCCCGAACCTTCTGAGAAAGAGGCTGACCTTCCCTTCTTTCTTTTACACTTACTCCTGCCTTAGTCCCAAAATCCTTCATGTACTTTTGCAGCTTCCACTTCCACCTCTTTCACTGGTCCCACTACCTGAATATCCTTCTGGCCTCTTGCAAATACTTCTCTGCATGGAAGGTCAAAGGTAGGATTCTGTTCATTGCTTCCTGTCAGTTCCAGAAGTCTGCGCTCTGTCATTCCATAAACCACACGGCCAATATTTGCCCAGTAAATAGCGCCTGCACACATGGCGCATGGTTCTGCTGTGGTATAAAGAGTGCAGTCCCAGAGAAATTCTCTGGAATATTCATGAGATGCTCTTGCCGCCAGAGTTGCCTCTGCATGACCGGTGCAGATCTTCTCCGTAATTTCAATGTTTGGCTGTTCCATAAGGATATTTCCTTCTTTATCAACCAGAAGCGCTCCAAAAGGAGTATTTCCGGCAGCTCTTGCCTCCTTGGAAACTTCAATTGCTCTTCTTAAATAATATTCATGACTTTGGTAACTCATAATTCTCCTCCTCGAAAATAAAGGTAATACCTTTTTTTGAATATAACTGTATAATATCACCGATTTTCTCTCGTGTATATAGTTTTTTTCTACATTTATAACAAAATATTTTGTTTTGTCTATTTTTTTATATAAAAACAGCTGCCCTGAAACCGCTTTCAGGACAGCCACTTATTTTCTCTTTCTTTATGCGCGAAGTTTTTTATGAATTTCCCGGAAAACCTCTTTTCTACGGAACAGAAACAAACCTACCGCTACCAGAAAGCTGATTCCTGCACAAATCACCGCCGGATAAGGCGTCTTCACCACCCCTGTCCACACAAGGATCATGGGAATCCAGCCAAATACACTGACCTGGATCAGATAAAACAAATACTCTGTAGCTTCCAGATGACGAACTTTGGCAATCACCGGCATTGAACAGAGCACAGCCAGGGAAACCAGGGGCATCACATAATCCACAGACCAGCCTTTCCATCCGGTAAAAATATCCCAGAGTACGGCCAGCCCCGTAATCAGCAAAAGCTGCCACATTTCATTCTTCAGGATATTTCGCCGTTTACGGTATCCCACGGACACCAAAAGCCAGGTACAGAAACATCCTCCCAGGACAAACCAGGAAAAGCTTACAGAACGATCTGGCATATAATCTAACATCGTACAAAGTACTGCAATCACAATGCACAAAAACGTAAACGTTTCAAAAATCTTTTTCCCTGTTTTTTTGGGTTCTTTGAAGCATCCTGGAAAATCATTATTCTTTTCTGTAAAGGAAAAGCCTTCTTCCTTCAGACACCGGGTAAAATTCCTCTGTATATCATTTCCCGCTCTCTTTGTGGTAAGCCCAAAGGACATCACTTCCCCATAAGAGCAGGAACACAGCTGCAAGCTGTTTGTGCTGGCAAAAAAGCCGTATCGCTCTATAAATTTCCCATATTGCTCCGGCATTTTTACCACACCTACATTGGAGTATACTGCAGTAATTCCCCTTCCGCCAAATGAAGTTCCCGCCTGTAAAGCCAGGGTTTTTAACTCCAGAGGAACCATTCTGAGAACAGGATTTTTCTCCAGCCGTACCAGGTCGTTCATCCTCATTTCAATCCGTTCTTTGCTTAATTCTCTCTCAAACTGTTCCTTTACTGAATACAGAACATCCTTAAATTCTGTATGTTCCAGAAATTGATACCGTACCTCAATCCATCCAAAAAAGTTTGCCATAGACTGAGAAGGAAAATAATTCCGGAGATTTACAGGAATCATCAGACCTATGGGCTTTTTCATCTGATTTTTCGGCACATCCTGGTGAATTGCACACAAAAGCATCGTTGCTGCAAGAACAGTGACCGTTACTCCATATTCTCTTGCTTTTGTCAGAATTTCTTTTACCGGAACCATGACCTCTGTAATTCCCATCTCTTCCTGAGGAACCAGTTCTCCCTTAATCTGAAAGGCTCTTTCTTTCTTTTCTCTGGCTTTTGGTATATCTGCAGAATAATATTGGGAAAAACTATCCTCTTCCATATCCTTTCCCGTGATTTCCTTTTCTGGATATAATTCTGGAAGTTCTGCCGCCGGATGGGATAACTGCAAATAATTTTTCACCAGTTCCTGCAAAAAATGCATGGCTCCTGTTCCATCTGTCAGCGCATGAAACACTTCAAAATTAATCCTGTTTTCGTGATAAGTCACCTCGAATAACAGGGTCTTTTCGTCTGGGATATAAAGCCTGCTGCAGGGAGGACGCTCTTCTTTTTTTGCTTCTGGGCGGATATCTCTTCGCTCCAGGTAAAACCAGAAAAGTCCCTTCCTGAGCACAGTCTGGAACAAAGGATACTTATCCATGGTTCGATCCAGCGCCTTCTGCAAAACTTCTCCATCCACCATTTCTTTCAGCATGCAGTAAAAGCGAAATACTCTGGTATCATTTTTATTGGTTACTGCCGGAAAGGCCAAAGCGGCATTATCCAGCTTTCTCCAGTTCGATGCTCGATGCTTTGTCATGATCTCGACTCCCGTCTGATAAACTTATTAATATAAGCGAAGCTTTCCTGTACATGGAGGAACTTGATTCCCAGAGCAAAAAAACCATGAAAGGCCTCTGGAATCCGATGTACCTCCACATAGTTTCCTGCTTCCTTCAGTTTCTTTCCGTAGGCCTCCCCCTCATCCCGGAGAGGGTCCAGTTCTGCGGTAAGAATCAGGGTATCCGGCATTCCATGGAGATCTTCTGCCACAATGGGCGCAAAATATGGATTTTGCCGGTCCTTTGGACTGCTCTGATACAAAGTGATATAATCCTCCATCTTTCCCGCTGTCAGAAGGTATCCTTCTCCGTTTTCCTGTACAGAAGGAAAGGGTGACTCTTTTGTATAGCAGTTTCCCAGCGCCGGATAGATGAGAATCTGCTGTTTGGGACAAAATTCCCCTTTATCTCTGGCCATAAGACTCACTGCCGCCGCCAGATTGCCGCCGGCGCTGTCACCAATGATCGTAATCCTTTCCGGGTCTGTATGGAGAAGAAAACGATTGGTATAAAGGGCTCTGGCTGCTGCATAACAGTCATTTAAACCCATTGGAAAAGGATGTTCCGGAGCCAGACGGTATTCCACAGATGCCACAATCTGGCCGGTAGCCTGAGACATTCTTGCGCAGATTCTTTCGTAATTTTCTATGCTTTCTGTTACCCATCCGCCTCCGTGAAAGAACAACATTACAGGGAAGGTATGCCCTTCCCGTATTCCTTCTTTCATGGCTTTTTCGGAGGGAAAATAAAGTCGGATAGGGACTTCATAATCCCCATTATACACCTTTGCATCCAGTTTCTTATAAAAAATCCTCATGGGGTCCAGTTTTTTCAGGTCTGCCAGACGCCTGGAGGATTCCACCTCAATACTTCCATAAGAAAGCGCCTGAAGGATGGCGCGCATTGTTTTTGACAGCATTCTTTTTCCTCTTACAAACTCTTTTTTTGGTAACTTTAGTATAACATATCTGACCATTTCGGGCAAAGAATTTAAACGTTCTTTCCTCCTCTTTGACCTGAATTTAGATCGCAATTTTTTTGTATTCATCTTATTTTTTTTGCCGTCATTTTGTCGTTTCTTTTGCCATTTTTCTACAATTTCATGGTGTAGAACGACAAATCTTTCAAATCCCGTGGAAGACTGCCCAAAATGCCTTGTGATTTCCCAATTTTTCTATATAATATGGATAGAATGAAAAGGAGGATCTCACCATGGCAAAGAGAACTGATATTCATAAAATACTAATCATTGGCTCCGGCCCTATTATCATCGGACAGGCCTGTGAATTTGACTATTCCGGTACCCAGGCATGTAAGGCTCTGCGGAAACTGGGATATGAAATTGTTTTAGTCAATTCCAATCCGGCAACCATTATGACAGACCCGGAAACCGCAGATGTGACTTATATTGAACCCCTGAACGTGGACCGTCTGGAACAGATTATTGCAAAAGAACGTCCAGATGCGCTGCTCCCCAACCTCGGCGGACAGTCTGGCCTGAATCTTTGTGCAGAACTCAACAAAGCAGGCGTCCTTGAAAAATATCATGTGGAAGTAATCGGTGTCCAGGTGGATGCCATTGAACGTGGCGAGGATCGTATCGAATTTAAAAAAGCTATGGATGCCCTGGGCATTGAAATGGCTCGAAGTGAAGTGGCTTATTCTGTAGACGAGGCGTTAAAGATTGCAGATAAACTTGGTTACCCGGTGGTACTCCGTCCGGCTTACACCATGGGCGGTGCCGGCGGCGGTCTTGTTTACAATCGGGATGAGCTGAAAACCGTATGCGCCAGAGGACTTCAGGCCAGTCTTGTGGGACAGGTGCTGGTAGAAGAATCCATTCTCGGCTGGGAAGAGCTGGAACTGGAAATTGTTCGTGACGCGGACAACAATATGATCACCGTCTGCTTCATCGAAAACATCGACCCTCTTGGTGTGCACACCGGAGACTCTTTCTGTTCTGCTCCCATGCTTACCATTTCTGAAGAATGCCAGAAACGACTTCAGGAACAGGCTTACAAGATTGTAGAATCTGTGCAGGTAATCGGCGGTACCAACGTACAGTTTGCCCACGACCCGGTTACTGACCGTATTATTGTAATCGAAATCAATCCACGTACCTCCCGTTCTTCTGCGCTTGCATCCAAGGCAACCGGTTTCCCCATTGCCCTGGTTTCCGCAATGCTGGCAGCCGGACTTACCTTAAAGGATATTCCATGTGGAAAATACGGTACCCTGGATCAATACGTACCAGATGGAGATTATGTCGTAATCAAATTCGCCCGCTGGGCATTTGAAAAATTCAAGGGAGTAGAAGACAAACTGGGAACACAGATGCGCGCCGTAGGTGAAGTAATGAGCATCGGAAAAACCTACAAGGAAGCCTTCCAGAAGGCCATCCGCAGTCTGGAAACCGGACGTTACGGCCTTGGTTTTGCCAAAGATTTCCATTCCCGTACCAAAGAAGAACTTCTTCATATGCTGATCACTCCATCCAGCGAACGTCACTTTATTATGTATGAAGCGCTGCGTAAAGGTGCTACCATTGAAGAAATTCATGAGATCACAAAAGTAAAAGAATACTTCATCCGTCAGATGCAGGAACTGGTAGAGGAAGAAGAAGCCCTCCTTGCACACAAAGGAAGCCTTCCTTCCGATGAACTCCTGATTGCAGCCAAAAAAGACGGATTCTCTGATAAATACTTAAGTCAGCTTCTGGAAATCCCGGAGGAAGATATCCGTAATCACCGAATTGCTCTTGGAGCAGAAGAGGCATGGGAAGGTGTTCACGTAAGCAGTACCCAGGACAGCGCTTACTACTACTCCACTTACAATGCGCCGGATAAAAATCCTGTTTCCACAGGAAAGCCTAAGATCATGATCCTTGGCGGCGGTCCTAACCGTATCGGTCAGGGTATTGAGTTTGACTACTGTTGTGTTCATGCAGCTCTGGCCCTGAAAAAGCTTGGCTTTGAAACAATTATTGTCAACTGTAATCCGGAAACAGTATCCACAGACTACGATACCTCCGACAAGCTGTACTTTGAGCCGCTGACTCTGGAAGATGTACTCAGCATCTACAAAAAAGAACAGCCTGTAGGTGTTATTGCCCAGTTTGGCGGACAGACACCTCTGAATCTGGCAGCTGATCTGGAGAAAAACGGAGTAAAGATCCTTGGTACTTCTCCATCTGTGATTGACCTGGCAGAAGACCGTGATCTGTTCCGCGCCATGATGGAAAAGCTGGAAATCCCCATGCCGGAAGCCGGTATGGCCACTACCGTGGAAGAAGCGATTTCCATTGCACAGAATATTGGTTACCCGGTTATGGTACGCCCTTCCTATGTTCTTGGAGGACGGGGTATGGAAGTTGTTTATGACGATGAAAGCATGAGCAACTATATGAATGCGGCTGTAGGTGTGACACCTGACCGTCCCATTTTGATCGACCGTTTCCTGAGCAATGCAACTGAATGTGAAGCAGATGCCATCAGCGACGGCACTCATGCATTTGTGCCTGCAGTTATGGAACACATTGAATTGGCCGGAGTGCATTCCGGTGACTCTGCCTGCCTGATTCCTTCCGTTCATATTTCACCGGAAAATGTGGAAACCATCAAAGAATATACCAGAAAAATCGCAGAAGAAATGCATGTAAAGGGTCTTATGAACATGCAGTATGCCATTGAAAAAGGGAAAGTTTACGTACTGGAAGCCAACCCAAGAGCATCCAGAACCGTACCTCTGGTATCCAAGGTATGCAACATCCGTATGGTTCCCCTGGCTACCGATATCATTACCTCAGAACTTACCGGCCGCCCGTCACCGGTACCGGAACTGAAGGAACAGGAAATTCCTAATTATGGCGTAAAGGAAGCCGTATTCCCCTTCAATATGTTCCAGGAAGTAGACCCTGTCCTTGGACCGGAAATGCGTTCCACCGGTGAAGTCCTTGGTTTCTCTCCTTCTTATGGAGAAGCTTTCTGTAAAGCTCAGGAAGCCACACAGTCCAAGCTGCCCATGGAAGGAACTGTTTTAATCTCTGTCAACCGAAAGGACAAGGCAGAAGTAGTGGATGTTGCCCGCAGCTTCCATGAAGATGGATTCCATATTCTGGCTACCGGAAATACCTATGAACTCATCACAGAATCTGGTATTCCTGCGGAAAAAGTGAAAAAACTGTACGAAGGCCGCCCGAATATCCTGGATATGATCACCAATGGAAAAATTGACCTCATTGTCAATTCCCCAGTTGGCAAAGACAGCATTCACGATGACAGCTATCTTCGTAAAGCAGCAATCAAAGCCAAGGTTCCTTATATCACCACCATTGCTGCTGCCAAAGCAACTGCTGACGGTATTCACTATGTAAAGACCCATGGAGCAGAAAAAGTAAAATCTCTTCAGGAAATGCACAGCGAAATCCATGATAAAAACTAATCTTTTTAAATAGCCTATTAAAGCAGCCCTGTTTGATAAACGCAAACAGGGCTGTTTTTCTTATAAAAGTTCCAAAAGTTCTCTCCGTGTCAGAACACCATGATCCATTCCTTCTCCCGAAAGTATTTCATCTGCAAGAGCTCTTTTCTGTTCCTGAAGTTTTTTTATGTTTTCCTCAATGGTTCCTCTGGCAAACAGACGATATACACTGACCACGTTTCGTTGTCCAATACGATGGGCGCGGTCTGTGGCCTGATTCTGGACTGCCAGATTCCACCAGGGATCATAATGAATTACAATATCTGCCGCAGTCAGATTCAACCCGGTTCCTCCAGCTTTCAGAGAGATACAGAATACAGAGGTTTCATCTTTGTTAAATGCCCTCACCAGACGCTCCCTTTCTTCCTTTGAAGTGGAGCCGGTAAGCACGTAGTAAGAGATTTGTTCCTCATTCAATTTATCCGAAAGAATATGAATCATAGAGGTAAACTGAGAAAAAAGCAGAACCTTGTGCCCGCTCTGCACAGAATTCCGAATCAGTTCCATACAGATTTCCAGCTTTCCAGAGTCCGCCTTATAGTCTTCATACACAAGACCTGGATGGCAGCATATCTGACGAAGTTTTGTAATCTGAGACAGAATCTGGAATCTCGATGCGCGAAATTCTCTCTCTGTCTGCCTGGTGAGCATATATTGAAGTTTCTCCACATGCGCCTGATAAAGCTGCTTCTGTTCCTCTTCCATACCTGAAAAAATATCTTTTTCCAGTTTATCCGGAAGCTCTTTCAACACATCCTTTTTCATTCTCCTTAAAACAAATGGACGTATCAGTTTTTGGAGAAAGACCTTTTTTTCTTCCTGTCCCAACTGGACAATGGGTTGTTCAAGTTCTTTTTTAAATCGTTCATAGCTGTATAAAAATCCAGGCATCAGATAATCAAAAATGCTCCATAATTCACTTAAACGATTCTCTATAGGGGTTCCGGTAAGCGCCATACGGAAAGAAGAATGAATCCCTTTAACAGCCCTTGCTGACTGCGTTCCCTGATTTTTGATACACTGTGCTTCATCAATAATCTCACAGGCAAAGGGGATTCCTTCATAGTATATCCCATCTCTTCTCAACAGCTCATAGGAACTGACCAGAACATCATTTTGCCCTGCCTGTTCTATGATTTCCTTCCGTTCTTTTGCTGTCCCTACCACTGCCTTTACCGGTAATCCAGGCGCAAATTTCTCCAGTTCATTAACCCAGTTATATACAAGAGAGGATGGCGTAACCACTAAGGTTCTGGTATTTTCTCCTTCTCCTCGCTCCAAATATTCTGACCACAGAAAAGTAATTGTCTGTAAAGTTTTTCCCAATCCCATATCATCCGCAAGAATACCGCCAAACCCATACTGCCTTAATGTTTTCATCCACAAATATCCCTGCTTCTGATATTCCTTAAGGATATGCTCCTGTTCCCCGGGAATTTCATATGCGCTTTTTCCTGCAGTTTTCATATTTCTGATTAATGCGCGAAATTCTCTGTCCCTTGAAACAGCTAAGACATGATTTTCCTTTAATTTTCCATCCAGATACAAGGCTCTGTAGGACGGCAGAGAAATACGTTCTCTCTCCAGTTCTTTCTCAGAAAGTCCCAGATCATTCTTCAATTCCCAGAAGGTCCTTATCTGCTCATCATTCAAATCCAGAAAACTTCCATCTTTTAAACGATAATATTTTTTCCTGGGATGATACCTTTCCAGAATTTCAAGAAACAGCTTCCGCTCCATTCCTTCTACATCCCATAGAAATTCCAGAATTCCAGAAGCAAAAGAAATTCCAAACCGCACCTTCGGCGGTTCTGTCACCTGGATTCGCTTCATAGTCTCTGAGATATATACCTGGGCATGTTCCTGAAGCATTGAAATTCCTTCTGTAAGAAGGCCATAAATTTTTTCTTCCTCTTCTCCCAGAAGCATCCTTTGCTTCTCTGAATCATAGCTGTCAAAATATCGGCACAGTAAAGCTGAAAATTCCAATTCGCCTGGGAAATCTCTTTTTTCCCTTTCTGCCCTATTATCAAATACAGAGAATTTCTCTTCTCCATAAACCCCATATGCCTGACAGCTAATTTGATTCTCTTCTGTAAGATCCAGATACACCTCATAGGATGCCTGAGAAACTTCCAGTGACTGTTCCGGAAAATTTTCAATCTGGCAGTTAAACTTCTCTTTCAGTTCCGGAAACAATTCCCGTACAAAAACCGGAACATGGCTCTTCTGAATAAATGCCCAGTTTCCAGGAAGCTGCTCCAAACAGTCGGTAAATGCTTTTGCCTGTCCCTCCTGCGCCTTTGGTACCAGATGAATTTTTCCCCGGTCAAAATACACACTGGTATCACTGCTTTCTACGTGGGGCATTTTTTCCAGCTTAACCTCAAGTCCGTCTCTTACCCCGAAAATCTTAATCCGCCTGTATGGACTCTCCTGCGTTACCTTCCATTCCTGTTCCCCGGTATCATCTATCCAGGCGGTAAATTCTCTTTCTCCCATGGTTTTTAAAAAATCAACCAATTCCTCTTCTGTAAGGGTAAGCGCCCGAAGTCTGGGATAAGCGCCTTCAAATTTTCTGCTTTTCAGAGAATTTTGGATATATTTTTCTCCATTGCATTTCTCCCAGTTTAGAATAAAAGAAACCATTCTTCTTGATAATTCCTCAAAGGCTTCGGGAACATGAATAAAATGCAGCTGTTTCCCATATCCATAGTCCCTGGTCTCCTTCATACACCAGACAAATTCAAAGATATCCTTGATTACATATGCTCTGCTTACGCCAATCTGAAACTCCAGATGAAATTTCTCATCTTTCCTATACAGATACGGAAACAGCCTGACCTTTCCAAAAATATCCGGGGCCAGCAAAGGAGAAATATGAGAAATGCACTGTTTGTTTAAAAGATTTTTAACTGCGGAGCTGGTTTCTCGTTCAAATAATCTGGCTTTTGGAAGAACAAGCGTCTCGTATTCATCAAAACGATATCCTCCTTCTTTTTTCCAGATAAAAAGCTGCTCTGCCAGAGTTTTTTCTCTTTCTTCCTTTGATTCTTTTTTTTCTTTCCCTGGGTCATATTCCTCAAGATATTTTTTTCTTTCACAGTACTCCATGTATTTCAGCAATACCGCCACGCAATGCCTGCACATACCCGCATCTTTATGAAACGCTGTACATTCACAGTAAATACTGTCCAGGAAATCCCGTTCTTTATCATACTTCATTCTGACACGATATCTTCTGGTACTTCCACTTTGAACCTCTGCCTGCACCAGTGCTTCTTTAGATGTTTCCTGTACCTGAAAAACCGGAACCCCCTCATCCTGCCTGTAAATTGCAAGACCTTTTCCATAAACAGACGGACTGCAAAGCGCCTGGATTTTTATTTTCGTTATCATTTTGCCGGCACCCCACTCTCCAACCGCTCACTTTTTATCTTTCTTCCTTCTCAAATCGATAGTTCTGTCTGATATTTGGGTATTTCTCCCTGTCCACCTTACTCATAAACATATCATATGGTCTGGCGCATACCTTAAAAGGCTTATATAATCCCTGATAAATCACAAGACGTTCTCCTGTTTCCGTATGCTGTGCAAATGCCAGAATTTTATACAGGTATCCTGAGGTTTCTTCTGAAACCCATTCCCTTTTAAAATTTCGAACAATATCCCCCTCATGGAGATCTCTTTCACCGGAAATCACCTCGTCACCTCCTGGCTCAAGAGTTTCCTCCACTAGCTCATATTCCTCTCTGGACAGTGACAGGGGAAGTCCTGTCCGGTCTTTCACATGCACTCCTCCATACCAGGTATCTTCTACCGGAAAGACATCTCCCACCTCATAATTTCCTATAAATTCATCTGCTTTTTTTATTATTTTTACCTTTTGCATTTTTTTATCAGTCATGATTTTTCCCTCCACAATCAATTACAATCTCTCTTTCATAGAACAGTTTCAGAATACTATCCCTTAATTACATAGATTAAGGTACCCACAATTCCAGAGCCAAAAATCACCGGAATGGGGCCAATCTTTGTTTTCCGAAGAAGAAACAGACATACGCCAAAAATCAATGCTTCTACTATACGAAAATCTGAAATTCGGATCTGGAACAGGCTTTCCTGAAACAATGCCAGAGATAACAGAGAAAGCCCGGCAGAAGCAATCATCGCCACTACAGCTGGACGAAGTCCTGTAAGCATTCCCTGCATTGCCTTTAGACTCCTGTATTTCACATAAAGCCAGGACAACAGCAGAACAATCACAAACGGCGGAAGTATACACCCCAAAGTACAGACAGCAGCGCCTAATGGTCCGGCAACCTGCTGCCCCACAAAGGTTGCGCTGTTGATTGCAATGGGACCCGGCGTCATTTCTGCAATCGTGATCAGATCTGCAAACTGACTCATCTCCATCCATTGATATCCGTCTACAATCTGGCTTTGTATCAGCGGCACTGCCGCATAACCGCCTCCGAAACTAAATAATCCAATCTGAAAAAAGGCCCAGAATAGCTGAATATAAATCATCTGTTCTCCTCCCTTCTTTCTTTCAAAAACACCCACAGCAACCCTGTCAGCGCACAGACAAAAATAATTACAATGGCACTGACCTTCAAGAAACAGGCGGCAAAAAATGCTGCAATCATCATAAAAATCCAGAGAATACTTTTTGTCTTTATTATATTCTGCACCAGATCCAATACCACATCAAAAATCACTGCGGCCACCCCCGCTCTCATTACTTTTAAAGCAATGGCTATGTATGGATTGTCCTTAAATTCATTATAAAATACGGAGATAATGGAAATAATCACAAAGGGCGGCAAAATTGCTCCGGCCACACAGACAAGGGCCCCAGGAAGTTTTTTCAGACGATAACCTACTACAACTGCAATGTTTACTCCCAACGCTCCTGGCGAAGACTGAGCAATGGCCGTCATATCCAGCATTTCCTCATTGGAAATCCAATGAAGCTGTTCCACAAACTTCTTTTTCATTATACTGATAATTACAAAACCACCGCCAAATGTACTGGCACTTAGGGTCAATGTAATCCAGAACAGCTTCCAATAAATATTTCTGCTGTCTGTTTGAATCAAATTGTCTTTTTCCCTGTTTTCCTCCACATCCATTCCCCCTGTTCTTTCCTCATCCAACTGCATTCAATCATAGCAAAAAAATTCCGTATAATCAATCCATTGCACAGGAATGGCCAGGTGTTCCTGAATGTTTTAAAAAAAGTTCTTGTAAATTTAATTTTTCTATTCTATAATACGGTTATATATCAAAATTCGTTTGAAAGGAACAAGTAATCTGCAGTGAATTTTTCAGAGAGACAACGGCTGGTGTAAGTTGTCAATGAATCTGTAAGATGAAATCATCCTGGAGAAGCAAACTGAAACGAAGTAGGAGCGCCGGAGTAAAGCCACGTTACAGGTGACACGCATTCTTTGATGCGGTTAAGAGCTGAGATTTTCTCAGGAAGTAAGGTGGTACCACGGTCTTCAATCGTCCTTTTTAAGGGCGATTTTTTTTGTTTATCAGGAAGTTCAAAGCGGACAAATCCGCTTACTATTTTAAGGAGGATTCTGTTATGAAACTACAAAAGAAACAAATTTTACTGGTTAGCTTTATGCTATTCTCTCTGTTCTTTGGCGCGGGAAATCTGATTTTCCCTCCATTTCTTGGACAGAATGCCGGCAGTCAGACCCCTCTGGCTATTGCCACATTTTTAATTACTGCCGTTGCTTTACCGGTACTTGGCGTCATCGTTGTTGCTAAATTTGACGGACTGGAAAAATTAGCGACCAAGGTAAATCCTAAATTTGCCCTTGTATTTACCATCTTAATTTACCTTTCCATAGGACCTGGACTTGGAATTCCACGAGCTGCTTCTCTGCCTTTTGAAATGGCGGTTGCTCCTTACCTTCCCAAAGATGCAAACCTTACTTTGTTTATGCTGCTGTTCTCTCTCGTATTCTTTCTGATTGCCGGCTGGCTGGCACTGACGCCAAACAAGCTGGTAGAACGAATCGGAAAATTTTTAACACCAACGCTTTTGTGTCTGTTGTTATTTTTATTCATCAACTTTTTGCTCCGCGGAGTCGTTGATGTTGCTCCGCCTCAGGAAAGTTATCAGGCAAATCCTCTGGTAAAAGGATTTCTGGAAGGCTATCTGACTATGGACACCATTGCTGCTTTAAACTTTGGACTGGTAATCGCAACTACCATCACTTCCCTTGGTATCAAAGAGAAAAAAGGAGTTATGAAATATACCATTATGACTGGTATTTTCGCAGGAAGTATTCTGGCATGTATTTATCTGATCCTGTCTTATATGGGCATGAGTTCTTCCGCTGTTTTTCCAATTCAGGAAAACGGCGCATGGACACTTCGCTGTATTGTACATCAGTTATTTGGAGATCCTGGCGCAATCCTTTTGGCGGCGATTTTTACCCTGGCCTGCCTGACCACATGTGTTGGACTGATTACCTCTATTTCCCAGTATTTTTCCACACTGACCACCAGACTTTCCTATCATCAGTGGGTATATCTGATTGTAGGCTTTTCCTTCCTGATCTGTAATCAGGGATTAAACATGATTTTAAGTATTTCTGTTCCAGTATTGGATGCAATTTATCCTATCTCCATTGTACTGATTGTTTTAGGACTTTGCGATTCCTGGATCAAAAATATTCCCTATATCTACCCTTGCACCATCGGGGCAACTGCTGTTGTCAGCCTTATTTATGCAGTTGAAAAATTCGGTATCACCTTCGGATTTATAAGCAAAATGTTCCACGCGCTTCCCCTGTATTCCCTTGGTCTTGGATGGGCCATTGTAGCAGCTGTTGTAATGGCGCTCTGTTATGTGATATACAAACTTAGAACAGCCAAAGCCTGAAAATCAAAATCCCGGCGATCAGATTATCGCCGGGATTCTTTATATTATGTAATTTAGCAATTCTCACCCATTACTTTCTTACAGATCTTTTCCGCATAGGGCATAAAAATCTGAGCTACCGGTCCCACCACAAATGCACAGATGATAGTTCCGATTCCAAAGGTTCCCCCCAGTAAAAATCCGGCTGCAACAAAACAGCAGTCTGTCACAATTCGGATCACTCCAAAAGGTTTCTTCCATTTGTCGCTCCACACAATAGCAACAAGGTCGTTTGGTCCTGTTCCTGCCTCTGACTTTATTACAATCGTCATTCCAATGGCCAGAATCACACACCCTGCAATCAAAATGGGAATGCGAACAGCAAAGGAAAGTTTGTTATTGATATAATTTCCAAGTAAAATGGTAAACATATCAATAATCGGTCCTCCAAGGAACATGCAAATCAGTGTTCCTATCTTTATGTAGCTTTTATCAACCAAAAGCAATACCAAAATAATCAGGAAACAGATCAGCATATGAGTTGCTCCATGACTCCACGGCAAACCAGAGGGCCATGGCACACTTCGATAAATCCCCTGAATCAGAACATTAAAAGGATCTGCACCAAGATCTGCCTGAATAAACAGAGTCACTCCAAGATGAGCAATGGTAAGTCCCAGAACTAATAACAGGATTTGCTTGATTCTGGTTTTTAGATTCATAATTTTCTTCCCGCCTTTTCTTTTGATTTTCCAGATTTGCCTCCTGAAAAAGCGGAAGTCCTGTCTGGTTTATACAAGCATCATAGCATAGAATGAAAGGAGAAGCAAAAGTTTTTATCCCCTGTTCACTGAAGCATACATCTTCTTTCTCACAAACCAGAAACAGATCACCTGAAGAAGAATTGTAATAATCCAGGATGCAGGGTAAGAAATAAACAGGATATCCAGACTTCTGTGGGCAGGAAAAATCCAAAAAATCCAGACAATCCTGGTTCCTACCGTCCCGATCACAGACAGGATCATAGGTACCGCAGAATGCCCTATACCACGAAGCGCGCCAGGGAAAAGATCCATCAAGCCGCACAAAAAATAAGTTACCGTTGTATACAAAAGAATTTCCATTCCACACTGGATCACCTCTGGATCAGAGGTATATATCTGTAACAATTCCGGGCCAAAAAGATATGCTCCCCCTCCTAAAATAAGAGAAATTCCAATAGAAAGAACCACACAGTCAAGCAATACTCTATCCATTCTCTTCCATTTTCCAGCGCCGAAATTCTGACTTGTAAAACTCATACACGCCTGTGTAACTGAATTAACAGCCGCATATAAAAATCCGAAAATATTATTGGCTGCTGTGTATCCGGCCATTGCAACCGATCCAAAGGAATTCACCGAGGACTGCAATAAAACATTGGAAAAATTAATTACTGTACTTTGTATTCCTGCCGGAATCCCCACAAGAAAAATCTGTTTCAGATAAATCCATTTCATAGTCAGCCTGGAAAAGCGCAGTTGATAACTGGTTTCAATTCTATAGAGGCAGCGAAGAACCAGAATACAGGAAATCATCTGAGAAATCACCGTGGCAATCGCAACTCCTGCTACTCCCATATGAAAAACAGCAACCAGAAATAAATTCAGACCGGCATTAGCGCCTCCCGCTATGATCAAAAAAAGCAGGGGCCGTTTCGTATCTCCCACTGCCCGAAGAACAGCAGCTCCATAATTATAAAGCATAAAAAAAGGCATCCCTGTGAAGTATATTCTCATGTATAATGCCGCCTGATCAATAACATCCTCCGGAGTATCCATTAAAAGCAAGGCTTCTTTTGCCAGAAAGATACCTACAAAGCTCATAAAAACTCCACTGATCAGCGCAAACGTAATAGCTGTATGTACCGTTTCTGACATCTCTTTTTCTTTTCCTGAAGCATAAAATCGAGCCGCCAGAACATTTACCCCCAGGGAAACTCCGATAAAAAGATTGACAAACATATTGATCAGCGCAGTCGTAGACCCCACCGCTGCCAATGCCTGACTTCCGCTGAACCTGCCTACCACAACAATGTCCACTGCATTAAAAAGGAGCTGCAGAATACTGGACAACATTAATGGAATGGAAAACGAAATCAATTTATCCATAATAGACCCGTTACACATATCAATCTCATATTTATTACTTTTTGACATTACCTTTCCACCTCATTTTTCCATTGTAAAATAGTGGCTTATAAAAAATCACACCTTGTTCGTTTATGCACCTGGGTGTTTTCCTGACACAATATCCCAACATATAAACCCGGAGCGATCAAATCATTTTCAGAAAAGCTTCAACTGCCTGATTAAATGCCCCTGGATTTTTATTTGCAATAAAATGATTTCCCGGAATAATGGTTAGCGTCGCATTGGGAAGATGTTCTGCGATTTCCTTTGTATGCGATTCTTTGATCATATCCTTCGTTCCGCAAATCACCAGCACAGGCATCGTAATGAGCGATAATTCAGAAGGTTTGATATTTGGCTCATTTACCATTAAGCCAAGCATTTCCGAATTTCTTCGGGCATCTGCCGATTTGTGAGCAAATCGCTTTGCGATTTTATATCCAATCTCAATGGGAATTTGCACTGTGCGCTTTACCCCCGTTGGATCAAGGTTACCGCCGTTCAGAATCAAAGTCTTTACCATCTCAGGATGCTTCATTGCGAATTTCATTGCAATATTTGCCCCATCCGAAAAGCCCAAAATCACCGCATTTAGAATCTGATGTCTCTGCATAAAATTGAACAAATCACAAGAAAACTGCTCAATGGTAAACGGCGCATCCCCTCTGGGAGATTTCCCATGTCCCCTTGTATCCAAAGCGATCACATGATACTTGCTCTGAAAATAATCTATTTGGTTTTTGAAATAGGAACTATCTTCGTCATTTCCATGTAAGAGTATAAGCGGTTCTCCAGTTCCTGCTTCCTGATAGTATAATTCAATATCCATTTTATCCTCACAGTTTTGTTTTTATCTTTGTACACTCACGCTATGGCAGCTGTTCCCGCACTACAGATTCTTACACGAACAGACTACATTGTTGTTGGATTTATATACTGTATTCACATTCGTATTATATTGCCATTCAGAATCTAATACAAGTCTTTCTTTGAGTCCATCCAGCGTCGATACGCAAAGGGGATTCCAGCGATTATGTAAAGCACAAACCCATAAAAAATATGGTGACAGCGCTTCTGACTATATTGTAAAAGTTTTTTGATATTACTCCGAAAATAATACTCCATCAGAGAAATAGAGCTAACAGGCATAAAGAAACCTCGGAAACCCTTGTAAAATGGGTGTCCGAGGTTTTCTGTCTGTCCTGCGTGAAACCCACTTTGCATTTTTTTGCGAATCTCACTTTGCATTTTCTTTTTTCTCTTTTTCTCTAAAAATTCATACTATTCTTTTTTTATTCTTTTTCCTCCCGTCTTTCCTGTTCATTTAAAGACGGCAGGATTTGGCATCTTCTTTGCGAAATGTCTTTCGGAAACCCTTTGTTTTTCAGGTTTTTCTTCTTTTCGGTTTTCTTTTCCATAAAAAAAACCTTGCTCAGGATAATTCCTTTACAAGGTTTTTGGGGTATCTTTTTTTATTTTTATTCTTGATTATTCACGCTCTTTTTGGGATGTTTTTTTGTTTTTTCCAAATGAAATTAGCAAAAAAATGCCAAAAGGGGGTTGCGTGGAATACTGTCCGTTATTCAAACTCCAGACAGACGGTATGCCATATAAGTGAAAATCATTGATTTTAA
>CALCDJ010000086.1 GCA_937900135.1 uncultured Blautia sp. | reverse complement strand
AAGACCTATTTTAATGTGACGGAAGAGGCAGTGTTTAATTTGCCGAATAACAACAAACAAAAAGGACCGGCGCTGCCAGTCCTTTTTATTTATCATTCTATTCCCAGGGAAGCATAGGTGTTTCTACCTTCTTATCCCGAAGCATCAGATCGATTACCGCCTCAGAAGCTGCTTTTCCCTCAAAGAGCACTTTATTCACTTCATTGATAATGGGCATTTCCACGTCATATTTCTCCGAAAGACCTTTGGCAGCCTTAGCTGAATATACGCCCTCTACTACCATCTGTACTTCCTTCATAGCTTCTTCCATGGTATGCCCCTTGCCAAGAAGATAGCCCGCCTTACGATTACGGCTGTGTACACTTGCGCAGGTTACAATCAGATCTCCAATGCCGGAAAGACCATAGAACGTCTCGGCTTTTGCGCCCATTTTTACACCCAGGCGGGAAATTTCTGCAATACCTCTGGTGATCAGCGCAGCCTTGGTGTTATCTCCGTAGCCCAGTCCATCTGCGGTACCGGCAGCCAGAGCAATGACGTTTTTCAAAGCTCCCCCCAGTTCCACTCCAAGGATATCCGGAGTGGTATACACACGGAATACCGGGCTCATAAAAATCCCCTGAAGGTATTCTGCCGTTTTTCTTGTCTTTGCGCTTACCACGCAGGTAGTTGGAAGTCCTCTTCCCACCTCTTCTGCATGACTTGGGCCGGAAAGTACACAGACCTCTCCATTGGGAATTTCCTGTTCAATAATCTCGCTTAAGGTCATCAGAGTTTTTTCTTCCACGCCCTTGGCCACATTAACAATTTTCTGTCCGTCTTTTACATACGGAGCCATCTGTGCCGCAGTGCTTCTGGTAAATGGAGAGGGAACCGCCAGAACAGCCACATCCGGATCTTCCAGAACCTTTTCCAGGTCCATGGTGATTTCCATATCTTCCGGAAGCTTCACTCCCGGAAGCTTGGATGCATGTTCCCGTTTTTGAGACAGCATTTCCACTTCATCCTTCAGCGCAGACCACAAAGTCACCTTATGGCCATTGTTGTAAAGAAGCAGGGATAATGCAGTTCCCCAGCTTCCCGCCCCTAAAACACTGATTTTTGCCATATTGCTCACCTCTTATTCTTTCTTTTTTCCTGCTTTTCCAAGAAAAATTTTACTTTCTGTTCCTTTGATCAGGCGAAGGATATTGGCTCTGTGACGGAAAACAGCAAGAATGGTCAGTCCTGTCATCAGGGCATAAAGTTCCAGTATGTTGGATGGATTCATTCCGTAGTCCCCCATCTGTCCAAAAAGGATCACCAGCGCCCAGGCAGTAACATAAGCGCTGACAGAACAGAGAGAAACATAGTGAGTGGTAAAAAACAACGCAAAAAATACCACTGCGCAGATCAGAAAAATTCTCCAGTCAAAGGCAATGATCAGTCCCACAGAGGCTGCCACTCCTTTTCCTCCCCGAAAGTTCAGGTACACTGGAAAGTTATGTCCCAGAATGCAGCCGGCCGCGGCATACATACTGAGAAGAGGCAGCATTTCTGCATGCTGTCCGGAAAAAACAGCTCTGACAATCAGGATCGCCGCCACGCATTTCAGGCAATCTCCCAACAAGGTCAACGCTCCGGCTTTTTTGCCAAAAGTACGCAACGCATTGGTCGTTCCTGCATTTCCGCTTCCATGCTCCCGAATATCTGTTTTGTAGATCCGTCCAATAATATAAGAGGTCTGAAACAGACCGCACACATAACCAATCGCCAAACAAATCAAACGTTCCATAACTCTAACTCTCCACTTATTCCTTTTCCCCGCGCTCGCGAATGATAAATTTCAGAGATGTTCCACGGAATCCGAATGCATTTCGGATCTGGTTTTCCAGATATCTGGTGTAAGAGAAATGCATCAGTTCCTTATCATTCACAAAGATTACAAAGGTAGGTGGACGTACCGCTACCTGAGTCATATAAAAGATCTTCAGTCTCTTACCTTTGTCAGAAGGCGGCTGCTGCATTGCCACTGCTTCGGAAAGGATTTCATTGAGCACACCGGTCTGGATGCGCATGGTCTGATTTTCGATGACCATATCAATGGTTTCAAAAAGTTTCGGAATACGCTGTCCGGTTTTGGCAGAAATAAACACAAGCTCTGCATAAGGCATATAAGCCAGGGTTTCCCGAATCCGGTTGGTATGTTTATAAATGGTTTTGTCTGTTTTTTCGATGGCATCCCACTTATTTACCGCAATGATCACGCCCTTGCCGCGTTCATGAGCAATTCCCGCAATCTTGGCATCCTGCTCGGTCACGCCTTCTGTTGCGTCGATCATAAGGATCACGATGTCAGCCCGTTCTACAGCGGTTACTGTACGAATGACGCTGAACCGTTCAATTTCCTCCTTCACCTTGCCTTTACGGCGCAGTCCGGCGGTATCAATAAAAATATAGTCTCTTCCCTGCCAGGTCACCCGGGTATCCACCGCATCTCTGGTGGTTCCGGCAATGTCAGAAACAATTACACGGTCCTCACCAAGAAGCTTGTTCACCAGGGAGGATTTACCCACATTGGGTTTACCCACGATGGCAATCCTTGGAATATCATCTTCTTCTCCGTCTTCACAGTCCTCTGGAAAATGGCGGACTACTTCGTCCAGCATATCTCCAAGACCAAGACGGTTGCCTGCAGAAATAGCCATGGGTTCTCCAATTCCCAGATTGTAGAATTCGTAAACATCCATCATATATTTCTGCATACTGTCTACCTTATTTACCACAAGAACCACCGGTTTCTTACTGCGGCGAAGCATATCCGCCACCTTGGAATCAGAATCCACCAGTCCCTGATGAACATCGGTAATAAAAATAATAACATCAGCAGTATCAATGGCGATCTGCGCCTGCTCCCGCATCTGGGAAAGGATCACATCGCTGCTGTCCGGCTCGATTCCGCCGGTATCAATCAAAGTAAAGGTATGGTTCAGCCATGTCACATCGGCATAAATCCGGTCTCTGGTCACGCCTGGCGTATCTTTTACAATAGAAATCTTCTCTCCTGCCAGAACATTAAACAGTGTGGATTTACCGACATTCGGTCTGCCCACGATCGCAACTACTGGTTTGCTCATACATTTGTCTCCTTCTTAAATTTCTATGAACAGAGGGGTCCAGAATACAGGATACCAGATCCTCTCCGCCTTCATCTACTACAAGAATCTCTTTTTGAAGTTCTCTGGAAAGATCTTCTACTGTCACATCATCCAGGAATACATTTTCTCCGCTTCGAAGCATGTTACAGGGAATCAGAATGTGGTCCCCCGTGTCCTCTCCCCGAAGCTGTTCCCGAAGATCTTCTCCGGTAATCAGACCGGAAACAGTAATGGATTCTCCAAAGAACCGGTTGGCGATCGCCTTAACCGTAACTTCCACATGGGGGAATTTCTCCTGAATCCAGGAAACATATTTCTCCAGATAAGGAGCTGCCAGACGTCCGGTTGCAATCACTGCATGAATCTCCCGGTCGTCTCCTTCCCGGTTTTGAAGGGCCTGTTCCACTTCTGTTCCCAGAAGACGCAGCATCCCCACGCCGTTTTCCAGCTGAAGATATCCGTCATACCGTTCTTCCGTGGGAAGCTCTTCTCCCGCAAGGAGATACCATTCATCGGAAGCATGTACAAAGTGAATGCCATGCTTCTCCATCATCTGGTCCTGCCACCTGTGGATCAACTCCAGCACTTCCTTTGCGGATTCCCGGTCAAAGGGCTTCAGAGGATACAGCCCCTCACGGAATCTGCTAAGTCCCACTGGCACCACAGAAACGCTCTGAAGAACAGGCGCATACTCGGCCAGTTTGGAAAGGCTGTACTCCAGCTCTTTGCCATCGTTTAATCCCCGGCACAGAACAATCTGCCCATTCATGGTGATCCCCGCCTCGTAGAGCTGATCTACTTTTTTGAGAGCTTCCCCTGCAAAACGGTTGTGAAGCATTTCGCAGCGAAGCTTGGGATTCATAGTCTGAAAAGAGATATTGATGGGTGACAGGTGATAATGAATTACCCGGTCAATGTCATGCTGGCTCATATTGGTCAGGGTCACATAATTCCCCTGTAAAAAAGAAAGCCTAGAATCGTCATCCTTAAAATAAAGGGTCTCCCGCATTCCCGGAGGCATCTGGTCAATAAAACAGAATACACATTTATTGGTGCAGGAACGGTATTCATCCATCAGACCATTTTCAAATTCTATCCCCAGATCCTCTTCATATTCCTTTTCGACCTCAAGTTCCCAGATCTCTCCGTCCGGCTTGCAAACTTCGATCACCACAAATTCATCATTCATCAGATACCGGTAATCAAACACATCCTCCACAGGTTTCCCCTGAATGGAAAGAAGCACATCCCCCGGTTCCAGTTCCAGTTCCTCCCCGATGCTGCCGGGAAGCACTCTGGAAATCACATGTTTTTTTTCTTTCATTCTTTTCTCCACTTAAACGAATTTTTAAGGTCTATTTCACTCATTTCTTCCTATCATACCAATTTTAACAGTAAATTACAAACATTAATTTTATCTTTTTTTGTCTTGAGCCATAACCCCTCGTAAATCCAGTATTTACAAGGCTTTTTCTTTTATCTATATCTGTCTTTATTTATTCTCACCGGGGTAAAAAACAGGTTATACCCTTTTTACCGGGGTAAAAATCGGGGGAAAAACATGGGGAAAATGAACTAAAAAGCCGCAAGGATAATTCCCCACGGCTTATATTTTACATCTTTGCAGCTTTCTTTTTCAACGCTTCATGCTTTCCTACTGCATTTTCTTTTCTTAATTCACTGTAAATATTTAGAGTTGTGCTGGCATCCTTATGACCCATAATACTCTGAATATACTTGATATCATCCATGGTATTCTCCCCAGATACATTTTCGCATAACCAGCAGCAGAAGGAATGGCGGAATGTGTGTGGTGTGGCTTCTATGTTTGCCCCTGTTTCCCTATTGAATGCTGCTATGATTCTTTTTAAAAGATGTTCTATTGTTACTGGTGGCGTCAAATGGTTTCTGCTATTCACAAACAAAAACGCTCCTGTATTATCTGCTGTAATTTTTGGTTTATTTACCGTCACAATTTTATCCCATCCAGCTTCTTTTCTCATTTCCAGAAGAATTTCCTTTGCATCACCAAGCATTGGAATTTCTCTGATACCATTCTCTGTCTTTGGGTTTCCAATGATAAATTGATGGCGTCCATCTATCTTCGTATATGATAAAGAATGATCTATCGTAATTGTTTCCTTGGCAAAATCTATATCATACCATGTAAGCCCCAGAATTTCCCCTATACGGCATCCAGTCCATGCCAGAAGATAAAAGAATGGATAATATCTCGAATACTTATAGTTGCTTTGAATGTATTGTAATAACTCCCGCTGCTGATCTTCTTCTAAGGAATGTTTTACACTTTGAGGTGGATCAATCTTTCTCTTTACACTCCCAAGACATTTCTCTGCCGGATTGCTTCTAATTAAATTCTTTTTCACAGCCAGCTTAAAAGCCCCATTCAAAATGCGATCTGCAACTGAAACAACGCCGATCTGCACCGGATTCCTTTTGTCATTCATCATTCCAGTATAAAAATCCTCCACCATTTCTTGCGTAATCTTATTAACCTTCTTTTTTCCTATTTTGAGCTTGATGTGCGTATTATAAACGCTTTCT
This sequence comes from uncultured Blautia sp., assembly GCA_937900135.1. Taxonomy (GTDB): domain Bacteria; phylum Bacillota; class Clostridia; order Lachnospirales; family Lachnospiraceae; genus Blautia_A. Next base: position 316 of record CALCDJ010000086.1, on the reverse strand, counting down.
ATGTTGTTGTAAGTGGTTTGCGCCCAGTATTTCGCCTGTTTCTCTATGTATTCCTTTACCAACTGATTAACGGTCATCCCAGCTTTCCACGCTTTTATATCATCCATTATATCCTTTTGTATTCTGATTTCCATTTCCCGAAGGCTTTCTGTATACTTTTTACCTTCTGGTGCCGGGTCTTCGGGGCGCAATCTCCATGAATAAACATCATGGGGATGTCCTTTATCATCATAATATCTGTAACGGTACCGCCCTGTTTTTTCCTGTGATTCTCCTTTTTCAAGTACAATCCCTCTATTATCTCGTCTTTTCTCTG
>CALCDJ010000085.1 GCA_937900135.1 uncultured Blautia sp. | reverse complement strand
CCTGCGGCCTCCTGGTCCCAAACCAGGCGCTCTAGCCAAACTGAGCCACACCCCGCTGATTTATTTAATTTTTCTTTTCTCGCTTGACGCAAGACATATTATATTATAGTGCCCAGGAAATGTCAACACCTTTTTTTACATTTTTTTCAAAAGTTCTCAAAACCTCTATTTTACAGGGTTTTTCCCATGTGGAAACACTGTTTTTTTCCAAAAATCCCCGCTGAGCGAAAAAAAATCTCAGCGGGAATCTTTTTTCCTTATCGCTTCAAATAACGAATTTCTGTTTTCAGGATTCTGCCCTGCTGAATTTCCATCACCGCATAGCTGGGTTTCCGTCCCTCCTGCCTTGGATATGAAAGACTGCCTGGATTCACAGCCACAATACCATTCTGTTCCTCCACCACCGGCTTATGCGTATGTCCAAAAAGAACCACCTGACAATTTCTTGCCGCAGCCTCATCAAACACTCCCGCCAGATTTATGGAAACTCCATAGTAATGTCCATGTGTCACCAACATACGAATGCCTCTCAGTTCCAATATTTCCTCTCTCGGAAGATCGGAAAAGAAATCGTTGTTTCCAGCCACAATGCAGCAAGGCGTTTCTGCCAGTGCCTCAATAAAGAATTCACGGCCCTCCACATCTCCACAATGGATCAGCATGTCGAAGGGCGCCTCCTTTAATACTGTTTCCTCTAAACGGCTGTCTCTTCCATGTGTATCACTAACGATCAAAATTTTCATCTGAGCTCATCCTTTATTGCGCGAAGTGCTTTTCCTCTGTGACTGATCTGATTCTTTTCTTCCATAGACAACTCTGCAGAAGTGCATTGAAATTCCGGAAGAAAGAAAATCGGGTCGTAACCGAAACCATTTTCCCCGCGTTCTTCATAGCCAATTCGGCCTTCCATGGTTCCCCGTACAGTTTTTACAGTTCCATTGGGAAACGCAGCTGCAACGGCGCATACAAACCTTGCTGTGCGCTTCTCATCCGGCACACCCTCCAGACGCTGGATCAGATTGGCATTTTTTATATGATAAGAAGTATCCTCTCCCATATAGCGGGCAGAGTATACCCCTGGCTCCTTGTTGAGATAGTCGATTTCCAAACCGGAATCATCTGCCAAAACAATTTCCCCGGTCATTTCACTGATGGTTCTGGCTTTGATTACAGCATTTTCCTCAAAGGTTGTTCCATCTTCCACAATATCCACATGAATTCCCGCCTCCTTCAGGGATAAAATCTCCACGTCAAGATCCCTTAAAATCTCACGGATTTCTCTCATTTTTCCTTCATTTCCTGTTGCAAAAATAATCCTTTTCATAAAAAACCTCTCTTTCCTGCTTACTGGTCAGCCCGGTTCTTTTTTGGAGGGCGAGGACCAAGGAACTGATAGTAATAGGTTTTCAGCATTCCATTGTATATTTTTCGATTTTTATCTGCTTTTCTTCCAATATCTGTTTCCGCTCTGTCGTAAGAAGTGATCAGGTACATGGACCACTTATCCAGTCTCTGATAGCTTTCCCCAATCTCACGATAAAGGGCAGGAAGGGCTGCTTTTTCCTCCAGACGTTCTCCATAAGGAGGATTGGTAATAATAAAGCCATAGGGCTTCGGATGCCGCAGTTCTTTGACTGGACGCTGCTGAAAATGAATCAGCTTGTCCACACCTGCCATTTTGCTGTTGGATCTGGCTGCCTTCAGCGCTTCCGGATCAATGTCATATCCCTGGATGTCTGTCTGAATGTCAACATTTACCCGTTCCTGGGCTTCCTCAAGGGCTTCGTACCAACATCTTCTGGGTACCAGGTGTTTCCAGTCTTCCGCAAGAAAAGAACGGTTCATACCCGGTGCAATATCTGCCGCAATCATGGCCGCTTCAATGGGGAAGGTTCCGCTTCCGCAGAAGGGGTCTACCAAAATCCTGTCCTTGTTCCATGGGGTCAGCATAATCAAAGCCGCAGCCAGTGTTTCTGTGATCGGCGCTTTCACCGTCATCTGACGGTATCCCCTCTTATGCAGCGACACACCGGAGGTATCAATTCCAATGGTAGCCACATCCTTCATAAAAGCCACACGGATAGGAAAACTTGCTCCATCTTCCTCAAACCAGGAAATCCCGTATACCCCTTTTAAACGCTCTACAATCGCTTTTTTCATAATCGACTGGATATCTGAAGGACTGAACAGTTTACTCTTTACGGAATTCGCCTTCGTCACCCAGAATTTTCCATCCCTGGGAATAAAATTCTCCCACGGAAGCTCTTTTGTCCGGTCAAACAATTCTTCAAAGGTTTCTGCCTTCACCTCAGCCACCTTCAAAAGGATTCTTTCTGTGGTACGCAGAAACATATTGGCATCTGCAATCCCCTGGGCATCTGCCCAGAACGTTACCTTGCCGTCCTCCACCTTACTGATCTCATAACCCAGATCCAGTATTTCACGTTTCAGCACCGCTTCCATTCCAAAATGACAGGGTGCGATCAATTCCCATTTCTCCATGGTATCCTCTCTTTACAGCTGTATTGTTTTTCTTATATTTCCCTGGAAATCCCTGATAGAAAACAAACCATTTTCCAGAATTCCATAGGTTGGCGGATTTCCTTCCTTCGGAATGGAAACAGAACCTGGATTCAAAAGAACATATCCTTCCATCTTCTGTGCCTTAAGCACATGGGTATGTCCATGAATCAGCACGTCTCCCTCCTGAATGGGCGGAAGATGATCCTGGTTATAGATATGACCATGGGTTGCATACAGCGTCTTTCCCTCCAGTGCCAGAATACAGTAGTCCGCCATTACCGGAAACTGAAGCACCATCTGATCCACCTCTGCCTCACAGTTTCCTCTCACAGCATAAATTTCCTTACGATGTGCATTTAACATGGAAATGACTTCCTTCGGCGCATATTCCTTGGGAAGATCATTTCTGGGACCATGATAAAGCAGATCGCCCAGCAGCACCAGGCGGTCTGCCTTTTCCTGCTTATACGCCTCCAGCATCTTTCTGCAATAGTATGCGGAACCATGAATATCTGAAGCAAACATATATTTCATAAAGAATCTCCTCTTACTCCTGCTGCCTTTTTTGCGATTTTTGCAGTTCTCCGGCAGCAGTCTTTTTTCTTCTTTACATTATCATGGTTAAGGGAAAATTACAAGATTTCTTCCCTGATATGCGGCAAATCCTCCAATCACAGATCTGGTGCGATACCCAAGTCTTGCCATCTGTCTGGCCGCCAGCATACTGGCTCCGCCCCTCTCACAATAAAAAATCAGTATTTTGTTTCTTGGAAGCTCTGTGTACTCCTCTAATTCCTCAAAAGGAATGTGCAGCGCTCCACGTACATGACTTTTTTCATAGGCCTCTTTTTCCCGAAGATCTATAATCTGCGCATCGGTGCGCCCCACATAATAATCCAACATTTTTGGTGAAATCGTTTCGATCTGAAACATAAGCTCCTCCATAATGATTTTTCAGATTTTATACCTTATCCTATGCAGCATTTGCCTCCGGGGACAAAAATATAAAATCTATGTACATAAAAGACCCCTTCCCGCAAAAAGAGCCCCGTGGAAAACGGGACTCTCTTTGCAGTGTTTTGGATTTTTCTCTTAATATCTGTCAGAATAATCGTTTTTCTGTGCATGATATGCATTTTTGGATTTGTTCTCGGTTTTATTACCGGTACTGTCTTTATGACAGTTTTTTTCGTTTCTGGAGTTCATTTCATTCTTGGAATTCATCTCATTTTTGTTAGATGTTTTGTTGCTTGTACGGTTTTCTGCATCATAATTCTTAGCCATTTGTATCTTCCTCCTGCATATTGATCTGTTGAGTTTCCTGCAAACAGGAATCTCTTTTATCCACCAGATGAACAGCTTTTCAGGAATACCCGGCTGCTGATCACCCAGTGAACATTATCTATTGTTCCAAAATGCGGTGAGAATATTCAAGAAATCTTATTGCTTTTTTTTCCAGTTTATTATATAATCTATGTGTAAAAAGAATTCACCCTTCAATAATTTTTTTTACATAACCCCTTATTTAATTATTTATACTCCCCTCGAAAACCCCGGTAGCTCCCCTACCGGGGTTTTCACCATGAAGAAAGAAGGTTTTCCATATGCGTGAAGAACAATTCAAAATGGAACGACAAGGATTAATCCAAATTGGAGATCAGGTAGAAATCTCAGAATTCCAGTCTTATATGAATTACAGCTATATTATTGAACCAGCTGTGGCTATGTCCGGCTGCTATACCAATGCCAATCGCATCAAATCCAAAACCGGAATCATCAAAAACATCGAACATACGCCCCGCGGTTTTATTGTCACAGCAGAATTCGATGAATAAACTCCGCAATTCCTTCCAGGTCATCCAGCCGAAAAACCGGCAGTTTCCTGCCTGTTTCTCTCAGGTGGAGTTCCTCTGAAGGCAAATCTGTGGCAATAGCCAGCAATCCCTCCTGACAACAGACACTTTCTTTGGAATTTCCTTTTCGGATCACCTCGATTTTAGGATAGGCGCTTCCTTTAAATCCTTCCAGAAGAATCAGATCTGCTTCTGGAAAAAATCCCATCAGTTCCCTTTCTGAAATTCCCGGCTGCTGCTTTACAAGCATATATTTTCCGGCAGAAAATACTGCTGTGGCATAAGCCCCTGCCTGCAGCTGTCGATATGTATCCGTTCCCGGCACATCTGCCTCAAACTCATGTCCATCGTGCTTAATTACAGCTGTTTTTATTCCTTTTTTTCCTAATAACGGCAGGATTCCTGTGATCAAAGTAGTTTTTCCGGAATTTTTCACCCCGCTGACTGCAAAAATATATGGGCGCTTCAAACTTATCCCCTCCCTTTTTCTGTAGACGTCTGTCTGCTTCCTATGCTATAATAACTTTACAAAACACCTGTTCCCCATTGTTTATTTATAAGGAGATTCCCATGCAGAATTTTACCAATTTACAAAAACAGCTTTTTGAAATGCAGGATCTGAATTATCGAGAATTCCATAGCCGGATTGTTCCCAATGTTGAAAAAGAACGGATCATTGGAATCCGCATTCCGCAGCTTAGAAAATTTTCTAAAACATACGAAAAAAACAGGGAATCTGCAGAATTTCTTCTGCAGCTGCCCCATTTTTATTACGAAGAAAATCTTCTGCACATGATGCTGATCACCAACAGAAAAGACTATTCTCAGTGCCTGGAGGAAATTGAAACCTTTTTACCTTACATCGATAACTGGGCTGTCTGCGACCTGCCGGCCCCCAAATGCTTTGCATCCAAAAAAGATAAACTCATGCTGGAAATCCAAAAATGGATTTCCTCCCAACATACCTATACCATCCGGTATGGTATTGGAATGCTTATGCGGTTCTTTCTGGATGAGGACTTTTCTGAAACCCACCTGGAAATGGTAGCTTCTGTTTCATCTGAAGAATATTATGTAAATATGATGATTGCCTGGTACTTTGCCACAGCTCTTGCCAAGCAATGGGATGCTGCCATTTTATATCTTACAGAACGCAGACTTTCTCCCTGGCTGCATCGCAAAACCATTCAGAAGGCAGTGGAGAGTTGCCGTATCACACCGGAACAAAAAACATACCTTCGCAGTCTGCGTTAAAAGAATTTCGTAATTTCTTCTGTTGCTTTTCTTCTGGGGCGGTTTGGTATTTCCGCGGCCTTGCCAACGGCGATCACCGCCCCAACGATTTCTTCCTGGGGAATGGACAATAGTTCCCGTATCCTTTCACTGTCACGCAGCCCCATAATCAGAGTTCCATATCCCAGCTCTGCTGCTTTCAGAATCAGGTTCTCATTCTGAAGTCCCAGATCATAACAACCCCAGCCATTTCCAAGTTCATTATCCCAGGTTCCATCCTTCTGAAATCCAGCGCGATCTCTCACAAAAGTGGTCACAATCAGAGCCGCATGTTCTGCTTTTTCTCCATTTCCACTGAGAAGACATTCCCTGCAAAGGCGGGACAGCATTTCCTCTGATTCAATACAGTAATATCTTCCTGTCTGAGAATTTTTCCAGGAAGGAGCTTCCTGCGCTGCCTGAATCATTTGAAGCAGTTCTTCTCTTCCCGGCTTTCCCGTGGAACTGTATTTCCGTATACTTCTTCTTGCCTCTATCAATTCCTGAAATTCCATAGATGTACCTCCTTATTTTTATCGTTTTGATTCTTATATTCTATCACAAGATAACCACAGACTCAATTCTGCCAAAAGAAAAGCAGAGCCTTTCAGCCCTGCTCTCTTTTCCTTTTTCGGAAGTTTTTCCTTCCACCGGATAAACTAAGAAATGGAAAACCACGTTTCTTTTACCCTTGTTACTCTTTAACTTTTATTTCAACTCACTCTTTCTCTATTCCCTCAAATTCACTCTGTTAGCATCGGTGCATAACAGCTTCCATTTCTTTTTTCCTTTATCCGGATTTCCACGCACGTATTTTTATAAACAGCCAACTAAAAAAACCTTGGTAAAAATATCCCCTCCCTTTTTATTTTATATAGCCATGAGCAAAACTCCACACATTCAGTATTTATGCGGGTTTGCGAGGCATG
>CALCDJ010000084.1 GCA_937900135.1 uncultured Blautia sp. | reverse complement strand
TTAGACCCCACACACAGAATTTAACCTTTCAACTTAACTAACTGACATTGGTTCACAGCAACGAACCAAAATTCATTCCAGATTGCCTTTGGCAATGGAAAATCTAACATCAAAAAGAGGAACCTTATGCAAATCACAAGACCTGATTATTATAAAGAATTTTCCTGCATTGCATCTCAATGTCCGGATACCTGCTGTGCCGGATGGCAAATTATGATCGATGACAAAAGTCTGAAAAAATACCAACGCTTCAAAGGATCTTTCCGCAACCGTCTCCACAATGACATTAACTGGAAAGAAAAAACATTTCTCCAGTATGAACATCGCTGCGCTTTCCTCAATGACGAAAATCTCTGTGATCTTTACACAGAAGCAGGCGCCCATATGCTCTGCGATACCTGCCGCAGATATCCTCGTCATATCGAAGAGTTTGAAGGCCTGAGAGAAATTTCCCTGTCCCTTTCCTGCCCGGAAGTTGCCCGGATTCTCCTTCAGAAAAAAGAACCTGTACATTTTCAAACTATAGAAAAGGCAACTTCCGAAGAAGCCTATGAAGAATTTGATTATCTTTTCTTTACTGCTTTGATGGACACCAGAGATTATTTAATAAAACTTTTGCAGAACCGCTCTGTTTCCATGGAACACCGTCTTTATAAGCTTCTTGCCTGTGCCCATGACTTTCAGCTGTGCTTTGACAAAAATGAGCTTTATAAATGGGAAGAACTCCGGAACAAACACCGTCTTTCCGGATATACAGAAGATTTTCTTTCCCGCATCAAAAAGCGGACAGCGCATTCTCCTTCTCCTCTGTCTCTTATGACCCGGATGTGGAAGACCATCGTCCCCAAAATGGAAGTTCTACGCCCTGGATGGCATACGTACCTGGAACAACGACTGCAGCCGCTCTATAAGAATGGCAACTCTTTTTACCAGCAGTCTCTGTTGCACTGGAAAGAACAGAATCCAGATTGGGAAGTTCAGATGGAACAGCTTCTCATCTACTGGATTTTTACTTATTTCTGCGGTTCCGTGTACGATGGCGAACTTTTTTCCAAAGTAAAAATGGCAGTTGTCTGTACTCTTTTTGTTCGCGATCTGGCTCTTGGTTCTTTTATCCAGAAGGAAACAAAGGATATTTTTTCAGAACTGTTTTCCGTCTGCTATCGCTTTTCCAGAGAACTGGAACACTCTGATCGCAATCTGGATCAGATAGACGAACTGCTTGGAAAAAGTTCTGCATGTTCCTTTGAACACCTTCTCGCGGTTTGTGAATATGCATAAAATAACGCGGAGCAAATCTCTCACTCCTTGAAGAGATTTGCTCCGCGTTGCTTTACTAAAAAACTTATTCTTCAAAATACGCTGCCGGATACATTGGGAAATTCTTCATCATTTCTTCTGCCTCTTTATGTACCTGCGTAAGAACTGCTTCATCTTCAGGAGCATCTGTTACTCTGGAGATCCATTCTGCTATTTTTTTCAGTTCGTTTTCTTTTAATCCCCGTTCTGTAACAGCAGTCAGTCCAATACGTATTCCACTGGTAATATGTGGTTTCGCAGGATCAAAAGGAACAACCTGTTTGTTTACAGAAATGCCAGCTTTATCTAATGCATCCTGCATCTGTCGTCCATTGACATTTTTATTTCTCAAATCAACTACCAAAAGATGATTATCCGTACCGCCGCTTACAATTTCAAATCCATATTTCTGCAGCTCAGCCGCCAGAAACTGCGCATTCTTTACCACCTGAGCCATAATGTCATGGAATTCTTCGCTGGCTGCATATTTCAGCGACCAGCATTTTGCAGCCATGGTATGCAGATGAATAGAACCTAAGCTTCCTGGAAATGTACCTTTATCCAACATTTTTGCGTATTTTTCTTTACAGAATACCATTCCTGAACGAGCCGAACAAAATGTTTTTGTTGTTGATGAAGTAACAAAATCCATATAGGGAATCGGGCTTGGAATCACTTTCGCTGCAACCAGACCGGCAACATGAGCCATATCGCACATAGAGTAGGCGCCCACTTTTTTGGCAATCGCTGCGATTCTTTCATAATCAATTAACCTTGGATAGGAACTTGCGCCGCAGATAATCAGTTTTGGACGTTCTTTACGCGCCATCTCTTCCAGTTCTTCGTAATTGATTCTTCCGGTTTCATCTACTCCGTAAAACATATGATGATAAAACTTACTCAGCCAGTTCGCTGGTGAGCCATGGGTTAAATGACCGCCCTGATCCAGACGCATTGCCATGATTTTATCCCCCGGTTCCAGAATCGCTGCGAAAACAGAGTGGTTCGCAGAGGATCCAGAATACGTCTGTACATTTACATGTTCAGCGCCAAACAGTTCTTTTGCTCTTTTCCAGGAAAGCCTTTCCATCTTATCCGCAACACCTGCGCCAGCCTGAAAACGCGCTCCTGGAAGTCCCTCTAATGTTTTATTGGTAAATACACTTCCTGATAATTCCATTACCGGAAGCGGCACAATACTTTCTGATGCGATCATTTCCACACACGCTTCCTGACGAGCCAATTCCTCGTCCATTAATTCTGCAAGTTCCGGGTCTGTTCTTCTGGTTTCTTTTAAGCTCATATTCTCTTCCTTTCTGCCGTTTATTTCTCATTGGCCATAAATTTTTCAACGCGCTTTTTTATCATTTATCAATCCAGGTTTCACATTCTTCCCCAAGTCCCAATTTTTTCGGATCAAACTTGGGATTTTCCACACCTGATTTTTTCTGTCTGTCGTAATCCTTAAAAATGCGAATACCAAGATTTCCAAGAATAATCAAAGCAACCACATTGATCCATGCCATAAATGCATTTGCAATATCTCCCATCGTCCATATCATATCTGCGGATAACAAAGAGCCAAGTAAAATTGCCAGTACGAATAAACTACGAAGAATATTTACTGCTGTTTTATTTTCATGAAAAATATAAAGCAAGTTTGATTCAGAATACAAATAATAGGCAAGCAATGCAACAAAGGCAAAACAGAAGATTGCAATGGCTACAAAAATATTTCCAATTCCAGGAATTACAGAATTGATTGCTGCACTTACAAAACCATTTCCATATTCCACACCTGGAAGTCCCCCAAAAAGGAATCCACCTTTTCCGTCTGTTACGTTGTAGCATCCTGTCATCAACATCATAATCGCTGATGGAGTACAAACAAAAAATGTACCAATAAACACGCTCAAAGCATTGGTCAAGCCTTGCATAACCGGATTTTGAACCTCACCAACTGCGCCTATAATTGCAGATGTACCAATACCAACTTCATTTGCAAATACACCTCGACGAATTCCCATGGTAACTGCGGAGCCAACAATTCCACCAAAGATCTGCTCTGCTCCAAACGCTGATTTCACAATGAGTGCAAACACTTCCGGAAGTTTCTTAATATTTACGATTACAATAATTAAGGTCATTAAGATATAAATAATCGCCATAAATGGAGAAATTCGTTTCGCAGTTTCTCCAATCCGTTTCAATCCTCCAAAAATTACAAATCCCATCAAAGCAGCCAATGCAATACCAAAAATTATGTACGAGCCTCCTGTTGCATCTTCAAATCCATGAGCAATGTTATATGCCTGCACACCTGACATCAGAAAAGCTACACCAATCACAGTAACTACTGCATAGGCCATTCCGAAAATCTTTCCAACCTTTTTATTTTTCATTCCCCGAGACATATAATAAGCCGGACCGCCACGATATTCGCCAAGAACCTTTACCCGGAATGTCTGTGCCAGAATTGCTTCAATCAATGCTACAGAAGCTCCTACTAAGGCAAGAACCCACAGCCAGAAGATAGCTCCCGGTCCACCCATAAAAAGAGCTGTTGCCATACCTGCAATATTTCCTACACCAACGGAACGTGCCGCTGTAAAAATAAATGTTTTTAAAGGTGATAAGCCCTGCTCCGAATCGCCTCCGGATCCCATAATTCTTATCATTTCTTTTATATATCGAAACTGCGGAAATTTCATTCGTACAGAAAAATAAATTCCCGCCCCCACAACCAGAACGACTAGCGGCATACTCCATGCAATATCATTGATTTTTGTTAATATCTCTGCCATATTTTCCCCTCCGCAATCCATTTTTGTTTTCTCTGTTGTATTTTGTTCTGTTCTATTTGATGATCTAATTATCTCTTATTTTAGTTATTTTTTATATCCCTGTATTTGCGTATTTTTTTATCATTTATGTGATTTTCTATTCTCGCTTTTTAAATACGGCAGGCGTTTCTCCCGTATATAGCTTAAAATATTTGTAAAAATTGTTCATACTGCTGTATCCAACCTCATATGCTACATCTTTTACTTCCCCTCCGCTGTTTAATTTCTTAACAGCCTCATGAATTCGTACTTTATGCAAATATAACATAGCAGAGGTATCCATAAGATTTCGAAATAAATGAGAAAGATGGCTTGGCGTACAACAGGCTTCCTCCGCCAGCGTTTCTAATTCCACCTTTTCCTGATAATGCATATATATGAATATAAAACAGCGCCTTATTTAACGCTTCATTCCCGGTAAACGCCCAACCAATCGCACGCTGAATGGCTTGCTTCAACGTATCTGTATCAATGGGTTTTGCAATGATATCGCTCACTCCCAGGCGAAGCGCACGCTGCGCATATGTAAAGGTACTATACGCGGTGATTATAATAATTTTACAATTTAAGGAACTAAGTTTTTCAATCACTTCAAATCCATTCATTCCTGGCATCTCAATATCCAGAAAAACCAGATTAGGTTTTTTCCTTTTGATCAGCGCCAGCGCCTCCTGCCCATCAGAAGCTGTGCCAACAATTTCTATGGGAATCCCCTGTTTTTCAATGGAATAGGTAATAATCTTTAATGCTGCATCTTCATCATCACAAATAACTGCATGAATCATAACAATCCACCCTCCTTTTTTTCAGCGGGAAACATGGTAACCACCTCAGTCCCTTTTTCATTTGAAATAATATCCATTACAAACTGATCTCCATAACAGTTTTTCAATTTCTGATAAACCATAGACATCCCATGAGATGTATTCCCTCTCATACGAATACGAAGTACCCTTAATATGGATTCCTCAATCTGCTTCCCATTATTTCCTACCGTTACATGAAGCCATCCCTCTTCTTCTAATGCGGAAATCCATAATTTTTTTTCCTTCACTTCTTTCATTCCATGAACAAAAGCATTTTCCACCAATGGCATCAGCCAGTTAACAGGAACCACCCAAAGCTCTGTATTTATCTTTATTTCATAATTTAATTCCAGATGATTTTCGTAACGTAGATTTTGAAGCTGCAAATAAGACTTTACATAATCAAGCTCTTTGTCAAAAGTAACAAAATTTCCTTCTTGCCTTAATGTATATTGAAATAATTTGGAAAGATCCAAAATTGATTGATATAACGGAATAACACCGCCTTCTAACGCCATTGCAGCCATTTGATTTAACGTATTAAATAAAAAATGATTATTTATTTTCAAATTAATGATAGAACTCTCAATATGTTTCAAATTTGCTTCCAGTTGTTTCCTATCCCTTCTCTCTGATTTCAGCTTTTTTTCCTGTTCCTTCAATTCCCTCTGATACTGATGTACCTCACAGAAATTACAAAGCATTACCGCAATCCGCTTTAACATAGTTCGGCTGTTTTCTACCGAACTGATAGGAGCCAAATACAGATCTGGATTTTCCTCATTTGAAAAATCAGATATTTTCTGTCTGGTATATACATATCCTCCTTCCACATATCCAACAACTGAATGACGAAAAACAATAGGCACAATAAATACGGTTAATCCACCTGGACATTCAAAACTTCCTCCTTTTTCCAGAAGTGGATAGTTCTGCCTTTTCATACACGGCGCACTTCCTTCTATTGCCTGATCTTTACAGTAATTACAACAATATTTTGGAAATGCTTTGGAAGTGGCTGCCACATTTCCCAATAAATCATATATTACAAATGAATATCTTAATTTATTTAAAAACGGTTCCCGAACTGCATCAATGGCATCATACAAGCAACGCAATCTCTCCTGAAAACTCATTTCTTCTTTTTCTTCTATATGATTCAGGAATGCATCTGGAATGGACTGATCCCAACAAGTTACCATCAAATGTACATAAGGCTGATCTGTCAAGTTTACCATTTCATGAATTACCCCAGGCATCCAGTGCAATAGATTATTTTCTGTTTCACTCATAGGAATGCGTTTTCCGTTAATCAAACTGTATCCATTTCCCTGAAAGGTATAAATGATCTGTTCATCAAAATGCATATGAGCCGGCATATGCGCATGAGAATCTATGGAAACAATTCCCACACGCATTGCCCCTTCCTGTTCCTTTTTTTCAGGAAGCAGCCAGTCAATATGTCCCCAACCTGTATACTGTCTTTCCATAGCCATATCTCCAATCTGTTTTTTATCATCATAAATCTTTTTTCAGAATTTTAAAAATATCACTCATATTTTACCGCATATTTCTATTTTTTCCTACTGTTTTTTCATATTCTATCTTCTACCAAAAAAGCAAGTGGTAAAGTAATATCCATAACGAAAGAGCCTGCAGGTTTCCCTGCAGGCTCTTTCGTTATTCTTCTATATTATGGCCACACCCGCAGCTTCCACCACAGGAGCATCCATGACTTGCGCCGCACTGACCGCTGGAAGGGCAGCCAATGCACTTGGTTCCATTTTTCTTTGCTTTTATGATATATCTTACTGCCAATCCCACAAGAAGCAGTAAAATGCCCAAAATCAAAAAATCTGCCATATTTTTTTCCCTTTCCATTCTTTATCCGGAAATCTATTTTTCTGACTGAAATTATACCATATGTTCCCGTCCGTCGAAAGTATTTTTATCTTCCGGTATGCAGGCTGTATTCCGCTGCAAAACTCTTTTCTTTTCGATAGATCAGAATAGCCAGGACAAGAACCATAACCGTCACAGCGGCCAGTCCTGGAAGAAACCCTGATCCTACGGAACCTGTTGTCAGGAATGTTCCGATCTGATATACCAGAAATGCTACGGTATAGCCCGTACCCATCTGTAATGCGATACCTCCCCACAACCATTTTTTATCTTGCATCTCTGAATTCATGGCGCCCAGAGCAGCAAAGCAAGGGGGTGTGAATAGATTGAACATGAGATAAGCAAGCGCTGCTGCTTTTGTGAGTCCCATCACGACAGCTACCTGATTTCCACTGCCTACCAGAGCCAGCTTTTCTGTATCAATAAAATTAGTAAGGCCGTATACAACTGCAAGGGTACCAACAACGTTTTCCTTTGCGATAAATCCAGTAATCGCTGCTGCCGCTAACTGCCATACGCCAAATCCCAGAGGAATCAGAAGCACTGCAAATGGGGTGGCAATGGAAGCAAGAATAGAGGTGCTTTCCATTCCCTCTTCCACCACCTGGAACTGCCAGTTGAAACTCTGCATAATCTGAACAACCGTATTGCAGACAAGAATAATGGTTCCTGCTTTTACAATATATGCTTTTCCCCGGGACAGCATGGAAGATACCGCTCTCTTTAAACTTGGGAGTTTATATTCCGGAAGCTCCATGATAAAGAAGGACTTTCGGAATTTGTATCCTGTGATCTTATTTACCAGCAAAACGCCAAAAAAGATCAATACGATTCCCACAAGATACATCATTGGCCCCACCCAGGAAGCGTCTGCAAAAAAGGCGCCTGCAAACAAAGCGATAACCGGAAGTTTTGCGCCGCAGGGCATAAATGGGGTCAACATGGCAGTGGCTCTGCGTTCCCTTTCATTACGGATGGTACGGCAGGCCATGATTCCAGGAATGGCGCAGCCAGTACCAATGACCATTGGAATTACAGATTTTCCGGACAATCCCACGCGCTTAAAAATGGGGTCCAAAACCACTGTGGCTCGTGCCATGTATCCGCAGTCTTCCAGAAGCGCAATTAAAAAGTACATCACCATGACGAGGGGCAGAAACCCAACAACTGCACCTACGCCGCCAATGATTCCATCTACCAGAAGCGCCTGTAAAAATGGACTTGCGCCTTCCACTAATCCTGCTACCCACCCCTGGAACGTTTCGATCCAGCCTACCAGCCAGTCAGCGATCCAGGTTCCCACGGTGGACTGGGAAATATAGAATACCAAAAACATCACTGCCGCAAAAATAGGAATTCCTACGATTTTATTCGTCAGAATCTCATCGATTTTATCCTGCTTATTTTTATCCTTTGTAAAAACCTTTCGTTTCTCTACAGATTTTACAATGCCATTGACAAATTCAAATCGCTTTCTGTCCTCTGCCTCTACAAGGGCCTTATCAGACAGGTCGATCTCCGCTTGCCGATAGGGCGCTTTCTGCT
This sequence comes from uncultured Blautia sp., assembly GCA_937900135.1. Lineage (GTDB taxonomy): Bacteria > Bacillota > Clostridia > Lachnospirales > Lachnospiraceae > Blautia_A. The sequence goes on along the minus strand of CALCDJ010000084.1, from coordinate 61,622 downwards.
GCTGTCCTTTCAAACTTGCCGCCTTGCTCACCAGCTCTTTTAACCCTGTCTGAGAAGTGGAAATAGTCTGAACCACCGGACAACCAAGTTTTTCTGATAATTGCTTTACATCGATCTCTGTTTTTTTCTTGTCAGCCAGATCTGTTTTATTTAACGCTATCACCAACGGAATTCCCAATTCCAAAAGCTGTGTGGTAAAAAACAAACTTCTGCTTAAATTCGTGGCATCTACAATATTGATGATTGCATCGGGATTTTCATGCTTCACATAACCGCTGGTGATACTTTCTTCGGAAGTGAACGGAGACATTGAATATGCGCCAGGAAGATCCACGGCGATCAGTTCTTCTGATCCATCATAATAGGTTTTCCTGATTAGACTTTCTTTTTTGTCTACCGTTACGCCGGCCCAATTCCCCACACGTTCATTTTTTCCCGTCAGTCCATTGTACATGGTAGTCTTTCCGCTGTTTGGATTTCCTGCCAAAGCGATTCTCATAACTTACATTCTCCTTTTGTCATTCATGATTCTTCTCGTTTAAAAATTAGCGATAACTAACTTCTTTCTCAAAAAAAATAGTGATACACTCACCATTTTTTCTCTTAAATTGCAATGGCCTGAGCCAAATTGCTGTCAATGTTATATCTGGCGTCCTTAATAGACACCACACATCCTGACTTCCGGTGCGCGATCACCGTGATTGGCTCTCCACTGTAGCATCCCAAAGAAAACAAAAATGAATCTAATTCTTCATCCTCTGTAAGAATCTCTCTTACAATATATTCTTCTCCTTCTCTTGCATCCAAAAGACTCATCCTACATCCTCTCCATTCCTTTGTATGTAACTTCTATAAAGTTAGCTTCTTTTTACTTTGTTAGTTTACACTAATTTTCAAGAATTGTCAACTTTTTTTTCTCACATTGCTCTTCTGCCTTTTCCATGATATACTTTTCTCGTTTGTGTCATCCATGTCACATAACAGAAAATACATACATTAAATATGAGGGAGATTCCGAGATGGAAACATTCAAAGCATTTCTAAAACGGAAAGATATCATAATTTCCGTAAATCGATATGGGATTGATGCACTTGGAGCTATGGCGCAGGGTTTGTTTTGTTCTTTGCTGATCGGCACCATCATCAATACCATTGGAACACAATTTCAACTTTCATTTCTCACCACTCCAGTGGCTTTTGTAAATGACACAGCCTATACGGTTGGTTCTCTGGCTTCCGCCATGAGCGGTCCTGCCATGGCGGTTGCGATCGGCTATGCCCTTCACTGTCCCCCACTGGTCTTGTTTTCCCTGATCACCGTAGGTTTTGCTTCTAATGCCCTCGGCGGGGCAGGTGGTCCTCTGGCAGTTCTCTTTATTGCCATTCTTACTTCTGAGGTGGGAAAAGCAGTTTCCAAAGAAACAAAAATTGATATTCTGGTGACTCCGCTGGTAACCATTGGACTTGGTGTCGCACTCTCCGCCTGGTGGGCGCCTGCACTTGGCAAAGCCGCCATGAAGGTAGGAGAACTGATTATGTGGGCTACCAATCTTCAACCATTTCTTATGGGAATCCTGGTATCTGTGCTAGTGGGAATCGCTCTGACACTGCCAATCTCTTCCGCAGCTATTTGTGCTGCCCTCGGGCTTACCGGACTGGCAGGCGGCGCTGCTGTTGCAGGCTGCTGTGCCCAAATGGTGGGATTTGCCATCATTTCTTTCCCGGAAAACCGTTGGAGCGGACTGATCTCTCAGGGAATCGGAACTTCTATGCTGCAGATGGGCAACATTGTTAAAAATCCCAAAATCTGGATTGCTCCAATCCTGACCTCTGCCATCACCGGACCTTTGGCAACCTGTCTGTTTCATCTGGAAATGAACGGTACTGCGGTTTCTTCCGGTATGGGAACCTGTGGATTTGTAGGCCAGATCGGAGTTTACACCGGATGGATGAATGACATTGCTGCCGGAAGCAAAGCTGCAGTCACTGCTTTTGACTGGGCCGGACTATTCCTGATTTCCTTTATTCTTCCAGCAATTCTTTGCCCGCTGATCCACTTGGTCCTCGTAAAAAAAGAATGGGTAAAAAAAGGAGATCTAACCTTAAAATAAAGCACACTTCTACAAAAAGCTGCCTCTGCATTTTTGCAAAGACAGCTTTTTCTTTTTATGGTGTTACGGCGATTTTGATCACATGATCCTTTTTCCCTTCAAAAATGTCATATGCTTCCAGGATCTCATCCAGGGAACTTTCATGGGTCAGCATAAACTCCGCATCTAATTTTCCACAGGCAATCAGGTCCATGATTTCCTGACAATAACTTCCATCCACCCCTCCTGTTTTAAAGGTGAGATTTTTTCCATACATCTTCGGCAATGGAAGAACCTGTTCTTCTTCATACATGGCTACCACAACTACAATGGCATTTGGTCTTGCAAGCTCCCATGCCATTTGGAAGGTATCAGAGGCCCCTGCCACTTCAAATACCACATCTGCACCCCTTCCCTCTGTCATAGATTGGATCGTATCACAGATTTCATCCTTTCCCGGAACTAAGGTCACATCTGCAAGCCCTTTTTCTTTTGCCAGCTCTAAACGGCTCTCATCGGTATCAATGGCGATAATCTTTGCCGGACTGTAAAGCCGGGCGCACATCATGGTACAAAGACCCGTAGGGCCGGCTCCGATCACTGCCAGCGTCTGGGCAGGCTTTAGTTCTCCCAGTTTTGCAGCCCAATATCCCGTAGATAAGATATCTCCCACAAACAAAGCCTGACGATCGGTCACATGGTCCGGTATGATAGTCAGTCCCTGGTCTGCCAGTGGAATCCGGACATACTCTGCCTGTCCACCATCAATCCGGCAGCCCAGCGCCCATCCGCCATTCTGATCTGTGCAGTTATTTACAAATCCCTGTTTACAATAAAAACATTCTCCACAGAAAGTTTCCACATTTACAGCGACTCGATCCCCAATATTTACACGTTTTACACCAGAACCCTTCTCCACAACTTCCCCTACGAATTCATGTCCAAGTGTGGTTCCAGGCACCGCTTTTGGTACTGCTCCATGTTTGATATGAATATCACTGGAACAGATGGTGCTTAATGTAACTTTTACGATCACATCCCTCTCATCTTCTATGACCGGACGTTCTTTTTCTTTTAAGACCAGACGATGATTTCCTTCATAAACAAGCGCCTTCATGATCCTCCCCCTTTTATAACTCCAGCACACTTCCTGCTGCCAGATAATTCATTTGACTTCCCAGTTCTTTTTGAAGCATCTCGTATGCCTCCACACTGGTGCAATGCCCTGTATAATAAATGCTTTTATGTTCCTTCAGCTTTTCTGCCATGGTGTGGCAGAATTCCCTCTGTTTTTCTTCTTCCGGGTACGCATGCATCAAGTGCATTCCTCCAAGAACAACATCCACCCCGGAAGGACTCAAACTTTCTGCTTTCTTTAAGATATTTACGATTCCATTATGCGCGCATCCGGCAATCAACACCATTTTATTGCCTTCTTTGATCAAAAGATTCTGTTCATGCATAAAAAGATCCTGCATCAAATGCCCATTCATGGATACCAGAAGTCTGTCATTCGCTGGAGAATAACACTCCCTTCCTGTAACCCCTGCAAAAACAAGAAGTCCTGCATCCAGCTTGTAATCCCCTGTATGGCAGACGACTCTTGGATGATTTTTCCATGTATCGGAAAGTCCAATATAACGAAGCTTGTCCGGGTCTTTTGCATAAAATTCTCCCAATGCCTTTTTCTGAATATGTATCGATGCCTTTTGATTCACCTCCAAAAAAGCTTCCAGTCCACCGCCGTGATCATAATGGCCGTGGGATAATATAGCCAAGTCTATTGCACTTACATCTATTCCTAATTTTTCTGCATTTTTCAGGAATTTTCCATCCTGTCCCATATCAAACAGTATTTTATGATTCTTTGTCTCTATGTAAAAGCTGAGGCCATGACTGCTCAAAAACTCCTCTGAAACAGCCGTATTTTCCATTAATGTAACAATTCGCATAATTTACTCCCCTTTCACACATAAACACTTCGTTATTAACTATACAAGTCAATTTAATCATACCTTGCCTATCAAAGTTTTACAATACTTATTTTAAACTTCCTAGTTACAGATTTTCCCTTATTTCTTGTTAAAATTCTTTTTTCTGTTATAATGTACATACAATCAACAATTCATCCGAAAGAAAGGATCTGATACCATGAACGAAAAAAGCACAGAGAATTGGCTTGAAACCAGCAATCCGGAACAGTTTATCAACAATACGGCCAGGTTTAATGAATTAATGATGATGTACCGTTGTACCATTCGTGAAATTCGTACTAAATTAGAAGTTCTGGACGATGAATTTTCTGCTGAATATAAACGAAATCCTATTTCCTTTATCAAATCAAGGATAAAAAAACCAGAAAGTATTTATCGTAAACTAAAAAAACTTGGATATGATTTTACTGCGGAAAATATTCAGACACATCTTCATGATGTTGCTGGAATCCGTGTCGTATGTGCATTTATCGACGATATTTATACCATTGCAGAATTACTTTCCAACCAGGATGATATCAAAATTCTGGAAATCCGAGACTACATTAAAAACCCCAAGCCCAACGGTTATCGAAGCTACCATATGATCGTGGAAATCCCCGTATTTTTCTCCAAAGGAAAAACACCTATGCTGGCAGAAATCCAGATTCGTACCATCGGTATGGACTTTTGGGCTACCCTGGAACACCAGCTTCGTTATAAACAGGACATTGAAGAAATGGAAGGCTACGACATTGTCAGCCGCGAGCTTTATGCCTGCGCCCAAAAAATCATCGATACGGATAATGAAATGCTTCGAATTAAAAATATGATCGGTCAGTTTCATGAGATCTGATTATTTTTATATGTAATAGAATTATCGGAAAATGATAGTCCAAAAAAAACAAAAATCTCCCATAGAAAATAAGTGTGAAAAACACTGATTTCTATGAGAGATCCTTGTTTTAAGATTTAGGGGGTTAAAACGTCATTTCCCAATAGCTCCATTTGTTGAAATGCATTTACTTTTAATTCTCGTTATGATTAAATATGCCTTAGCAATTTACACTTCAAATAAAGGCTTCATTGTTGGATAAAACATTTTGAATTTCTGATACTGTTTTTCATATTTTTCCACTAATTCCGGCTCTGGTTCAATGGTATCTACAACTCTCACTAATTCTTCCGTAGCAGCTTCTACATTTTTAAATTCACCACATCCTACAGCAGCCAAAATTGCACCGCCGTATCCTGGTCCCTCTTCTGTTTCTACGGTATCTACTTTTAAATTCATGATATTTGCAATCATTTTTTTCCAGAGAACACTTTTGGCTCCACCACCACAAATTTTAGTACGTTCCAGTGAAATTCCAAGTTTCTTCGCCACTTCTAACGAATCTCTCAATCCAAATGCAACGCCCTCCATGACAGCTTGTGTCATATCACTTCTTTTGGAATCCATACTCATACCGATAAACGACGCTCTCGCATTTGGATTATTGTGCGGGGAACGTTCTCCCATCAAATATGGTAAAAAGAAAACTTTATTTTCACCAAGTTTTTTGATGTTTTGTTGCTCTTTCCCATAATCGTTTATTCTCAATATTTCATCCATCCACCATTTATTACAGGAAGCCGCACTTAACATACATCCCATTAAATGATAATTTCCATCTGCATGTGCAAAAGAGTGTAATGCGTTATGTTCATCCATGCAAAACTTTTTATCAGATATAAAAATCGTGCCGCTAGTTCCAAGAGATATATTACAACGTCCTGAACCGACTGTCCCTGTTCCAACTGCAGCCGCTGCATTATCTCCTGCACCCGCCACCAATTTAACAGAATCTGAAATTCCAACTTCTGTTGCAATTTGTGGTTTTAGATTTCCTACTACTTCAAAGCTTTCATGTAAAACTGGCAAAAGTTTCTCCGTGATTCCACAAATTTCCATCATTTCCCGAGACCATTTTTTATTCTTAACATCCATAAGTAACATACCAGATGCATCGGAATAATCTGTACAAAAAGCCCCTGATAATTTAAATGTAATATAATCTTTTGGCAACATTATTTTTGAGATTTTTTTATAATTCTCTGGTTCATTCTCTTTAATCCAAAGGATTTTAGGTGCTGTAAAACCTGCAAAAGCTATATTTGCAGTATACATTGAAAGCTTATCTTTTCCGATTACTTGATTAAGATAATCTGTTTGCTTTTCGGTTCTTCCATCATTCCACAAAATAGCGGGCCTAATTACTTGATCATATTTATCCAATATAACCAAGCCATGCATTTGTCCACCTACTCCAATTCCTGCAATTTTACTTGCTTCCAATGTAGAGACAAGCTCTTTCAGCCCTGCTAAAACCGCCCGAAACCAATCTTCTGGATTTTGTTCTGACCATCCTGGCGCTGGGAACAAAAGAGGGTATTCTTTAGACACTGTATTAAGAATCCTTCCTTTTTCATTCATCGCCAAAAGCTTAACCGCTGAAGTCCCCAAATCGATTCCTATATATATCATACAATCATTTCACCTTTATTACTGCCTTTACCAAATCAGTTTTATTATTTACAGCTTCATCATAAGCTTCTTTAATATTCTCCAATTTAAACTCATGTGTCACAATATTCTTCAAATCAATCGCACCGCTTGCCACTGCTGCAATTGCTTTTGGATAAATATTTTTATAGCGGAAAACCGATTTAATCGTTGCTTCTTTATCCATAATTTGCGCAAAATTATAATTTATTTCTTCTTTTGCAGAAATACCAACAAGCGTAATGGTTCCACCTCTTCTTACAATAAATGGAGTTTGAGAAATTGTAACCGGAGATCCGGCAGTTTCAAATACTACATCTGCTCCACGCCCATCAGTCAGATCTTTAATTCTTTCAAGCGCATCTTCATTTCCGCTATTAATAACCGCAGTTGCACCAAGTTCCATCGCCTTATCCAATCTTGCCTGAACAAGATCTGCTACAATAATTTTTCCTGCTCCATTAGCTTTACATGCTAATAACGTTACAAGGCCAATACAGCCAGCTCCTAAAATAACAACTGTATCTCCAGTACTAATTCCACCTTGCTCTGCGGCGTAAAAACCAACTGATAAAGGTTCGATTAATGCCCCTTCTTTTGACGATACATTCTCAGGAAGTTTAAAACACATATCTGCCGGAAATGCAATAAATTCCTCATTACATCCCTGAACTGGAGGCGTTGCAAGAAAAACAACATCTGGACAAAGATTATAATGTCCTGATTTGCAAAATTCACATTTTCCACAGGTAATTCCCGGTTCTAATGCAACCCGATCTCCAACTTTAAGATTTTCAACCTCATCTCCAACTTGTACAATTGTTCCTGCACATTCATGCCCTAACATAAAATCTTCTTCTAGATTTACTTTATATGCTCCACAATTTCCATTATGGTAATAATGAACATCAGAACCACAAATACCTACGTATTCAATTGATACCAAAACCTCTGAACTTTTAATCTGAGGTACGGGAACTTCCTTAATAATCATATTATCTGTTCCTCGCATAAAAGCAGCTTTCTGCATTTTCATATTTTTTGTCCCCTTTCTTAACTAAAAACTTGCCCGGTTTTGCGCCGGGCAAGTATAGTAATAATTATTCTTCTGCCACGTCGCTTTCTGAAATTTCTCCATTATCAATGTAAATCTGGAGATAATCATCAACGTTTTCAGCGTTAATTTCTGGTGCGTCTACAAAATCGTTGACTTCTGTGACTTTCATTTCACCATTCAAAACCTTTTCTGCATATTCCATATTTTTGGCTGCCAGATCTGCTGCGGACTGCAAAGCCGTACATGTCAAAAGACCTTCCTTAACAAGAAGACAGCCCTGAGCTGTTCCATCCACCCCATATGCCAAAAAATTAGCAGTTCCATCTTCATTAAAGTAATCCTTATTCTCTCTAATTGCTTCAATCGCACCTGCAGCCATGTTATCATTCATAGAAATAATAGCATCAATATGTGTTCCTGACTGAACCCATGATTCCATTAATGTCAAAGCTTCATCGCTATTCCAGTTTGCAAAATCCTCATAAAGAATTGTTACATCATCACGTTTTGAGAAAAAGTATTCATCCCAAGCTTCACGTCTCTTATCTGCATGATAATTTCCTGAAGGTCCTTTCAACACTACAACATTCGCGTTTTCTGGAATCTCTTCTACTGCTCGTTCTGCGCCTACTTTTGCCTGCTCAACTGGATCCGCATCAACCGTTCCTGTTCCAGCCATAACAGAATTATCGTCACTTCCATCTAAATCACTCTGGTGAGTAGTTGGATTTGTTGTAATTACAGGAATTCCCGCATCTACAAGCTGCTGAACATATGGTGCTTGTGCTGCATTATTATTAGATTGTACAATAACCAAATCGTACTGTTTTGTAATACAGTCCTCTAGGAGACCATTTTCTTTGTTATCATCTCCTTCACCACTAACACAGGTCAATTCAATATTTTCATATTTTTCTGCCTGTTTTTTCATTTCAGTGGTCATCCATGCTGCAAATGTATCTGCACTTGCACGGGATACAAAACACACTCTCTTTTTATCAGCCGCACTAACATTCATTGGAGCTATCATTGTCAATGCCATAACTCCCGCCAATAAAACTGCTCCGACCTTCTTTGCTTTCATAATACTTTTCCTCCTTAAATTTTATTGTTCACTAAAACTGCCAAAGGCAGGATAGTTCTTTATAAATAACATTATTTTTCATTATTTGTTTCTTTTACAATAATAACTTTTTTCGATTTTTTAGATTTACTTACAACGTCAAAAGCCACCGCTAATACAATAATTCCTCCCTCAATTATTTGTTGGATATATGAATTAACACCCATCAAGTTCATAACATTTTCAAGAAATCCAATGATGAAAGCACCTGCAATAGTTCCACTAACTGTACCAATACCGCCTGTAAATGAAGTTCCACCTACAATCGCAGCTGTCAAGCCTGTCATTTCATATCCAATCGCTCCATTTGGCAAACCAGCATTATTTCTTGCCATAAAAATCATTCCCGCAAGTCCTGCCAAAATTCCATTTAATATGTAAGACTTATAAATACTTCTCTTTGCATTAATTCCACTTGCTTCTGCAGCTGCTCTGCTTCCGCCAATCGCATACAGGCTTCGTCCATATCTCGTATTATTTACTAAATACCAAACAACTACCGTTGTTACAATAACAATGATTACAGGAACCGGAATCGGACCAACCATTCCTTGACCAATTTTTACAAAGCCGCCTAATTGCAAAATATTCTGACCACCGGTAAAATATAGTGCCAATCCTCTAGCTGCCTGCTGCATACCTAAAGTAGCAATAAAAGCCGGAACATTAAATTCTGCTATAAAAACAGCATTTACAATATTACATCCAACACCAGTAACTACCGCTACGATTAAAGCAAGAAGAATTGAATTTGTCGCCTTATATACAGATACAGAATATACACCAGCTAATGCCAATACTGATCCTACTGACAAATCAATAAAACCACTTATAATCAAAAGCATTTCACCGTAAGCGATTAAAATTCCTACACCCAACTGTCTTGCTACATTAATTAGATTGCTATATTGTAAAAAATAAGGACTAATTAAGCTGCATACAACAAACAACACAATAAGTACAATATAAATGCTGAATTTTTGTAAATTTTCTGACTTTTTTAATTTCATTTTCCTTCCTCCAATTAGTCATTCTGCAAACCCGTAGCATATCTCATAATAATTTCCTGAGAAAACTCTTCTCTATTGATGCATCCACTAATTTTTCCTTGATTCATAATATAAATCCTATCACACATACCAATCAACTCTGGAAGTTCTGAAGAAACCATAATAACAGCTTTTCCTTCTTTTACAATATCCGTGATCAACTTATAAATCTCAAACTTAGCGCCCACATCAATACCTCTTGTTGGTTCATCAAGGATCATGATATCCGGTTCACATAACATCCATCTAGCAAGAAGCACCTTCTGTTGGTTTCCACCGGATAGTGTAGAAATTGCAGTATCTAACGTTGCTGTTTTTACATGCATCTTTTCAAAACTGTCCTTAACATCTTTACGCTCCTTTGATTTATGAGTGTATCCATTGTAAATTATACGCTCCAGGCTAGCCAAACTGGCATTCTCCATGACGCTTCTTACAGGTATAATTCCATCGTCTCGTCTACTTTCTGACAGCATAACCATTTTATTTTTAATGCTGTCATGCGGACACTTTATTTTCACTGGCCTACCCTCAATCTCGATTTCTCCCGAATCATGAGGATCTAATCCAAAAACAGCTCTCATGGTTTCTGTGCGTCCAGCTCCAACAAGCCCTGCAAATCCTACAATTTCACCTTTTTTCACATAAAAGTTTATATTCTCAAACAAATCTTTTCTTGAAAAATTCTTTACTTCTAAAGCCTTCTCTCCGATTTTTACATCCTCTTTTGGATAAACATTCTCTAATTTTCTACCAACCATTCTGGAAATAACTGTATCTAAATCTAAATCTTCTGCTCTGTCAGTAGACACTACTGCTCCATCACGTAAAATAGAAATATCATCCGCAATTCTGAACACCTCTTCCATCTTATGTGATATATAAATTATAGAAATACCTTGTTTCTTCAACTCCTCAATCTTATTAAAAAGGTTTTCTACTTCTCTTTGCGTAATTGATGATGTTGGTTCATCCATAATAATAACCTTAGCATTATTAGTAACTGCTTTAATAATTTCGAGCATTTGAATGTCAGATACTGTCAATGTTTTTAATTTTTGTGTTGGTTTATATGGAAGATTCTCTTCTTCCAAAAATTTCTGTGCATCTTTTCTTACTTTTTTCCAGTCAACTTTTCCTAATTTGTTTACTGGTAATCTTCCAAGAAAAAGATTTTCTTCCACCGACAATTCCGGTACATAATTAAGTTCCTGCGCAACCATAGAAATTCCCATTTCCATCGCTTGTATTGGATTTTTAATCGTCACGGGTTTTTCATCTAAAAAAATCTGTCCTTTATCTGCCTGATAAAGCCCCATGATAATTTTCATCAACGTTGACTTGCCCGCACCATTTTCGCCACAAAGCGCATGCACTGTGCCCTTTCGAACAGCAAAATCAATATTGCTCAATGCTTTAACACCTGGGAACGATTTTTCTATACCGCTAACCCTCATTTTGATTTCGTCCATTCCTTCACCGCCTTTTTTACATATCATACACTTAAATCCCTTTCTGAGATGAGTATACCCCCCCCATTCTTTTGTCAATACTTTTATTTAAGTTCGTCAATAATAACATTTTTATCTCTTTATAATTATGCATATCGCATAAATATTATTATTTTTTATCTTTTTTCAATCTATACTTCCTTTTCTTTTGTTAAATATGTAACATTACTTTTATAAAATACTTCACAAAAGATGATGAAAAAAAATCGGATTTATGATAAAATAATAAAAAAAGTAGGTGAACTCGTATGGATGAATCTTTTAGCAAAACAAAAAATCTTGGTGATATTTATCGCTATGTTTATTACAAACAGCAATGCTCACGCCAAGAAATTTCACATTCTCTTGGAATAAGCCTTCCGACAACCACTCATAATCTTAATTTATTACAGTCAGCCGGGTTAGTATACACTGCAGGTGAATTCAAATCAACAGGCGGAAGAAAACCTGTTATTTTCCAGTGTGTTCCAAACGCAAGATACGCTATAGGTATTGATATTACTCGTAATCATTTATCCATTGTATTAGTTGATTTAGATTTAACAATTATAGATAATGTCCGCATACGCCTCCCCTTTAGGCAAAACAAAGACTACTTTATGATTCTTCAGGAAAAATTTGAAAATATGATATCCAAGAATTTATCAGATCGTACCAAATTATTAGGTGTCGGAATTTCACTTCCTGTAATCATCGGAGAGGATCACAAATCTGTTACTTATGCTACCGTAATTCCGTTATCTCTAAATATATATCATATTTTTGAACAATACATTCCAGAACCCTTTTTGTTTTTTAATGACTCAAACTCAGCTGGTTTGGCTGAAAGTTGGAGAGGAGGATATACTGATCCCGTTATATATCTCTCTTTAAGCAGCAGCGTAGGAGGTGCACACATGAATGGAAAAGCCATATATAGCGGAACAAATAACAGGGGATGCGAATTTGGTCATATAACTATTGTTCCTCACGGTAAACGCTGTTACTGTGGAAGTTATGGATGTTTGGATGCTTATTGCAATGCCAATATATTAAGTGATTTTACAGATGGAAATTTAAAAGAATTTTTTGAATTATTGAAAAATGCAGAAAACAAAGGAATCGAAAGAATCTTTAATGAATATACGGATTACCTTGCAATTGCAGTTCATAATTTAAGAATGTGTTACGACTGTGATATAATACTGGGAGGAAACATAGGTGCATACATGTCTGATTATATTGATGCTTTTCGCCAAAAAGTAATTAAACTAGATCCTTTTGAGAATGACGGAAGTTATATTCGCGTATGCCACTACAAAACCTCCGCTGCTGCGGTTGGCGCAGCGATTTACTATATCGATAATTTCATCCAAAGTCTTTAAGCCCTGCATTTACTTTTCTCAGAATATAACTATTTTTACCTAACCTTTATAAACGTATCTGAGATTTTCCCTGATTTTTCACCCGAAATGCTCTCGGCGTCATGTGATAACGCTTTTTAAACACTCGATGAAAATAGCTGTTGTTTTCATATCCTACTGCTGCAATAATATTGCTGATGGACAGATCTGTATCGCATATTAACTCAGCTGCTTTACTAAGACGCTTTCTTTGCAAGAGTTCTTTAAAATTAAATCCCGTTGTTTTCTTAACCATTCTGCTGAGCAAATGCATGGGAAGGTGGAGTTGTGCGCATAACTCCGTAAGTGTAGCGGTACGATACTGCCGCTCAATATAATCCAATGTTGTCATGGAAATCATATGCTCGTACTGATCAGGAACACGCATTTCCACATATTGTACAGAATCCAGTAAGTACAAAAAGATAAGCCCCATGGTTGTTTGATTAATTCGATTCTGATTCCCTTTTCCAGTTACCAGGGAATAGATCATATTTTCCAGAAGATTCTGGATCTGCAGCACTTCTGCCACCTTAAAATGCAGATATTCTCCACATTCCTCATCCTGGCGGAGTACATTTACAAGAAAATCCGCCAGCACATTATGATTCCCTGCCATGGTATAAGCCACGTCAAAAAACTCCGGAAGGATTATAAAATTAATCGCAATGTCCTCTTCGGAAGCCGGAAGAATCTCATGACAGGTAAACTGATTGAGAAACAATAGTTCTCCTTTTTCAACCGCTACCTGTTTGCCCCCTATGATATTCACAAGTTTTCCCTCGCAAACATAAAGCACCTCAATAAAATTATGTTTATGAACTGGAAAGTGTATGAAACGGGTATGGGGCCGAACAGCAATAAGCTGACCTTCTTCCAACATTTTGTGGCTGTCTACAATAAAGTCTTTTCCTGATGTATATAGATCCTTCTCCACTTCTCCCTTTCCAGCCAGAATTCTCTGCTCTTCTTCTGTAATCGTGCGCAGATGTTCTAACAATGCTTTCTGCATAGGTTCTCCTTTTTTACTTATCTGGTTATTCTTTAAGTAGAATTGTAGCATTTTAAATAAGAACTGGCAATCTTTTCATCTTTTTTCTATGTTTCTTCTGAAATACCAGTAACATTGTTTTGTTATTCATGATAAAATAAGGGAAACATCTGTTTATGGAGGTATTTTATGGAAAAGAAAACTCAGATTTTATGTTATCATCTGCCATGGGACGAACGTACCAGAAAACTCCGTCGCTATTTGAACAAAGCACATATCCAAATACGTATGGTAGAACCTGCAGAATTTCTCCATCCTCTTGGGTTTCTGTTTGATATTCCAGGGTTTGGTCCCTGCTCTCAATTCAACCTTGGGCAAAATTTCCCAGAAGAAATGCTGGTCATGAAAGATTTTTCCAATGAACAATTGGATGCATTTCTCACTTTTTTCCAGAAAGAAAAACTTGCTCCTATGACATTAAAGGCGCTTCTTACACCAGTCAATCAACACTGGAATTCTTTACAGCTTTATGAAGAACTGAAAAAAGAAAATTCCTCCTTTAAAAGAAAAAATGGGGCCTGAATTCATCAGGTCCCATTCCTTTTATCTTTTTATTCTTTATGCTCTCTTGGACAGAACTTCTGCCTCGTATTTTTCCACTTCTTCAAACCATTTTGCACCTACCGGTACGCCAGATACTTCGCAGAAATAATCCCATACATCTCCAAACGGATAAGTCTTTACTTCTTCCTGTACAGTCATCAGCTTGGTAAAATTATTGGAATCCTGCAGGGCCTTCAGCTCTTCATTGGGCTGAAGAAGGGCGAACAGCAGAGCCTTGGACATATTACGGATACCATTTGTCCATGCGGAAATACGGTTGATGCTTGCATCAAAATAATCCAATGCAATATATACGCGGTTCAGTGCATCATTGCGTACAATTTCTTTTGCAATTTCTTTTGTTTCATCATCAAAGAGCACTACATGGTCAGAATCCCAGCGTACCGGACGTGTCACATGAAGAGCCAGTTCCGGGAAGAAGCACAGAAGTGCCGGAATCTTATCAGAAACCACTTCTGTAGGATGATAATGACCATTGTCCATTAATGGAAGGCATTTGTCCTTATGTTCTGCTGCGAAGGACAGACTAAACTCTGCACTTCCCACAGTGTAGGACTCCACACCGATTCCGAATACCTTGGATTCCACACAGGGCTTTACAAGTTTCGGATCAAATGGCTCGGAAAGAATTTCCTCGATTGCTTCTTTATAACGCATTCTCGGACCCATTCTGTCTCCTGGAATATCCTTATATCCGTCACCGGTCCAGATATTCAGAACACAGGGAACACCAGTCTCCTCTGCAAAATACTGAGCAATTCGTACACAGGCTTTTCCATGGTTAATCCAGAACTGTCTTGTTTCCGGATCAGGGCTGGATAATGTCAGTCCGTCTTTTACTTTTGGACTGGAGAAGAAAGTTGGGTTAAAGTCCAGACCCATTTCTCTTTCTTTTGCGAAATCTACCCATTTCTGGAAATGTTTCGGCTCAAGCTGATCACGGTCTACCCATTCGCCATCTTCAAAAATCGCATAGCTTGCATGCACATTGATTTTTTTCTTGCCAGGCGCCAGAGAAAGAACTTTGTCCATATCTGCCATCAGTTCTTCTGGAGTGGTAGCTTTTCCCGGATAATCGCCAGTTGTCTGGATTCCTCCAGTCAGAGGACCATCCTGGTCAAATCCTTTTACGTCATCTCCCTGCCAGCAGTGAAGAGAAATCGGCACCTGTTTCAAAACCTCAATGGCTTTGTCTGTGTCTACGCCGATCTCTGCGTATCTTGCTTTTGCGTACTCATATCTTTCCTTTACAGTCATTTTTGTGTTGCCTCCTTATTTTACATTCATTTATGCATGATAAATTTTAATATCGAAGGATTCGTGAATGACAGTACGTGCTTCTTCTACAGAGCTAAACTCTTTTGCTTTCAGCATCTGTGCAGTGATATTTCCGATTGCAGTCGCTTCGCCTGGGCCAGCGTGAATTTCTTTCTTGGTAGCCTTAGCGGTGAGCTCATTCAAATATCCTGCATTGGAACCGCCGCCTACGATGTGGATACGGCTGTAGGTTCTGCCAGTCACTTCTTCCAATTCTTTTGCAGTCTTTGCATAGCAGTCTGCAAGACTGGTATAAATAACAGTTGCAATTTCGCCTAATGTTTCAGGTACCTGCTGACCTGTTCTGCGGCAATAATCCTTTACTTCTTCGGTCATGTTTTCCGGAGAAAGGAAGCATTCGTCGTTTGCGTCTACTCTGGATGGGAAGTCTTTCGCTTCTTCTGCCATAGCACAGATTTCTGCAAATCCGTATTTGTCATCAAACTCATGACGTACAGACTGGATCATCCAAAGACCCATGATGTTTTTCAGGTAACGGAATGTTCCGTTGTAACCGCCTTCATTTGTCAGGTTCAGTTCACAGCTTCTCTTAGAGCAGTCTGCTTCTTTTCTTTCCAGACCCATCAAAGACCAGGTACCAGAGCTGATATAAATGAAATCATCGTCATTTGCAGGTACTGCAAGAACAGCAGAACCAGTGTCATGTGTTGCCGGAGCAACTACTTCCAGATCAAATCCAACTTCTGCCTTTACTTTCTCTGTAAAGTGTCCAATGCTGGTTCCTGGCATAACCAGTTTCTGGAAGATATGTTTGGGATAACCAAGCATATCCATCAATTCATAATCCCAGTCTCTTGTCTTAGGATCTACCAGCTGTCCTGTGGTTGCCTCTGTGTATTCGTTGGTCTTCTCACCAGTCAAAAGGTAGTGGAAATAATCCGGTACATGAAGCAGGGTATCTGCCTGCTCCAGATATTCTGGGTGTTTTTTCTTTACAGCCATTAACTGATAAATGGTGTTATAAATCGCCTTCTGGATTCCGTTTCTTGCGTACAGGTCTTCCTGAGAAATTACCTTATACACTTCTTCATCCATGCCTTCGGTACGATGATCACGATAACCTACGGTATTTCCCAGTACATTACCTTCTTTATCAAGAAGTACAAAGTCTACACCCCAGGTATCCACACCCATGCTTACCGGAACTTTATCAAGCTCTTTACATTTTTTCAGGCCGTTTTTGATTTCCTGGAAAAGACGGTCAAATTCCCAGCAAAGCTCTCCGTCTTTTTTTACCATTCCATTCTCGAAACGATATACTTCTTCCAGCACCATTTTTCCATTTTCCATGTGTCCTAAAATGTGACGACCGCTGGATGCACCGATGTCTACTGCCAAATAATATGTAGCCATTTTGAAACCTCCTAAATATGTTAGTTTGATAGTTTAAGTTTTCCGTCTTACTACCTCTTCTTTCATATTTAATAATATCATATTACTATAAAGAGGAGCAAGGAGGAAGAACCTCGTTTGTAAAAAAAAGTGTCTTTATTTGCATATAATTGCTGCCTTTTGATCCGGCAAAAAAATGAAAATCAGTCAAAAAAACACCCGGGGATGAAATACATCCCCGGGTAAAAGATTCCTACTAAAAATTAGTCGTAAAGGTTAGGAGCGATGGATTCGTCTTCCATGTTTGTAGCGTCATACCAGTAACCTGCTGTAGGAACGTCTTCTACTTCTGCGCCGTTAGCTGCTGCTGTCAGAGCGTAGATTGCGTAGTATCCCATCATAAGAGGAGACTGTGTAACAGCACCAAGGAATGTACCATCAGCTACAGCTGCTTTGATGATAGAACCAGCGTCAAAACCAACACCGATTACATCGCCGTTTGCTGCATCAGAACCAAGTACGTTCAAGTTAGCGTTTGCTGCAAGAACACCTTCAGCTGCAACCTGGTTGGAACCGAAAACTGCGATACAGTTTTCTTTGGAAAGGATAGCCTGAGCCTCTGTGGAGCAAAGCTCTACAGTTGTCTGTGCCGGAACAGCTACCTGGATTACAACGTCTGCGTCTGCTTCTTTTGCATCTGCACCTTCTGCTGCGTTTACATAGAATTCATTACCTGCAACTGCTACAGTTTTTCCATCAGCTTTGATCAGTTCGATCATTTTGTTGATGAATCCAGCACCACGAAGCTGAATGTTCTGAGCGGTAGCATCCTGGTTGATTTCACCAATAACAACCTGGCCTTCTGCATTAGCGATTACATCTTTGATAGCTCCATACATATTTTCAGCTGCTACGGAACCAGCCTGAGCGTTATCTGTAACAACTTCAGCTACAACAGATCCTTCTGGAGCATCTGAAACACCAGTATCAAATGTTACAACCGGGATTCCGTCTTCTGCACATTTTTTAAGAGCGTCTGTTACAGAAGAAGTATCACAAGCTGCAAGACCCATACCAACTGGTTTTGCTGCGATAGCTGTGTTAATCATGTTAACCTGGTCAGCGATATCAGATTCACTGTTCGGTCCCTGAGGTGTAAAGGTAACGCCCAGCTCATCAGCTGCTTTCTGCATACCTTCTACTGCTGCCTGCCAGTATGTAGACTGGAAGGATTTAACCATCATTGGGAATTCATACTTTTCGTTTGCTTTCAGACCTTCAAACTGAGCTGCAGGATCTGCTGCTTCTTCTGTTGCTTCTTCTTCTGTTGCTTCCTCTTCTGTAGTCGCTTCTTCTGTTGCTTCCTCTTCAGCTGCGAATACAGGAGCTGCTGTCATACTGGTTACCATTGCTGCACAAAGACCTAATGCTACTAATTTTTTGACTTTCATTGTACTACATCCTCCTTGAGAAATTATATAGTTTTTGTTTATGCTGATCCGTCAGGTGGAACCACCTGACGGTTCACATACATTTGAATTAAGAAATCAGGCTTCTGCTCTCTTTTCTTTGATAATATCAATCAATACTGCTGCAATCAATACCAGACCGGTAATAATCTGCTGCCAGTTTGCCTGAAGACCGATGTATGGAAGACCTGTCTTCAAAAGCATGATGACAAAGATACCAACAAATGTACCAAGTACAGATCCATATCCACCAGTCGCTGCTACACCGCCGACAAATACACCGCCAATCGCATCCATTTCAAGACCAGCACCTGTACCCGGCTGTACCGTAGGTGTTACTGCTGCGTATGCAATCGCTGCAAGACCTGTAAAAAGACCACATACTACGTATACCATTACATGGTAGAATTTTACATTAATACCAGAAAGAGCTGCTGCTTCTTTGTTGGAACCAATTGCGATGGTATAACGTCCAAATTTTGTGTGGTTCAGAACAAATTCCATCAAAAGAACCAGAAGAACCATCCAAAGGAAACCGATTGGATAACGGGCAGCACTTCTTCCTGTACCGATTGTCAGTTTAAAAATAGAATGGAACCATCCGCCCTCCTGTGTCAAACCAGGCCATGGTGTTGCAGTACAAAGAGAACCAGCACCACGGGTGATCATACAGGTACAAAGAGTTGCCAGGAATGGAGGCAGGTTCATAACTCCAATAAGAACACCGTTTAAGGTACCAATAAGAACACCAAGCAATACACAAACAAGCATTGCAACAATGACAGGCATGCCATGGCTTCTTATCAGAGTTCCACCGATTAATGCATAACAAACCATACCAGTACCGATGGAAAGGTCTACACCACCTGTAATAAGTGGGAAGGTAACACCAATTGCCATCAGAAGATCATAGTATGAAAAATCCAGCAAACTCAGCAGTGTGTTGTATTGTCTGAACTCCTTACTCATAAAGGAGAATACCGCTGTCAGAGCAATAACAACCAACAAAACAATAAATCTCTGATCACTTAATATACTTTTTTTCTTCTTAGTCATGACGATCCTCCTTATTCAATACTACGTGTAGCCTTATCCATGATGTTTTCCTGGGTTGCTTCAGAAATATCAATATTTCCGGTTACCTTACCCTCACACATGATAATGATACGGTCACTCATACGGAGAACTTCTGTCATTTCAGAAGAAATCATGATGATAGATTTGCCTTCTGCTGCCAGTCTGTTCATCAGTTTATAAATTTCATTTT
The DNA here is from genome assembly GCA_937900135.1 of uncultured Blautia sp. Classification (GTDB taxonomy): domain Bacteria; phylum Bacillota; class Clostridia; order Lachnospirales; family Lachnospiraceae; genus Blautia_A. Next base: position 41,871 of record CALCDJ010000084.1, on the reverse strand, counting down.
TTGCACCAACGTCGATACCTCTGGTAGGCTCATCAAAGATCAGAATTTCACTGTCTCTTGTTAACCATTTTGCGATAACGACCTTCTGCTGGTTACCACCGGAAAGATTCACAACAAGCTGATCCGCAGTCGGAGTCTTTGTTGCAAGCTCTTTGATATATTTCTCAGTTACTTCTTTTTCTTTCGCTGAGTCAATCAGGAAGCCTTTTGTAAACTGCTCCATAGTTGCCAGAGTTGTGTTCTCAATACAGGATTTCTGAACAACACATCCGTATCTTCTTCTGTCCTCTGACAGATAACCGATACCATATTTAACAGCATCCTGTGGGCTGTTGATGGTAACTTCGTGAAGTTGTCCATCCTTACCCATAATGGAAATCTTGCCGCTCTGTTTCGGGTCTGCGCCAAACAGCGCTCTGGCAGTCTCGGTACGACCTGCGCCCATAAGACCGGAGAAGCCAAGAATTTCGCCTTTACGAAGCTCAAAGCTTACATCCTGAACCATCTTACCTGCGTTCAGGTTTTCTACTTTAAGAACAACCGGCGCATCTGGAGCAACCATGCTGTGCTGCTTCGGATCTTCGTAAATAACACGTCCAACCATCATGTTGATGATGTCTTCTTTTGTACTGTCTTTTGTAATCAGGGTTCCTACATAACCACCATCACGCATAACGGTTACGCGGTCAGTAATAACCTTGATCTCATCCATACGATGTGAGATATAAACAATTCCCAGACCTTTCTCACGAAGGTCACGAATGATTACAAACAAGTCCGCAATTTCTTTTTCGGTAAGAGCTGCAGAAGGCTCGTCAAAGATGATAACCTCTGCCTTATGGGAAATTGCCTTTGCAATCTCACACATCTGCTGTTTACCAACTGTTAAGTTGTGCATTTTTTCTCTTGGATCGATTTCAATGTTCAACTCTTTGAACAGTTTTTTGGACTCTTCAATCATTTTCTTATCATCGATACGGAACCCTTTCTTCGGCTCACGTCCAATGAAAATATTCTGAGCAACCGTAAGGTCACCAACCATATTCAGCTCCTGATGCACGATAACAACACCTGCATCCTGCGCCTCTCTTGTATTATGGAATTCTGTTTCCTTACCCTTGTATACGATACTTCCTGAATCTTTCTGATAAATACCGGTAAGAACCTTCATCAATGTGGACTTTCCGGCACCATTTTCTCCCATAAGCGCATGTACTTCGCCGCGTTTCACTTCAAAATTAACGTGATCCAGAGCATGAACTCCAGGAAAGGACTTATCAATGTCCTTCATAGTTAAAATAACTTCACCCATTGTTACATCCTCCCTTCCGATCAGTTCTTTCTGCGTCTTGCAGAAACGTCAGCGTAAACGGCTACGATTACAATGATACCTGTAATGATCATCTGCTGTCCTTTACCAAGACCAAATGCCATGATACCCTGCTGAAGGAGAGAGATAATAAACACACCAATCACAGTACCACCGATGGAAGCAAGACCTCCAACCATGGATGTACCACCCATAACGCAACCTGCGATTGCTTCGTTGTTGTACTGATCACCATATCCAGGCTGAACCGTTGTATAGGTAGCAACAAAGAACAGTGCTCCGATTCCAACTAAAAATCCACAGATCATGTATGCCAGCATACGCCATTTTCTTGTGTTAACACCAGAAAGGCGAACAGCTTCACTGTTGGAACCAAGGCAAAGAATGTAACGTCCCGGTTTTGTTCTGTAAAGAACGATACCGCAGAGGACTGCGAATGCCAGGAAAATAATGATTCCTACCGGGAATCCATTATAGGAAACAATGTTTCTGAACCATCCGTTTGCAGGATCGCTGCTCAGCGGCCAGCTTACAGACTGTGTTTTTGTAAATACGGAAGCAATACCTTTTGCAATGTTCATGGATGCCATGGAAACAATGAATGGCGGAACTGACATATAAGATACCAGCCATCCGTTAAAGGTACCGAATAAAAGACCGATCAGGATGCAAAGAATTATGGCTGCTGCACATGGAACACCATAGCTTGTCATGCAGTAACCGGAAATCAGTGCGCAACAGAACATAACCGGTCCGATGGAGAAATCAATTCCTCCGGTAGCAATTACAAAGGTAACGCCCAGTGATAAAAAGCCCAGGAAATACACATAGTTCAAAGTAGATCTGATACTGTCTCCAATAGGGAATTTACTTCCCAGAACTGCTCTGAACACGATAAACATAACAAGCAGGATACCAACAAGCAGAATCCTGTTCAGGCCGAGCTTTTTCACGATTGGATTTTGTTTTAGCTTTTCCAATTTTTTACCCTCCTCACGTTTTTTCACATCTCTGTGTTTTTTCTTTTTCAATAATAACGTGAAACAGAAATAATTGTAATGGAATATCTTACAAAAAAAGGTTAAAAATTTACGGTTTCGTAAATTTTTAACCTTTTTTTCTTATTCATATTGACTGATTTCACTGAGTTTTTTTCTCTTCTTTTGTAGATTCCAGCGGTTTAAAGGGGAATAAGAGCTTTTCTATTTCGCTGGAGTACATATTTTCCGGAGTTACCAGCTCGCAGCCGGAATTGATATTTGTTTCATAATTCTGTCCCCGAAGAAGCCGGATCGTCTCCTCCACTCCCAAATAGCCCATTTTAAATGCCTTCTGTACTACAATCCCCTTAAACACCCCCTGTTCCATCAACTGAACCGCTTCCTGAGAACTGTCCACTCCCACTACCTTGACCTGCGCTTCTGCACCAGCCGCTTTAACAGCCCTGGCTGCCCCTACAGAAGAATACTCATTCATTCCTGCGATCATTTTCAGGTCCGGATATTCTTTTAGAAGAGCGGTTGTCAGTTCATAGGACTTCTCGTAATCGGAATCGCAATATACCACATCCACAATGTTTTTTGCCAACGTTCCAAGTCCGTTCCGAAACCCTTTTTCTCTCTCTACCGCTGTGGATACCCCCTTTACATGGGCAACCACAGCCACCTGGTCCTCCGGTTCCAGAAGTGTCGCAGCAAATTCGCCCAACTTCTGTCCCGCTTCCACGTTGTCTGTTGCAACGGTAATATCCTGGACATCCTGATCTGTATAGGAATCGATAAACGCAATCTTTATTTCTTTTTCCTTCACACGCTGCAAAAGCTGATCCGACTCTGTAAAACTGGAGGGTGAAAACAAAATAGCATCCGGCTGCTTTTCCATAGCTTCTTTTAGGATCTGATTTTGCCTTTTCACATCATTTTCTCTTTCCGGAGCCATAATTTCCACTTCCACATTGTATTCCTTGGCTGCCATCCGCACACCAAGAATCAGAGAACTCCAAAAATCATTGGTTCCATCCACCACTTTGGGAATATAGATCAGAGACAGCTTTCGCTCTCCTCCTGTGGCGTTTCTGTAGTAAACAATACCTGCTGTTGCCGCGCCAATACAGAGAACCAGGGCTGCAGCCACCCATTTTTTGTATTTTTTCATTGCAGACCCTCCTGTCTTCCCGGTATGGTAATCGTGGCAATGGTTCCTTCTCCCAGATGACTCTCATAGGTGATTCCATATTCGCTTCCATAATAAAGCTGCAGACGCTTCTGTACATTATAAACGCCCACTCCATTAGAGCGATAATTCACCTTATGTTTTTCGTAAATATGATCCAGTGTTTCCTGATCCATTCCCACACCGTCATCAATTACCTGAAGGATTGCATTGCCGTCCTTCATAAATCCCTTCACCTGAAGAAATCCTTTGCTTTCCTTATACTTCAGTCCATGATAAATGGCATTTTCAATAATTGGCTGCAAAACCAGCTTAATTAACGGAATATGTAAAATCGTAGCTTCTACAGAAACTTCAAACTCTAATTTATCTTTGTAACGCATTTTTTGAATGGTGAGGTAGCTTCTTGCGTACTCCACTTCCTGACCTATGGAAACCACTTCATCCTCATTGCTGATACTCTGACGAAGAAGCCTTGCCAGAGAAGCCGTCATCAGCACCACTTCCTCATTTTTCTTTCCCTCCGCCATCCAGATAATGGAATCTAACGTATTATAAAGAAAATGCGGATTAATCTGAGACTGAAGAGCCTTCAGCTCACTCTTTCTCTTGGCCTCCTGTTCCCGGATATTCTGCTCCATCAGTTCCTGGATTCGGTGTGTCATAACATTAAACGATGTGGTCAGGCTTCCAATCTCGTTTTCGGAATCCACCACAACATCTGATACGCTGAAGTCTCCCTCCTGAACCCGTTCCATGGATTCACAGAGTTGGGAAATGGGCTGAGTAATGCTCTTGGCGAGAAAGCGGGAAAATACAAGCGCCACTGCCATCAGACCAATGGCTACCAGAACATACAGACTCTGAGCTGCCTTACTTTTCCGAAGAAGTTCTTCCACTCGCACACTATCTACTACGGTCCATCCGGTCTTTTGAGAGCGGGATATGGAGTACAGCTTCTCTTTGCTTCCTTTCCCCGAAAGAATGGTATCGGAATCTGATTCCATGATCAGACTGATATTTTCTGTCTGAAGTTCATTATAAAGCTGCTGTTGTTGTGGATGATAGACAATATTTCCCTCCGCATCTATAATAAACGCATAGCCCTGATTTTCTACCATACTCTGATTGCACAGCTCACTAATCGCATTATAATTCAGGTCGATAAAGAATACCCCTTCTTTTTTTGAACCTTTCGTGGCTCTCTTATTCCAGATTCCACGACTCAGGGTAATCACCCATGGCCGTTCTCCGTTGATGATGTGTTGTACATGGGAAGAGGAAAGATAGGAACTCTGGGAGCCATTCAGAGCATTGGTATACCAGTCCTGGCTGTGAAGATCCAGATTAGGGTTTGTCATCTGCTTTCCATCATTGATAAACATTCTTCCGTTTTCTGAAATAATACCAAGATTCAAAATATCATTCCGGCTGTCCAGAATGGTTTCAAACTGGTTCAGAATACGTCCCCGCACATCAAAATCCACATTATCGCCAAACAAATACTCCTGCACATCTTCATTACTGGATACCAGATAGGAAATATTTTCCATGTAATTAATATAGGAATCAATATTCTGATTCACCTGCTGAATGATAGTCTGGGTGTACAGAGAGGAATTGTCAAAAATCGACTGTCTTGTATAATTCATGGAAATCACAGTCACAATTACTACAGCGCAGAGCAGCAAAGAAGATACCACTGCAAAAATCACACTTTGGATACTCTGAAACCTGCGCATGAGCATCTGACCTGGATTCAATTTCTTCATCTTCTCTTCTCCCTGGCGTATTCCGTAGGGGTAACCCCTGTCATTTTTTTGAAAGAAATCCCAAAATAATGAGGATCGGAAAAGCCCACACGTTCTGCAATTTCATAGTTTTTCATGGTAGTATTCCCCAGAAGCTCCTTGGCTTTTTCCATGCGGGTACGAATCAGCACTTCCGTAAAGGTTTCCCCTGTCATTTCTTTAAAAATGGTACTGAAATAACTGGTACTGATATTCAAATAAGAGCAAATATCATTCAAGCTCAGATCCGGATCCATATAATTCTGCTGAATATAATCCATCGCAAGCCGCGCCTGTCTCTGTCCACTGGAACTATTCATATCAGAAAGCATCTTATATATCTTCATAATATAATCTTCCACAATTTTGCAAGCGCTGTCAAAGGACTTCTGTTCTGTGATCTGATGAAGAAGTTCATCCCGTCCACAGGAAACACAATCCATATTTGCGGAAACATCATGGCATACCTGATCCATGGTCCTCACAATCTGCTGAAGGTACATACAGGCACGACTTTTTTCCACAAAACTGTTTCGGATAGAATCTTTTATTTCCTGAAAAATTTCTGCTACCTGACTTTGCTTATCTGTTTTTAAGGCTGATACAAATTTTTCCAGGAGCATATCTATAGGTATATTTTGTCCAGTTTTCTGCTCTGCCATATCAAGAAGGAGTTTTCCCCCCAGAAGGTAGCGATATTGCATAGCCTGACTTGCAGTATCATGAGAGATCAGAAGCTGTCCCGGTGTTTTTACCCATTTTCCAATTCCCACAGAAACCTCAATTCCCATAACTTCCTTCATCTTGTCCTGAATCTCACGACAGATTTCTTTTGTTTTTGCGGTAAAATCCCGGCTCCATTTTTCCTGAAACAGAATGCACACCCGGTTTCCGCCTTCCTGATAGGCAATTCCGGCTTCCTCTCTTCTTACAATCTCATCGCTGATATTATAAAGAACAAAAGCCATCAGCGCACTTTCCTGGCGTTTTTCCATATCCAGCTGATACATATCTGAATACAGGTCAATGTCAAACATTGCCACCCGATATCGAACAGCTGATAACTCAATCCCCATATTTTTCAGACGTTCCAGACTGCTTTCCACATTAGTGGTGCAGTTGACAAGAGCCTCCAGCGCTTTGGAACGGATGACCTGGGCATTTTTCCGATAATTTTCAGAAGCCTCCGTGAGCTTCTCCATTTTTTTCTTTTCCTGACGTTTCTGTTCTACTTTATGTTTCATTTTATTGATAACTCCAGTCAGTTCTACTGCAGTTACCGGTTTCAAAAGATATTCGCTTACATTATACTGAATTGCCTTTTTTGCATATTCAAATTCTCCAAATCCACTGAAAATAACAATCACAATATCCGGATAGTTATCATGGAGAAAATGGCTTAACTCCATCCCATCCATATATGGCATACAGATATCTGTAAGTACAATATCCACTTCGTTATTCTTTATAAATTCTGCTGCTGCCTGCCCATTTTCACAATCGCCTACCAATTCACATTCCAGACTGGCCCAGTTAATGTTTTCTTTAATGGCATCTCGTACTAAAATCTCGTCATCTACAAGTAAAACTCGATACATAAATCCCAAAATACCCCCTGAATTTTTAGTTTCTGGTATGCTCCAATCAAGCACGTTTCTTCTTCTGATATGGTATCATGTTTTTTGTGAATTTACAATTCCATAAAAAAAGCTTCCGCAAAAGATTACCAGGCAAACGCCTGTCGGATTTCTTCTGCGAAAGCTTTTTCACTTTTATTTTGGAGATTTCTTACTTTACAATGACCCCATCTTCATCCCAGAGATCATGCCAGTCATTGGCACCTTCCCACAAAAATACCTGTCCTTTTACAAGACGGTTTCCTTTTTCCAGAGTGGAAATCATCTTCATTTCTTCTTCTGTCAGAGGATCTTCTGTCACACATTTTAAATTAGAAGCAAAATTATGTACAGAAAACGGAATGGAAATCTCTCCTCTCTGCTGTGCCCATTTCAAAGCAATCAGCGCCGGATGTACCCCATGAGCGTCTGCAATGGCTTTCATTTCCGGAAGCTGCAGGTCTGCCACATCCTCGGGACAGATATCTCTCTCCGGTCTTCTCGGGGAACCAAGAGGCATATAGCCCACTGGCTGAATGTTATGTGCCACCAGATAATCGTAGAGTTCCTGCTGTTGGAAGCACACATGAAGCTCCAGCTCACAAGCTGCCGGTTTAATTTTCATAAGAGGAAGTACCGCTTCCAGCTTGGGGATGGTCATATTGGAAATACCAATGTAACGGATTACTCCTTTTTCTACCAGTTCTTCACACTGACGGTAGGTATCCATAAACTCTTCCACAGAGAATGGACGGGAATCTGGATTACGGGAATCCACATCACATCCCGGCGCATGATAGTTGGGGAACGGCCAGTGGATAAAATAAAGATCCACATAATCACACTGTAAATCTGCAATGCTCTTTCTGCATGCCTTCTCCACCTCTCTGTGCATATCATTCCATACTTTTGTCATGATAAACAGATCTTTTCTTTCTACAATCCCTTCTTCAAAAGCTTCCCGAAAAACCTCGCCAATCTGTACTTCATTGCCATAGCAGGCTGCACAGTCAAACATACGGTAACCGCAGCGCAGGGCACCTGCCACCGCTTTGGATACCTCTTCCGCAGAAACACGGTCAGAGCCAAAGGTTCCCATTCCCACACATGGAACTTTTTCTCCGGATGGAAGTGTTACAGTTGGCACAAGTGCCGGGTTAATAAATTCTCCCATATTTTTTCTCCTTTTTTCTTATTATAAATTACATCCTTCTGTTACCATTTTTTTATCTGAATCTGAGGAAGAAGTTTTTCCATATCTTCCATTACAAAAAATCCGGTTTCTTCGCGCATAGCTGATGCGGCTGAGATTGCACTTGCCTTTCTTAGCATTTTCTCAAGAGAAAGCCCTTCTTTCAGTCCAATAGCAAAACCTGCAATCATGGAATCACCGCATCCCACTGTGTTTACTGCGTCAATCTTAGGCACCAGAGCCCGGAAGATTCCTTCTTCTCCTACTACAAGAGAGCCTTCTGCCCCAAGGGATACTGCGACAAACTCTACTCCTTTTTTATGGATTTCTTTTGCTGCGTCTACAATATCCTGGATATTCTCACACGTTTTTCCTGTCAGCATACGGATTTCATCTATGTTTGGCTTAATCAGAGTGGGCAATGCCTGGATTCCCATTTCCAGAAGTTTTCCGCTGGTGTCCAGAATCACTGGTTTGCCTGCATCTTTTACCAGTTTTACAAGTCTCTGATAAGCCGTTCCATCCAGTCCTTTTGGTACGCTTCCGGACATAGCCACCACCTCTGCCTCTGGCAAAAAAGAACGAAATTTTTCTTCAAATCCACGGAAATCTTCCTCTGATAAAGTAAATCCAGGTTCCAGAAATTCTGTCTGAACGCCATTGACTTCATCCCAGATATTGATACAGGAACGACTTTCTTCCTTCACATGATAAAATTCACTTTGAATTCCAAAAGGTTTCAAGGCATCTTCAATATAATTTCCCGCATGACCGCCCACAAATCCAGTGGCTACTACTTCTGCGCCATAGATGGAAGCCGGCTTGGAAACGTTCAGTCCCTTTCCTCCCGGGACATAAGAACATGCCTTTACCCGATTGACTTCTCCCACCTGATATCCTTCTACTACATACCGCTTATCAATTGCAGCATTTAACGTTACTGTCAGTATCATGTCATGCTTCCTCATTTACCAAAAGAATTTTTCCTTTTACCAGCCCCTGTGTCTTATAAAGCTGGAATGCCTCCTGTGCCTGGCTCATAGGCATTTTTTTGTAAATAAATCCAGGATCAAATTTCAGCTGTCCAGTTGCAAAATAATGTGCGGTAAGTTCCCATTCTTTTCCCGGGAAGGGGGAACTGTAGGACATCCAGGAACCTGTCAGTTTAAATTCTTTTCGGTTCATGTTTTCCCACTGCTTTGGTGTAAAGCTAAGATCCACATGAGGGGTTCCGATAAAGCACACATGGGCTTTATTTCCTGCCAGTTCAAAAGCCATATGCATAGTAGGCACCTGACCGGCAGTTTCATATACAAAGCCATAACCTTTTCCCTCTGTGAGGGCCATCGCTTCTTCCATATAATTTTCTTTTGTGGTGTTAATTACCGCATCTGCCCCCAGACGCTTGGCAAGTTCCAGACGTTCTTCACTGATATCAAATACAACCACTTTTCTGGAACCGAAGATTTTTGCCCACTGCATGGTGAACATACCAATGGTGCCTCCGCCTAAAATTGCCACATACTGTCCGCCCTGATAATCATTCTGAAGCAGACCATGAAGCGCTACAGTGGATGGTTCAAACATGGCTCCCTGCTCGTAGGAAATGGAAGGATCAAAGGGAACTGCATTCTGCTCCGGAAGTATCACATAGTCTGCATTGCTTCCCTGTTCTCTGGACCCAATAAAACTATAGTGCTTACAAAGAGAAAAGTTTCCATTCTGACAATCGTCACATTTCATACAGGGCAGAAGAGGAGCTCCGGATACACGATCCCCTACTTTTACTTTGGTTACTCCTTCTCCCACTTCCACTACATCGCCGGAAAATTCATGTCCCAGAACAATGGGATAAAAATGCACACCATTATGAAGAACACGCGGGATGTCAGAACCACAGATACCAGATGCTTTTACCTTCACTTTTACATAGCCTGGTTTTATCTTTGGTTCTTCCACTTCCTGATATCGCACATCTTCATTTGCTACCACTACTGCTGCTTTCATTTTCTTTTCCTCCTTATTACTTCATCAATGGCTCAAGAGCTCCATACAATTCTTTATATTTTTCAAATGCCTGATCATAAATTTCTTTTGTCCTGGGATCTGGCTGATGTTTTCTGGTTTCTTTTACGGTAAGAGCCACCGCTTCCTCATAGGATTGATACATTCCGACTCCAATTCCTGCCAGAATCGCGGCGCCTAAAGTGGTCGCTGTATCAGAAGAGGGAACGATAATGGTTTTTCCTGTCACATCCGCCTTAATCTGTGTCCAGAGAAGCGAATTTGCAGCCCCTCCCATAGCTCGAAGAACATCTGCCTTTGCGCCTCCCTCCCTGGCTACTTCCAGGTTGTGACGAAGGGAAAAAGCAACACCTTCCATACAGGCCCGTACCATATGACCTTTTGTCTTGGAAAAATCAAGTCCGTAAAATACACCCTTTGCATCTGGATTCCAGATTGGAGAGCGCTCTCCTGCCATATAAGGAAGAAACAGGACCCCTTCGCTGCCAGCTGGAATATCCTCTGCAATTTCATTTAACTGTACCAGCGATGACTCTCCTTTTTTTTCTGCAATACTCCGTTCGTAATCTGCAAATTCCCGCTCAAACCAGCGCATAACACCACCGCCGCCGGTGGTACCTCCCTGAAGCAGCCATTTGCCAGGAACTACATGAAATCCAAGGATCAGCCTGGGATCTGCCTGATAGCGATCCATACAGATACTCATGCCTCCGGCCTGTCCACCCTGTTCCTGGGTTTCTCCCGGATGGATTACACCGGCGCCTAATGTCCCGCAGGCTGCATCCAGTCCACCAGCCACAACAGGTGTTCCCACCTGGAGGCCGCACTCTTCTGCTGCTTTTTCTGTTACTGTCCCCACCACCTGGTCACAGGGCACAATTTCCGGAAGAAAGCTCCTTGGGATTCCCAGCTTTTCGCACATATCTTCATCCCACATTCCTCTGTGCATATCGAAGCAATGAAGGCCATACCCCTGTGATGGTTCCTGGGTGATGGCTCCAGTGAGACGAAATGCAATGTAACTGTTGGATTGAAGAATTTTGTCTATTTTCTGATAAACTTCCGGAAGATTTTCTTTGTACCAGAGAATTTTCGCAGTTGTATAGGACGGCTGAAGGGAATTTCCAGACACCTGGAAAATCTTTTCTCCACCAATTTCTGCATTGAGACGATCACAGATAGACTGTGCCCGGGTATCCATCCAGATTGGTGTATTGGTCAGCACCTTTCCCTGTACATCAATTGCAATGGCGGACCAGCTCTGGCCGTCAATTCCAACACCTTTGATCTCTTCCGGAGAAATTTCTCCTTTTTTCAAAACCTCCCGAATGGCACAGCAGACTGCCATCCACCATTCTTCCGGATTTTGTTCCGCCCATCCTTCTTTGGGATAATAGACAGGGTAACTTCCTGTCGCCTGTGCAGCCACTGTACCGTCCTTTTCAAAAACAGCCACCTTACAGGCACTGGTCCCAATATCAATTCCCAATAAATATTCTTTTTTCATAGTTACCTCCGTAAAAGCGGTCCTTTCTGTTTCAGTCAGACCAGCAGTTCCCTCTTCCTGCCCATTGTCAGAGCATCGGGTAATATTCTTTACAGATTTTCCAGTTATCATCTCCGTCCGGAATTTTTCTATTCTCTTCTCTCCCTCTCTCTCTTCTCTGGCTCCTTCCAGCCGAGAAAGGATCTGTTTTGCCACTGCTCTTGCAATTTTCTGTGTAGGCTGAGAAACAATAAACAGTTTTGGAGAGCAGGCCCGAGCGAAGGAGAGATTATCAAATCCAATTATAGACAATTCCTCCGGTACTGAAATTCCCAGCTCATTGATTCCAATCATGGCCCCCATGGTCATTTCATAATTGGTCACAAACACCGCTGTCATATCGGGATTTCTTCGTACCAGCGCCTCTAATCCCTTCACCCCTCCTGAAATGGTATAATCTCCATGGTAGATCAAGGATTCCCGTACTGAGATTCCCGCTCGCTGGTGAGCCATACAATATCCGCCGAAGCGCTCCTGAGAGGTGGATATTTCTCTTGGACCTATGATGATCCCAATATTGGTATGTCCATTTTCGATCAGCAGTTCCACGGCTTCCATTCCTGCCCGCTGGTTATCTGTCAGCACTGCATCGCATTCCATCCCCCGGATGCTTCGATCAATCAGAACAATCGGCCTGCCGGTTTCCTGAAATTCCCGCAGATGACTGCCGGTGATATCAACTGGCATATTGATCAGTCCATCTACCCGTTTACGCATAAGAAAATCTACAGCTTCTTTTTCCAGTTTCTCATCTGTCCGACAGTCACAAACGATGGTTGCATATCCATGATTTCTAAGGATATCTTCCATTTCTGTAATGATTTCCGAACAAAATACATTGTTTAGTTCCGGAATCACCACACCTATGGTCTTCGTGGCATTGGTTTTTAAACCTCTTGCCACCTCGTTTACCTCATAGTGAAGTTCCTTGATGGCTGCTTCAATTTTAATCCGGTTTTTTTCCCTCACATTTCCTCCATTAAAATAGGAAGAAATGGTTGCCAGACCAAGTCCTGTTTCTCTGGCAATATCCTTCATAGTTGCTGCCATAAAAAAGATCCTCCTGCTTTTCCTTAGATTCTTCCGGCTTTCTCCTGGCAGTCCTCTTTTTCTGAATTATTCTGCCTTTCCGTCACAGCCGCAAACCTTCATACGTTCTTTGACCAATTCCTTCACTGCTGCAATTCCTGCTTTTCCATAAGCCTTTGGATCAATGGTCTCTGGTTTTTCTTCCAGAAGTTCCTTTACTGCTCTGGAGTAAGCGGCACGAAGCTCTGTGGCAAAATTCACTTTACAGATTCCCCGTTTCACACAGTCCTTCACATCTTCATCTGTAAGACCGGATGCACCATGAAGCACCAGAGGAATATCCACCACCTGACGAATTTCGCTTAAACGTTCTTTGTCCAGCACCGGTGTTCCCACATAAAAACCATGCGCTGTTCCAATGGCTACCGCAAGAGATGTTACTCCGGTACGCTCTGCAAATTCTTTTGCTTCCATTGGATCAGTATTGGTGTCAGCCTCTGCTTCCAGATCATCTTCTTTTCCACCCACTTTTCCAAGCTCTGCTTCACAGGGAATACCAAGAGCTGCTGCTACATCTGCTACTTTTTTGCTTACTTCCACATTTCCTTCAAAATCAAGTTTGGAACCATCCATCATAACAGAAGTATATCCTGCCTTCATTGCCTGCATGGCCAATTCAAAGCTGCTGCCATGATCCAGATGCAGACAAACCGGTACCGATGCCTTCTCTGCTTCTGAAGCTACAATGGCTGCATAGGTTTCCAGTGTTCCATATTTTACTGTAGACGGTGTGGTCTGAATCATAACCGGAGCCTTCAGTTCCTCCGCTGCCTGGATGATCGCCTTCACCATCTCCATATTTTCTGCATTAAAAGCACCTACTGCATACCCGCCCTTCTGAGCGTTTAACAACATTTCCTTTGACGTAACTAATGGCATTTCCTTGTCCTCCCTATGTATCCTTTTGCGAAACCGAAACGTTTCTGTTTTGATTTCATCATACCCTCCCTTTTCTTCTTTGTCAATGGAAAATCTGATTTTTTTAAGTAAAATATTCATCTTTTTTCGGAAAATATTCTCTTGATTTTATGGGATAAGTATTTTACATTTGATAGAAGAAAACTGCTTTTCTATTATGCAGATCTGTACTTGAAAGGAGAGAGTAAAATGTTAAAAGGAATTCCTGAAATCTTATCACCAGAATTATTAAAAGTATTATGTGAAATGGGACACAGCGATCGTCTTGTCATTGCAGACGGCAACTTCCCTGTAGAGTCCATGGGCAAAAATGCCATCACCATTCGTTGCGACGGCCATGGTGTTCCGGAACTTCTGGACGCCATCCTGAAAGTATTCCCACTGGATACTTACGTAGAACATCCGGTAAACCTCATGGAAGTTATGCCTGGAGATACTGTAGAAACTCCAATCTGGGATACCTATAAAGAAATCATTGCAAAACATGATGAACGCGGCGCTGCAACCGTTGGAAACATCGAAAGATTTAAATTCTACGATGAAGCAAAAACTTCTTACTGCATCATCTCCACAGGAGAAAAAGCTCTGTATGCAAATGTTATGCTGCAGAAGGGTGTTGTAATTAACGATTAATTTTCTCTATTCAATATCTAAGGGATGAAAAAAACAGGCCTCTCAAATGAGAAGCCTGTTTTTTTCATCCCTTTACAGCACCTGCTGTCATTCCTTCGATGACTGTCTTATTTAAAATCATATATAATACCAACATAGGCAGCACACTCATAGACACGGAAGCAAAAATCGCTCCCCAGTTTTTTGCACCAAATTCATTTTGGAAATACAAAAGTCCTGTCTGGATTGTTTTTAACTTTGTATCATTGATAAATGTCATAGAAAAGATCAAATCATTCCATTTATAGAAGAATTGAAGTACCAGCACAGTTACCGCTGCATTTTTCATAAGTGGTACTACAATATGCCACATCATGCTGTAAATTCCACATCCATCTATAACTGCTGCTTCCAGGATCTCATTAGATAGTGATCGCATATATCCTGTTACCAGAAATACAGACAACGATAATCCAAATGCGATATACGTAAGGATCAAACATGTTCTTGTGTTTACCAAGCCCATTTTATTGTAAATCTGAAACAGCGGAATCAATGCAGTGGCAACCGGAACCATGATTCCAAGAAGGAAAAACTTCTTAAAGAAATCACGATATTTCCATTCCATTTTTGTGACTGCAAAACCGATCGTCATACTAAAAATAACAATGAAGATCAAAGCAACAAATGTATTGATTACACTGTTCTTAAAGAACAGTCCCATGTTTCCTCTTGTCCATGCATCTACAAAATTCTGAAAGTAAAACCCATCTGGTAATGCGTATGCTGGCTTGGAAACAAATTCAGCCGGTTTTTTCAGTGCTGCTGTCAGCATCCAAAAAATCGGATACGTTTCAATTACCACAAGTATGAAGATAAAAATTTTAACCAGTGTGGATTTTAGAACCTTTTTTGATTTTGCCTGATTCATCCTCATACCTCCCTATACTTCTTCTTTTACGTCAAATTTATTAATAACTGATGTTCCAATAATACAAATTAAAAAGATTACAATTGCTATGGTACTTCCATATCCCACTTTGTTAAAGCCAAAGGAAGTATTATACATATACATAGACAACGATGTTGTTGCATTTCCTGGGCCACCGCCTGTTAACGCCATGGCAGATTCAAACATTTTTACAGAACCCGAAAAACTGAATACCAGACAAGTAATTGTTACTGGTCTCAGCAATGGAAGAAGAATATGTCGAAACAGCTGGAAGGAGGTACATCCGTCAATTCTGGCAGCTTCCATGACATCATCTGGAATATCCAGAAGTGCTCCATAAAATATCACGGCATAAAATCCCATAGCCACCCATACATCCATCACACTCAATGCCTTCAGCGCTGTACTAGCCTGTCCAATCCAGGGCTGAATCCACTGAGTTAAGCCCAGATTATCTAATAAACTGTTTAATAATCCGTAATTCGGCTGAATTTCATAAATTTTAGCAAATAATTGACCTACTGCTACTGTTGGAAGTACAACTGGGAAAAAGATCAATGTACGAATTACATTTTTGAATCTCTTCAACCAAAATTTAAAAATCAAGGCCATACAAAGTCCCAGAACTACCTGTCCCAACATAACCATTGCGATATACTTTAAATTTACCACCAATGCATCCTGAAAACGCTGGTCAATAAATAATCTTTTATAGTTGTCTAATGCACAAAATTCCCATTTCAAACCTGGACTTCCATTATAGAAAGAGTATACGAAAGACCAGATAATTGGTACAAATACCAGTCCAACGTAAAGAACCAAGCCCGGTCCGATGAATAAAGCAATGGCTTTTTTGTTTCCTAAAACTTTCTTCATTTCTTTCCCTCGTTCCTTTGATTAAGACAAAAATACTTCCGGCATTTCTGCTGTCTCGTGTTTTCCAGCTTTTCCTGTACACGCCAGCATATTTTGCCGGAAGTATTTTTACACACGTTTCTTCCTAATTTTCTTAGAATGCACTCATGTCATATGCATCCTGAATGGACTGCATATACTCTTCTGCTGTCATTTCACCGTTCACCAGTGTCTGTGCATTATCCTGTGCTGCTGTTTTTGTTTCATTATTCATCATTGCTTCAAACCAGGTAGCTGCCTTTGTAGTAGAATTGATGGTATCTACTACGATCTGATTTGCCGGACTTAATTCTGCTGTTGCTTCATATTTATATCCTTTTACGGAACCCATTTCTGTCATTCCATAATCGCCTGCATTTTCAACAAAGAATTTCAGCCATCCTGCTGTTGCACTATCATATTTGTCTGCTGATAAAGTCAGAATATTTCCGCAGTTGGTAGGAATTTCTGTTGCAGCACCGCTTCCTCCTTCTACAGTAGGAATGCTGAAGAATCCAACACCTTCTTCTCCGGCAGGGTTATTCTCATTTGTGATATCTTCAGTAAACCAGCTTCCATTATAAACCATAGCTGCTTCTCCGGCGAGAACCATCTGACCTGCTGTATTATTGTCTACTGTTGTACATCCTTCACCGAAATATCCTTTTTCAGCCATGTCTGCAACTTCCTGAGCTGCCTTTACGAATCCTTCGTCTGTAAAACTCAATTCTCCCTGAGTCGCTTTTGTCAGAGCATCTGTTCCCATGGTACGGATCACGTATGCATTTACCAGACGGCTGATGGGCCATTTATCTGCTCCACCTACTGCAATTGGCTGTACTCCTTTTTCCATTAAAGTATCACATACAGAAATCAGTTCATCCCATGTCTCAGGAGCTTCTACTCCATTCTTTTCAAAAACTTCTTTATTATACCAGAATCCTTCCACATTCAATCCTAATGGAAGATCATAATAGCTTTCTGTTCCAGACAGATCTTTCAATAAGTTGGATGCAGATTCTTCTATCTGGTCAGAAACCCCAAGTCCTTCTAACTGTGCTCCGATATCTACCACTTTTCCAGCTTCGATTAATTCTGTAAGTGGCTGGCCAGCCACATAAGCAAATGCATCTGGAAGATCATTGGATGCAATCAAAGTGGAAATTTTTGTAGTCAGGTCGTTAGCGGAAACTAATTCAAACTCAAATTCAAAATTAGGATTTACTTCTTTCTGAAATCTTTCTGTAAGATCGTAAATCATTTTTCCTTCTCTGGTATCCTGCGCCCAAATAGATAAAATTTTGAATTTTTTCTCTGCTGACTGATCTGCTTCTACTACTTCTTTACTGGTATTACTCTCATCAACCTCTGCCATAACAGTGGTTGCTCCTCCTAAACAACCAATTGTCATTGCTGCAGATAACATCCATGCCAATGTTTTTTTCTTCATTTCTCTTTCCCTCCGAAATTTTTTATTGTTTCTGCTACTGTTTTTCGAAAAACTTATGATAGCTATATCATAACAGAAAGAAAATTTTTCACCAGTCAGTATTTTTTTATAAAATGTCAGCGAATTTTAGAAAACCTAAAATCCGCTGACATTCCCAAAAAATTTAGACATATCTTCTATTTTCTTCTTACATTTCCTTTGTATTCACTTGGAGTCTGCCCTGCCTGCTTTTTAAAGATATCACAAAAGTATCTATAATTACTGTATCCTACCTTTTCACTGACTTCAATTACCTTATAGCCTTCCTCCAAGAGCTTTTTTGCAGCATCAATCCGTACTTTGGTCAAATATTTGATATAACTCATTCCCACTTCTTCCTTAAAAAGAATACTTAGATAAGCAGGATTCATTTCAACCAATTCTGCCAATTCAGCTAATCCAATGTCCTGGTCATAATGGCTATTGATATACTCCAGAAGCTGTTTAATTGTACGATGCATTCCTCCCATAGATTCCTCTCGAAGTTTTTGAAAAATTCTTTTATAGAATTGCTTTGTGATTTCATCCACTTCTTCTTTAGACTCCAGCCTTTCAATGTTTTGAAAAGAAGGAAAATGCTGTTCTTCCTTACGTTCCTTTCTTCTTTCATAAAATATACCCAGAGACATACAAAGAATCTTATAGCTTTCTTCCTTATAATCTTCTAAAAATGGCAGATAGTCCTTCATTGCCTGTAAAGTCTTTTCCAGAAGCCCATTAAATTCACTGTCGGTATCCGAAGTCTGCAAAATCAAACAATTCAACTGGCCATATGCATCCTGATACTTTTTCTTTTTCATTTCTTCATTTTCTGCTTCTTTATTTAAAACTTCTTCTGTCATCCGTAATGTTTCTCTTACTTTTTCCATTGTGATTGGTTTATCAATATACCCCTTAACCCCTAACAAAAGAGCTCTTCTTGCATACTCAAACTCCTGATAACCACTCAGAATCACAAAAACAGTACGGGGACATAACTCTTTCACCGCCTCGATTAAAGACAACCCATCCATGCCTGGCATTCGAATATCACAAATTACCAGATCCGGCTTTTGTTCTGTGATTACAGAGAAACCATCCAGACCATTTAAGGCATGTCCTATAACTTCAAAATCCATATTTTCTTTTGCAATCATTGCCTGGATTCCTTTTACTACCAGATATTCATCATCCACGATCACTACCTTTTTCATCTGAAATTTCTCCTTTCGTATATACTGCTGATATCTTTATCGTTACCTTCGTCCCCTGTCCAGGGCTGCTTTCAAACTGTAAACCATATCCATCTCCATAATAAAGTTGTATTCTCTCCCGTACATTTCTTACTCCATAACCATGTTCCAGAAGAGATAAATCTGATATTCCAACCCCGTCATCTTCCACAGTAAAAATCAAATCCTGTTCTTGCTTTTTTCCAGTAACCAAAATATTTCCTTTTCCCATTTTCGGTTCCAGACCATGATACATGGCATTTTCCACAAAAGGCTGTAAAATAAATTTTAATACATAACAGTCTTCCACCTGTTCTCCCATATGAATACATAAAGAATACTTTTCTCCAAATCGATAATTCTGTACCTTCATATAAGATTTCACATGTTCCAACTCATCTTTCACCAAAATCAGCTTGTTTCCATTATTCAGACTTAATCGAAAAGTTTTTGACAAAGCATCTACCATATCTGCCATATCATCTGCATCATGGATCACAGCCATACAATACAGAGAATCCAGTGTATTATATAAAAAATGAGGATTGATTTGTGATTGAAGTAATAACAACTCTGCCTCTCGTTCTTTTAATTGGCTAGATAAAAGATGCTCCCGTAATTCCAGATTATGGTTCACCATAATTTTAAATTTTGTTCCTATTTTACCAATTTCACTTTCATCAAATTCTTCTACAATATTTCGGTTTCCCTCGCCGACCTCTTCAATAATACCTTCCAGCTTATGCAAAGGACTGTAAATCCACTGTGAAATTCGTTTAGCAATCATAGATCCAATCGCAAACAGCGATAAAATTACAACACAAATCAAACCTCCAATCAGATAACTTTCTTTGGAAATTTCCCATGATTTCACAGCACTGATCATTTTCCATCCTGTAATTTCATTTTCTAATTCTGCTGTTACAAAACTCTTATCTATCATTCCATTTTTAAAATAGACTTCCTGTATCTGTTGTCCGTATTTTTCTTCTCCATTTAAAAAAGCAATCTGATTTGTTTTTGGATCCACAGCCATACAACAAAGACTTTCATAACCTTTGTCATAAACGCGAAAAGCCTCCCGTAACAATTCATCTCTGATATTAACAATCAAATACCCTACGGTTTTTCCTGTTTTTGGACTATTCATCTGCTTTCCCATAGAAAAATTACCAGTTTTCTTATCGTCAAGAACGTTATATCCAAAAAACACTTCTTTTCCTTTCGCTTCCTGAATCTGTTTCATCCAGGCATGTTTCGGAAACTCTGTCATTCGATAAGTCCTGCTTTCCCCAGAATTTATCGCATAACTGTACAATTTTCCTTTACAATCCAATACAACCATTTCTCCAATCAGCATATTCTGTGAAACCATGGAACCACACACGCTTTCCAGCGTATGAACCTGACTGCTGGTAAAATATTTTCCCTGATTTTTTCCACTTTCTTCCAACGTACCCATAAACCGACTGTTATTTAAAAGATTTCTGGATGATTCAATAATATTATTCATTTGTATATCTGCAATCTGATTGGAAATTTTCAAATTGTAAGTAAATACTTCTTTATAATTTTTTTCAATGGTATGCTTAGACAACCCATAACTGGCAATTCCCAGAATCACAGCAGATGAGATGGAAACCAAAATCAAAGCAATTCGTATTTGTTCCTGAATAGTACGATTTCGATACCAGTTTTTCATTTTTTTCATCTGCTTTTCCTCCCTCATTGGTACTGTAACATCTGAAAAGCACCTGTTCGAATCAGAAATTCTGTTTCGACGGGTGCTTTTTAAATTCACTTTTTTCTTTCAATAATTGTACCATATTTTAAAGTATGTTACTACTTTAATGTTCCCATAATTTTTCTTGCTTCTGCCGGAGTCGCTGTTTCCAGTCCCATAGCACGAATCATTTTTGCCAAACGTTCTACCAACTGATAATTATATTTTGCTTCTACCCCAGGTTCCAGATAAGCACTATCTTCAAAACCAATTCGAACTGTTTCTGCTCCTAACGCAATACATGCTGCTAAAAATTCCCAATTATCTCTTCCAAAATGAGTAATCCCCCATTTTGCATCTCGAGGAACCATAGAACGAAATGCAATGAGACTGTCAACAGAAGGCTGCATACCACCCTTATGGCCAAAGACCAGGTTATAAAAAATAGGAGAACGGAACGGTATTTTTCCCTTCATTCGCTCAATATTTTCAATCATTCCAATATCAAAGACTTCTACATCTGGAATCACCTGACTCCGATAAATTTCCGCTGCACAATACTCGATATCCTCAAATGGATTCAGATAAACAGCATCCCCCAGATTTGTAGAACCTGCATTTAAAGAAGCTGTTTCTGTACGTGGATATTTCAATGGTTGACAGCGTTCTTCAATATTTAAGTCTGATACCCCTCCTGTGGAAGCTTGAATCACAAGATCTGTTTTTTCCAGAATTTTATCAAAACATTCTGACATATAGGAAATATCTGGTGTCAATCCTCCATCTGGCCTTCTACAATGAAGATGTACCATAGCAGCGCCTTTTTCTGCACACTGTTCCATATCCTCTGCCAGCTTCTGTGCATTTACCTCTGTTCCTGCCTGTACAGGGGCTACAGATATAATAATCTTTCTCATTTCAGTTCCTCCTGTTTCCTTCCACTTTTTATGTTTTTAATCCAGTTCTTCTACAATTTCCTTTAAAGTGGTAACTTCTCCTACATTTCCCGGAAAAATAATGTATGGCATATTTGGAAATTTACTCTCATTCCCTGTCATCCATACTGGAATTCCCTTTCGTATCTGCCCCATTACCATCGCTTTTCGAATAGATAAACCTTTCGTTGCCACATCACTGGATGTGATTCCACCTTTTGCTATGATAAATTTGGGTTTTAATGTGAGTAAATGTACAATCTCGGTCAAAGAATCTGAAATTTCCACCGATAATCTTAAAATTTTATCCTTATCTTCCGTATCTGGTACTATTAGTTGACGTGAGGTATAAATTACTACCGTAGTCCCCTTCTGTATCTGATCTTCTGCTTCTTTTAAAACTCTGCGCACTTCGCCTTCCAGGCTGCCTTCTTCAAAATAACGGTTTACATCAAATTCCATAAAATGCAGCTTTTTTTCCGATTCCATTAGTGCATTCAGCTGTGCCGTAGATTTCTTTACATGAGATCCCACAAGCACCAGACCGCCTGACTGTACCTGTGCCTCCACCAAAGACGGTTTGTCCAGAAGAGGCTGGTCAGAAACGCCTCCGATGATTTTTGTAAGTCCCGCTGCGCTTCTTGCAAGAAAATTCTTTCCCTTTTTCATAGCTCTCAGCCAGCAGATACAAAAAATCTTCACATCTGTATAACTGACGGCATTGACGATCACTTTTTGGAATTCTTTTACGTGCATTAATTTTTCCGTAATCTGCTCCAACGAAAACGAACGAAGTTCTTCCAGAGAAATGTAAATACACTCCTTCTCCGTATAAACACCGTGACTTTTTTCTTCTACATAAGCTCCCAGATGGGAATTCTGATACGAAAAACTCTTATCTTTTGCAAATTCCGTCTGTCCGGCAGGAAGCAGCTGTTCCCCTTCTCGGACATAGTGAATGTTGTTTATGGTATATCGTCCGCCCTCTGGAAAAAACGGACAGATAATTTCTCCATGAAAACTCAGACCTGTCTTTTGGCTTAAAACATCTTTTAATGTTTCTGTTTCCAGTGGAAAATGTCCCCGCAGCGTAGAGTCTCCCCGCGAGATCACCAGGAACTCCTTTTTTGCTCTCTTTGCAGCACATGCAATATTTTCTGCAATTTTTTTGTGTACTTCTTTTGTATAGGCTCTGGAAAAACTTCTGGAGTTTGTCAAAATAAACACCATATCATCCGGTATCTGAAAAATCTCCTCTATCGTTTCCAAAGACCAGTCTGTATACACAGGTATGTCATGTACGGTCTGCGTACCGGTAGGATCATCATCCAGGACAATGATCTTTCTATTGAATCCCTGTCTTTCTTTTCTTAATTCTTCCTCTGCCCGTTTTTCATCTGCCTCCGGTCGGGAATATAATATATCTGCAGAAATTGGTATGATATGAGCCATTTTTTCCTCCTAACGATATGCTATGGGAATCCAGATACGCATCTCTCCATAGGAACGGTTGTCCCATGCAAAATAAGGGATCATGCGTACTTTTTTATGTTTCATTCCATGGTAAGAAAGTGTCTGATACAACGGATTCCTGTCAAATCCCTCTCTATCCAGACAGTAAAATTCTGTTTCCAAAGCAGTCATTTTACGTCCCTGTATCTCAAAATCTCTCATGGCAAATTCTGCATTTAAATCCAGCATCAGATCATCCAGTGTTTCTGCTTCGGTATCTTCTGCTTCCACACAATATACCAGCGGACCTCTTTCCACTGCTGCCTGTCCAACCGTCTCCTCTACCATAGGATTGGCTACGGTATAACGAACTGGCATATCCAGTTCCAGGACAATCGTCACATCTCCAGGCTTTGTCACCGGCACTTGTACATAGGTTCCGGCCTCTTTTTCAGTAAGGACTATCTTGCCCTCTGGTGTGTGAATCTGTCCAGATCGTGCCCATCCCGGAATACGGAGTTTCAAAGAGAAGGACTGGTCATTCTTTCTGTTGGATATTTCAAATACGATCTTTCCATCATAAGGATATCCTGTTTTCTGTTCCACGGTAAATTCTGCCCCGCATGAAAGCTCTACTTCCGCCTTACTTGCACCGTACATTCCAGTCCAAAGAGCATCTTCTGATTTCACATAAGCATATTCACTGGACTCCGCCAAAGTCCTTGCCAGATTTGGCGGGCAACAATAACTTAAAATGTATTCACTTCTTGTCAACGGCCAGATCAGCTTATATTTTAATTCTTTTGCGCGGCGCAGCATGTTCTCATAAAAATATTTCTTCCCATCCAGACTGACTGCCGCAAGATTCACGTTCAGCATTGCCCGTTCAATGGCGTCAAAATATTCTGCCTTTGGTTCGATCTGGAACATTCGGTAGGCCCAGAATACATATCCCAGAGAAGCACAAGTTTCATTATATGCGGTCACATTTGGCAGCTGATATTCATATCCATATGCCTGATGCACCAGCTGATGCTCAAAAAAGTTGCCATATGGAGAAGCGCCGTTGTAAAGAGCGCCGCAGCCTCCTGTAATGTAGATTTTTGTGTCCATGAGATTTTTCCATACTTTATGGAGCACTTCCAGATAATCCTTGTCACCCTTTTCCGCATAAAGATCTGTCACTCCTGCATACAAATAATTGGAACGTACTGCATGACCCACAATCTTCTCATGCTCTTTTAAAGGAATACGATCCTGATTATCATCCGTTCCATCTGTCACAGAATCACGAAGAGAAATTGCCAGTTCTGCCAATTCCAGATACCAGGCTTCTCCGGTGGTGCGGTACATTTCGATCAGGCCCATGTAGTGAGATGGACAAACTGCTGTCTGTACCTTCCCTGTTCTTGCATTTTCCTGATACATATGTTCCAGATATCTGGCTGCCTTTTCCGCAATTTTTAAGAAATTGTCTTTTCCTGTCAAACGTTTATACAAGCAAGCAGCAGTAAATAAATGACCAAAATTGTATACCTCAAAATCATTGATATTTCCAAAACGATGCACACCGTTATTCTGCCGCTCTCCTAAAATCTGTTTTGTGGAAATATATCCGTCTTCCAACTGAGCCTGTCCAATCAGTTCGATATACCGATCCAATTGTTCCAAAAGTTCTTCATTCTGTGTTTTAGAAGCCGCATACATAGCGGATTCCATCCATTTATAAAAATCACCATCGCCGAAATCGGTTCCGCCAAACTCTCCCTCTGCATCTCCGGCACAGATTCTGAAATTCTCCACAACATGACTAATATTTTTATCCTCAAACATTTTCTGTAAATGAGGAATCGTTTCTTCTGCACATACATCAAATACTTCCTTCCAAAAACCTTCTGTCCAGGAAACACTATCCCAGGTAAGGGGAGAAACTTTTGCATATGGCGAATGTTCTGTATTTGTAAGCATATATTTTTCTCCTTATATCGTTCCTTTACTTTCTAATGCCTGGCGAAGAGCTTCTGCACCATATCTTGGACTGGAAACCGTCATTCTTCCTGTCTTAGACTGAATCAGCTCTTCACAATATGCCATAGATCCCTGGCATAAAAGAATGACATCCACCTGGTCTTTTAATTCCATGGCTTTGTTTACCAGTAGTTCTTTAAACTGCTGTTGATCCAGCCCAAAAGCATCTGCAAGTCCATCTACCAGTATCACTTCTTTCCCCATTTCCCTTGCCACACGCAAAATTGTGTTTTTTGTAGGAGCTAAAGTTGTGGGAAGCGTTGCCAGAACGCCGATCCGTTTCCCATGACGTACCGCATCTCTGCACATTTCTTCATCAATCCGAACAATGGGAACGCCGATATACTTTGCCACGTCCTGAGCGCAATCAGCCACTTCACCAACAGAAGAACAAATATTTAATACGGCATCTGCGTTCTCCTGAGCAGCTTTCAAAAACATTGTAATCAAACGACTGGCTGCATTTCCAGTTACAAATCCATGCTCTCTTACCTCTGCAAGAATGGTAGGGTCTGTATAAGTCATAAGTTCTGCCTTCTCGCCACATTGTTTCCTTACCTCTTCTTCTACCAGTTCGATCAGCTCAGGTGTCGTACTGGTATAAACAAGTCCTATTTTCATAATACCCTCCTATTTTACAACTTACTTTTTTATTTCTCTGTTCTTTCTCTGCAGTCTATCTGCATCTTGATAATTTTATAGTGCCACAAATGGCTGTTTCTGCATAGTCAGAGAAATTTTAGTTTTTGTCAGGAAAATTTGGAAATCTCTTAAAAGAAAAATCGTGAAAAAACACAGCTTCCGGCTATATCTTTTCACGATTCCCATACGTCACGATTTCTTTGCTGTTTCTTTTTTTGCCATTCTTAGGATACGAACCTCTCTTTTAGAAAAAGTATAGGCGCCACTTATCTGTTCTCCTGTCAAAAGATCTTCCCATACCTCTTTCCCCAGTTCCACCGTTCCATTCTGGTCGGAATGGTTGATCAAAAAGATTACCTGTCCTTTTTCATTTCTTCTGGCACAGATTTCTATATTTCCTGTTGTCTTAAAAATTGGAAAAATCCCGGCATTTTTGCAGATTTTTTCTGTAAATTCCAATAGAAATTCATCCTGAGGCTGACTAGCCAAATAATAAGCGCTTCCCTTACCAAATTTATTTTTTGTGATACAGGGCATTCCCTGATAAAAATCCTCTCCATATTCTGCAAGCACTTCTGCAGTAGTTGGATGAAGAAGATCGCAAAGAAAATGCAACTGGTAATCCGGTTGTTTATAATTCCCCTGCTCTTTTAGTCTCAATTTATTGCTCTCGTCTGGATACAAAGCATCCGTTTCCTCTACCCAAAGCCCAAATACATCTCGCAGAGGTCCCGGATAAGCGCCAAATATACATCGGTCATTTTCATCCGAAATTCCCGTCATATAAGTACCTATGAGAATTCCTCCATTTTCTACAAATGCACGAATTTTATCTGCAAGTCCTGGTTTCATCATATAGACCAATGGCGCCACTAAAATCTTATACGCCATAAAATCCGAAGTGAATTTCAGAATATCTACAGGAATATTCTGTCTGTAAAATGCCTTATAATAGGTATGCACCTGGGAAAGATAATCCATATCCTGAGTAGGGCCGCTTGCCAATTCCAATGCCCACCAGTTATCCCAATCAAAAAGTATTCCCACCTGAGCTTGCACACGTCCATCCAGACAACTGTCACCCAGTATTTTCAACTCTGCTCCCAACTTTGAGATTTCCTGAAATATCCTGGTATCCTCCCGATCTGCATGGGAAATCACCGCACCGTGAAATTTCTCCTGTCCTCCCACAGACTGACGCATCTGGAAAAACCAACAGGCATCTGCGCCATGGCCAATTCCCTGATAAGCAATGGTTCTCACTTCTCCCGGACGTTTCAATTTATTATAAGGCTGCCAGTTCTGCTGATTTGGAGATTGTTCTGTAATGATGTAAGGCTTTCCATCTTTCAGCGCTCTCATGATATCATGCTTTAATGCAGGAAGACTCCTCTCATCCCGAGGTCCCGGATAATTATCCCAACCTGCAAAATCCATATTTTCTGTCAATGTAAACTGATCCAGTTTTTTTATAAAACCGGAAATATTGGAAAAAACAGGAATATCCGGTGTATATCTACGCAGAATCTGAGCTTCATTTTCATAGCATTCCTTTGTAGAAGCTGTTACAAACCGCATATAATCCAGCTGCACACCCGGATTGAATCGATAATCGTCATTTTTTTCTGTTGGAAGCATAATCTCATCAAAATCATAAACAGTTCTTCCCCAGAAAGCAGTATTCCACTTTTCATTTAATATTTCGATTGTCTGATATTTCTGTTTCAGCCAACTGCGAAATTTCTTCTGGCAATTTTCACAATAGCAGTATGTTCCATATTCATTAGCCACATGCCAGGCAACCAACCCCGGATAATTTCTATAACGTTTTGCCATCTGTTCTGCGATCGCAGCTGCCCGTTCTCTGTACTTCTCACTGTTCACACAAAAAAACACACGCATTCCATGGGTTCTTTTCCGTCCGGCAATATCCACGGGCAAAACTTCCGGATATTTTCTGGACAGCCATGCCGGCTGAGCAGTTGTAGGCGTTGCCAGGCATACATAAATCCCATGGCTCCATATTTTTTCCAAAATATGATCCAACCACTCAAAATCATAAACGCCTTCTCTTGGTTCCAGTTTTGCCCAGGAAAATACAGGAAGGGTCAGTAAATTAATCCCTGCTTTCTCAAATAATTCCATATCCCGGTCAATCGTCTTTTCATCCCACTGATCCGGGTTGTAATCTCCTCCGTATAAAATAAAGGGTGCCTTTTTATTCACTCCCATATTTGATTTCTCCTCACTCTAATTGTCGTACACTCTGTCTGACAATCAGGGTTGTCGCAACCTCTGTTTTTAACGTCCCTTGGCTGTTTTCTTTTGCCTTTTCAATAATCGCATTCACTGCCGCTATGCCCATTGTTTTTTTGGGAATCTGAATGGTAGTCAACGGAGGGTCCAGCATCTCTGACAAAGTCATATTGTCAAAACCGATTATAGATATATCTTCCGGTATCTGATACCCCAATTCCCGAAGTACCCGCATAGCACAAATTGCCACAATATCGTTATCTGCAAAAAAAGCCGTAGGAAGTTTTTCTTTTCCTTCCAATTCCCGTTTTAATTCTGCATACACAGCATCTCCACCTTCTGTAGCAATTTCAAAAATATTCTCACGTTTCAAAGGGAGTCCAAGTCTTTCCACTGCACGTAAAAACCCAAAATACCGTTCCATAAAATTATTGGCATTGCACACCACATGTAGATACCCGATATCTTTATGCCCCTTTTCTGCCAGATGCGATACGGCTTCATAAACGCCAAGTTCATTATTCATTGTCACACAGTCAAATTGTCTTTCTTCCATATAGTTGTCTAAAACTACCATAGGAATCGTTATATCCCTAAAAGCTGCAATCTGCTCTTCATTCATCTCTGTTGCAAGAAGTATGATTCCTTCTGCCTGTTCTGTCGGAATTCGCGCAGCTTCCTGCTGAAAACTATTCTGATCAATATAGGAAATCATCAAATGATATCCCTTTGCTCTTGCCTGATATTCCACACCCTCAATAATTTCGGAAAAAAGCTGTGAAAAATAAGGTGTACTGACTTCTTCTCCATGCTTCCGATAAACTACAAACAAAAGATTTTTCTTTTCTTCTGTTTCCTGAACAAGAAGTTCCTCGCAACCCAACTCTTTTACCGCTTCTTTTACCTTATTTCTGGTCGCTTCACTGATCCCTGGCCTATTATTCAGAACCAGTGACACTGTTGAAGGCGACAAATTCAACATTTTTGCAAGATCTTTTACTTTCATTCCCATGAACCATCCCTCATATTCTTCCTAAATCAATTAAAACTTTTATAAATATTATTGAATATTTTAACAGGAATGTCAATATGAACACAAAGCAGATCCTTACTTCCTGTCAGTTTTCTCTTTAGCAGCCGTTTTTATTTTACAGAACCAACCATTCCTTCCACAAAAGATTTTTGAAGAAGGAAAAATACCAGAACAGTTGGTAAAGTAGATAAAATAATTCCCACCATAACCATTCCATAATCTGGAGTGAATCCTGCTGCCAGATTGGATACCGTAAGAGGCAGCGTAAACTTGGAATCACTTTGCAGTGCGATCAGCGGCCACATATAGTTATTCCAACTTGCCATAAAAGAAAAAATCCCTGCCGCTGCATAGGTAGATTTCATCATTGGCATATAAATTTTGAAAAAAATTCCATATTCACTCAATCCATCTACTCTTGCCGCTTCTATGGTTTCCAGCGGAAATGCATGCGTATTCTGTTTAAAGAAAAAGATCAAGAAAGGAGTCCCCACCGCCGGAAGGATAATAGACCAGAAACTATTTAATAATCCCATCTTTGAAAACATTCGAAACATTGGAATAATCTTTGACGCAAATGGTACCATCATAGATGCAATCAAAGCAAGAAATAAAATTTCTTTTCCCTTGCCAGGATAAATTACAAAAGCATATCCAGCAATCGAACAGAGCAAAAGAGATAATACGGTAATCACGACCGCCAAAAATGCAGAATTTCCAAACGCTTGAAAAAGATTCGCATTTTCAAAAGCATTGGTCACATTTTTTACCAGAGAAGAACCAAAAGTCAGTTTTCCCATAGTAATATCTTTAGAATCATTGGTAGCGCTTACGATCATCCAGTAAAACGGAAAGACAGAAATGAAGGAAGCAAGAAGTAAAAATATATGCTTAAATGTTTTCCCTAAAGTTCTCATTCTTTTTCACCTGTAATTCCTTTCTGCACAATCGTCAATACAATGATCAAAAGTAAGACTATATAAGAGATTGCCGCCGAGTATCCATAACTTGGAACAAAATTAAAGGACAGATCATAGATATACTGTGATATGGTTCTTGTCGCATTTCCAGGACCTCCTGCCGTTAAATTCACTACCTCATCAAACAACTGTAATGTCGAAGTAAGAGCCATGATGCTCGTGAGAAAAACAATCGGCTTCATCAAAGGTAATGTAATCCGAAAGAAAGACTGGCGGAAGGTACAGCCGTCCATCTTTGCTGCTTCATAAACAGATTTGTCAATATTCTGTAAAGCAGATAAAAAGAAAATCATATAATATCCCGTGTATCTCCAGATCAACGCAACAATAATCACTACTTTTGCCCATGTCTTATCCAGAACAAAGGGAATCGCCTGATCGACAACCCCTAATTTAAGCAAAATCTGATTCACAATACCATCTACTGCAAATAAATTTTTAAACAGAATAGAATATGATACCAAGGACGTTACACATGGAAGAAAAATACAGGTTCGATAAATCCCCCTGCCCTTCAATTTCGGATCATTCAAAAGAACCGCTATCAAAAGTGCCAGAAGCAACATTACAGGAATCTGAATCACTGCATATAATAATGTATTTCCCATCGTTGTCCAAAAAGTTGTGTCCTTTATCATACGAACATAGTTTGCAAACCCGGCAAATGTGAGATTTGCTCCTTTTCCTGTTTTTAAAGACAAAAAGAATGCCTGTACCATAGGGATATAACTAAAGATCAATACCAGAGCAGATGCCCCGATCACCATTGTCCATCCGGAAAAAGAATATTTTTTCTTCCCGCGTGTCCTCATAGTCTCCTCCTTATTTTCAAAGAGGAGCACCTATGTGCTCCTCTGATCAATTACTGAATAGATTGTTCAAACTGAGCTGCTGCTTCTTCCAGGCATTCTGCCAGATCTCCTCCAGCCAGATACTGAGGCATTACTGCTGTCAAAGCTGCCTGTGCTTCTGCAGAAAAAGCTCCTGTATTTACTGCCGGAACCTGTTCCATCCAATCTGCAAGCAGTTTATTTACTTCCTGACCGCCGTAGAATTCATCCTTTGCATCGTATGCTTCTACATCTGCTGCCGGGAGATAGGTTCCCATAATATTCTTTTCACCAAGAAGTGTGTTATACAATTCTGTACTTCCACCAAAGGTTTTTGCCAGGAAATCGGCTGCTTTTTCTGCATTTTTACTGTTATTGAGGACAAACCAGCTGGAACCGCCCTGATTGGATGCCTGTGTTGCTCCCTCTACACTCATTTTAGGAATTGGAGCTACCGCCCATTTTCCACTCTGTTCTGGTTCTGCAATAATGGTAGAAGAAATCCAGGAGCCTCTTAAAACACAAGCCACATCTCCACCATTGATAGCACCTGCAAACTCAGTCCAGTCACTTACCACCTTACAATAATCAGATTCATTTAAAGTTTTAAAAATCTCAAAACATTCTTTCAGAGCTGCATTATCTGTGAAGTCTGCTTTTCCCTCTTCATCTGTAAACCATTTTCCAGCTGACTGGAGCATAATCTGAAATTCTGCAATATCATTAGGATTGAAAGTCTGAAGAGAATGTCCCTTTTCTTTTAGTTTTTCTCCCAAAGACAGATACTCTTCCCA
Organism: uncultured Blautia sp.; assembly: GCA_937900135.1. Taxonomy (GTDB): domain Bacteria; phylum Bacillota; class Clostridia; order Lachnospirales; family Lachnospiraceae; genus Blautia_A. The sequence goes on along the minus strand of CALCDJ010000084.1, from coordinate 10,362 downwards.
TGTCAGATCCTGCATATCTTCCTGACTGTATCCAATCTCTTCCATATAATCTGTACGATAAAACAGACCTGCAGCACCTGTATCAAAAGGTACGCCGTATCCTTTTCCATCATAGGAAACAGCTGCTTTTTTATATTCTGCAAAATCATCGTAATTGATCACATCATCCATAGGCATAAATGCATCTGGATAAGACATTAAATATCCCTGTGCAGCAAGATCGCTGATCAAAACAATTTCCGGAAGGTCTTCTGTCACACCGGAAGCAAGTACCGTATGAATTTTTTTAAGAGCATCTGCTTTTGCCATTTCTACAAAATTAATCTTAATTCCATCGTAAAGCTTTGCTGCTTCTTCCATAGCATATCCGTTAAATGCCTGATCCCAAGCCCATACGGTGATTTCTTCTCCGTCTGCCTTCGCCTCTGTGGTTCCAAATCCAACTACACCAGTAAGAACCATCGCTGCTGTCATTACCATTGCTAAAACACGTTTTTTCATTTTTTTCCTCCTTTTCCTTATACACGCTTGTAAATTTTCCCAATGAATTTATAAATTCTTTAGCTAGATAATATTACTTACTCTTCTCGTTGTCAAGATATAATCCTTGTTTTTTTAGTTATCATCTCTTTTTCGTCAGTTTAAACAATTTTATTTCTTACTTTTTATGTATTTTTCATAAATTCCCCCTTTGTATTTTCATAAATATTTATAAATAATTCAATTAAATTTAGGTGCAAAAAAGGCAATCAAGAAACCATCAAATGTTTCATAGATTGCCTTTTCCATTAAATAGATCTATCAGTGATTCCACCAGGGAAACTCCCGATTCAGCCACCGCTCTGCAAGACTGCTCCAGACTTCGCATCCAGGAACAATTCCTCTTCCATTTTCGTTGGCTGTCAATTCATTTCCAAGCCCAATTCCATGGTTTCCTTCTGGAAACAGATGATATTCCACAGGAATTCCAGCTTTTTTCATAGCCTGTACAAAGAACAGTGAATTTTCCGGTACAACCACCGTATCTTCAAACGTATGCCAGATAAATGTTTTTGGTGTATCTTTACTTACCTGCTTTTCCAGAGACATCTGCTCACGAAGTTCTTCGTAACGTTCTCCAAGAAGATTCCGAAAACTCTCTTCATGACCAAACGCTCCTGAAGTGATAACCGGGTAGCATAGAATCATCCCATTGGGACGAATCTGCTCTGGTGCAAGTTCTAGAGCGTTTGTAATCTCACCTTGATTCCAGAACATTCCCAGAGAAGCTGCCAGATGGCCGCCTGCTGAAAAGCCCATAACAACAACCTGCTCTGGTCTTATGAACCACTCTTCACTTCTTTCTCTTAAAATACTTACAGCCTTTGCCAGCTGATGCAATGCAACTGGATAACGCGCCGGAGACACGCTGTAGCGCAGAACCGCTGTATGATATCCCATGCTCATAAATCGAATTGCAATTGCTTCTGCCTCTCTGTCTGATGTCATTCGATAGGCACCTCCGGGGCAGATGAGGATCACCGGACGTTTCTGTCCTGGATATAATTCCCTGGATTCTTCCCAGAAGTAGGTAAGCATGTATGCACTTTCACTATGCTCTCCCTGCACATCAATGGAAATTTTTTTATGTATCATCTTATGTCATTTCCTTCCTATCTTTTCTTAAAATGATAAATAAGCAAAAGAATCACCGCCAGAAGGCTTAGAATTCCAATCCACACAAAAGGACTGGCAAACCAGGAAGCAGAGGAAGAAATCTGTTTACCGGAAGCTTCTTTGGCTTCTTCGGATTTCTGATCCGCCTCTTTCGTTATCTCAGGCTTTTCCGTTGGTTTCCTGGTTAGTGTCTTTTCTTCTTTTACTGTCACCTGAGGTGTTATTTCTGCCTTTGGAGATGGTGTTGGCGAAGCAGTAACTGTTGGCACTGGTGTTGGTGTATTTACCGGTTCTTTGGAAGGTGTTGGTGTCGCTGAAGGGACTGGTTCTTTGGAAGGTGTTGGTGTTACTTTGTTCTCTTCCAATTTCATTTCTACCATATCTGCCGGAAGTTCTTTTTCCTTCCATTCTTTTGTTTCGTCCAGAGCAACCCATCCTTCGGTTCCCTGATATTCTGTCAGGCCCCATTTACCTGTATCTTCTGATGTAATTTCCTGAGAAATAGAAAGTTTTTCACCATTGGGGATTTCCTGTGCATTGGAAACCCGATCAAATTTCTCTCCTGGTCCGTTATACAGAAAAATAGCTTTTTCTCTGGAGGAAACCTCCACATCATAGGATACGTCTTCTTTTTCGGACACTGACAGTTCTGAACGAATTGCTTCTGAACGCCGTACCGGCTTACAGTCATCCAACGGAACATACCCATGCATTCCATGATACTGCACATATCCCCATGTTCTCTTATCCTTATCTTCCTTTTCGCCTTCAATATGAAGCGCTGTTCCATTGGGAATCAGCTCCTCATTGATCTTAGGCACCTCTTTGGATGCGGAGGAATAAAGATCAATTCCACCACCTTTGGATTCCACAATCATATAGTAATCTGTGTAATAATCTGGTCGCTCTCCAGATTCATCGGCTCTTACCATACAGGTCCCCATCAAACAAATAACCAAAACCGCCAGAAATACCTTTAATTTTCTCATAATCATCCCTTCTATTTCCTTTTTCTTACTCCATCTGTTACCATTCTATCACACCTTACAAGAATTGATAATCCCTTTTTTCAGGAAAGTTTCGATGGGATTCGACGGAAAATTCCTTATGTATCTGATCACATTCTCACGAAACATTTTTTGTTTACAGGAAAAACACACCCCGGAACATCGTCCGGGGTGTGTTTAAAATTGAATATGTATATTATTTGTAAAGTGGTCCGTAAGTCTGGCATGCTCTGAAGTCTGCGCCTTCTTTGTCCATGCCGAATGCGTTCCATGCTGCCGGACGGAAGATCTTTTCTTCCGGTACGTTGTGCATGCAAACTGGAATTCTCAGCATAGAACACATTGTAATCAGATCTGCACCAATATGGCCGTAGGAAATTGCACCGTGGTTAGCGCCCCAGTTATTCATCACATCGTAAGCTGTCTTAAATGCACCTTCGCCTGTGCATCTTGGAGCAAACCATGTACATGGCCATGTATAGTCTGTACGTTTCCATAATTTATCAGATACTTCTTCTGGCAGAGCAACTGTCCATCCTTCTGCAATCTGAAGAACCGGTCCTAAACCTTTTACAAGATTCAGACGAATCATAGTAGCTGGCATCTCATCTTTTGTCTCAAATCTGGAAGAGAATCCGCCGCCACGGAAGTAGCCGTTGTCTGCTGCATTCCATGTAGTTGCATCCATGATTGCTTTCTGGTCTTCTTCTGTTACATTCCACCATTCTTTCATAACTGCGTTGCCGTTTTCGTCTTTTGCACCGCCGTTTGCATCCAGACAGCATGCACCGGAGTTAATCAGGTGAATGAAACCGCCGTTTTCTTTAGCAACACCTTCCAGCTCATATCCGGTAGCTCTCTTAACTGCATCCGGGCTCCAGTAAGTACGAACGTCAGCAAACATCTGCGCACGATTGGTCAGAAGTTTCATGAACATCATACCAAGACCGTTTAATACGTCATTTTCTGTTGCGAGAATGTATGGTTCTCTTGCTCCGTTCCAGTCAAAGGATGTATTTAAAACTGCCTCTGCAAAGTCACCGTTCGGATAGAAGTCTGTCCACTGTCTCTGTCCCTGGAAACCAGCTGCCAGAGCATTGTGTCCGATTGCTTCTTCAGAGAATTTTGGATCTAAGTTGTCGCATCCATTCATCAGTTCTTTGATGATTACTGCCATTTTAACAACAAATTCAAACTGCTCTTCTTTCTTCTCGTCTGTCATCTGCAGTTCTTCCGGGTTCTTATCAAAGCCGATCTTGCAGGTTTCTTTTGCCCATGCAAGTGCTTTTTCAAATTCTGCGTGATCGTAGATGCCTTCTGTCATACGACGGATGATTTCTACCTCGTCAACAGATTCTACACGCATTCCTAAATAGGACTCGATAAAGTCGGAATCAATAATGGATCCGCCGATACCCATGCAGATGGAACCGATCTGTAAGTAGGATTTTCCTCTCATGGTAGCTGCTGCAACTGCTGCGCGGCCGAATCTTAACAGTTTCTCTGTAACGTCTTCCGGAATGGATGTATCGTCTGCTTCGCAAACTTCATGTCCGTAGATACCGAATGCAGGAAGTCCTTTCTGAGCATGTGTGGCCAGAACGGATGCCAGATAAACTGCTCCTGGTCTTTCTGTTCCGTTGAATCCCCATACAGCTTTGATGGTCTGAGGATCCATATCCATAGTTTCAGAACCATAGCACCAGCATGGTGTAACTGTTACTGTGATATCAACGCCTTCTCTTCTGAATTTATCTGCACAGGCAGCACTTTCACCAACACGTCCGATTGTAGAATCTGCAATTACAACCTTCACTGGTTCTCCGTTGGAATATCTTAAATTGTCTTCGAATAATTTTGCTACAGATTTTGCCATATTCATGGTCTGATCTTCCAGAGATCCTCTTACGTCCAAAGCGCCTCTACGTCCATCGATAGTTGGTCTGATACCGATTACTGGATAGCTTCCGATTAATCTGCTTTCTGCCATAATTCAAATACCTCCATTAATTTGTTTTAAGAAATTTTGCGGATGATTCTCTCCGAACACTCCTGCATACAGACATGATTCCGTTCCCTCAAGCTGTCACAGTTTATCCGCAACTCATGGTTTTATTATACGATTGCACAAACCAAATTACTTGTGTTATAATAGCAAAAAATAGGACAATATTCACCTTTTCAGCACAGTTCCTTAAATTTCTATAAATTTTCAAAGAGGGAGGCGATCTTTTGCACGATTTAGACAGAAATGAAGACAGACCAAGAGGTACTTATGAATTTCCTTTTGAATTTCATCATATTGAATCCAGTCATCCCCGTTATGTGATGTCCTACCATTGGCATGTAGAATATGAAATAATTCGTATCCTTCAGGGCAGTCTTACCGTCACTTTAGACGAAAAAAGTTTTACCGCGGTAGCAGGAGATGTGGTTTTTGTCCATAGCGGCATCCTTCATTCCGGAATTCCGGAACAATGTGTTTATCAATGTATTGTTTTTGATGGAAACGCTTTTTTGAAGCATAATTCTGTTTGTTCCGGTTATATGCAGAAAATCATCCATCAGGAAATCATGATCTACCACCATTATACTAAAAAACACCCTGAAATTATGGACACTCTAAACAGTATTTTTGACTCTATGTGGAAAAAAGACACAGGGTACGAACTCATAGTGATTGGACAATTTTACCACTTTTTCGGTCTTGTTTTTGGTAATCATTACTATTTAGAAGACGCAAGAAAAACACGTCGGGACTATAAGCGAATATTACAGTTGAAGCAGGTACTGGAATTTATTGAGCATAATTATGCCTCGCCGCTGACACTGCAGCAACTTTCTGCCTCTGTCTCCATGTCGCCAAAATACTTCTGCCGATTCTTTTCTGAAATGACACACCAGACTCCTATGGATTATCTCAATCATCAGCGCATTGAACAGGCTTGTTATCAGCTTTCCACCACAGACGATTCCATTACAGAAATTGCTTATCGAAACGGCTTCAATGATCTGAGTTATTTTATCCGGACTTTTAAAAAATACAAAGGGATTACCCCTGGAAAATATAAACGGATCTGAAACACGTAGAAATCTGCCAGGAGCCGGAAATCAGTTCAAACTGTCCTCCGGCTCCTGGCTACTGCAAAAGATTATGAAATATTTTATTCTTCCCATACCAGGAATCTGTTTTCCCCTGGATGTAACTCCTCAAAGGGTCCTGCTATTGGATGTTCTCCACGTTTCCTGTCAATATAATCCCGGTCAAACAGGATTGGCGTCCCATCTGGATTTTCGTAAAGGGCTTCTGTAATTCTAGGCGAACCCAGCTTTTCTGTGCTATAGATTTCTGAAGGTATTTCCAGAAGTCCCTGATCTACAGTTATAAAAAGGTACGTTTTTCCTCCTTCTGTCACAATGGAAATCGCCGGATCACTGTCACTGATATAATAATCTTTTTCCCGGTCAAAGGCGCCAGCGCCTTTCAGATAGGCATTTCCATTGATATATACCGGCTGTTTTACGGTGTCAAACTGTTCATGATCTCCATTTCCCAACGAAACAATCTGATGAACATATTCTTCCAGGGAAGTAGGACGTCCATTGTATCCATCGGTTCCATAAAGAGACTGTTCTGTATAAGTTGGTGCGCCTCCCAGGAAAATATTCTGATAAATCCGGTCATCTCCACTATACACCAGAGCAGTTCCTGCCACTTCTGTAGTATGGGGAAAATGATATGGTGTGGAACGATCCAGAACCGCTTCTCTTCTCATGGTTCCACAGCAGAGATTATTCAGATAAAGTCCTCCCTGCGCAATGTTGTCGAAATTGTAATCAGATGCAAAAATATTGTTATCAACAATATATGGACCATGAGTGACTTCTACCATCAAATCCCTGTCATTGGAATAATACAGATTTCTGCTCACTCTGGTACCCTGTGCCTGCCAGTCCAGCCATGTTCCTAAGGTACAGTTATGGATATTGTTATGGACAAGCTGCACATCAATGGCTGCATGAAGCTTGATTCCTGCAATTTCGTATCCAAAATATTCATGTTTCACTCCAATATTATAAATGTGATTGTCATGAATCTTACTGAACACACAGCCCATATGTCCCACAATTCCATTCTGTCCACAATCATAGATCACATTGTTTCTGATAATGTGAGAGCCGATGGTCTCTTTGCTCCATCCAATCTGTTTAGCGCGAAATACCGCTTCCATCTGATACTGATATCCTGGCTTTCTATGAGTTTCTGTACAAAGGTTATGCCCTGTTGAAGCCTCTTTTCCAATGCTGATGCCACTGCATTTCCCATCATGAATTCTGTTGTTTTCAATGATCCAGCCCTTACTCCAGTTACATCCCAGAAGACCTGGCTGATCTGCGGTAGGCGGTGTCCACGGACAGGCAGCCTGCGCCATCTCAAAGCCCTTGACTGTAATATAATTTCTTCCTGTTTTCTCCGGGTAAAAACAACATTTCCGAACATTGATTTCTGTAAGTTCTTCATTTGGGTTTTTTCCCTGGAAATTGGCATAAATTTCAGTTACTTCTTCGTCAGAGCAGGTATACCACTGATAAACGGAATCTTCTGGATGGAGCAGCGGTTCTTTATGCTTCGTCCATGGCGGATTTTCTCCTTCCATACGCATCACAGGATTTTTCACTTTTTCCAAAGATCCCGCCTCATAAAATGATTTTCCATTTAAATACACATCCCCGGTATGAAGCTCATATTTGACAGGATAAATCAGCCAGTCTCCCCCTAATACTTCTTTGTATGGATTATAATCCCCAAAAAAAGAATTAGGAAGTACGGTTTTCCACACGGTTCCTTCCACAAGTTCCCAGTTCTGTATTCTCTCAGAACCCTTAATCACCACATGTTCTCCATCTGCCGCTTCATATGTGATTCTGCAGATATTACTGTTGCCTCCAAATCGTGGCTTTACCCATTCCCGGTATTCTCCCTCATGCACGATCACACGATCTCCCGGTCTTGCAATTTCTGCTGCTTTTGAAATGGTACGAAATGGGCGCTCCATGGTTCCCTCTGCCTGATCACACCCCTGCATACTTACATGATATTCTGCCATAATAAAATCCCTCTTTTTAATTTTTTTGTGCTATTTCCCGATAGTCCAGCGGAGATTGCCCGGAAAATTTTTTAAATGCCAATGAGAAATAATTAACATCCTTATATCCGCATAAATCTGCAATCTTCCCTGTTTTCATATTTGTATTTGCAAGAAGAGACTGGGCTTTTTCCATTCTTTTTCTTACAATATAATTGTTACATCCTTCTCCTGTATTTTTCTTAAACAACTTGGAAAAATAACTTGGAGTCACATAGAAATGCTGTGCAAGCTGAGTGACTGAAATTTCTTCTTCCAAATGTTGTTTTATATAGCTTTTCGCCTGAGCTACAACCTCATGTACCTTCTCTTCTCCCGGCCGCAAAAGTCTGGCAACAAATTTTCTGGTAATTTCTGCCACATCTTCTCTTTCGCATCCCTGCATCGCTACTGCCAATTCATTTAATCGGTTATCTGCTCCATCATTCGTTGTCAGCAGATAGGAGAAATAAACACCTGAAGCCAGTTCAAAACAGCTTTTTTTCATCAGAGTATTGGAAAGATTATAAGCTTCCACCGCCTGACAAAAAGATTCCAGCGCGCGATTCGCTTTTTCATAATCTCCCATATTATTCTCAATACTTTTCTTCAGCTCATGAAAAATTTCATAAAACAGCTTTAGGCGAAGTTCTGATTTTGGAGACTGACGGATATCACTGTTTTCATCCGGACTGTTTTTTAGCAAACAAGCATCGTTATAAGAAATGTAAATTTGTTCCAGTCCTTCTACTTCACTTCCAAGGAGTACCTGTTGGCGGATTCCGTATTCCTCTTTCAAATATGAGCTGAGATTTTCCACCCTCTGCATACTCTCTTCAAATTCATTTCCATTAAAAAGAATCACAACGATATTCTTTTTACAATCTTCAAAAGTAATACCCTCTCGGTTAAAATCAAACATTTCAATACAGGTATTCTTGATAGAAAGGTTCAGAAGTTCATAATGTCTGCTCCAACTCTCTGAGTCATATACAATGGGAGCAATGACTGCTGCCTGCATGGGTTGATTTTCCTGAATGTGGTATTCCTCCAAAATCCACCGAATCTCCTCTCCCTTATCTTCCAGAAGATTCTGCATGGCATGTTCAATTTTCATTTGCTCTTCAATGCCTTTTGCTCTGCTTAGAACTCTTTGTTTTCGTGCGGATACTTCATTTTTCCTGATAGCTTCTATTTGCTTTCGGATAGTATCTTCCAGTTCCACCTCGTCCACCGGTTTTAAAAGATAGTCATGAACCTCCATTTTGCAGCACTTCTGCACATATTCAAAGTTATCATACCCTGTAAGTACAATAATTCTCATACCTGGATTGGTCTCATTGATTTTTTCCACCAGTGTCAGTCCATCCATTTCTGCCATTTGAATATCTGTGATCATCAGATCTATAGAATGTGCTTCCATAATTTCCAGGGCTTCCAGGCCGGAAGCCGCTGTATAAACCTCTCCAATCCCCATCTCTTTCCACGGAAGAACACAGGCAATTCCATTTCTGATAATTTTTTCGTCATCCACAATGATAATCCGATACATAATCAACCCCCATTTTTTGTTCTGTCAAGACATGGAAGAACAATTTCTACCAGAACACCCCCTTCCGGGCGCAGGAAATAATGCAGTCCGTAGCCCTTCCCAAACAAAATTTCAATTCGTTTATGTACATTGCGAAGTCCATATCCCTGCTCAGAAGCCAACTGTGATATGGTACTGTTCAGCATCTCACACTGCTCTGCAGTCATTCCCACACCATTATCTGCCACCTGGACAACACAGCATTTTTCCCTTTCAAAGGCACGGATTTCTATGATTCCTTTTCGTCCTGATTCCACCTTAAATCCGTGATAAATAGCGTTTTCCACTAACGGCTGCAACGTCATTTTTGGAATCAATACATCTTCCAACTCCTGGGAAACCTGAATTTTTTCCTGCACAATATCGTCATAACGCATGTTTTGTATAATCAGATAATTTTTAGTATGGGCAAGCTCCTGTCCCAACGTAATAATATCCTGCCCCTGACTTAAACAAAGTCTGTAATAATTTGCAAGAGCCTTTACCATACGGGAAACATCTTGATTTCCTTCGGCAAGCGCCTGCCAATGAATACATTCCAATGTATTATAAAGGAAATGTGGTTTAATCTGGCTCTGAAGCGCATTAAGCTTCGACTGTTCCAATTCATGCTGCTCGCTTCTCACCTGTTCCATCAACTCCTGAATGTGATGCGCCATAGAATTAAAGCCTCTTGTCATATTCTGGAAATCTTCTCCGGAATACTGTTTCTCAATTCTGGTACTTAAATTTCCTCTGGCAATTTCCTTCATACGCATACTGATTTCTTCCATAGGACGATACATCCAACGACAGATATTCCGTGTAAAAATAATTCCTACCAGACACAATACCCCGATCATCAGCACCAGAAATCCCACGGTATTTTTTGTATCCCGATAGAGAATATCTGTTTTTATTGCACTGATGGTATACCAATCCCAGTCATTTATAGCAATCCAATAAATTATTGCACATAATTACACGAATGAAACCACCCTAT
>CALCDJ010000083.1 GCA_937900135.1 uncultured Blautia sp. | reverse complement strand
TAAGGCTTCCAGTTAAGTGAAAAAAGTCTATTAAAGTTTGTATAGGGGGAGTCTGTGCTTTTTTAGCTACCCAGAAGTTAATGTTTCACAGTAAGTAAGAAATAGGGACACCCGCTTTTAACAAGTATCCCTATCATCTATCAATTATCTGATAGCTCTCTATTCATTTTCATATTCAGAATTCTTTGTGTTCCCCGTACCGAGGTCTAATGCAACAACAACGGTTACTTTCTTCACAAGGCTCTTTTCTTTGTGATTTTCGCCTATTTTTTTGAAACTGAAAAACTCCACAAAGTGCGTAAATTCAAGGATTTCTACATATTCTTCCTTTGTAGCAACACCACAGTCTCGACGTGCACCGTAAATTAATGCGGTTTGCTTTGCTATATCTTAACATAACATATCATATCTATAAATCCTTGTAAATACAGTATTTCAAGGATACATGGAAACTATTGATACTTTATCATAACATGTTGTACTATACAAAATTCTGTGCATTGTAGACAAAAGGTAGACAACTGTCAACGCCAAAAGAAAGCCAGGGGGATTAACCCTCTGGCTGTTTTAATATAAGCAATTCCTCTTCCAATACCGGAAGAAAATCCAATATGGTCTTATTAATGTGCTGCATGTACTCTTCTTTTTCTTTATTTCCGCTATATACCTGGCAGAACTCAACGATCTCAGAAAGCCATTGTTTGTTTTGCGAAATATTTATTTCTGTATCATTGCTTTCTTCAGATATCAGACCGGCGACCAGAAAATTAATCCGAAATTCATAATCCTCTTCTTCTAATGCGCCTTTAATCAAGTCTGTTATTTTATTCTTTTGGGTCATTTTTTATCCACTCCTATTGACTTTTGTGTTTAATTATTCTATCATAATTATGTCGGAGTGCAATGGATGCTTGCACTTCTGGTTCTGCCAGCAAAACCGGCAGGCAAGGATTGAAATAATGGCTTTTTTTGTAAAAAAAGAACAAAAAAAAGCAAATTTTATGTCAGAATACATGGATGCTTGTATTCTGGTCCCATCAGCTATCCAATGGGACACGGATTGAAATAATAGCATTTTTTGTGAAAGTCAAAGGATGTAGAGGCAGGCTTTTCAGTCTGCCTCTCTTTCTGCTTTTCCGGCACTGTAGGCGTCATGGATCGCATCCACAAGTCCGGCCAACTCCTCTGCTGTGAGTTTTTCAAAAATCCCATCCGGAATCCGGTCATAATTGGCGCTAAACATGCCCTGGAATACCCCGATCTTACTCAGTTTTTTGATCTGTTGGTATTTATTCATATCAAGCAGATCTCTGATGGTTAAATCTCCGCTTTTCACAGATGCCTTTGCGTCTTCCGTAAAAATACCAAGATTCAGTTCTTTCATTTCTTCCAGAGTGATTCCAAGAGCTTTTTCAAGCGATTCTCTGTTCTCTGTTGTGATTTTCTCAATGTCAGATTCCCCACTTTCCAATCTCTGGATATGGCGGACATTCATTCCAGCTCTGTCAGCCAATTCTTTCTGTGTAATTCCCATAAATTTTCTTAATTCTTTTAATTCTGCCATGTTATACCTCTTTCTCCCCGTCATGCCGTTAGGTCAGCTAATTAAATTAATTTCCCATCTTATCGCAAGCTACAAATTCTGTTCCGTTCCATTTTGCGAATCTGATATATGATTCTCCTCTGTAATCTTTCTGTCCATAACCATAAACCTGTCCACTTACTGGCTCGTAAACTACTAATTCGCCTTCGTCGCCGTGTGATGCTGTGTAGGTTCCAATTTCTTCTTTGAAATTGTACTTTCCATTTTCTTCCATCTTGCATACCCAAGGTTTACTATATCTTCTTACGTTGTAAGATGCAAATGTTTCGATTACTACATTTTTTTTGATTTCGTTTGTCATATTCTTTGCTTCCCTCCATGCTTTCTTTAAACCGGAGGAAATTGTTTCTCCTGCCTTTTTAACCAGCTCCCATGCTCTTTTCATGATTTTGGATAAGTTATACTTTTTCATTTTAATTTCCTCCTTTGTTCTGTTCCTTATCTTTGATTATATTATACGACATACATGTCGTTTTGTCAAGTGTTTTATGACATTTATGTCGTGTTTTTTGCAATAAAAAAAGAGGGTAGCCGAAGCCACCCTCGAAATCTCTACCTATTTTAAATGTCTGAAACTGCCACCTGGCACAAACTCAAACACAAACCCTTCTGTCGGATGTGGCAACCGGATAAAATACCAGGTCTTGCCCTTACTGTCCTTTTTGGTATATTTCATGACATCCACAATCGTGTCCTTTTTAATCTGCGGAAACAGCTTTGCCTGGCTGCCGCCCGGCTCCACATAGCACTTGGTATCCTTGGACATTCTGGCTACATAAGCAACTGTGTTCATTTTTTCCTGATCGGAACCAGATCCGCTGCTATTTGTGGCAGCGCTCCCAGAATCTTTATACCTCAAGACGCAGTCCCATGGATAATTACGGTATGACCGCACCAGGATCTCCTTACCTGTCTGGTCTCCAGGCTGTCCCCCGTGTGCAGTCCCCATCTCGTTTATAGATGCCTCTACCTCTTTGCCTGAGCCGCAATACATGGCGGTATGGTGGACATGATTTAACAGGACATCCCCACGTACCATCCCGGAACCATTGGAAAGGTTTACAGATGCCGTCACGTCCTCAAATCCGCAAGAAATAAAGATATCGTACATATTGCCAGTATAAGTGGCTCCCTTGGTTTTAACCGGCACCCCGGCAGTCTCCCATGCTGTTATCACGGCAGATGAGCAGTCATAATCCACACCCCACCGGCTGTCCTGGTCATATCCGTGGCTGTTATCTCTGGCAAGGTCTTCCATCCATTGAATGGCTTTCTCTGTTTTTGTCATGATATTATCATCTCCTTCCGGAAAATGCTCTTTAAGAGCCTTATATACAAATCTCTGCCGTGCCTTATATGCTCCCACCTGATTCCCTGTATCGCTCTGGCAGGCTTTATACAGGCTCCCCAATGTGTATGGTTTGGCTGTCTTTGCAAGGATACGGGTAACAGCACCCTGTCCGCCCTGGTGTCGGAAATTGGCACACATCGCCTGTCCTGCCGGATCCGTTACACCAAGTCTCTCAGCCTCTTGGACGTAGTCGGACAACTGCTCATCCATCAGATCGTCCTGACATCGGATGCCAACATTTGTAGAGATCAGCTTGACGATGGTCTTTGCCTTGGCGGAACCCTCAGAAATGTTATAGGTAAACCAGTCTGCATGGCGGACATCGTACCAGACATCTGCCGTGTCCAACCTGTCCCACAAAGTAGGATCAGCGTCATGGATACGCTTTAATAAGGTCTGAGCTTCTGTGGCGTACCACTGTCCGGCCCCGATCGTGATGGCGTGTTCGGTGCTGCTGTTGGTGTATGCCTCTGTAAAATCGTTGTAATCCTGACAACCATATACCTGTCCGCCGGTTTCCACGGCGTAGATGATTTTGCGTAAAACTTTTTTCTGTTCGTTTGTCATGGAATCCCTCCATATAAAAAAGAGGGAGAGCCTTTTGCCCTCCCATGGAAATTATTTATGTAGCTGTTTGTCTGCTGCAATGGCTTTTGGTGTAAAGCTGTTGTTTTTCCACCAGGCAGCCAAAGCCGCTGCAATCGTGGCAATATTGGTCACCAGCACCTCTACAGTGCTGTCCTCGATCGGGATAATGCTGTGCCCAGTCATAACCAGTACCTGATTAATTAATGCCAGCGCAAGACAGATGGTTCTTGCAATGGTTCCCGCTGTGATTTTATCTCTCATAACATACCTCCTACAGCCCAATCTGCGCAACCACAAGACCAAAAACAGCCCCGATTGCCAGGGTTAATACATACCACTTTACTTTCCGCCATGTATCTCCGTCCCGGCTTTCCAGTTCTTCCAGACGTCCTTCCTGTCGATTCTGGCTCTGCGCCATCTGCTCCACACTCTGCGCAAGGCTCTGTACACTGGCAGTCAGTTCGCCGATTTGACGGACGGTTTCTTCAAGGTCGGAGATCCTGTGGTTCATTCTTTTATGCTCGTCGTCCATTCGTTTGCAAAACTCTTCATGTTCCGCTCTCAAAATCGGATTGTCCATGTTAAGTTAGTCTCCTTATTTTTACCAGGAGGGCTGTTACGCCCTCCCTAAGTGCTACCATCAGTGGGTTAGTTCATGCGGTTACGATGCAATCCTCGTATCCATCAGTTGTTAAGATTGTTTCTACGTCTTTTCTCCACTTTTCATAGAGTTTGGTGCGTACAAAGTATGCACGATACTTGTCCTGTCCTTTTTCCAGTCCTCTGTCTGCCTGCTCCATAATCATTCTTGCGATAAATGTTGTCATATCCATATCTCCTTTTCTCCTTTTTATTTTTTAAGCCATCAAAGATGGTAACACTTCGGTTAAGATGCTATCGACGGTAACAGATAATTCCTGGGATTTCTGTTCTGCCGTTTCTGCCATCTGGCTTGCCTGAGCGATCTTCTCTCCGGCTTTTTTAAAGTCTTCAGGTGTGAGTTGCTTCTGTTTTTCTTTTGGCATTGTATGTACCTCCTTTAAATCAGTAATAATGGATTATTACGTTGTATCTATCTGCATAATATTGCGGGGAAATTGTTGCCATACCATCAAAGCATTTAAGAGCAAATATAAAATCCTGACTACCTTTCGTAAGTAAGAACCCCATGTAATTTCCTAGCTTTAACGGTGTATCATAGTACTTCCCATTAACAGTTATTCCTTCAATTCCATTCATTGGAATATTTTGCTGAGAATATTTACTAAGGGATGGGCCTGGATGGTAAAGAGGTGTTACGCATCCTTCATCGACATCAAATTGAAGGCACTCAAAAGAAGATAATGAGCCAGAGGAAGAACCCTTTTTAATAAGTGTCACTGTTTTGATGTTTTTGATATTTGCTGTCCCCTCTTGCCGTCCCTGATTGTTGTAAAATATTTTTCCACTTGCTACGTCTGAGGGTAAAGCGGTAGCATCCTTGATTTTACCCCCCCCCCACTAAAAATACCTCGTATTAAAACCGGCATAGCCTGTCCCTCCTTACACTGTGGCTGTTCCAACGCCCTCGATCAGTGCGGCGTTCTGTGCTTCCAGTTCCGCAACCTTTTCTTTCAGAATATCTAAATCTGATTTTGGATACTCCTTAAAAATAGGCTTGTGCGGTTCCTGTGACACGTCTATGCCATCCAGGTACTGTCCTTCTGGTACCTCCACATTTAAAAATGGGATCCCCTCCGGCTGCGGATAACCTGTCCCGGCATAATAGATTGTGCCTTTTTTGTCGTATACAACTAACATCTGTGTACCTCCTTATCTATGGTCTGTACCATATTCTAAATTTTTCACCTGAATAACTGCTGCTGTAATGCCCAAGATACAAATAATTTCCGTCATGATAAATGAAAATACAGCGGTTTCCATTGATATTTTGCATTCCCCATCCACCACCAACATTCCCAAATTCTTTTGAATATACATAATATTTTTTTGTATCTTTTAATCTTTCGACAAATTTTATTTGTCCTTTCAAAGCAGTTTTGGTTTGATAATCCCAGTTGATAACTTTGCCGCTTATAGGATAAGAATCTGCAATACCATCCCGATGTTCTGTCGCAATAGTAATCCAGTCGTTTCTGTTTGGTGTATTGTATAAACTCAAATCACCTTTTGGCATTGTAATCTCAATACTTTTTAAATCAGACCACGGATTTGATTCTAATGTTCCTTCTTGCCGTCCTTGATTATTGTAAAAAACCTTCCCACTTCTCACGTCCCCTGGAAGGGCGTCTGCATCTTTAATTTTACCCCCCCCCCACTAAATAATCCTCTTATCAACACTGGCATTGTATGTACCTCCTTTTTACTCGTAATAAATAATACATTCGCCCACTCTGCTAAAACTCCCTACATAGAGAGTGTCATAATAATGATAAAATGACGCTAACACTTGGCTAGAATCCTGCCCCCACTCATATTGTGTTTGATAGCCACATGAGGGGACTTTAAAAAGTTCCCCATTTATTTTCACGGCATAAATATGCTTTATTCCTTTTATTTCTTTGCCGTAATACCAGTTCCCACCGGTGTTATAACTACATGGTCTTCCTTGGATACTTCCAGGTCGTCCGGCATACATATTGTATTCTAATTGATCTTTATACGACATGGTTTTGGAGCTTCCGGAACCTGTAATCATCATTGTTTTTATATTAAATGGTAAATCAAGTGTCCCCTCTTGCCTGCCATCATTATTATAAAAAACTTTGCCTTTTGCTACGTCTGAGGGTAAAGCGGTAGCATCCTTGATTTTACCCCCCCACCGAAGATTCCGCGGATAATTGCTGGCATGATGTGTACCTCCTTTATTAATATACATATACCCTGTATTGATAATTCGGCCCAAATTGTCCATTTGTTTGGTCAATTACCCAACTTAATTCTTTTGTTTCGTAATCAAAATCAAACCTTATTTTTTTAATCCAAGAATTGTTAGTTTGGACAACCAATGTGATCGATATTTTTTCTTCTTTTAGGTAAATGGGAATTTTGTTTGAATTTTGATATACCAAAAACACTTTATTTATTTGCTCTGTTGGTATTTTTAAAAAACCATCTCTGCCACTACTGTAACTTGGCGCTTCACTACTTCCGCCCCAAAGCGATTCAAATCTCGTAAGATCCGTATCTGCATGTGCATACAAGGTTGCTAATCCCGACCAGGGCGTAATATGGTCTACAGGTTCCTTACCTCCTGTAATTGTAATATCTCCAATGTATTTAATCGGTAAGCCATCAAGCGTTCCTATCTGTCTTCCTTTGCTGTTGTAGAAAATCTTTCCTTTTTTAACATCAGCTGGCACCGCCGTTGCGTCAATGATACTTCTGGAAACAGTGTTAACTTTTACAGAAAAGGCATATTTTGTTTTTGCATCTTTATGATCCGCGCTACTGCCTGTTCCGAAAGCAATCTCTTTGATTACTCCATTTTGAATATCAAGTAATAAATGACAACTTACGGAACTTCCATCGTCAAAAAAATCAACTCTGTTTTCATTTTTATCAAAAAGTTGCACATAAACTTTTCTCGTCAGACCATAGTAATTTTTACCAAATGATATATCATAAACAAATGTTCCAAGTTTAACGATAAATTCTCTTATATCTGCAATAGATATATCCGTTTTAAAAGAACAGGCTTTTTTTGTAAATCTGACTTGCCTACTAGTAGAATACTGAGAAACTGTGGATTTTTTATCGCTCAGAAGCACTTCGCCTTTATAAATGCTGTTGCTTGTTTCTCCGTTAAAAACTTTTACATTTTCAACCCACATAGCATTATAAAGGACGCTTATTGTTTCACAGGTTATTCCAGCAGGTATGGAATCTTCAAATATTTCTCCGTCCGATTTTCTACTTATTCCGCCGCCACCTCTTACTATTGCTGGCATCTCACACACCCCCTACCATCAGTTTCAAAGGTATGTCCACCTTTGGCTTTTCCATCAGAGCCTCCAAGATCAATGCCCCTTCTTGGTTGTCCCCGGAAACAATGCCAGCTTCGCTCCATGCCGTCTTTTGCTCCAATGTTGCAGTATGTGGGACGTATACCTCTACCAGTTCGTCCGCCGCGCCAGTCAGCTGTGTAACGGTGATGCTGACTGTATATGGTGCTGCATCTCCTGTCCATCCAGACGCTGGGATAGTGGCGTCGAGGGTGGTGCGTTTGGAGAGTTTGGTTCTAAGCGTTTTATTGATCTTATCAATCTCTCCAGACAGATCAGGCGGCAGATCTGTGGGGATTTTCTTTTCCATGTCCTTGATCGCCTTGTCAATCTTATCTGCGTTTTGGTTAAAAACATTGATGTCATAAAACTCAGTCTCGTCTGGTTTGACCAGTTTATAGTTTGTGGTCTCTTGTGCCACCGGTAATCACCTCATTTCTCAATGCAAAATGTGTAAACGCTTTTAATTGTGCGTGCGTAAATCTGCCAATTATGGCGTGCTGATTGTACCGCAGTACCACAGATAACAAATAATCCAGCGGTACCATCTGCTCAAACAGCTCTTGCACGCTCTTAAACATTAATCGTCGAGTTAACTCGATCTGGCACTCAATCAGTTTTTTGTCCAGATCAACCACAAGCACATAATTGTCTTTTCCAAGGACAGAATCCAGTTTATTTCTGAGTGTAGTCTCTGTATACAGCGGCGTATCATACCACCGCATCAACACCTCCAGCCGCCGGTCTTCCAGGCTTGCGGTATCTGGTGGCTGGATTCCCAAGATTTTTTCTCTTCTGGCAATCCCAGATTCCTCTGAGGTCATGATATTGATGTTATTATCTAACTCGTCAATATGTCGCTCCACCAGAGCCGACATCTTATCTCCAGCTTCAATCGCCGCTTTGACATCTCGGATATTAAGCACAACCTCGGGATACTGTACATTTATGAGCATGTCACTACCCCCTTGACTGGTACTGTGCCGTTTGTAATCTGCAAATTAGCTTCCTGACCGTTGATCTTGGTCCCGGTGACGTCTACCACGCCTTTGACTGACACAATAGCTGCTTCGATTTGCAGCACTCTGACCACAATGGTTTCAGAGGTTTCCCATGTTTGCCTAAGTGACAATAGGTAGTCTTCCACTGCCTGCTCGATGTAGCTTTTCAGCTCCTCATATCCATGGTCACTCTCATAGGTGATTTTTGTCTCAATATTGACTGTAGTCTCACCGACCGCCAGGATCTGCACCCTATGACCGATAGGAGCCAGTCCTTCTCCTTCTCCGCTGTTTGTAATCGGATCAACGGCGGTCTGGATTTTCTGCACGACCTCTTCTGTTGGAGATCTGTAATCTTTTCCAATGATCGTGATCTTGATTCTGTCAGAGGGAGCCTGTACCCTTTCCAGTTTGCAGCCTAAAACGCCATCCAGCTCCTTGACACGGGACATATAATATTCTCTGTTTCCGGCAAAGCCCTTGTAATTGTATGTGGACAAAAGCCTTGCCCGGTACACCTCTTGGTCTTCCATGTCTTTTCCTTCGACCGTGCATTTGATGATTTTCCCCCATTCAAAGCCCTCTACGAAGTCAATCGGTTCCAGATCTCCCAAAAGGCTGTTGGCGTCACTTCCAGCAGATTCACAGCCGATTCTGTATTTATGTTCGCTGTCGTTGATCACATTAAAAACTGTGTAATTGTACTCGTCACAGTTAAAACGGCTTCCATCCGGTACCGGACAGTTAAATTGCGCTTCAAACTCTGCGTAGGTCGCTTGCTCGATATAACAAGCACGCTCATTCCCGGCTCGTATCAGGTGTTCCAGATCAGCCGTATCTGCATACATATTATTTTCCAGTCCAGCCAGATACATATATGCTTCTTCCAGCCTTACCGCCTGTTTTGCACAGGCATTAAATAATAAACTTCCTTCGGCGGTGGACAGACCGTCCGGCATATCCGCCATCATGTCAGACATGATTTTTTCGTAAGTCATCTCCTCAAACAATCGTTTCCACCTCCGTGTCTCCAAGATTTGTAATCATCAAAAAAGACAGCGTCACATGATCGCCGTCCTTTGTCATTTCAAAATTTTCGATCCCGGTAATATAGGGATTGACTGTCAGACACTCTTCTGTCATGCGTTTTAACTCCGCTTTTAAATAATCCTTGGTATATCCCTTGCCAATCATATCCTCATATTCTTGTCCGTAATCCGTGGTATAAATGTAATACCGCTCCCGTGCGGTCTGCAAGGCAAGCCAAGCCCACACCTTTACCGCCTCCAGACCTTCCACGACTTTTCCAGTCAGCTGTCCGGTTTCGAAATCTATCCCGTATTCTTTCGGGATATAGATTTCTTCTTCCTGTTGCTCTGTTATTTCCTCGTCTTCAAACGGATAAATCATGTAGGCTTCACCACCTTCCCCATTAAAATATACTGCTCAAAATCTTTTAATTTTAACATCAGTACCTTGTCCCCCGATCGGAGGATATTGTCTTTATACTCTTTTAAAGAGCTGTTATGGCTCCCATCTGTCAGATATTCGCCGGATGCAGTATGTCCGGTGTGATAAAACACCTTCTTGGACGCATCCAATCTCAGGTTGCAGTCCATCAGGTAATCATCTTTATCTAAGATCATGGTGTCAATTTTGACCTTGCCATCATCCATCATGATCCCGATCTGCGGCTCTTGTGGATTATAATAGGTTCCGCTTTTTCGCATCTGGTTTACAAATCTCTCATATACGTCCATGCTTCCCTCCTATAATCCGCTATATCTGCCGCCATTGATAATCGTTGTTACTCTTTTTCCTCGCCATCTGGATACGTTTGGCTGTCCAGACACCATAGATTCCCATTCGATAATATCTGATCGTCCACCACCAAGATCGTGACCCCATCCGGTATAATTGCTGTCACCAGGATTCTTTTGGTCAGCAATAATGCAGTTGATCCTGATACCGTCTGCCAATACTACAGCCACTTTGTCTCCGACTGTGCCAAACCGATCAGCTACGGCGATAAGGTAATATCCGTCAATTGTTGCAATGTTTTCTGGACTGCCTTTTTTACCTTTTATCGCCCATGCTTCTGAGACCGCTTTCTGGGTGTAGACCCAGCGTCCGTAAAACTGCGGATAACAGGTGTAATTTCCAGTAATGCCAGTCTGTGGCACACTGGACGGAATATTAATGGCTCTTCCAGTCACTGTACCACTTCCGGAGGACTGTACGGTATCTGCTGGGTAATCTGGATAGCAAAAACCAAGCACTGTGCTGCATGATGGTCCATTGCTGCGCTTGACGGTATTGCTTAGATTGCCCTCAATAGATACCCAACTGCTACCGCTGACACTCTCAATAATGCCAATATGGCCGGAGCCTCCATAAATGACAAGTGCCCCCTTTTTTGGTGTGCTGCCAAACTTGCCCCTTGCCTTGTACCAGTCCCTGACACTAAAGCAATAGGCCGTTTTTCCGCCGCCCATGAATAAGTTTCCGTGGCCTGTCTTGTTAAAGATTGCCCAGATAAACATACAACACCAAGCGGCGTCCCATCCATAATATTGTGTGATCTCATTGTGGTTACTTCCAGGTGGATTTTCCGCTGTTCCAAGCCATGCTCTGGCTTGATTTAATACATCTTCCAGAGCAGAAGAACCGCCGCCAGAAGAACTACCGCCGCTCTGTGTCTGCTGCTCTTCGTCTTCCTCTTGGATATCCATGACGTTTTTAAAAGCCAATTCCAGGGACATGGTATATGTGCCATTTTCCCAGGTGTGCGTGTCGTTTTCTATCCAGTATTTGCCGTTAAGACCTGTTCTGGAATCCTTGATAATCAACCCAAGACCTGATACGCACCGGATATCCCCGATCGCTGACAGACTGGCGGTTTTGTCGATTCCATGCAGTTCGTTTTTGGCTTCGGTTTTTCCAGATCCAGAATCCACAGAAATCGCATTCTGGAAGACACCGTACTTTTTAACCCAGTCATTATTTACAACAGTTCCGATTTTTTTGTTGTCGGAATTGTAAATATAAACCCGGTTTACCATGCTATCCAAAGTTTCGGAATAGGATGATTCAATGATCCGTTCCCCGGCAACCAGATGGAAATTCGGGATGATCTTGCCTTTTTCGATTACATCGAGTTTCTTTCCATTCATCTGGGCGATGTATACTTTTTTGTTTTTTCGGTGTGCCTTAGTATAGGCCGCCATGATGATTTCGTAATATGGTCGCTGCGAAAAGAACATCTTTGATATATTAACCTTTGTCTTCGCAAGATTGCCAACGCTGACTTTTGCATCTTTGGCCACCATAGCAGCTATTTTTTCCGGCGTTTTCTTGGCAAACTTATATGTTCCGGAAGACCGAAGAAGATGTATCATGCCATCCATGGCGGTGTATGATAATGTTCCGGCTGTATTCCTGCGCTCCCTTGTGGTCACGATACCGGAAAATTTAACCTTTTTATCGTCCGGAAGAAACTCAATCTTATCCCCCAATTTGATATTTAAGGTCTTTACGCTCTTATCATCCGGACTATATGCCACGGAAAAGGTCACTGATCTGGCCGCCTGAACCGCAGATCCTGACCACGCGACCGATGTACAGTATCCGGTAATGTCGTTTCCATTCCATTTTAATTTCATGGGACCACCAACTTCATTCCCGGAAAAATCCACCATCCAGCAACACCTTTGTTATAGCTGCTGGAATGGCCGTACTTTTTCGCCGTTTTTTCAATCAATGCTTTGTTTGCATTGTAAATTTTGGAAGCCTTTGTTCCGCTGCCATAATATTTCTTGGCAATGTTCCAAAGGCAGTCCCCAGACTTGACAGTGTATGTCTTTTGTTTTGGTTTGGACGTTGGTCTGGTAGGCTCTTTTCCAACCACTAAACCGCTGCTGTTCCCAAGGGATGCAGGCGGCAGCTCTTTTTTGGGCTTGGTGTAAGTCGGTTTTCGGTACTCCTGTAGGGATATAGAGTATTCCACATCCCCGGTTCCGTCCGGCTCGCCATAAGAAAAGTCGGTTATCAAAAACTCATAATTGATATTTGTATCTGTAATTGTCAATCTTACAGGCTTTTCCATCCAATCTTTTATGGTCTTGATATAATCATAAGGCTCTCGGTCTTTTGGATACGATGCAAACGGATAGTCCTGAGCCGGAAAAAACGATGTAAAATCAATCGTTTCTAGACCTCTCTTACCAATGATGCTGACCTCTCCTTTGGTCTGGATGTTTACTGTCTGGTGTCCACCTGCTACATTCACGGCAAAAGACGGGGGCAGAACCGGAATCTGAATTGCGTCTTTATTTTGTTTTAGCCAAATTTCCATATCTCCCCTCCTTATGCCATGTTGTACTCAGTCTGTTCCAGTTTCGTTACCAGTGCTTCGGCAATTCGGTCAATATCCGCTTCCTCGCGGACAATGATCTGATCTGCCAGCTTTGCGATTGTGACCGCAATATTTCTTTTGCTTTCCGCTCTCGCCATTCTTACAGATTCGTCATGCGGGTACACTCTGGAACCTTGTGGAAGGTCGATAATCTCACCGCCGCGCTCATGTACCTGTACGATACCACCACGCCAGCTATCCGTACCGATTCCAAGTGATGGGATTGTTGGGATATTCAGGCCATCCCATCCTTTGCCACCAATGCCAGGAACCCATTCCGGAACAGTAAAATGGATACCATTGATTTTCTCAATGGCACTGTTAACAATGGCAATCACCGCATTAATCGGGGTCTTGACCATATCGGCAAGCATACCAAAAGCCTTACCAACAATATCTTTTAATCCCATCCATGCTTTTTCCCAGTTGCCAGCAAAAACATCATTTAAAAATGTGATAATACTCTCAAACAGTCCAAGTGCATCATCAATTACTTTTGCCGCTCCATCCAGCCATGTAACCAAACCTTCTCCGGCCGCTGAAAGCACCGTGTCAAAAGCAACCTTAAAAACATCTTTTAAAAATGATGCAATTTTCTCAATCATGTCCAAAAATGGCTGTAGCTGCGGCTGTACAGTCTGCCAGAAAGAAACGAACCGATCTGCAATTTTTTGGATGATCGGCGCAATCCTGTCCCAGTTTTTGTAGATCAACACTGCGCCTGCCACGACTGCTGCAATCGCAATACCGACCGGCCCAGTCATAACAGCAGCAAGGGCTTTGAATCCTGTGGCACCACCGGAAAGTTTTGTGAGCAATCCAGAAATCTTACCAAAATTGGAAATCATTCTGCCTGCTCCAGTAGTAATTTTTCCGATGCCCATTAAAAGAGGTCCAGCGGCGGCAGCCATTACTCCAAATTTTAAGATATTTTTCTTGGTGGCATCATCAAGACTTTTAAACCATTGTGTTACCTTTTTAATTTTATCTGTAAACCTATCCAGAATTGGCCCGATCGCTGTGGATATCTCTCCGCCCAATTCTGCAAGGGCAAGCTTCATGGCGTTCGCGGCAGTTTTAAAACTGTCCACCCCATCTACTGTGCCCTCAAACGTTTCGCTGACACTTCCTCCGGCATTTTGGAGTGCCTTTACATACTCATCTACCTCAAACCTTCCGCCTTTAATAGCGTCTGCAAGGTCAGGACCCGCTTTTGCTCCAAAAGCTTCGATTGCCATGGATGTAGCACTTGCAATATCTGGAGCATCCTTGATTTTCTGCATGGTTTTGGAAAATTCCACACCAGCATCCTTGCCTTCTTTTCCCCAGTTGGAAATAGCTTTTTTCATACCAGAAAAGGCAATTTCTGTATTTACGCCAGCTTTTTCCCATCCAGCAAACATTGCCATGGATGTTTCTGTGTCCAATCCAAGCGCACGCATCGGAGCACCGTATTTGGCAAGATTTTCTGCCAGCTTATCCATGCTGATTCCAGACATCTGTCCAGCTACGTTCATCTGGTCGAGGATTTTTCCGTAGTCTTCTGCTGCAATTCCGGCATCTCCCATTGCTCTCGTTACGGTCTGGATGGAGGATTCCACATCAGTTCCGTTAAGTTCCGCAAATTTCAAAAACTGTTCCGTAGCTTTTTCTAGTGGCTTTCCAGTTAAGCCAAGACGGGTGTTTAATTCGCCAACAGCTTTTCCAACATCTTCCATGTCTGCTGGAACGTTTGTGGCAACATTTTCGAAAACCTTTTGAAATCCATCTGCTGCTTCTCCGGCCGCACCAGTTTTTTTAATGATAATATCGGCTGCATTATCGACCTCGCTGAATGCCGCCATGGATGCTGTACCAACTGCCATAATCGGTGCAGTGACATTTTTGGTCATAGATGAGCCAACGCTGTCAAAAACAGCACCAGCATTTTTAAAGGTTTTTGCAACCTCTTCGAATCTTTTTTCTACATTTTTTGCGGCTGTGTTTACCTCTTTGGAAGGGTTTGTAAACTGGTCAATCAATTTAACAACAGCCGCTACGGTCTTACCTGCCCTTTAGCCCCTCCAATTCCTTATTCCTATCTATAATTTCTTGCTTTAAAAAAGCACGGGTTACCAGACGTTCTCCGGCACCCATGCTGTAATATTCGCTAGGTTTCCACTTTTTCAGACGGAACAGCGCATAAGCTACACTTGCGTCCGAATCCGTCTTAATCAGTTTTTTACTTCGTCCTCGGAATCTTCTGTATATCCGGAAAGGTCGGAAATTTCATCTGCAATTTCTCCAACCTCTGCATCAAACAGGATTGCTGCAAGGTCTTTTGGTGTCTTGGCTCCAAAATGTTCCATTAGGGTGGCATCTTTTAAATTCGGTTCCACGATACCATTGATACAAAACATCAGGTTCATATCATAAACTTTTGCAAAATCTTTCTTTCCATCTTTTCCCACGATGGTTCCATAGATTTCATTCAGTTTTCTTCCGCTGATAGCTTTAATAGTAATCTCGGTATCTTCTCCAAGGATTTTAGAAAGTCTTTTTGACTTAATTTTCTTGGTTTCTCTTTCAGAATACTTTTCTTTGTCGATTCTGATTAATTTCTCAATTAAATTCATGGTTAAATTCTCCTTTATTCGATAGCTTCCAAAACATCAAAATCACCAAAAGTAAACGGAATAGATTCCTCTCCCAGTTTCCCAGCTTCCCAATCTGCAAGTTTTACCTCTGTGAACACACAATCGTTCAGGGCGATACGCTCTGCGCCGAATGCTTCTGGGTCTGCCAGATTGGTGATGATCGTTGCTCTGGTTGCTTTTCCAGCCTTGATGTTGTCTCCAATTTTCTTAATAAAATAGGAAGAAACTTTATTTAATTTCAGTGTTCCACTGGTAGAAATACCAGTAACCTTTGTGCCTTTTCTAAGGGTTCCTGTTCTTACCACATCTGAGGTATCCAGTTTCATGGTTGCTTCCAGCCCTGTCACCTCTGCCATATAGTCATTATCTACCCACACCTCTCCAAAGGTTCCGTTGATAACTCTCTCGTCTGTATAATTATTCCTTGCCTGTCCTCCTTACACTTCCACGCGAAGATTGATATCTTCCATTACGTCTGCAATGGTCACGCTTGCCTTCATAAAGACTTTCTCGTCTGTGTACTGCTTCTTGACTTCTTCGTCCTTCATGGCTTCTACGTCTTCACGTTTCATTCCTTTGTGCTCTACCAGGTAATCCCTGATAGCTTCTACATCGAGATCCACCTCGTAGCTGTCCAAGAGACCGCC
The DNA here is from genome assembly GCA_937900135.1 of uncultured Blautia sp. Lineage (GTDB taxonomy): Bacteria > Bacillota > Clostridia > Lachnospirales > Lachnospiraceae > Blautia_A. The sequence goes on along the minus strand of CALCDJ010000083.1, from coordinate 22,267 downwards.
GCGGAAAAGTTCTTCCATGTAAGACTTGATTGCAATAAGCAACAGACATTTGTTGTCATAAATGTTGACAAACTTGCCAATGTAATAATCCTCAACTAAGATTTTCAGGTCATCACTAATCATGTCCATGACCTCAACTACCTTAATCTTTTTCCATGGATCGGCTTTGTCTGGAGATGTGGTGGTCAGGGAGTTTACTCCGCGCGCAACTTTAACCTTTTCTCCGTCATAATAAAGCACAAGTTTTCCGGCTTCAATAGCTGCATCCATAGCAGAGCGATCCATAATAGTGCACTCTGATACCTCAGGCAGAACAGAAAACGTGGTTGCTTCGGTTGCTGGTGTTCCGGCGATCAATCCGGCGATACGGGAACAAAACTTATCTGCCGTATATTTCTTTTCGCCGACTGTTGCGGAAGCTGTTGCATAATTTACAATGCCTTCGCTGTCTGCGTCCTGCTCCGGCAAGACCGCTTTTACCTTGTTTTTAGCTGTTCTCTGGTCTTTAACCCAAGTAGCCACCGCCTGTTCCTGTTTATCTGTTTTGATGGTCGGGCAGCAAAGCCAGTTAACCTTATGTAATTCAAAGTAGGATAAGGCTTTTTTGTAGTCCGCATCACCAGATCCGATAACATAAACCACAAGCTTGCTTGGTGCGTTTACGTTACCCTTTAATGCAAGGGTGATCTGCTCTTTGCTGTCTGCGCTTAATTCGCTCGGAATGTCGGATTCTTTATAAATCACAACCGGATTTGTTTTCACAGACGCGGTTGCTTCTTTGATAATTATACCTACCACTCCGCGCTGAGAGCGTTTAATAGTTTCTTTTGCAACGTTGACAAAAGTAATATTTAAAGATGGTAATCCCCTTTATTATCCCTCCTGTACATCTTTATTTAATACCAGACTTCCCATCTTCGGCGTGTCGTCTGGTTGTTTTTTGATTTTGTCCCAAAATTCCACATCAAAAGCAAAGACCGGAATATTAGAATGCTCGCCTTTAAAACCGTAAGACAGATCACTGGTGGAAAGATGCCTGGTTCCGACCGTCAGTTTCTGGCAGAACACCTCTTCCATCTTTTCAAAAAAATCCATCTCTTTGCTTTCGTCCGGAGATTTTTGGATATAGTCAATTTCTATTTCCACATTTTTGTGGATTGTATTTTTACTTGCTTCCGAAAATGTTTGTGTAACATATACAAAAAAACACGGTTTGGAATAACCCTCTACCGTGTCTGTTCCGTAGACTTTTGTCCGCGGATATTCTTTTTTTAAAGCGGAGTTGACCGCTTTTTTAATCTCTTTTAAAGATGGCATTAGTCTAACCCCGCATCCTTTAAAATCTCGTTTAAAAGTTCTTGTCCGATCAGTTCAGAAAACTCCGACCTCTGCGCCATATACCTTGCAACGGTTTTTCTGGCCACAGATCGTCCTACCACTTTTCCAGTTCCTTTTTTACCAGAGCCATTCTTATTTTTCCGGTTGTGCGTCACGATGGTATGGCCTTCTTCATAAAAATGGTAATGAGGGGCATTTGATGTGACAGCCACTCTGTACCCAGAACCGCTTTTAATAACCTTTCCTTGCCGGAAGCTCTTTGCAAGTGGTCTATCATTTCCACCATAGTGGTGACCTACTGCTTCTTCATCCACTCTCTTCCCAAGGTCTTTCGCGATGTTTCTTGCTTCCTTTTTCAGCACTTTTTCTGTGCTGTGCGGAAACTGTTTGGCAGCTTTTTCAAGATTCTCCGATAAAAAACCTTTGCCGATAATTTCACACTCCATACTGCTCATGCTCAAACACCTCCGTGGCTTGGATTTCCAACATTTCGTGTCGTTCATCCATGTCAATAGGCGGCCCAGATATCTCAAAGGTACGTCCGTGATACAGGATACGCATATCCGCTGTCACATACTGGTTGTATCGTACATAGAACCGGTGTGTGGTTTCTGGTTTGAGCTTGCCCATGAAATTGTACTCAGAAGATTTAAAAGGCTTCACAGTCGCCCAGACAGAACGATACTGTACCCATTCTGTTTTTGTCTGTCCCATATCATCCGTTAATTCTGACAGTTTTAAAAAAGTGATCCGCTTATTCAGTTTTCCGATATCAACCAATAGGCTCACCCTCTTTCAGAAGTGCTTCGGACTGTAACTGTAACACCAGAGAGGATACCACATGGGATAATCTCTGCTTGTCGCTTTCCTTTACTGTCAGAACGCGGTTTTCGTAAAAATCCGAAATCACTAGCCAGTAAAGCATTTTGATTTTTGGATTTTCTTCCTCATAGAATCCAACCGCATCCTTAATATATTGCTCGGTGGCCTGCATCATGATCTCCAGGATCATGTCATCTGCATCTTCGTCAATCCTCAGATAAGCCTTCACATCATCCAACGTCATACAAGTTCACCGCCTTGCTCTTTTAGAAACTCTGCTACAACATCCGCTTTTTTTGTTGCCGCAATGCTATAACCTAGACCACCGGCCAAGGTTTTAATCTCGGAAATGGTCATTCCGTTTAATTCCTCGGCCGTGTAGGTCTTCGGCTGTGGGTTATAGCTCATTACCCCGCCGTATTGATTTCGCCGTAAACAAAGGCTGCTTTGTCTTTCAGGACACAAGTTTCACGCTCGATTGCACGGAACAGGGTCAAGTCAGATTCGAAAGCATTCAAAGTTCCGATCGCTGCAATATTGGAAGACATGATAGACATCAGATTGCGGTCAAAGAATTTCACCGCTTCTTTGAGATCGCCAATGATTACCGGAATTTTCTGGGTAGTGGTCGGCAGATCTGCATTAGGTACGACAGTCACAGGAATTGTGGTTGCTCCGGCGCAAAGTCTCATCTGCATCGGATCAGCCGGATTAGGCTGCAACAGGTATTTGCCATCTGTGTCCTTTAAAGTGTCAAGCCACTGTAAGCCATCATCATTGGTGATGATTCTGGAGGTTGGCTTAAATGCCTGTCCCAGTGTAACGTTCAGGGCTTTTTTGATATCATCCAAAGATGCAATAGCGGCTTTGTTGCCCTTTGCCAGTTCTGCCAGAATTAATTTGTTTCTGGTCACACGGGATTCATCACCGATCCACTGTGTCAGCACGGAAACAATATTTGCATCGGAATCCGCCAACAACTCATTTGTCACCGGGAAATATCCGGCATACTTGTCAATGGTGTAAGAAATTCTTTCAAACTGCGGTGTGGTGCCTGCACCGATCTTTCCGCCCTCTGCCACTTTTGTGAAACCGGTCTGTTGCGCTCTCTTTTTAAAGGTGCGCTGGCCCTTGTTTGTAGTTACGTTTTCCACATCAACAAGAGAGATCAGGGACGCTTTTGCTTCTCGATATTCGTTGATGCGGGTCTGGATATCTTCCGGCACAGTGTAGCCGCCGTCCGTTGGTGTCCCCTCTACCATAGTTGCATTCCGGAATCCGTGTCTTGCAGCATTTGCAAATTCAGCAACGGAATCATTTTTGGGCTCTACCGGTGTAAGAACCGGAGTAGCAGTAGGAGTCATGTCTACAGGCTCAATCACATCCGGGTCGAGCACATCTTTCAGCAGATCAAACTGGTTCTGCATTTCTACCAGCTTGTCTTTCGCTGCTCTCGCTTCTTCAATTTTTCCTTCTTCTGCCAGATTCTGCACAAGCACCTTCTGGCTATTGATCTTGTCTAATAACTCTAATAATTTTTTATTCCTTGTATTTTCCCTCCGTAATTTAGATTCCGAATAAATCTAAATCTTTTAAAAGTTCATTCTTTTCTGTTTCATTCTTTTCTTTGGCTGATTTCTCAGCAAGGACTTTCTGTCTGATCTCGTCCGTCAGTCTCATACCGTTTACGTTGTTCATAAACAGCGGTTTTTCGTCCCGGATGATTCCATCTACAAAACCCATTTCCAAGGCCTGATTTGCAGTGAGCCATGTTTCTTTGTCCATCAGCTTCAAAATTTCTTCTGATGTTTTGCCAGTTTTGGCAATATATGCAGTTGCCAGTGCCGCATTCATCTGCCGGAGAATCTCAGCGTTTTTCTGCATGTCGTGGTAATCTCCAGATGCTCCACTCATGGAAACATTGTGGATCATGATCATTGCCACAGGGCTGATCTCACAGTGATTTGCCATGGCGATCACGCTGGCAGCGCTTCCGGCCAAAGACTGTACTTTGATTTCCACATCGTTTCGGCCAGATAATAAACTGTAGATCTCCTGTCCGGCCATAACGGAACCACCGCCGGAATTGACAAGGACTGTCAGTTTTTCGTTTTCTGGTTTTATCGCAAGTGCATTTTTGATGTCGTTTGGACAGGTAGCATCCCATTCCAGCCAGTCGTAGATCCACTTGTCGTCATTGCTGATAATATCGCCGTTTACATTAATCTGCATTTCCCTCACCTCCTCCGTCTGGGTTGTTGTTTAAGCCATAGGCCGCCCCTATCTGTGTGATAGGAGTATAGGTGCCATTGATCATATTTACGTCTCCACCATCAACATAAGCTAAGTCAAGGAGTTCTCGACCCTCATTGACCGTATACAGCCCATTGGTCACAGCAGAAACGATATTGGCCATCTGTGTCTTTGCATCCGTTCGCAGAAGCGCTTTTTCATTAAATTTAAAAAAGAATCCTTCCTTCTGCTCTTCCGGTGTAAGGCACTTATAGTTAATCTCCTGCTCGTACTGATTGAGCCGGTACGCCATCGTATCAATTAAAAAAGCCAACTGCTGCGTTTCGCTGTTGGCGTAGGACGATTTGTCGTAATTATTTAATTGATTCGGCTTAATTCCAAAAGCCCCGGCAATCTGTAGAGCCGTGTATTTTTTTAACTCAAAAAACTGAGCATCTGTCAGCTTGATGTTAAGCGGTTGCAAGGTCATTCCAACCGGAACCGCCACAACCTTTCCGGCATTCTTCGCTCCTGTCAGGAGGTCGTTGTACTCTCTTTGCAGAGCCATTCGCCGTGACTTATCCAGATCTCCGGTGTATTGCAGCGCCATGGATGCGGTCAAGCCATCCCGATACAGTCCATTCAGATAGGTCTGAGATTCTTCTGCGCCGCCAATGGTGTCCATCAGCATTTCCCGTACACTCTTGCCCAAAATTCCATCAGTGGAGCACCAGGTCTTAAAGTGCATCACACTGTCCTGACCAAAAGTGTAGGTTTTCCCTGTTTTGGGGTCGCTGTATCGGTAATACAGTTGTCCGGAATTTCCGAACACCCCAACATCATCCATGAATACCTGGACATACTCAGACTGCATCACCCAAAAAGCTACAGGCTCAATGGTTCCGCCAAACCTTCCGGATTTTTGGTATTTGGTCTGTATCCAAACATAAGCATTTCCGTAGTGCTGGCAGTTAAACTCCACCGTCCCCCAGAAGGTTGCTGGGGTCATAATCTTATTCGGACGTGTCATTAATAACTGCGCAGCCTTGTTAGGCTCTGCCCGAATCTTCCCTTTTCCAGTGCGCTGGTAGAATTTAAGCGGCAATTTTCCCATTGTTTCCGTCAGCATTTTTAGACAGGTAAAATATGTTACCTCGTTCAGGGCATTGCTTTTCGGATTGATTCCAAGCCAGTCCAAAAGTTCTGCGTCATTTAAACTAACGGAAGGTCTTACCAGCGCATGGAAGGCCGCTTTTACTTTATCAATTATTTTCCTTCGCTAAGTCCTCCAAAAATTTATCCAGGTACGCTCCGTAGTCGTCCGAAAATTCGTGGTACATTGCCAGTTTAAAAGCACATAAGCTGGCGTCTACGGGGTCAATTCGTTTCGTGGTTGCATCTTTGTCTATTTTAATCAAACCGTTGTTCTGCCGGATCACAGCGTTACTCATAGAATAATTCAAAAGCAGATTGTGTAAGTATTGGATATTTCCACAGAATACTTGTTCCCGGAAGCCCTGTGTTGCTTCGTTCAGGTGTCGGTGGGACTGAAATACCTCTTCTACGTCATATCCTTCATTCGACAAGTCCATCATGAGCTTGCTGGCATTTGCCGGGTCAAAACATAAGCACTGCACATCCAGGTTGTACCGGGCCACCTCTTCGATCACATATCGCATGACAGCTCCCTGATCCACAATAGGAGTATTAGTCACGGTCAAGTAACCGTCTCTTTCCCATGCATCATAAGGAGCCTTATCTTTTAAGATATGTTCCTGTAGTTTTTCTCTGGTAGGAATAAAACTGTGGGACCATAAGAGATACTTTACAATCTCTTTTCCATTGCCATCGTACTTCCCGGACAGCCACGGAATAACAAAAGCCACAGAGGTCAAGTCCGTTTTTGCCGACATATCGAAGCCGACATACACGGGCTTTCCCTCAATCTCAAAAGGCAGCCCCTCAATTTCACAGGCTTTCCATTTTGCCATGTCCATGTATCCGTTTTCCTTCGCTTGTACCCAGATATTCAGGCACTTGGTCAGAAAAGCTGTCATGTGTTCCGGCTGCTCTTTGGCAATCTTGTATTCTCCGCGGATCTTATCTATACCTTCCGGATAAGTCATTCGGATAGGATTGGCTTTCTTCCAGAGTTCTTCGTTTTCCAAATAAGACACGTCCTCATAGTCTTCCTGGTCCATCTCACAAATATCTATCAGATATTCGTCATTTTCCACTTCCGTAAGATCAGGATCTAAAACCTTGGAACAGTATTGATACTCTGTCACATAGCACGGATATGTTAAATCCATTCCGGCAGTGGTAATGATCATCAGGAGGTATTCCTTGGTGTTCGCTCCAAGACCGAGATCGTAAAACTCTGTTGTCTTGTGCTGATGGTACTCATCGAGGACAAGCAGCGCCGGGTTGGTACCATCTCCGCTTCTACCATCTTCTTTGGATAGCGGTTTGATGCTGCTGCCTGTTTTAATATGTGTGATCGCATCTCTGGTCACCCGGAATTTCGTCTGTAACGGCGAACCTTTCAGCATCAATCCAGCTTCCGCAAAAACAATCTTTGATTGTTCCCGTTTGGTTCCGGCTGTGTAGGCTTCTGCCACTTCTCCATTCTTAGTCGCTGTGACGGAAATTTCATACAAAGCAACACCAGCTTCTTCCTGGGATTTGGCGTTTTTTCTTGCCACCTCTGTAAAAGATTTTTTAAATCTCCGAAGACCATTATCTTTTCTCACCCAGCCATAAAGTTGACATAACCTAAATTTCTGCCAGTCAGTCAAGTTGATAGGCTGACCAGCGAGCACGCCTTTGCTATGTTGTAAAAGCGCGAACCAGTCAACAATGTTCTGTGCCTGTTCTTCGTTCCAGGTGTATGGATAATCTGGATTCTGCTCCAGCTGCTTTAGATCCCGAAGAAATCTCATGCATGCCCATTTGTGTTTCTTTCCGGAAACGATCTTGCCACTGATACAATCCTGTGAATACTTTTTGATATCTTCCAGAATCATATCAGACCAAACTTCCTTTCCAGTGTTTCCTCCTGCTTATTCACTTTTCCGGTTCCAGCTTTTAACCTGGAATCAATAGTCAGTCCGCAAAGAGAAGCATACCGCCGCATCTCATCAGAATATTTTGACTGTACGAAAATTAATGGATTCGGAACCATCTGAGGTCCGTACTTTGTCCATTTCTCGACAGTGAGCGGCGCTCCCACCAATTCCTTTGTTGCTTTCCGGTATCCGGAATAGGCATTGCAATACGCCCCAAGATTATTCAAATCAAGATTTCCAATAATCTCAATTTTCTTTAATTCTTTGACAAGACGTTTCCATTCATTTTTTGCTATCGCATCCGTGAGCCATGCCGGAGGTTTTTCCAGCTGATCCGCCCCAGTGGTGACAGCCTGTTCTTCCATTTCTTTTTTCTGATAATCAACCACTTTTAAATGACCCTTCTGGACATCAAGCGGCTTTCTCGGTCTTCCCATGCTATCATCTTCCTTCTTAGTTAATTATGTAAACCATCAAGGTATTTAGAATTTTGTGGGAAAGATGGGGGCATAAGTGGTCGTGGGAAATCATCAAAAACTTTTCAACCGCCCCCGGTCTTACCTCGATAGCTGTTAAGCATCTGCGTCAACTCATCCTGTACCATACCTACATCCTCTGTCTTATATCTGTGATGGATCTCTTTGTGTCCGGCATCACTAACCGGAATCAAATTGCTGTCCGAATAGAACAGATCAGGCCTGTCTGCTGTCCTCTCTATGTGGTGGATGGTATCAGCTGGCACAACTCTGTTATGTTTGTACAGCATGTAGATATCTATGCCATCATACAGGGATAGGATATATTCTCTCATATCTTTCCAGCGCTGCGTGTGATACTGTGTCTTTATCCCAGTAGCTTTATCATACACACGCTTGTCCCTGGTCTTATCATAACAGCTACAGGTCGTTCCAGAAGGAATACGCTTGCCGCATCTGATACAGTGCTTATATATCATCTACTTATTATCTCCATCATCTTTGCAAATTTGACAATAAATTTACCCGTCAACTCTTCTTCTTTATCTTTATCTTTGCACTCGCTGATTTCGTCAAAAATGTCTGCACATTCTCTCATGCGCTTCGCTGCCTCTTTTAATTCATTATCCATGATCACATTCCCCTTTCTCTTTTTTTTTGAATTGCGGGCCTGGGACTTGAACCCAGAGCACTGGCTAAGGAGACCAGCAAGTTACCTCTTACTCTAACCCGCATATTAAATAACAGCACACCAACACGTTGACGGCCTAACCGCCAGAAATAAGGAGTGAATCTCAATGGCAGAATGAGCAAAAACCAAAGCATTTGCGTTGTATGTGCTGCCCGATTGTTGGCATAAGAAAAGGACCATGCAGTTAAGCACAGCCCTGATCTCATGAAAGGAACGCTAATGAAAAAAAGAAAGAATTATTCTGGAATTATTTTTTTAATTCCGTGATTCTATCATATCACATGTCTTCGTGGTCATTGCGGTCATTTTGGTCATTTTTGGTCATTTATATAATTCCAAAACCTTTTAGCCACATGTCTTCTGCTGTATCCGATGCAATCTCCAATATCCTCCCAGCTCATATTATTAATAACTTTATATCGTATAATACTGCATTCAGGATAAGGAGCTGCTTCTATGTACGCATCTATAATTCTTCTGTCTTCTTGGATTTTTTTCTTATAAAATTCTATTTGTTGTTCTAATTTTTCTTTTTTTTCCACGTACTCTTCAAGAAAATTTCTTTCATTGTTTCCTTTTGGAATATCGGATATGATATTTTTCTTGTATGGATTAAAATTTTCATGCTTTGCTAATTCCAATTGCAAAGACATTAGCTTGTTTGTGTCCTTCTGTAAAACAAAAAGTTGTTCTATTGTCATCTCGGTATCCTCATTTTAATTCCTTTAAATGCAAGGTCTTTCTTCACATCTTCGCGAATCTTATTCATGATTTTAATTCCATCAAGGTCGCAATATGTATCAATATTTTTAGTAAAGAAAAGCTCACAATTTCCAATCATATATTTATGTTCTTTTCTTTTCTTTTTTTCACGAATAGTATTGTATTTGTACAAGGAATTTTTATAATCATTAACAGCTTGTCTTACTATGGCTTCGATTAACCTTGATGCTCCATCGTCTGTTAATGTTGTAATTTTATCGTCTAGCATACATTAATCTCCTCTCAGATGTATTCCTCAATCAACCAGGTCAACACTTGTACCACGTCACTTTTCGTTACTTTTTCGGTCTGGTTCCCGTCCAGTACCTCCTGGATCGCCGTCAGCTTATCTTCCGTATCTGCATCTCCGTAAATATCTACAAAGATTTCTCTTGCTGTTTTCTTTGTCATGTTCTCACCTCTTTCATTCTTTTCCGGTCTTCCTATCCCGCAATCCGACAATCTCAAATCCATGCAAGCCAGCCACCTGATTAAGCACACAATAGACATTCCAGACATGCATTGGCATCCGATCTGCGGATCTCATAGCCTTACCTGCTGTCGGATCACTATATCCCTCGCTGTTTTTGTACCCCAATATGTATCACCTTACCTTCCAAAATGCCGGACACGGCCAGCCCTTTGCCATGCAGATACCATCACGTTTTAAGATACAAGTATCGCAGCCGTTTTTCTTGCAGTATTTCTTTAAGGTTTTTACCGCTTCAATGGCTTCTTTTTCTGTGATTGACATAAATATCACTCTCCTTTGTATGGTTCTGGAAGCGATTTCCATGCAACTACTTTATGCGCCTCTCCCGAATCATCAAACCATTTCTACAACAACATCTTTTTTTGAATACACAAGCCGGGACAACCCCACTGCTGTTGCTCACAAAGTCGTTCCTCAGACCACCGCCTGTATCCACACCACGAACGCCATTACTGCCCCTAGAGTCTGAGATATACCAAGGTGTGCAAGTCCACATCCATTCAGGAAGCAGCGGAACGTGCTTACGGTACTTTCTGTATTCATCACAACTCAGGATGAAAACTCTATCTGTGACTGTGCCGTAACGGTCATCTCCGTTGTCGGCTACCAAGTCAACCTCATGAGGAATAAGATTATCCTCACCCAACACAGGAAGCAGTTCATTGAGCAGTTTTTTACGCAAACTTGACTTAGCGTAATTATTACATCCGTCATCATCGAAACTGTACTCCCTATTATTCCAAGTAGAAGTCATGATTGCCAGAACTCCACCATCCACGTTATTGTCAAGAACGATCCAATCAAACCCCTTGAAGCCGAAACGCTCACCTTGAATTAAATTTTTGATTTCAATGTCTTTTGCGTTTTCCGCATCCTCATATTTTGCCAACTTTTTCATAGCCTCTTTCAGCAAATTCTTATCTTTGATCACGGCTACTCCGTCATGGTATTCTGTGTATCTCATCTTTTCATCTCCTCCAGTAGCTCAGTCGCATTACCATATTTCATGCACGTTCCATTCTTATAGGCAACGCATCGTTCCTTGATGCAGGCATGTAATATTGGTCTGATAAAATCTCCATGCCCTCGAAACATTGCCTTCACTTCCTCTTTGCCTTTGCCTGTTAAATCTGGGCAAAATCTAATCATCTCTTTCATCCTCCATTCTCCTCAACTGTCTCTCCAGCTTATACTCCATCTGCTCCTTCACGGCATCTTCTTTTCCATGCTGCATCGCGATCTGGCTGACCATAATAATCACATCCGCACATTCTGACCAGGTATTCCCTGGCAGCACCATTTTGCCATTGATGATCTCCGCATGTTCCAGCTCTGCCAGAAGCTCTTTTAATTCTTCTTTGCATTTTTCAAGCTGGTTCTCGCGGCTGTAATGCTCCGAAATAGCCCTTATAGTGTATTCGGTGATATTTTTATCGTCTCCATCGTTAAAGTCGCTTAAATCGCAAAATAGAACGCTACAGACGGCAATTAAGAGTAGAGTTACAATCAAAATATTCATGTGTTCCTCCTAAGCGCTTTTCTGATCTTTTTTGTTAAATAATCAAAATCATCTAACAGTTTCGCGTCAACCTCTTTGCTCAAAGTAAAATCTTCCGCGGACTCTATCTTGTATCTGTATTTTACTTTATAACAGAGCCTTGCCGCCGTGGACACGTATCCGGGTTTACAGCCGATCATCTTACTAATCTCACTCGCCGGAAAAGCGCCTATGTATTGATTATTGTCGTATAAATCATATAGTTTCATGGCCTCACCTTTCTGTCCTCATCATTCCAACGGATCGTCACATCAATTCCCATTTGCTCTTTGATACTCTCAATATAGTCTGGCCAGGTAGCGAGGTCTTCCACCAGAAACTGTGCTCCGTGATCCATGCCGTCCATAAATTTCTAGCAGCGCTTTTCTCCAAAGCCGAAATCGTCATGTAGGACAGCCAAGGCAAGGATTGTAATGGTGTCCAGTGTCATTTCCTTGATTGCTTCTCCAGCCTTGCCAAGATCCTTTGCAGCCAAAGATGTTTTGATTCCGGTTACTCCACGGAATTTCAATTCTTTTTTCAGTGCTTCAATCCCCCCCTGTTGTACAATTCTGTAAGCCAGGTCAAGGCCATCTTCCCGGCCGCGCTCATATTCTCTCATTTTTTTCATTGATCTTACCTCATCCGTACTTTCTTTTCTTTGCCATCCGCTCCAACTGAGAAGCTGCATCGCATAACAGCATTTCCATGGTCTTGGTTGGATTTTTCTCATGGATTTTTTCACATTGTTCCACGAGAGCTTCCCATCCTTGATCATCTTCCAACCGGATTCCGTTGTACTGTTCAAATAATTCCTGTACTTCCGGGTACAGCTCCCATAGCTTATGGCGCTCTTCTTTGCTAATCATAATTCTTCGATCCGGATATAGATTCCCGGAACCTCAGCCCAAAATTTCTCCACAATCTCGGATGCTACCAAGGCATCATCCTTCCAGAAGCCACACATAGTCATACAGTCCTTAAGGAGCTTCTGCAGATTGTCTGTATCTGGTTTTGTAATCCGGTATTCTCCGTCTTTATGTCTCCCATTTGGAAAGCACCACTTTGTCACCAACCTGCATCCGGATTCAATTCTCTTTTTCGGTTTGTACTTTGCCAGGTATCCACATAGCTTTAGCTTTGCGTCTTTAACATCTGGTGGATCATAGAACACTGGCTTTCCATTGATCACCGTCACCTTGTGTTCCTGGGCTGTTACAGTCGGAGGATTCATTGCCATAAAAAATTCAATCACCATCACAATCAGCTCCTCTCCATGTTTGGGTGGTTGGATCGTATTTGATTACTTTTTTGTTTTTGGCCATGTCAAATATTTTTTGCATTACTTCTGGTTGGTTTACGAGCCATTGTGCAACTTTGCTTTTTTTGATATCAAAATTATCTCTTGAATTTACATGTGATAGTGCTGGCATTTTATTTGCACAATCCAAAAAATCATAGTTTACTTTTCTCGACATTTTTTCTTCTTCCTCTCTCGCGCGTTGTGCTGGTGTGGGGCATTCCCTAACCCGTGTGTGGGGAGACCTATGTCCCCACACGATAGGGTGGGCTTGCCCGCACATTGCCTGCCCGATAAGGGTATATTTATATACAGGTGCCGGGCAGGCAATGCCCGTGACCTTAAAATGTAGGTGTCGGGCAAATATTGTGCCCGATTCCCGTCACCTTATTTTTCTAGGTGTCGGGCAAATGCCCGCGACCTTGTTTTTGTGGTAACGGGCAAGTGCCTGTGACCTTCCCGTTTTAAGGTGCCGGGCAAATGCGGCCGGTCTCTTTTTCGATCATATATCCAAGTTCTTTTAATGAATTTCTGACTGTTTTTTCAGCTGGATATTTCTCTCCAACAGCTTCTGAATCACTTTTTATTTGCTCATACAGTTCCTTCACAGTTGGATATTTATCTTCGTTTTCAAATCGGAAATTCTCAATCGCCATATTGTATTTTGCTTGTTTTTTCTCTCTTTGCTGCGCCCCTTGTTTCTTTCTAGCTTCTTTTCCGCGCTGATAAGCTGGTTTTTCCGTATCGGCTTGCAGATCAGCCAGAACACCAACATCATCTATTTGATGTGACGGGTAATCAAACCATAAATTCACAGGTTCAAACTTTGGAAATTCTCGTAAAGTACCTTCGATTCTCCAGGCTGTTTTTGCCCTTGCAAGTTTTTTTGCTGCTTCGATTTCTTTGTTTAATCGCTTCATTTGCCATTCATCAAGATGGTCCTGGCAATAAGAAATCATCTGAGAACTGCTTAATAAATCATCTTGAGACAGGTCGTCTTGCCACTTGTAATACGAATCCAGATACCTTTTGCAAGCCATACAGATAGCCTTATTTTCTTCCTGTTTCATCAGTGCTTCTGTTGGTTCCAACTCAATTAAATCCAGTAACGCATCTGGATCTCGGGCAAATACACCAGACCCAGATGCACGGTCCATGGACTTTTTACCGCCCTGGCTTCCCTTGGAATGATGATGGCAATAGATCACAGCACTGTTTAATTCGGTACATACCAGGTCAAACTGATTGCAGAAATTCGCCATCTGATCTGCGCTGTTTTCATCCCCTGTAATGACTTTATAGATTGGGTCAATGATGATCGCAGTATATCCTTTTTTTGCTGCTCTTCGGATTAATTTTGGTGCTAATTTATCCATTGGAACACTCTTTCCACGTAAGTTCCAGACATCAATATTGTCCAGATGTTCCGGAAGGATTCCCAACGCCTCATACACATCCTTGAATCTATGTAAGCAGCTTGCGCGGTCTAATTCCAGGTTGACATACAGGACTTTTCCCTGTGCGCATTTCCATCCAATCCAGCTTTTTCCTTCTGCGATGCACACACATAATTCGATAAGTAAAAAGGACTTCCCCGCCTTAGATGGTCCAGCGATCAGCATTTTATGACCTTTTCTTAAAATTCCCTCGATCAAACATGGCGCCAGATCTGGAAGATCATTCCATACACTTTCTAATCCTTCTGGATCTGGAAGATTATCATTGATCCCCTCAATCCATTCATACCATTCATTCCAACACGATTTCCCAATGTTGGTATCTACCAAAAACTGTTTCTTTCCGTTTCTGGTAACACCTGGCATCCTGGATAATCGGGAAGGATTTCGATTCTGCGTATCTACTGCAATACCGTTTTTCTGGCAGACATCATAGAGGTAATCCACGCGCTTTCGATACTCTGTATAATCCGCAGCATCCACTTTTACGATCGCGTGCAAGCTCTTTTTTCCAGAATGCACCAAACAAGCAATGGGAAGTTCCAGTTCTCGAAGGATCGCATTTTGCTGGTCAATCTCTGTGCTGTCAGATTCCACGAGCGCATACCGGTACTCAGTCACATTTTCGTTTTTGCATCCGTTTCCATCCAATGGATTGAATCTGATCCATGCGCCTGCTTCTGGGTTGTAATCACCCAATACCGCACCAATATCTCCTTTGCATTGGTTTAGCTGCTCAATAAGCTGTCCGGCGGTACGGTCCCAGCTGCCTTTCTGTGGTAACCAGCGCGTGCCTTTCTCGTCTGTCTTTTCCCAGCTGCCTGTGACATAGCCCACGTTTTCTCCGGCCTCAAATAAGGTTTCCAGGTATCTTACAAGGTGATCTACAGGATTCCAATTCTGCGGCTCATGGACTTCTTTTCCTTCGATCCAGTTCTGATCTACTACTACACGATCGGAATCTTTCTGGATTGTGTCATTCCAATCCAATTCATGACCACGCTCCGGGACCCATCCGCGATCCATAGCCATCTGTATGATGGTACCTCCTGTAACCGGAGAAGAAGATCCAGAAAAGGTATTCCATTTTTTCAGGCATTCTCCATGATGGTATCTGCCAAAGTCTTTACTGCTCCAGGAATCCCATAAATCCACAGAATACCCCTCGTGTTTCAGTGCCATTCCTATATTTACCCACTCTGTATAGTCAAGATCAGAAGGATGGATATAATCAAGAATTTCCACAAGGCTTGTTTTTTGTTCCATTTTTTATGCTCCTTTATATTCTTGTGGGATAATATCTGCCGGGATTATCCAGCCATTGGCAGCAATCCGGTCGATTAATTTCCGAGCCGTTTCAAACTGCCAGGTTCCTACATGCTGGAACCCTCTTCCTTCCAGGAAGCGGATCTGTTTTGGTGTAGTCAGTCCCTCATCTCTCCGTTTCCCAAGACGGTCAAGTAATTTTGCTGCTTTTCCGGCATTGTCAATCTCATCTGGAAGGATTCCCAGTTTTTCCAGTGTTTGTTTCTGTTTATCAGAAGGCGGCGCACACTCCCAACCAAAAGCCGGAACATACCCGGAAAGGTCTTCTGCCTGGATGCTCATTTCAAACTGTAGCGGATCAACCAGTTTTTTCTTTCTGCGCTTCATTTCTGCCAACTGTTTTGCAAGGGCTTCCTCTCTTTGCGCTACCACGTCTTCCGATGCTTTTTGCTCTGCTTCCTCAATATCTATCGGGCATCCCGCTGCTTCTTCCAGGTTTTCCGTCATTTTCTGGGCTACTTCTTCATTATCGCAGATCAGGCTTGCCGGATGGCACAACTCATGGCGTTCTGTATGCCATAAAAAGTCCAACAATAACAAATGATCTTTTCCAGGGGACAACCTGGTGCCGCGTCCCACCATCTGGCAATACAGGCTGCGTACCTTGGTTGGTCTTAACACCACCACGCAGTCCACAGATGGACAATCCCAGCCTTCTGTCAGCAGCATACTGTTGCAGAGCACGTTGTATTTCCCGGATTCAAAATCCGTCAGGATTTCTGCCCTGTCCTGGCTGTCTCCATTTACTTCTGCTGCCTGGAACCCATGGCGGTTTAAGATATCGCGGAATTTCTGGCTGGTCTTGACCAATGGAAGAAACACAACTGTCTTCTTGTCTGCACAGTATTTTTTCATTTCCTGTGCAATTCCTTCTAAGTATGGATCCAGCGCTGTTCCGATGTCGCTTGCCTTAAAATCTCCAGCTTGCACGGAAACGCTGCTCATATCAATCGTAAGCGGGATGGTAAGTGCCTTGATTGGCGTCAGATATCCCTCTTTAATTGCTTTGGGAAGGGTATATTCATAAGCCAGGGATTCAAAATACTGTCCGAGATTTCGCATATCTCCGCGGTCTGGCGTAGCTGTCACACCCAAAACATGAGCGTCCGGGAAGTGCTGTAAGACTTTTTGATAACTGTCTGAGATGCAATGATGCGCCTCGTCTATGATGATGGTATCGAAATAGTCTTCTGGAAACTGCTTTAACCGTTTCTCTCTCATAAGTGTCTGTACAGACCCTACTACAACACGAAACCAGCTTCCAAGACAGGAATCCCCTGCTTTTTCTACCGCGCTGTTTAACCCTGTGGTCTTTTTTAACTTATCTGCTGCCTGATCCAGAAGCTCTCCCCTGTGAGCCAGAATCAACACCCGATCACCTTTGCGTACACAATCTTCTGTTACTTTCGCAAATACAATGGTCTTGCCACAGCCGGTTGGCAGCACCAGAAGTGTTTTCCTGATGCCGTTATCCCACTGCTCAAAGACCGCATCTTTTGCTTCTTGTTGATATGGTCTTAATTCCATTCTTTTTCACCTTTTCCATTTAAAATGATCCGGCATTAAATGCTGGCTTTCCGGTATCTTTCGGATACAGCTTTTCAATATTGTTATACTTTTTGGTCGGGTCTTTCTTGCCCGGAGTTAAACCAACTTTTGCTTTTGCGGTCAGACCTGGAAGTGCACTCCAATTCATGCGGAGTTCCTCTCCTTCTTTTTTGAGACCAACACCGCGGAATAACTCAGATAACTTCCATTCTAAAGAGCTGTGCAGCACATAGTTTTCGCGAATGGTAACATCTCTGTCATGTCCATGTACGATAAAATAAACCACAGCCATATTGCATGGAGGGAGCTTGCGGCCTCCTTTAGATCTGCTTCTTTCGAATTTTTCTACAGTCACATTGTAGTCACCTTCTGGTAATGGCTCAAAATTCTGTTCATCTTCTTTAATAGTATCTTCCCAATCAAATTCTCTGCCTTCTGTTGTCATAATTGTTGTTCTCCTTTTTATATTTTAATTAAACGGTACTTCCTGTTTTTCTTTCATTTCTTTGACCATGCCAAAGACCTGTTCCCATGCCCCGATCAGACAGCCATTGATAAAGTCTGTATCATAATCCCTGATCTTGACATCTTCTGGGTAATACCCTCTTGCAGCAACTACGGCCTGAATGTCCCATTCATCTACATGATTTGCTTCCATCAGATCGCGGAGAGGTTTGGGTATCGCTGGATCTTGAGCCGGGAAATTATTTTTCTGCTCTTCTAATGGTAAGCTCATCTGCTGTCCAGCATCTGTCGGTACAGGTTCCGGTTTCGGAGTTTCTTTTTTAGGCTCCGGCACGCTCTGCTCTGGAACTGTTTCTTTTCGTGCTTGCGGATTACTGGGTTTTTCTTCTAAAATATGTGCAATAGAGCGATAATCAAACGGAACCTCTTCCGGCAGTCCATATCGGTTCTTAGCATCCCAACAAGCATGATGCGCAGTATACATCACCCTGGTACCGCCCTGAGCTTTAAATTTCTTTTCTTTATCGTCCGTCGCTACCGATACAGTTTTGTAATTAGCAAACAACAGCATATCTGCCCACTCTTTGATCAGCGGAGAAGTCTGGGAACTGGTCTTTTTTCCAAGCTTTAACTCCCAGCGGTCATAAGCTCCCATCTCGTCTGGCTGCTCAAATTTTCGGATCTGGGCATGTGCAGTCAAAACTACATTTACACCGGCTTCCACAACTTCTGTAAGCCTGTTTAAAAAGCGCCCCATCTCTTCTTTGACATAGACGTATCCGTTTCCATATCCGAAATCCTCAATGCCTTTTTTCTGATGTTTGTCACAGATACTCTGGACACACATGGATTCCGCCCAATCAATAGTGTCAATCACCAACGTCTTGCAAACATCCGAATGATCCTTTATGTAGGAGATCTGGTCTATAATCATCTGCCAGGACGTAGGCTTAGGTAATCTTGCCACATCCATGGAATTTGTACTTCCCTCCGTGTCAATAAACACAGGATCTGGAAACTTACTTGCAAAAGTAGATTTTCCAATTCCTTCCGGTCCATAAATAACAACTTTTTTTGCGCATGGGATTTTCCCTTTGATAATTTCCATTTAAAACGTACCTGCCTTCCAAGTTTTTTTAGGTTCTGGATCATGTTCCTGACCTACTACATAGCCATCTTCAATAATAATGCTACATTCTTCTCCTGTGCTTACCCTAGTTGCAATCGCCTGTAAGCCCTCGGATTCCAGCCACTCTCCAAACTCCTGTAAAGTGGCAAGGTCCATCTGTTCCAGTTTGTCCAAAAGCACAAATCCACACTCTGGATTTAATTTTCGCACAATTGCTGTGGCGACCTTCATTCGGTCAGCGCCGGACATGTTATCCCACTTCTGCCCTTCGTATACCAGTTCTCCATCCATCACAGATAAATCTGGAAGCGGAAGTTCTGCTGAATTTAAAAGGTCTGTCTTTTCGCTTCTTACATGAGAAATTTTAGCCGTAAGGTCGTTGTATTCATTCCTGTATGTCTTTGCATCATCTTCCGCTTTTTCTTTATCAAGATTTGCCCTGACTTTCCGGTTAATTTCTTCAATGTTGGAAATGCTCTTTTCCAATTCCGCTGTGGATTCATCCTGTAAGTCCGCAGCAGATAATCTGGCAATCCTTAAATCTTCTTCAATTTTCTTCTGTTTGGACAAAAGCTCTGAGAGATCATCATTGATTTTTTGATAGTCCTGTTCCAACTGATGGAGTCTTTCTCGTTTTCTCTGGTTTTCTCCGTTTTTGGCAAGGATTTCCTGTTGCTGTTTAATCAGATCAGATGGAGATACCAAATCTTTGGGGGCATCTGGAAAATACGGCTGCTCTTTCGCGAATTTTTCTTTCTGATCAGCAGTGCGCCCAACATATAAGCGTTCCTGATACAGCTCTTTTTCCTCTTTTTCCAGCTCTACAAGCTGATCGCCTACTCCAATGATTTTTAATAAAGTCTGTGCTTTTTCTTTTCCGGATGCTTCCATGAATTTCGGAAGATCTAACGCAAAACTGTTTACAAATTCATTCAGAAGCTGCTGTCCTGCTTTTTCTCCGTTTGGATCTGTAACCTTTAAAGCACTGTTTTTCCCTTTGCGCTCTACAACCAATCCATTATTCATGACAATGTGAAGGTTTGGCGGAAGAACAGAACCATCTCTTGCAGCCTGCGACGGTTTGAACTTATCACCGCCAAGCGCCCAGGCAATCGCATCCAATACAGAGGTTTTTCCCTGCTTATTGTTTCCGCCAATAATGGTCAAACCATTTTGTTTCGGTTCTACCTTAACGGCTTTGATTCTCTTGACATTTTCAATCTCAAGCTGATTAATTTTCATGCTCATAATTGTTTCTCCTCCTATAAATCAATCTGCTGCTTAGCAATTTCAACCGCTGCCCTGTATACAATCGCATACTTACTGTCACCATGTGTCTCACAAACTTTTTCGATGAATTTGTCAATTTTCCCAAGGAAACAGCCGCACTTAACAGTAATTTCGCTGTCTTTATCTCTAAAAAATGTTGTAAAATCATTTCTGCTTCCAATAGGACCGATAACCAGTACATGGCTTGTCGAAAAGACCCAAGCATCACCACAGACCCAAGCATCACCACAGACCTTGGCATTACCACAGACCTCGGCATTACCACAGACCCAAGCATTACCATAGACCTTGGCATCATCATAGATACAAGCATCACCACAGACCTTGGCATTATCATAGACCTTGGCATTACCATAGACCTTGGCATCATCATAGACCTTGGCATCATCATAGATACAAGCATCACCACAGACCTCGGCATTACCACAGACCTCGGCATTACCACAGACCCAAGCATTACCATAGACCTTGGCATCATCATAGACCTTGGCATCATCATAGATACAAGCATCACCACAGACCCAAGCATCACCACAGACCCAAGCCTTTTCTTCATGAGAAAGATTTTCTTCTTTCTCAATCCAACCGCCAAGATCACCAACTTTAACAATCCCAAATTCTGCAACCGCTTTGATTCTATGTAATGTTACTGTTCTGAACGAAAGTTCAACCTGTTTTGTTTCGCCTGTAAATTCATATTTTTTCATTGCTTTTCCTCTCAATCTGCCTTACAATAAGGCTGTATACTTTTTTATATTTTTACCCAAGCCCCATTAATGAGCGCCAACTCTTGGGGCTTTTTCCAATGCCGTCAAAACAGACAGCGTAACCACTCCAACCACCACGGCTCCAAGGGCCTGCTCCACTGTCCCGTCCCACTGCCAGAACGGCAAGTAAGTTGACAGAGTGCCGATAATCATAGATAAGATTGTGTTCTTCTTCATAGCTTCCATTCTCCTTTCATCCAGTATTTTCCGTCGCTGTCCTGATACAGTATCCAATCACAGCAAAGCAGGGATAATGTACCGATGTACTGCATATCATCTTTTTTCTGGTATGGAGCCAACGGTGTTGCTTGCCTGTGGATGTTTAAAAGTTCTCCCGTTGTCATAATGTTTTCCTCCTTTCTCCAACTGGATACGATTCGATAAATTTTTCCAGATCACTCCCCCTGATTTTTCGGCTGCCAGCTCCACTCCCTAGAATCAGGTATGGGAGCTGTCCGGTGTTCATGAGATCATAGACTGTATTGGCATTGATCAACAAGATCTGTGCTGCCTGTTTGGCCGTGTATAATGGTTTGTATGGTTCTACCATGTTTGTCACCTCCGTTTCTCACAGTGGTAATTCTATCTGCTCATATTCCGGGATCTTTACAAAATCATCTGGAAGCCTAATGCCAAACTGTTCAGATACCATTTTGAATGCTTCACAAATCTTCCACGGAGCTGAACCTTGCTTCTCCATGCGCTTGTCCATTTCCTTATTAAAGGAAGCAACTTCGCCAAGAGAGGTAGCCTTTGTTTCGTAAATCTTTTCTGTTTCACGGCGTTCCATCTCATAAAAACGCTTCACATATCTGGCGGTAAAAATCACACCTTTTTCTCCAGTAGATTTATTTGCCAGAAAGTCACAGCCGAGCTTTGTGACCTGATAGCATTTATTCTCTTTACCACTAGAGTCTTTATAGGAAGATGGAATGAAATAATCACTCACGCCCATTTGGGCTTCAGCTAAAATCTGGATAAAGCCTTTTCTGTCCTTACTTCCTTCTAACTTTCTAATAATTTTGGAATGTTCTGTTTCCATCATTTCTGCCACTTCCAAAGTTGTGATTGTTGTTTTTCTTAATTCGTTCATGCTTCCTCCTTTTCTCGCTTTTTAAAGTTCAATATTTTGAACTTCTGGTGTAAAAAAATATAGCGGAATATCGCGTTCGCTAATATTAAGAAGCGTAATTGCTTTCTGGATGTCAGTCTGCTTCCATGCTCTGGAATTGTTCATCTTCATGGATAATGTTCGTTCAGACCACTCCATAGCTTCTGCAAAGCGATATTGAGAACCATATTTTTCAATAATTTTTCCTCTCAACTTGTCGTAATTAAAAGCCATAATTGTTTTTACCTCCTTTCCGAAGTTCAATTCTTTGAACCGACCTCATGATAACACCAGAATCCAAATGTGTCAATACTAAAATTCAATTTTTTTAACTTTTCTGTATTAGCATATTGAACTTTCGTATAGTATATGGTATATTATAACTAGGAAAGGAAGTGATTAAGATTGAAAATGAGAAGTAGAGGGTATCCATTCCCTTAATCGCATCACAAACA
>CALCDJ010000082.1 GCA_937900135.1 uncultured Blautia sp. | reverse complement strand
TATTCATAATAATAACGATTTTTACCAAGGCTCTTCTTCCCGTATTCAATCGCTTCTTTGGGACAGGCTGAGATACATGCCATACAATGTGTACAGTTTTTTCCCCAGACAGGTTTTCCGTTTTTTATCCTGATGTTATTTAACGGGCAAAGCCGTTCACACTTACCACAACCAATACAGGTTTCCTTTGCCCAAAAGGGATCTGCTTTTACAAACAGAGGGTAAAATATTTGATTGACAAATCCGCTCAAAAAACTATCCTGTAAATGATGTTTGGGTTCCGGAAATTCTTTTTCACACTGAATACAGGTAATTGCGCTCTTTATCACAGGAACGGCTGCCTCTATGATTCTTTTGGACTCTTCCGGAGCCGGTACCGGAAACATGGCGATATAGTTTTCCGGCATGATAATCTGCATGGTTCCCATGTATGTCCACCCTTTTTCCACGCACAGTTTCTGATTGTATTTATCCGCACTGCCAACGGAATCTCCGCAGTTCATTACAAACCACACCCTTTGTACATCAGTGAATTTCCTCTGTAAAATCCATTCTCTGACCAGCTTAGGAATTCTCCACGCATAAGTAGGCGTAACAATAATCAGATTGCCGGACACTGTAATGTCACCAGCTTCTCCTGCTTTTATCTTTTCATTTATACAAACCATCTCTTCGCCGGTTCCTCCGGCAATTTCCTCTGCAATAAATCGGCTGTTTCCTGTTCCTGTGAAATATAAAATCATTGATTTTCTCCTTAATTTTAACCAAAATAACAGTAACCGCTCCTTTTCCCCAAAAGAATCGGAGCTGAAAAGAATCGGAGCTGCTGACATCCTTATTATATCGTCAGCAGCCCCGTAAATCAACAATGGCTTCTCCCTTGCGTAAACTATCCCGAAAAATTCCCGTCAGTTCGTTTCCCACAGATAAACATCTTCCAGATTTGCTTCCGCAAATTCAAGTTCTATACTTTCCTTTTCCAAAAGTGTTTGAAGTTTCGTTTCAAGTTCTTTTTTCGTTCCCAGCAGCCGCACTTTCAGCCCATCCTTTGCCACATGGACGTTGCTGACAAGGCACTCCTTTTCCAGAAGGGGCAGCTTATCAGCCGAAACCCCGGTTTCCCACACAAACCCTTCCATGCTTTTGAGCAATTCCTCCGGTCTTTTGCTTTTCAGTAATGTCCCGTTTTTTATCAAAAGGATTTCTTTTGCTATACACTCTACATCACTTACCACATGGGTTGCAAGAAGTATGATTTTGTCCTGGGAAATCTCGCTGATATGGTTTCTGATGCGGATCCGTTCTCTTGGGTCCAGTCCCGCTGTCGGCTCATCCAAAATAAGTATCTTAGGATCGTTTAACAAAGCCTGCGCCAAAAGAACCCTCTGCTTCATCCCACCGGAAAATCCGCCTACTTTCCTGTGTCTGACTTCTTCCAGATTTACTATTTTCAGGAGCTTGTCAATGCGTTTTTTTGCTTCTTTTTTGGGGATTGCCTTCAGAGCCGCAAAATACCGGAGAAATTCCATTGCCGTAAAATTATCATAAAGCCCCTGCTGCTGGGGCATATATCCCAGAATAGCCCTGTAATCTTTTCCCATTTCCTTTACAGACTGTCCATCTATAAGTATCTCCCCTTCATCCGGCTGAAGATTTCCGGTGAGGATGTTCATAAGGGTCGATTTTCCGGCGCCGTTAGGTCCCAGAAGCCCGTAGACTCCGGGTGTCAGTTCTGCCCAAAAGCAATCCAACGCTTTCTTGCCTTTCCCGTAGCTCTTTGAAATCCCACATATTTCCAACTTCATTTTATCCCCCTCCAGTTTCTGTTACAATATTTTCTCCATGCCAGAGCTACCGTTCCTGTCATTGTCAGTAAAAGACACAGCATATACGCAGCCTGTCTCCACATTCCCTGTCCTGCCACAGAGCTTATCATAAAGAACACCCTGTTTCCTGTATACTCCCAGGGGAAAGATACGCCTGTTCCGCCCAATACCAATGGCAGAACGAAAAAAGCGCCTCCTGCCAGAGTCGCATAAAACTGATTTTTCATCCACAGGGAAAGGGATATGTAAATGACTGAAATACAGCACAGTGCAAAAACTTCCAATAACCCGGATAACACACACAGCTCCATAAGAGAGAAGGGACTTTCCATTCCTCTGGCGTTTATAAAGCTCTGAGCAGGTATGTTCCATTTTGAAAAACCATAAAGAAGATCAGCCGAAAAAAGCTTCACTGCCACCGCTCCCGCCCCCAGAGGGATACAAAGACAAATCCCCAGGATATACTTCGACAAAAACAACGGCGCTCTTCCCTGTTTCGATGTCCTTATAAGGTTTATCATTCCATTTTTCTGTTCTCCCGGAAATATCCCCGACAGCAGAAAAACCAGAAATGCCATTACCAGTATGCCTTTGCGCTGGTCATATCCTCTCTGACCAAACAAAAACTCTCCAACCAGCTCATCTGTAAGAAAAAGCCGGATCCCTGTCTCTCTTTCATATTGCAGAAGCTCTTCTGCCTGGGCTGCCACCCGTTCCAGAGGCTCCAGCTTCTCTGTCTGACTTTCCACTACGGCACTTACGGAGAGGTATTTTTCCACTGTTATCTCTCCTTTTTGCATTTGCTCTTCCATAACAGCCAGTTTTTGCTGCAGCTCATAGATCCGCTCTCTTTCTTTACTGATCAGATCCATAGTTTCTTCACTTACCGGGCCTTGAAAAGCTTCGATATAGTCCCGGTACTGCTGTTCTTTCTTTTCACAGTTCACAGGCGTTCTTTCTACAGACAAAGCAATCCCCAAAAGAGAAAACAGCAGAAGCAATAATACTTTATTTTTTATAAATTGTTTCCAGCTTTCTCTGAAAAACAGGTTCCCGGAACAGGGCATTGCATCTCCGATTCTCTCAAAAACCTTCTGAAGCATACGCCTGTCCCGATTTGCCGCTTTCAGGGAACATGCACATATGACATAGATGCCTGCTGCAAGAAACAGGACCAGTAAACCACACATAAGCAACTGGTTTAATCTCATAGTTCTTACTGGTATACCGAAAAAAGGAACTGTCTGATAGCTTCCATATTCCTCTGTTCTTAAAAACCATTGCACCGGATTTATAAAGTGAAGCCAGGAATATCCTGCCAGAGGTGAAACCATCTGATGAAGAAACAGAAAACAGGCAGATGCTGCCAGAAGACTTCCTATCCCGCTCAGCGCCCCTTTCATAACCAGAAGTACACAGGAAGCACACCAGGCAAGAACAACCATCCCCACTGTAGTCCTGAGATAACTGTCAAACAGAAAGCCTCCCACCGTCAAAAGACGGCAATTCCCTTTCATCAATTCCAATGACTGAACCGGCCGCTCCAGAGCTTCGAGCCCATACAGGAAGGAGGAACTTACCCAAAGGCTTCCATAAAAAAGCACACACAGGAAAACCGTGGTCACAGCTATTGCCGAAAATTTGACAACAGCCAGTTTGAGCCGCCCGTACCTTGTACTTTTTAACAGCCCAAAAAGATTTCTGTTTTTTTCCGGTACAATGCTCACCGTACACACATAAATAACCAGGATCAGCAAAAAAGCATCTGCCGAAGTATTTTCCAGTACAGAAAGAATTCCATATTCCGGTCCCGGCTCAAGAGGCAGCTTTTCCAGACCTGCAAAATCTGCCACCATTTTTTCCCCAAGTCTTTCCTGGTAGGGTCTGCCGTCATAGAAGGAATTCTTTTTCATATCTTCAAAATTATCCCGAATAGAAGCAATGTACTCCGGATATGACCTGATATACGCCATCTGTCTTTGAAGCTCTCCTGCGGCTGTCATCCGCCCTTCCAGCTTCTTTGGTGAATCTGCATATTCGGAGTTTCGGAACTCCTCCAGGATACCGGGATTATCCATTTCCAGAAATTCCAGTATTTCTTCCGGAATCTCGCCATCCAGCACCTGACGGATGGTCTGGAAATCTCCCAGCTTTACGGTTTCCTCCATAAGGAAGGCATCTGCTTCCTGCACATCCATACCGGCTATCTTTTGCTGATATTCCTTATAATAAGATACGCTGTACAGCCAATTTCTGTGTACTGTCTGCTGACGATAAAAAAACAGCATCAGATTTGCAGCCAGCAAGACAGTCGTCAGAATCAG
>CALCDJ010000081.1 GCA_937900135.1 uncultured Blautia sp. | reverse complement strand
AATTGCGATGAATTTTTATACCTGGGCGGGAATGAAAAAGAGGGGCATAAATATGTCTCAGAACTACTGGGAAAAGAAACGTTGGATACCAATACCTACGGGCAGACCAAGGGGAGAAGCGGAAGTTATTCTGTGAATTTCCAACAGTCTGGAAGAGAACTTCTTACCCCGGATGAAGTGCGACTTTTGGATAACCGGAAAGCGGTGCTGCTGGTGCGTGGGGAGCATCCCATTTTGGATGAGAAATACGATTTGCATAAGCATGTGAATGTGAAATATACCGAGGATGGCGGTGCGCCTCCATATGATTATGCGAAAGCACCGCTGTCCCATGAAGATGTAACCATTGATACCAGGAGACTGGATGATTATGAACTGCTCTCAGCTGAGGAAATCCTCGGTGGGGAGCAGTCTTTTTGATTGGAGGAATGCCATTGAAGAAAACAAATGAAATGCCAAAGAATCAAACAGGAAGCCATGCCATTGTACCGAAACGGATGGGAAAAGGGCCAAAATATCCCTTTGCCTTTTATGTGGCGCTGGTGCTGTCTATGACCGTAGGGGCAATGCCGGTGCTTGCTGCCGGAGATCCGCTGGCGGTTATTAATAACCTGTCCACCTTTATCTTTTCCCTGATCCGGGCCATCGGTCTGATCTTATTGGGATTTGGTGTGGTACAGGTAGGCTTGAGCCTAAAGAGCCACGATCCCAGCCAGAGAGCCAACGGGTTTCTGACGCTGGCAGGCGGCGTCATCATCACTTTCGCAAAAGAAATCCTGGACCTGATCGTTGGGTAGCAGGAAGAAATGGAAAGGGGCGGGGAGAGATTCTTCCTGCCCCGGCAAAGGAGGTGAAGCTGTTTGAGTGATAACTGGATCGTGCAGAACCTAAACTCTGCACTGAACACCTGGAATGAGAAGCTGGCAGAAATCTGGACACTGCTTACCCAAAGCCCGGAATCTTTTAAGGGGGGAGATATTTGGAGTGTCATCACTGGAATCAACGGAGCGCTGACCGCCATTGGTTATGGGCTGTTAGTCTTGTTTTTTGCTGCCGGGATTGTCAAGACCTGTGGCAGCTTTACGGATATGAAGAAGCCGGAGCATGCCCTCAAAGCCTTTATCCGGTTTGCTCTGGCACAAGGCGCCATTATGTATGGCATGGAACTGATGACAGCGCTGTTTTCCATTGTGCAGGGGATTGTGTCCACCATCATGGCACAGTCGGGCATGACAAACGGGGGTGTGACAGAACTTCCGGCAGAGATCGTGGAAAAGATTGAAGCGGTGGGAATGCTGGAATCCATTCCCTTGTGGATTGTGACCTTGCTGGGAAGTCTTTTGATTACGGTACTGTCCTTCATTATGATCCTTACCGTATATGGAAGGATGTTCAAGCTGTATATGTACACTGCCATTGCACCCATCCCCATTTCCACTTTTGCGGGAGAACCCTCCCAGTCGGTGGGAAAGAACTTTATCAAGTCCTATGCGGGAGTGTGTCTGGAAGGGGCGATCATTGCACTGGCCTGCATTATCTTTTCCGTATATGCTGCCAGTCCGCCGGCAGTAGGGGACACCTCTTTAAGTGCGGTGACCATTGTGTGGAATTATATCGGAGAGTTGGTGTTTAACTTATTGGTACTGGTTGGGGCGGTAAAAGCATCCGACCGGATTGTGAAAGAAATGATGGGATTATAGGAGGAAGTAAAACCATGAATGAGAAGAAAAATAGAAACGATAGAAAGACTTTGCCATTCCCTTGGGAATACGGGCAGGAAGAAATTACTTTGAAGGTATCCAGCTATGCTTACGGAAACGGACTTGCGATTTTGATGTATCGCCAGGAAGAAGGGGAGTTGGAATTGTTTGATGATCTGACGGTAAATCTTCCGGGCGGGTATGGGCTGGAACCCCAAGAGGCATTTATAAGCGGTGATTTTACGAAGGACAAGCTGGCATTCATCGAAAAGAACAGGCTGGGAAACAGACTGCCGGGACAGGCCCGGTCAGGCTTTGCTACCTACACCCCAGTGGCGTTTGACCTTTCAAGGCTTGCCCAGTATGACCGGGAAGGGGTGGAAGAATTTTGCAGACAATGGGGGCTGGATGTGCCAAAAGAATCGGAAAAAGACCAAGGGAAACTTACAGGCAAAAAGAAAAGAGAAAGAGAGAGATAAAAATATATGGAAGTAAAAATGAATAAAGAAATCCGTAACTATCAGGAGTCCATGTTTATGGGGCTGAATTTGCGCCAGTGTATCTTTTCCCTACTTGCCATCGCTGTGGCAGTAGGGATTTATTTTGGTCTGGGAGACTATGTGGGGCAGGAAATGACCGGGTGGCTGTGTATTCTTGGTGCTGCCCCTTTCGCAGCCTGTGGGTTCTTCCAGTATCATGGCATGAATGCAGAGCAGTTTGCCTGGGCATATATCAAGTCCGAATTTTTATACCCCAAGCGATTGCTGTTTCAAAGCGAGGATCTGTACCATGCCTGCATGGAAGAGACTATGAGTCTTGGAGAAAAGACCAGGGGAGATGGCGCTGTTCTTTTGAAAAAGCGGGAACAGCGGTCAAGGAAAAAACAGATGAAGCAGAAAAAGAAGGCAGGAAGGAGTGGTGCGTTTGATTAAAACCTTACAGCAGGCATTAAAAATGGACCGGGAGAAGTTCAAAGTCCCAAGGTCTGTTCAGCAGGCGATTCCCATCCAGCGGATCTGGCCGGATGGGGTGTTCCAGTCCGGGACGAAATTTTCCAAATCTTTTCGGTTTTCGGATATCAACTATGCCATTGCAAGCAAAGAAGATAAAACGGAAATGTTCTTAGATTACAGCGAGTTGTTAAATGCTTTGGATTCCGGCGCATCTGCCAAGATCACCCTGAACAACAGAAGAATCAATAAGGAAGAGTTTGAAGCCTCCCTGCTGTTGCCGATGAAAGAGGACGGGCTGGATACATACCGGAAGGAATACAACGAAATGCTGTTATCCAAGGTCAGCGGCACCAACAACAGCATTTATCAGGAACGGTATCTGACGGTCAGTGTCCATAAGAAGAACATTGATGAGGCAAGAACCTATTTCGCCCGTGTGGGAACGGATATCATCACCCATCTGAGCAAGCTGTCCTCTATTGGGGAAGAACTGGATGCGGAACAGCGCCTGCAGATTTTCCGGGATTTCTTTCAGGCAGATCAGCCCCAGTGTTTTCCCTTTGATATGAAGGCATTTGCCAAACGGGGGAGCAGTTTCAAAGACTGGATTTGTCCCCAGTCCATGGAATTTTCCAAAGACTGTTTCAAAATCAACGAGCGGTACGGGCGGGTGCTGTATATGCAGGATTATGCCAGTTATGTGAAAGATGACATGATTTCGGAATTATGTGATTTGAGCCGAGATTTGATGCTGTCCATTGACATCCTCCCGGTGCCAACCGATGAGGCGGTAAGGGAAATCCAGAACAGACTTCTGGGCGTGGAAACGAATGTGACCAACTGGCAGAAACGCCAGAATGCCAATAATAACTTTTCTGCCATTGTGCCCTATGACATGGAACTGCAGAGAAAAGAGACCAAAGAGATGCTGGATGACCTGACCTGACCACCAGGGATCAGCGGATGATGTTCGGCATCCTTACCATGGTGCATATGGCAGACAGCAAGAAACAGTTGGATTCGGATACGGAAAGCATCTTATCCGTGGCAAGAAAGCATTTGTGCCAGATGGCAACTTTGAAGTGGCAGCAAGTGGATGGCTTGAATACGGTACTGCCTTATGGCATCCGAAAGATCAATGCCCTGCGAACCTTGACCACAGAGTCCACTGCAGTATTGATCCCGTTCCATACCCAGGAGATCATGCAGCCGGGTGGTATTTACTATGGGCAGAATGCGGTGAGCAAAAATATGCTGGTGGCAGATCGGAGGAAACTTCTGAACGGAAATTCTTTCCGTCTGGGTGTCAGCGGTTCGGGAAAAAGTTTCTCAGCAAAAGAAGAGATTGTGGACCTTGCCTTGTCTACGGAAGATGACATCCTGATCTTAGATCCGGAGTCTGAATTCGGTTCACTGGTGGAAGCACTGAATGGAGAAGTAATCACAATTTCCGCCACATCCAACACCCATCTGAATGCACTGGATATGGATTCTGCATATGGAAACGATAAGAATCCGCTGATTGAAAAGTCGGAATTTATCCTGTCTTTGTTTGAACAGTTAGTGGGGGCTGGCAATCTGTCGGCAAAGGAGAAATCCATTCTGGACCGCTGTACCGCAGATGTGTACCGGGACTATATCCGAAGCGGTTATCAGAGCGAAGCGCCCACCTTGAAAGACTTGTACCGCCAGCTCATGCTCCAGCCGGAAGAAGAGGCCAGAGGACTTGCCTTGTCTTCCGAACTGTTTATCAATGGAAGTCTCAATACCTTTGCACAGAAAACCAATGTGGATACGAAGAACCGTATCATTGCCTATGATATCCGGGAACTGGGAGAGCAGCTCATGCCCCTGGGGATGCTGGTTACTTTGGACAGTATTTTCAACCGTGTGATCCAGAACTGGAAGAAAGGAAAGACTACCTGGATCTTTGCCGATGAGTTTTATCTATTGTTCCGATACCAATATAGCGCTGACTTTTTCTACCGCCTCTACAAGAGAATCCGTAAATACCAGGGATTTGTCACAGGTTTAACGCAGAACGTAGAGGAACTGTTAAAATCCGATACGGCAAGGCTGATGCTGGCAAACAGTGAGTTTTTGATCCTTTTGAATCAGGCAACCACAGACCGGGATGAACTGGCTTCCCTTTTGAATATTTCCGAGAACCAGTTATCCTACATCACCAATGTAGGCGCAGGAAAGGGACTGATCCGGTGTTCCGGAAATCTGGTGCCATTTGAGAACAGCTTCCCGAAGAATACGAAGCTGTACCGCTTGATGACAACGAAACCGGGAGAGTGTTAGTCGAAAAGATATTTTTTAGGGTGCTGTTGGAATTTCTTTGGCAGCATCTTTTTGGGAAGGAGGGAATGTAAATGGAAGAAGGACAAACAGTGGAAATCCAGGAAACGAGAGAACCGCTTCGGGAGCAGGGCAGTGTCCGGGCATTACTGGAACTGTTGGAACAGCAGGGGATGGAGCAGGAAAAAAGGGATGTACTTTGTATGGCAGATTATATTGATTCCATGGAAATGCAGCTGGGAACCGTCCTAAAGGAATTGGGAGAGGTGAAGAAGCAACTGGGTGTGATGCAGGAAAGCAAGGTCAAACTCTTTGCGGTGAACACAATCCAGAAGGCGGAACATCAGGTGCAAACACTTCGTTTTCAGGTGGGAGAATTTAAGACAAAGTTTGTGAAACGTGCAGAGCAGGCAGTTGTTGATTTTAAAGAAAAGGGGAAAGATGCCCTTGCCTCTGCGGTAAAGGGAATGCACCTTACGCAGGGATTACAAATACTTCAGTCTTCTCTGCACAGCGTGATGCTGTCGATGGATCAAAAGATTGATCGTCTGGGAAGTATGGCGGAAGAACTGCATGTTGCCAAAGGGCATCTGCGGAATGCATTTCTGGAAGCGGGTGGAAAAGAGGTGCGAAAGCTCACAGAACGCAATCCCGAACAGGGAATCATCTTTCAAACCCAGAAGGTGTTATTCCAATCCATGCGGAGTATCCATCAGTTGGAACAGAAAACGGAGCGATTGCAACAGCAGATAGGGAAGCTGGAAGCAAGAGAAGGAAAACAACCGTCTGTGAAGGATACCCTGCAGAAACTGAGACAGGAACAACACCCTTTGAAGTTTGGTAAAGAAGAAAAACAGAAGTCTGCGGTTCGATAAAGAGAAGTTTTTCAAAGGGAGGTGAAATCCATGAAAGAAAAAACAACCATTACGTTTCTTGCAGCGGAGTGCGGGGAGTTCCATGGGATGGGGGAATGTATCGAATGTACATCTTTAAAAGAAGCCTTCCGGCATT
>CALCDJ010000080.1 GCA_937900135.1 uncultured Blautia sp. | reverse complement strand
TCATAACGTTTTGTGCCTGAGCGAAGCGAAAGGAATGGATATAAAAATGAAAAAAACAAGCACAGCAACAAGGCTAAAAGAAATAATGAATGACAGAAATTTAAGACAAGTGGATATCCTGAATCTTGCAAAGCCTTATTGTGAGCAGTACGGTGTAAAACTAAACAAGTCAGATCTTAGTCAGTATTGCAGTGGAAAGGTAGAGCCCAATCAGGATAAATTATTTATATTGAGCGCAGCTTTAAAAGTAAATGTGTCTTGGTTAATGGGATATGAAGTGGATGAAAAACCTGAAAAATACGCTGTTGCAAAAAGAGAATATGAAATATTTAAATCTATTGCTACAGGATTTAACTCTTTTGGCTGGGATATAGATATTAAGCAAATAGATGATAATACCATAGAGTATGTATTATCAAACGAAAGCTGTTCCATAACAGTTGATGAAAAGTATTTTGATGGGATTGAAAAGCGATTGAAGAAATTTTTAATGGCTGAGCTTAGCAGTATTTTTGAAAAAGAAAGAAAATCGCTGTTCGGAGCTAGTCATAATCTTGCTGCCGCTCATGACCGTACCGACATAGACGTGACAGAAGAAATGAAAAAACACGATGATGATATCATGAATGACGATTCCGAATGGGAGTGATTTAATTGACCTACGAAGAATTATTAAAAGAAGCAGATTCCATGGGGCTGATCGTAAAAGAAAAGCCCCTATGTGGGACCGATGGACGAATATTGAATAGACGGATTGCCATTCGAAAAGACATTGAAACACAGATAGAAAAATCTTGTGTTCTGGCGGAGGAAATCGGGCATCATGCCACCTCTTACGGAAACATTCTGAACCAGAATGAAATACCCAACAGAAAACAAGAGCTACAAGCAAGATTATATGGCTACAATCTTAAAATTGGATTATCTGGAATTATAAGCGCATTCCAAGCCGGATGCAAAAATCTTTTTGAAATGGCAGAATACCTGGAAGTAACAGAAGAATATCTACGAGAAGCCTTAGAGTGTTACAGGAGAAAATATGGTGTGTACACCACCTTGGACAATTATATTATCTATTTTGAACCAAAGCTTGGAATTATGAAAATTCAAGGTTAAACCGCAGAAATGCGTTTTAATAAAAGTACAAAGGAGGTTTTTTAATGAAAAAGATTTTTATGATCCTATTTATTCTTGGAGGGGTTGCTGCAATTTATGAAAAAAATATACCTGTCACAATTATATGTCTTGCATTAGCAGCAATTTTGTATATTCGGTTGAAAAAGCCAAAAGAAATCAAAAACGAAACACAATCCTCGGACGAAAACAAAGCCAAAAATGAACCATCGTTTGCTAAAAATGATGATAATTACAGTCCTAAATACAAAGACCGTACTGTTAAATGGATGTCTGATTTTGATTCTGTAGTAAGCAACTTTGTTTCGATTGATTTAGAAACAACTGGACTTTCTCCTGTTGAAGATAGAATTATTGAAATATCTGCCGTGTATTTTAATAATAAAATTCCTGTCCGTACATTTAATACACTTATTAATCCTGGTATCAAAATACCGTCTTCTGCTTCCAAGATTAATCATATAACAAATAAAATGATTAAAAATGCGCCAAGCGAACAAGAAGCAATTAAAAATCTTACGGAATTTATATCTGGATTAGATGGATTTAGCGGAAAATTTGTTGCTTACAATGCCAAGTTTGACGGAAAATTCTTAGATGCAACTTTGCATAGACTTGGATATAAAAATACTTTTGAATTTTTTGATTGTTATAAATTGGCAAAAGAAATATTTGATAACACAGAGAATTATAAATTAATAACAATCGCTAATGAATTGGGATTATCAACTGACGGTAGCCACAGAGCGACTTTAGATGCGGAAAATTGCGGATTTGTATTAATTAAGTCTTATGAAAAAATGAAACAAGAAAAACTTAATGTATTTTCCTTATTTTCCAATTACGACAAGATTATAATTGAGCAAGTTGATAGTGTATTGAGCAACAGTCCGTTTTCTGTTTCTAAAGATAAAAGTGGTTATTTGCGATTTTATAATAACTTTGATTTATTTTTAACGTATAGAAAAACAAAAACTTTATCCTATTTTTTAATTGATGAATATTACTGTCTTGGGCGAAATATAAATGTCACCAATGCAGTCTCTTCCGAAGACGGATATAAACGCTACCCTGTTTTAAAAGATGATGATTTGATTGGAATTTCTGATTATATAAAAGAGGAATATAAATCAACATCAAGAAAATGTAATTTACCGCTGTATGAAGCTATTGGCATATATCGTTCCACTTTTGATTTTTAACAAATAAAAAAACCGCCCCGGTGCTACCAACACCAGGACGATTACATAGATACTGTTCAGGAACCGGATCCTGATACGATATCACCTAAGCAATGATATTGTACCACAAAACTCCGGCACCTGTACAGGTGTATTTTTTATACTCATTTTTAAGCAAAATAAGGAGGATGATGTTATGGGAACACTAAGAACGAGAAAAAGAGGAAAGAACTGGGAATACAGCTTTGAAGCTGCCAAGATTGACGGAAAGAGAAAATCCATTTCCAAAGGTGGATTCCGGACAAAAGCAGAAGCCCTGGAAGCTGGCACCAAGGCACAGGCAGAGTATAATAACGCTGGATCTGTGTTTGAGCCAAGCAGTATATCTGTGCAAGATTATTTTGAATACTGGATGAAAAACTATGTAGAACATGAATGTAAGATCAACACGATCCAAGCTTACTCTAATATTATCCGTATCCACATTAATCCGTACCTTGGCAGATACATGCTGTCTTCCATCACGCCGAATATCCTACAAGAACACTTAAATATGCTCTATGCGAACAGCCTGGCTCCTACCTATATCCGAAATATCATGGCATTGATATCCGGTGCTTTGGATTATGCTGTACATCCATCTGGTTTTATCAAGGACAATCCGGCAAAATACATCCGATATCCGAAAACAACCGCTAAAAAAGTGGATACCAACCGTCGTGTAATCACCAGAGAGGAATTTACACAGATCTCCAATCATTTTGCACCTGGAAATCAGTACCGCATCATTTTTATGATCTGTTACTATGCTGGCCTCAGGATCTCTGAATGCACTGGTTTGACCTGGGACAGAATTGATCTCACAGACGGTACTCTGACCGTTGATAGAATCCTTGTAAAAAATAAAGCTAAGCAATGGGAATTTGGCACAACTAAGACCGTCAGCAGTACCAGAACTATCCCGATCGGAGAAACACTACTGAAAGAACTCCGCTTCCAGAAGAAATGGCAGCTGGAAAACAAAATGAAATACGGGGAATATTACAAAGATTATTATGTAAAAAAAGATGATGTTATCCACGGGCATGACCACACTGTGGAATACTTATCCACCGACGAACCAGTATGCTTTGTGTGTACGCAAGAAAATGGCACGCTGATCAATTCTGATCTGGCTCGTTATGCCAGCCGGATTGTGAATTACAAATTGAATATCCAATTTAATTTCCATTCACTCCGTCACACGCACGCAACCATCCTGATCGAGAACGGAGCCAATATTAAGGATGTCCAGGAGCGGCTTGGACACGCAGACATCTACACGACTATGAATATCTATGTCCATAACACGGATAAGATAAAAAATGAAACCGTTGACATTTTTGAAAAAGCGGCAGGCCTGTCTACCACTTAAAAAAGCGTTGACAAATGGTAGACAAAACCCATATTTTGTTGACTGAAACGCCCGGAAAACCGCTTATTTACGGGAAAGTAAAGCGACCGTCTCCACATGCACCGTTTCACAGAATTGATCAACACTACAGGCCCGTTCTACCTGATAGCCTGCTGCCAGAAATGCTTCCAGATCCCTGGCGAGGCTGGTCGCTTTGCAGGAAATATATACAATCTTCTCCACGCCGTAACCGATAATCTTCGGCAGCGCCTTGGGGTGAATTCCGTCTCTTGGCGGGTCCAACACGATTACATCCGGTTTTTCTTCCAGATCATCCAATACCTTTAAAACGTCTCCCGCAATAAACCGACAGTTGGTAAGACCATTTAATGCTGCATTTTCCCTTGCAGCCTCAACCGCTTCTTCCACGATTTCCACGCCGATTACTTCCTTTGCCACAGAAGCCAGAAGCTGGGCAATGGTTCCCGTTCCGCTGTAAAGGTCAAACACCTCCAGATCTTTGGTATCGCCGATATACTCCCTTACAATGGAGTACAGCACTTCTGCTGCCAGAGAATTGGGCTGGAAGAAAGAAAAGGTACTGATCTTAAACCGCAGTCCCAGCAATGTCTCATAAAAATAATCCTGTCCGTATAAAATCCTGGTTTCATCGCTTCGTACCACATCAGAAAGAGAATCGTTGATGATGTGCATGATTCCCACAATTTTTCCTTCCAGAGGAAGAGCAAGGAGAGCTTCCTTAAGAGGAGTTAAATCATGCTCCTCCTGACTGGTGGTAATCACATGTACCAGAATTTCCCCGGTTGTCACTCCCCGGCGAAGCAGCAGATGGCGCAGATAACCTACGTGCTGCATTTTTTTATAATAAGAGACTCCACGATCACGGAAATATTCCCATACGCAGGCGAGAATTTTTGTCATATCTTCGTGTACCAGCTTACAGTCTCCCACATTCAACACATCATATGTACTTCCTTTTTTGTGCAGTCCCAGAGAAAGAGGTCCATCCTTATATTCGTCTCCAAAAGAAAATTCCATTTTGTTCCGATACCCAAATTCAATAGGACTGCCATGAATGCCTTCCCAATGATAAGATGCCTCTCCCCTTTCGTCTGTCTGTCCTCCCTGCTTCAGAGCAGCATCCAGAAGCTCCTGTACCTGTGTTTCTTTCATCCGAAGCTGATCTTCATACTCCATAGTCTGATACATACAGCCTCCACACTGAGGAAAAGAATGACACACCGGATCTCTTTTTTCCAGAGGGGATTTTTCCAGCACCTCCAGAAGACGTCCCTCTGCACGTCCGGAACGTTTTTTATTGATTACAAACTGGACTCTCTGGCCTGGGATGCCATTTTTTACAATGACCTTTGTTCCTTCTACAAATACCAGTCCCTTATTAGGAAATTCTACTTTTTCTATGATTCCTTCATAAATTTCGCCTTTTTTCATTATACCTCCGCCAAAAATAGCTCCGGTATCTGCCGGAGCTATTTCACTTGTTTTTATTCTTTGTTTCCTGTCCGCAAATACTGCGGTTTTCTGTTCCTTCAGGATTTTATGGATTATTCCTCGTCATCTTCGAAATAATCATCAAAATCATCGTCAAAGTCCTCGTCAAAATCTTCCAGATAATCAGGTGCGAAGAAGCGGTAAACTGCATAGGCAATTCCTGCTACTGCTGCCACTGCGCCAATGATCGCCAGGACCCAGAGGACTGTATTTTTCTGTTTGTCATCTTCCTTTTTCTTTAAAGCTGCCAGTAATTCTTCGATTTTGTTCATGTTCATATTCTGCACCATCCTCTCATATTCTTGCAAGCATCCCTGCTCACCGGGAGACATTTCCTAGTTGATTAGTATTATACCACCGTTGGCTATATTTTACCACAATTAATCACTTTTTATAAAAACTATTTTTTTACCAAAAGCAGGAACAAAGCTCTTTATATTTTTTTCAGCTTGGCAAAACCTGCAAACATCTTTTTGACACCGGCTTTGTCAAAATCCACTGTCACTTCATAGTCACGTCCGCCTTCAGCAATATTTTTTACAATACCCACGCCGAATTTTACATGACGAACCGTATCCCCCACTTCATAATCCAGGCTTTCTGCTTTTTTTACCGTAAAATTCTTTGGCTGGAAGGCTTTTGCCTGAAATGCCATCTTCATCTGAGCGTAACTGCTCTTCGCGGGGATCACTTCTTCCAGCTTTGGCTTCCTGGTCTCAATGGTATGTCCTAGTTCCACCAGTTCCCTTGGGATCTCCCGTACAAACCGGGACACCTTGTTGTACTGTACGTCTCCCCGGATCACCCGCTGCTGAGCGCTGGTAAGGGTGAGGTCTTCCATGGCTCTGGTAATCCCCACATAACAGAGACGTCTTTCTTCTTCCAGATCAGAAAGATCTCCGGAACAAATACTCATATAGCTGGGGAACATGCCATCTTCCATTCCGGCAAGAAATACCCTTGGAAATTCCAGTCCCTTGGCACTATGTAAGGTCATAAGAAGTACATAATCCTGCCCTGGATCTACGGAATCGATATCCGCAATCAGCGCAATTTCCTCCAGAAAACCAGAAAGAGTCGCCGGACGATTCAATTTCTGCATGGCTTCCTCATAGGACGCGGTTTTGGAAATCAGTTCCTCAATATTTTCAATTCGGGAGCGGGATTCTTCTGTATCCTCTGCCCGAAGTTCATCCACATAACCGGTAAGATCAATTACTTCCTCCAGAAGTTCCCGCACCGTATAGGTTTCTGCCTTGCTTTTCAGAGACTGAATAAAGGTCACAAACCCGTCAATTTTGGAAAAAGCCCTTCCCAGAGAAGGAACCTCTTCCGCTACCCGCAGCGCTTCATAAAAGGTAATATCCATCTGATCGGCATAATCCTGTACCTTATTGATAGAAGCCTGTCCAATTCCTCTTTTTGGCACATTGATGATACGCTTTACGGAAAGATCGTCCTTTCCGTTGTCAATGGTTTTCAGGTAACTTAACAGATCCTTGATCTCCTTACGGGCATAAAAATTCACTCCACCTACAATCTTATAGGGAATATTTGCCATCAGACATTTCTCTTCAAAAAGACGGGACTGCGCATTGGTCCGGTAAAGAATGGCACAGTCTTTATAGTCAAACCGCCCCTCCCGTTTTCCGCTGGAAATTTCTCCCACCACATATTCTGCCTCTTCAAACCCGTTGAGGAACTGACGAAAATGAATCTTTTCTCCTTCCTCATTCTCCGTCCACAAGGTCTTTGACTTTCGTTCTGTATTATTGGCAATCACTTCATTGGCTGCATTCAGAATGTTCTTTGTGGAACGATAGTTCTGCTCCAGACGAATGACCTTTGCACTGGGAAATACCCGCTCAAAACCAAGAATATTCCCAATATTGGCTCCACGGAATTTATAGATAGACTGGTCATCGTCGCCCACCACACAAAGATTTTCATATTTGGAAGCCAAAAGACTGATGAGCTTAAACTGCGCCGTGTTGGTGTCCTGGTACTCATCCACCATAATGTAGCGGAAACGTTCCTGATAGGCTTCCAGTACCTCTCCACAATTCTGAAACAATTCCACGGTCTTCACAATCAGATCATCAAAATCCAGGGCATTGTTCTTGCGCAGAACAGCCTGATATTCCCGATATACACCAGCTACTTTTTTCTGGTTATAGTCTCCTCCTGCATTCAGTTCCATCTCATCCGGCGTGATCAGTTCATCCTTTGCGTGGGAAATCTGAGCCAGAAGGGAACGCTCCTTATATACTTTCGTATCAATATTCAGTCTCTTACAGATTTCCTTCATAATGGTTTTCTGGTCATCCGTATCGTAAATGGTGAAATTACTGTCGTAACCCAGGCGGTCAATATATCTCCTTAAAATCCGTACACAGGCTGAATGAAAGGTGGAAACCCAAACACTTTCTGCTCCAAAACCAATCAGCTTATCTACCCTGTCACGCATTTCTCCTGCCGCCTTATTGGTGAAGGTAATGGCCAGGATATTCCATGGATTTACTCCCTTTTCGTCCATTAGATAAGCAATCCTGTGGGTCAGTACACGGGTTTTTCCAGACCCGGCTCCAGCCAGAATCAACAGCGGCCCCTCTGTATGACAGACAGCCTCCCGCTGCTTTCCGTTTAATGTATCATAAATCGACATTTCTTATCTCCTTTTTGCTTTCCGTTGAGGGTTATTATAGCATAGAAGCAAGGAGAGGGACAACCCGAAAAGCATCCACTTTATCCCATGGACAAGACTCTTTCCCCCATTTTTAATCAGGATTGTAAACTTGTTTCCCAATTGCCTATGTGCTATACTTAGCGTCGGTATACCAGGGGCAGTACGCTCCTTTGTGCCTCAACACTACCCGCAAAATAAAAAAAGAGGGGAATCGCTTATGAATACAAAAGAAAAATGGGAAACAGCCGCACACCACTCCATGGCTATGGTAGGAGGATTTCTTGGCGTGTATGCCCTTCTCACACATAGTTCCACTTTCGGCTCTTCGGAAACCACGAATCTCATCTATCTTCTGGTTTCAGGGTTAAACGGCTCTGTCTTTGATTTCCTGGTGCGTCTGGGAGCTACCCTTTGTTATATTGGAGGAATTGTCTTTGCCACCCTTCTTCCGAAATTTTTAAAGAAAACAGATTTTCGTTACGTAGCCATTGCCATTGATACCCTTTGCTGTCTGATCATGGTGTTTGTTCCTATGGAATGGGACCCGGTTCTTGCCCTGTATCCAGTCTTTTTTGCCACAGCCGTTCAGTGGCTGGCTTATACAAAGGCTGCAGGCTTTAACAGCGCCACTGTTTTTTCCACCAACAACCTTCGACAGTGCTTCGCAGGACTGACCGAATATCTCTACCACCGGGAGGATGCCCATTTGAAACGTTTCCTCTTCTACGGAGGAACCCTGCTGGGTTTCCATCTGGGTGTGGTTTATGGATGGTTTGCTCTTAGGCATCTGGGTACTTTGAGTATCCTTACCGGTTTGCCTCTTCTTTTGATTACTCTGGCAGTCACGATCTATGACCATCGTCTTTCCCGGAAAGCATAAACAGACAGGCAGCTCTGATCTCCTCTTTTTAACGGAATTCAGAACTGCCTGTCTGTTACTTTTATTTTTTATGCTTTTTTCACCAAATGCATCTGCCAGCCTTCATATTCTCGCTGCGGCTTAGGAAGGAGAAGTCCTCCCTGCATCAGTACGCTGCCTGGGTATTCTTTTCCGTCCAGAACATATCTTTCCTGTTCCTTTAATCCACGAAGCTTCAGATAACCGGGAGCAGCATTGGGAACGCTTCTTGTGGAAATCACGTTTACCAGCGCCTCGCTCTGATCTTCTGATACAAATGCCCATGCATGGTAAGCTTCTGCCTCATAAGGAGAAGTAAGCCGGTAATATGTACCATTCTGAATCAGTTCATAATCCTTCTTAAAGGTTTCCACCTGCTTACGGATTTCCTCCTTTTCCTCCTCTGTCAGCTTCTTCGGGTCCAGTTCATAGCCAAAAGTACCGGACATTGCCACAATTCCTCTTGTATGCAGCGGCGTACACCTTCCTGTCTGATGGTTTGGTGATGCTGACACATGGGAGCCCATGGTGCTCACCGGATAAGCAAAGGAAGTTCCATACTGAATTTTCAGCCGCTCAATGGCATCAGTATCATCACTGCACCAGATCTGAGGGGTATAATACAACATTCCTGCATCAAATCTTCCGCCGCCTCCGCTGCATCCTTCAATAAGCATATCCGGATAACGCGTGTTGAGTTTTTCCAAAAACTCATACAGTCCCAGTACATAGCGGTGCGCCACCTCTCCCTGTCTGTGAGCCGGCAGGCTTGCGCTGTGAACATCACAGATACTTCTATTAAAATCCCATTTCAGATATTCCACCTGAACCTGATCCAGAACCTTGCACATCTGCTCAAAAATATGCTCCCGCACATCTGCTCTGGAAAAATCAAGCACCAGCTGATTTCTGGATCTTCCCGGTTTTCTTCCGGGAACTGCCATGGCCCAGTCCGGATGCGCCCGGTACAGATCACTGTCCATGGAAATACATTCCGGTTCATACCAGATTCCGAATTTCATTCCCAACTGATGGATTTTTTTGGAAAGTTCTGCCAGTGTGCAGCCTAGTTTTTTTTCATTCACATACCAGTCTCCCAGGCCACTGTTATCATCGTCTCTTTTTCCGAACCATCCGTCATCCATGACAAACAATTCCACGCCAAGCCCTGCTGCTTCTTTGGCCATTTCCACCAGTTTTTCCCCTGTAAAGTCAAAGTACGTGCCTTCCCAGTTGTTCATAAGAATGGGACGACGTGCTGTTTTATATTTTCCCCGGCAGAGATGGTAACGATATGCATGGTGGAATCTGTGACTCATACGTTCCAGACCTTCTCCACTGTAAACCATAGCCACTTCCGGCGTCCAGAAGTTCTCTCCCGGAAGGAGTTCCCACTGGAAGTTTTCCGGATGAATTCCCATCAGTACTCTTGTCTGATCCATCTGATCACACTCTGCTTCTGCAAGGAAATTGCCGCTGTAAAGGAAGGAAAATCCATAACAGTTTCCTCTGGTCTCAGATGTATCCCTGTCTGCCAGGATCACAAAAGGATTGTAATGATGGCTGGAGCTTCCTCTGGTGCTTCCCACTGCCTGTACTCCATGATGAACCGGAATTCTGGAAAGGTTTCGTTCCATCTCATGGCGTCCATAGAAGGTCAGAAAATCATAATTACCGGAAAGCTGGTCCAGGCAAAGGGACATGGCCCGTTCCACGTAGATAGGCTCCTCTGTTTTGTTTTCTATGCGTACAGCCCTGGTAATCACATCTAGTTCTTCCATTACCCCATAGTAGAGGTGCACATAGATTTCCTTTTCCACATCTTTTAAGGTTATCACCAGTGTCTCTGCTTTTTCTTCCTCTTCATAAAGAGCGGGCATACCT
Organism: uncultured Blautia sp.; assembly: GCA_937900135.1. Classification (GTDB taxonomy): domain Bacteria; phylum Bacillota; class Clostridia; order Lachnospirales; family Lachnospiraceae; genus Blautia_A. The sequence continues at coordinate 85,434 of CALCDJ010000080.1, read as the reverse complement.
GGAATGTCATATTTCCCCTTTTCCATATGGTATTTCTCAAAAACAAGTCGCATGGACCAGCTTCCCATGGGATGACGAATCTTCAAAGCGCTTTCCCGGAAGTCTCCGCCGCCAAAACAGGTATATTCCTGGGGCAGTGTTTCCAGGGAATACGTCCTGTCCTCTCCTGCCTCAAAAGGATTTCCTGCAAACCCATGATCTCTTCTGGAAATCAAATAAGAATAATCAAATTTATCTGTTGGTTTCCCGTAATATGTATGAAGCAGCACTCCCAGAGAATCTGCCTTCATCTGATACATACTGTTTTTGGTATAAAGGGTAAACAAAGAATTTTCATCTACATAAACTGCCATAAGCTACACTCCTTTAAGTCTGTTATTTTACTGCGCCATTTACCACACCATTTAAAATCTGCTTCTGACAGATCAGATAAAAGAGAAGGATCGGAATCAAAGCCAGAAGATAGGAGGCAAATGCAAGATTGTAATTGGTTCCGAACTGAGTCTGGAAATTCAGCTGTGCCAGAGGCAGAGTGTTTCTTCCTGTACCGGACATAATTACCAGAGGTGTCATCACATCATTCCAGGTACCAAGAGCTGTCAAAACTGCCACCGTCGCATGCATAGGCTTCATCACCGGGAAAATAATACTCCAATAGGTTCTCCAGGTACTTGCGCCATCCACCTTAGCTGCTTCCTCCAGCGCCATGGGAATGTTTTTCAGATATCCGGAATACAGAAGCAGATTCATCGGCATATAGAATACCACATACAGGATGATTACTCCCACCCAGTTTCCGATTCCCATCTGTGACGTCTGTTTTACCAGAGGCATCATCAAAATGGCAAAAGGTACAAACATTCCGCTTACAATATAAAGATAGGAAAACTTGTAAAACTTGCTGTTTCCCATATTTCTTCCAATGGCATAACCTGCCAGAGAGTGGATCACAATAGCCAGAAGCACTGTACAAACGGTAATCAGCAGGGAATTTCCCAGAGAATTCCAGAAATCTGTCACTCTCATAGCTTCAGCAAAGTTGTCCAGGCTCCAGCTTTCCGGAAAAGAAAGCGCGCCTGCGATATCATTGGTCATTTCTGTAGGCTTTTTGAAGGCGATCATGACTGCCATATACAAAGGAAAGAACACTGTCACGCAGCCTGCTGCCAGAAGAATGGTAATGGGCCAGTTTGTTTTCTGGTTCACACTGTTTTTCTCTTTACTCATAACTGTTCCTCCTTCTTATTCAAAAACTGCAGCTGTACCACAGAAATTACTACGATCACCACAAAGAACAACACGGCATTGGCGCTCTGGAATCCAAACTGTCCCCCATCCATACCGTTTTTGTAAATCAGGTAGGAAATGGACTCTGTACTCTGCGCCGGGCCACCTTTGGTCAATGCCATAATCTGATCAAATACCATCAGGAAGTTTTTCATACATAATACCATATTAATGGTAAAAAATGGCATAATCAACGGGAAGGTAAGATTTTTGAACTTTGCCCAGCCAGTTGCGCCGTCAATAGATCCGGCCTCATATACCTCCTCCGGCACAGTCTGAAGGCCGGAAATATAAATGATGGTATTCATGGCAATGGACTGCCAGGCTGCCACGATTACAACGGCAAACCAGGCGCTCTTGGTATCTGCCAGCATACTGCTGCTCAGCCAGTCGATTCCCAGCGCTTTTCCTACTGCCGGAAGGATGTAGGTAAAGAAAAAGCTGAAAATATAACCAACTACCAGACCCCCCAGAATATTTGGGATAAAGTAAATCCCCCGCAGCGCACTCTTGGCGCGGATTTTGCTGTTTAAGCCCAGCGCCAGAATCAGGCTGAACACATTTACGATCAGGGTGGTTACAATGGCAAACTGGAAGGTAAACAGATAGGATTTTCCCACACGGGCATCGGTAAACAGATCCATATAATTACGAAGACCTACCCAGTCAAAGCTTCCATAGCCCTTGAAATTGGTAAAGCTATAAATCACACCTTTTATCAGAGGCAAGGTGTTAAACATAAAAAACAACACCAGTATGGGTATGGTAATCAATAAAAATGTTCGTTTTCTTTCATTTCCCTTTGCTTTCATGAGGCATTTCCCCCTTCCTGCTCCTTCTCATAAGCCTGCACCTTTCTGATCAGGTCACGGTTATATCTCTTCCAGTCCTTATCGAACTTATTCAGATATGCATCCACATCTCCGTCCATCAGATATGTCTGGATCATAGCATCCACTGACATCTCTGTGGGATAATAGTGATCCTGATAATCTACCATCTTTCCTTCTTCAATATAAGCTTTCATGCCATCCAACATAGAAGGAAGGGTGAAATCCCCTTCTTTGCAGGGAACTGCATTCTGATCATTCAGATAGATCTGAACATTTTCATCCTCCAGAAGAAATCTCAGCACTTCATAAGCTGCCTCTTTTTCCTTACAGTCCTCCATGACACAAAACTGCAGATCCACACCGGAGTTTAGGATATTGCCCTCTGTCTCATCATTCGCAGGAAATACGAAGGAATCAATGTCCATATCCGGATTAACGGAAAGGATCTGTGGTACTGCGTAGCTTCCAATACAGTACATGGCAGATTCTCCCCGGGCAAATGCCGTACACGCATCGTTATAGCTGTATGCATAAGGATCTTCCTGGGCATAAGGCAGAAGCTGAATGATTTTTTCGGAGAGTTCTCTGTACGCATTGGAAAAAGTCTCTTCTCCCCGGTTCACCTGCTGGCAGATATCAGCCGGAGCAAGCCCACAGGCCATTGCATTCCAGGGTGCCAGACAAGTCCAGACATCTTTAAAGCCAAAATATAACGGTCTTTGTCCGGATGCCTGTATGGTATCCAAAAGATTTATAAATTCATCCCAGTTATTGGGAATTTCCCATCCGTTTTTCTGGAACATTTCTCTGTTATAGAGGATTCCTGCCGCATTTGCCGCATAGGGAACTGCATAAATGCCTTCCTTGGGAACAAACTCCAGATTTTTATCAATGTCCTTATACGCCTGCTTAATTTCTTTCAAGCCTTCAAAGTCGGAAATATCCATCAACATATCTGCATCCAGAAAATTAGAATAATTCATATCCCCGCCAATTCCAATGATATCCGGCTGATCCTCTTTGATAAACCGGGTTTTCAGAACTGTCATTGCCTCATTGGGGGATTCTATGGTCAACTGGATGTCTTCATGAGACGCATTGAATTTTTCTTCCATTTTTTCAAATGCCTTAACTGCTTCCGGCTTATAATGTACCATCTCAATCTGGATCTTGCCGTCCTGGGTTTTTGAATCTTGTCCGCATCCCCCGAGAAGCATTCCCACACCAAGAAGCACTGCCGTACATCCTAAGGTAAGCTTTGCTTTTTTCTTCATTTCCTTTCTCCTTTTCCCTGTCTTTCCTTTTATGGCGCCATTTTTTTGGATATCTGCATTATACCATTCGTCCTCTTTTCGGTAAATGAACCCATGTATCCTCTTTTATACCAAAATACCATTTTTCAAGTAAATAGTTGAAATCACTACGCAAAATGGTATATAATATAAGAAATAAGCATATTTTCATTAGTTTTTAACAGATTTTGTCATGATTTTTTATTGATATTACACAATATTTTTTTTAGGAAAGGAGAAAAAATATGGCGAACCTCTTGTTTTCCTTATTTGCAGATGAACGTTTCATGGATTTGACTATTTTTCAGTATGGATACGAAAAATGTGCGCCCCTTCATTCCTATGGCCCTTTTGTCCGAAACCATTATCTCTTCCATTACGTCATATCCGGAAAAGGAACCCTTCTTGCAGATGACCGAAACAATGTAACCGCAGAATACCACCTAAGCGCCAATCAGGGATTTCTCATAGAACCGGAACTGGTTAATACCTACTTTGCAGACCGGGAGGACCCCTGGGAATACACCTGGGTGGAATTCGGCGGCCTGCGTGCCAGAGAGATTCTGGAAAATGCAGGGCTTTCTGCGGCTTCTCCTGTATTTATCCCCAAAACCCTCTCTGACGGAGATCATCTGAAAGAAGAGCTTCTGTATCTTGCCAACCATCCTCAGGAATCCTCCCTGCATCAGATCGGACATCTTTATCTTATTATGGATGCTTTGATACAAGGTTCCCAGGACAAACGGAAGATTCAGGGCGGAAAGCTCTCTGCCTTTTATTCCCGTGAAGCGGTCACCTTTATTGAACAGAACTACAATCGCTCCATTACAGTGGAGGATATGGCCAAACGATGCAATCTGGACCGCAGTTACTTTGGCAAAATATTCAAGGAAACCATTGGACAGTCCCCCCAGGAATTTCTCATTCACTATCGGATGGCCAAGGCAGCAGAGCTTCTGAAAACCACCAGTCTTTCCATCGGCGATATCAGCCTTCAGGTGGGATATACCAACCAGCTGCATTTTTCCCGCGCCTTTAAAAACGTATTTGCCCTCTCTCCCCGGGCATACAGACAAAAAAACAAAATCATATCATAAAAAAGTGTTTACAAGTAGTATTCAAAACTATATAATGAATAGATGAGGTGAACAGAATGAAAATTGACACGAATGATATGATTAACAGCATTCTGGATAGTGTCTCCAGAATTGACTATATTAAACCCGAAGATCTCCCTAACATTGATCTTTATATGGATCAGGTCACTACTTTTATGGAATCCCAGCTTTCTTCCACCAAGCGTCACCCGGAAGATAAGATTCTGACCAAGACAATGATTAATAATTATGCCAAGAATGACCTTCTTCCCTCTCCGGAAAAGAAACGTTATTCCAGGGAACATCTTCTTCTGCTGATTTTTATTTATTATTTCAAAAATATTTTATCCATCAGCGATATTCAGACACTGCTCCATCCCATTACGGAGAAATATTTTAAATCCACCGGCGAGAAGGATCTGACCTATATTTACAACGAAGTCTTCAGTCTGGAAAAGGCTCAGATCGAATGTCTCAAGAAAGACCTTCTGCGCCGTTATCATGCCGCCCAGGACACGTTCCAGGATGCCCCGGACGAAGATCGGGAATTTCTGAAGCTGTTTTCTTTTATTGGTCTTTTGAGTTTTGATGTCTATGTAAAGAAAATGCTGATCGAACAGTTAGTGGACAGCCTGCGCCCGGAAGAGCCTAAGAAACCTTCCAAGAAACCCAAAAAAGAATAAAGAAATTTTCTGTACTGCGAAAAAAGCCCATGGCTTTGAGAATGTTATCTCAGATGCCATGGGCTTTTTTGATCTCTTTTTTCAGTTTTTCTTATTCTTCGTTTGAATTCTCTTTTTCACGCATTCTGGAGAATACCATTTCATATCCATCGTTTCCGTAGTTGAGAGAGCGATTCACACGACTGATCGTTGCTGTGGATGCGCCTGTTTTCTCTGAAATATCCAGATATGTCCTCTTATCCATCAACATCTTAGCAACCTCGAAACGCTGAGATAAAGAAAGAAGTTCATTGATGGTGCAGACATCCTCGAAAAATGTGTAGCATTCCTCTTTGTCCTTCAGACACAGAATTGCTTCAAATAGATGATCTACTGCTTCCGTTCTAATCTTTTTACTCATACCTTGCTCCTTTAAATATTCTGGCCGACCAGGTGTTCCCGATCAGCCATGTTGTTTCATACGTTCTCACAATTCAACACTGATATTTTAACACGCTAAATCGTGAAGGGCAAGCTATTTTTCAAAAATTCATAATTTATTTATTTTTTTCAGCGTTTAAGACTTATTATTTGATGGAAAACCCCAGATCTCCTTCTACAGGAATCACTTTTTCCTCGATTCTCTCTATGTCAATAAAGCGCTGTTCCTGAAGCCGCACAAGCATCTGAGAAATCGCCTCTCTGGTCCCCTGCACTTCCATCTCTACGCGATCATCCCATGAATTTCTGACCCAGCCCGACAATCCCAGACTCTGCGCAATGTAAAACGCCCGATACCGAAAACCGACTCCCTGCACACGCCCGGAAAACCAATAATGTCTCCTGACAATTTCTCTGTCTTCCATAATAAAAACCTCCAGCCCATTAGTCATGAAAGTATTATATCATGCAGTTATAAACATTGCCATTTCTTTTCCGACTTTAAAAAACACTCTATTATACTGATACTGCTTACCCCTATTGTAGCGATTTTTCTTGCTTATGTAAGTTAATAAAAATTAAAGAGAGAGCAATAACGCCTCTGTGTGTTATACACTCTCCCTTTGTTTTTATGATTGATTTATTCTTTTTAAATGATAAAACCTCATACCCGTATGAAATATTCTTTTATTTTTCCCTGTATTAATTTTCTTCCTGGAGAATCAATTCAATATTTCTGCGTTCTATCTCATTAAAAATCCCATCCTGAATCGCATCAAACTCATCCGGTGTATATTGTGGTACATACCAAGATTTCGAGTTAAAATATTGCTGTATTTCCGGTGTATCGAATTGTCGTCCATGCCTTGCATAAATTTCGTTTCTCGCAAGCATCAGCTGTTCAGCTGTCAACTGAGATAACTGATCTGCCGTTATCTCAACAGAATCACTATTCGGCAAAATATATTCAGCTGCACTTTCCACTGTACTGATGGTCTGAGCCGCATCCGCCGCCTCATTTCCCGATTGTTCCGGGATATCCAGCCATACTTCTGAAAAATCCATATTTGCTCCACTGTTTGATACCTGAATATAATTTCCATCATAATCAGAGCTGCCCTGAATTTCAATCCCTTCTTCTGTATAAAACAGTTGGCAAGAACCACCATCTCCTATAATTTGATATGAGTTTCCAGATTCTCCCACATATATTTCGCCAATCGTTTCCAGTATATCGCTATCGACACCATACGCTCCCCATGTTGGCCTTGATGTACGATAGACAATTCCAACCGCTCCTGTTTCAGATTGATCCAAAGGATATAATGGAGTACTGATAAATATATCTCCCTTCATAAAAATCCCCTGATATGCAGATATAGTACTTTCTATATTTTCTTGTTTTTCCTCATCTTCCAACTCTACTTCGATTTGTATTCCTGCTCCTGTCTCATATAAAAGAGTCCATTCACTTACTATGTCAACATCTGCCTCCGATAATACGGTTTCATATTGTTCCAGCGAAATATTTTCAGATACACCTTCTTCATTTATATAGGTATATTTATCACCATCCCAACCATCATAGACATACTGTTCTGTTAGTTTTGGAAAAACACTGTCCATAGGCAATGTATAATAATTGACACTGCTATTTACGGCTCCGCCTGACCCTACATTTTTAATACGGTTATCCGTGGTAATATAGTATTGGGAACGATATCCCACAGACGCATTACTTTCAATTACGGCAGTGGGGATTCCATCTTGTATTCCAAAAATATCCACAATATTTTTCGGGGCATTTTTTTCATTTACAGAGATCAACAGTTCTGGAAATCCATCATTTGCAAGATCCACCAACCTGTAATATACCTCATATTGCTCTAAACCGCTGAAATTCCAAACACCCTCATTGGCATACTGAGTCTGTTCCCGCATACTGTAATCAAATCTATTTTCTGCCAGTAGTTTATATTCCTCCAAGACCTCTTTATACCATGTCAGGAAATCTGTTTCCTGTTTCTCTTCTTCTTTTGAGAAATCCGGCATTCCCCATCCATAATCAAGATCTCGGCCAGCTTCACCCAAATCCATGGAGTTCTCTATCATGATATTTTGAATTCCCTCGGATGTCACAGACGGATTTTCCAATTTAATCATAGCTGCAAGAGCTGATATGTGCGGTGTTGCCATGGAAGTTCCACGCATAATTCCTTTTGCATCTCCGTACTGAATCCCCATAAAAAACCTTGGCACACAGCTGAGAATATCCACTCCTGGAGCCGCAAAATCCACGCTTTCTCCCCAGTTGGAAAAATCTGCTTTTTCCAATTGATCATTAATTGCTGCAACAGTAATACATTCTTCCATATGCGCAGGCGATACATTTTCCGTATTACTGGAATCGTTTCCGGCAGCTACCACCACAGTACAGCCTTTATGGACTGCATATCTAACAGCATTGTCCACCACTTGGTTCTTTGCACCTCCGAGGCTCATATTGATAATCTCTGCTCCTTGTTCAGCAGCATAATGAACTCCCAGACTGATTACCAGATTACTACCTCTATTGTTCGATCCGAGTACCCTTACCGGCAATATTTTTACATTCAATCCCGGTGTGCAATCTACGATCGTCCCTGCAACGTGAGTTCCATGTGAATGTTCATCATCCGGCTTCATGTCATCATCAATAAAATCCCTTCCCCCTTCTACAATTCTATCTTTTAAGAAAGGATGCTTATATACTCCGGAATCCACCACTGCAACTGTAATTTCTGCGTCTGTCATAGCCTTGACGCGTTCTGCATAAGCGTCCGCTCCAATATGCGAAACACCCCAGGACATATGCTCCATATTTTCTTCGTATTCGGTTGCCTCTGTATATTGATCTGGTTCGCAATATTCAACTGCTTCCATATTACTTAATACTTCACAAGCCTGTTCTGCCATTTCCTGCGTTGTAAACTGCATAACATACAAGTAATCAATTCCCTGTATGACCTCTTTGGCTCCATAGGAAGATAAATCAAGGGCTTCTCCTTTTCCTTGCACAATGAGCCGCCTTGAATAAAAGGGCATAGAAACATCCTCAGAATCTATGCTGTTTCCATCATACCGTTTTATCAAATCTACAACCTCTTTGGAAAACTCGTCAAATGAACTCGTTGTCGTCAGCGTTGTATCTTCCTTATATGATTTTTCTTCCACTCGACTGCCAGCTATCCACAAAAACATATAGCCTACAAAAATTGCTGTCACCAACATAAGCAGCCAGAAAAAATGATTCTTTTTCATTTTGTGATCTCCTCAAGATGTTCCCTTTATGACACCGTATAATTTTTCATACGTCTCAATACTTCAACACATTTTTCTGCATCTTCGAGCGAAATCTTATACTCTACTCCTGCAATAATCACCACATATTTACAGTTTTCTATTATCCTTGTTGATACCATCTGTATATCGGAAAATAATAGTTCATAATCCATTTTTTTCCATAAACACATCATTTTGATTTCTACTGTGGATACCTTAATCCTGTCAGCATAAATTTCAATCTGATTTTTACGGGTAGTAATCCACAAAGCTATCTGTGTTACTGCCAAGATCAGCATTACATATTTTAAAATTGTATAAAATGTAATTAATCTGTCATAATGATTGTTGTATCCATAGCGGTACGGTATACGGACCAATTGAAAAAATGCAAACAAAAATAATATACTGCTAATAATACAATTCATTGTTATACGTTTATTTAATTGCTTATCAATCCCTTTGAATACTTTTATATTTTCCATTGTTTTCTCTCCTGTTCTCTAACAATCATACATTGAAATTTGTATTACGGAAAAACATACTGCGACTGTGCCCAAAACGAATACACGTTTAAATTATCCGCCGTTTCAGTCAATTCCAGTTCTTCTCCATCAAATTTAACCTTATACTCCGTCTTTATTGTGGGAGTATCTACATTTACTAAAATCAATCTGTTACCTGGACGAAACTTCCATTTATAATCCCCTTCTTCTAGGAATGAGGCATTAAAAATGCTTGCTTCTCCATTTGGTTCAAGAAACAGCACCCCCTCCTTTCCTTTCCAAATCCCCTGAACTTTTTCCTTTTCAGAAAGATGCCAAAATACAGCGCATGAAATCAATAATAAAATTGCCATTACACACAGTATCTTACCTCTTGTGCGTTTCGCTTTCTGTGTTTTTTTCTGCTGTTCAAGGTATTTTTTTCCATGTATGGAATCACTCAATACTTCCTCACAATTAGCGCAAAAAATTTGTGTTTCATCATTTAAATGTCCACATTTCTTACATACAATCTTTTCCATACTTTCCTCCTGGCTTATAAAAGCCCAAATTTTCACACCAACCTCATTATTGATGCAGAAAATTTGAGCTATTTACTATTTACAACGTGCTGTCATTCTTTTTCATATTCTCCAACTCCATCCAGGGTCAAAATATTTCCGTCAATGGAAAACTCATGTACCCCACCCACATGCCACATATCCTGTCCTAAGCCTGACTCTGATGGCATCTGAATTTCATTGTCCTTGCCTTCCGTGAGCTGCCACGTTCCATGCGCTGGGCCACCGTTACTTACATACTGCCAGGTTTCGTCAGAATTAAAAATGAATTTTATATTTTCATTTTCTACATCCACCCAGGTTCCCACAATGTCCGATGAGGCATCTGACTTCCCACAGGCTGTAAACAAACAACTCACCATCGCCATAGCACATAACGCTATCATTTTTCTTTTCATCTTTGTTTCTCCTAACAATATGTATTATCTGATTCCAATCCCTAATTTAATGATTGCCCAGGTACTTTTAACCCCCAATGCAAGGACCTGAATAATCCCCTGAAAAATCATTGCCAAAATGTTTTTATTTTTGTTCTTCATAAACTCTACGCCCTTTCATAATGAAAACATCCATTGCGATCGCTTGGCCGATTATATCCCCCATAAGGTCCGTCACAATGCACTCTTCCATAAGAATCCTTGTCGCGCCAATTTGCATAAATGCAGTCAGCGCAATTTCCTTCAAAGCATCCCTCCGGTATTTGAATCCTTTCCCTTTTTTCCATCTTCATTTCCTCCTTAATTTTATTATTATCATAGATATTCTTACCTATAATAATTTTCACTGATTCTGCGCATTACAGAAGTGTTATATGCCGTAATCGAATTATAAAAAACATTCATCTCTTCTGCATGAGCAATCTTTTGTACGGTAAATCGTTCAACATTCATTTTTTCATTTTCAAGTCTAGCAAAATAAATATTGTTATGAAGTGCTCCCATAACCAATGCTCCCATAACGATTACTAACGCTATCAACACTGCCAGTTTTTTAGAAAAAGAACTAATTATCCATATAACTATTGTTACAATCAAACCTGGTAAGTTTATGCCGAAAACATCTTCTAACCCGTCTTGAAAATACAAACTCATAAATTCACTAGCTATTTTTAGAATGAAAGCAAAAATAATCAAATAAACTATCCCTTTTGATTCATCTGCTGTATATGTGCTATTCTCTGTATAATTGTAATTCTTCTCGCTGTTTTTTTCTTCATTGAAATATAAGGAATCTCCATCTATATATCCTCTATTCCCATCTTCCGGGCAATAGATAATATCCCCTTCTCGATGATATGTTTTTCCATCACTTGGGCAATACCAACTATCGCCTTGTTGGTAATAAATTTTCCCATCAAAAACTACATAATCTCCTAAATCATAACCACTCTTGCCATCTGTTCCCTGTATTCTTTCTCCATCTTTGTAATATTTCCCCATAATTTCCCCCTTTATTTTTTATTGATTGTTCGCAATATACCTATACAGGAACCTATCAAAAAAAGAATAGAAACTATTAAAAAAACTCCACATATCTGTTGCGTTTTCTTTGTTGCTTCAAGTTTTTTATATGCACTTCTAAGTTGAAATGCCTCGGATTCATCTTCAGTCGGATTGAAAAGAATTAATTCATCATCCGAAAGAAGTGATAAATCAGCACCTTCGTATCGCTGGATTTCTTTTTCAATCTCAACTAATCTAACAGGAATATTTTGAAATAGCATAATATAAGAAAAAGCAAGCATACCTCCACTCATTATTATCACTATCAACCACCAAAACATCTTGTCTTTCTTATTCATTAACATATTCTTCCCTCTTCCAGATCACTTTCTAAAAAATCCCTTTTTATTCTTTGGACTTTCTTTTTTCTCAGGCAAATCTTCTAAATCCAACTCCAACAATTTCTCCCGAGCCATATCCGATGCAGCCTCATTTTTAGAAGCGCAACTTTTCAAAAGCTCCCTGGCTTTTTGTCGATCCTCCGGTACCGTAATCCCATAAAGGCAGTATATTCCCCAAGTATATTCTGCAAATGAGTCGCCCTGCTCTGCCGCTTTTCTTATCCATTCAAAAGACTCCTTGAAATCAGCTTCAACTTTGCCATCGCTTTGAGTCAGAGCTATCCCGAGAGCTGTTTGAGCTTCAATATCTCCCTTTACAGCCGCACAGTGAAACCATCTTCTTTCTTCCTGAATATCTGTGGCAACTCCTTTTCCATCCCTATAAAAACACCCCAGTTTATATTGAGCATATGTATTTCCCTGTTCTGCCGCTCTCCTATACCATTTTGCAGCTTCAGAGTAATCCTGCCCGACACCCTCTCCATTTTCATAGTTCATTGCAATAATTTGTTGGTCATCTGAACTGTTCATCTCCGCTGCTTTCAAATACCACTGGAATGCTTTTTGTGCATTTACCTCTACTCCGATCCCCTCTGAGTAACATTTACCCAAATTATGGTAGGCCTCTTTATTATTTAAATCCGCCGCCATACGAAACATTGATACTGCTTTATTTACGTCCTGCCCTGTCCCTTTCCCCATGACATAACATAAACCAAGATTTTTAATAGCCATTGCATACCCAAGGTTTGCGGCAGCAGTATAATATTTAAAAGCCTCTTCGTAATTTTGTTCAATGCCTGCCCCATTAAAATAAGCATCTCCTTTTTCACATAAAAATTTTCCTCTGTCATTCATCTCTTTTTCCCCTTCTTTTACTCTTTTCGTTTGGAATCATACAATTTTATAACTGTCCTCAACAATTTTTATTTCCTGTTCGTATCTGACAGCCGCAAATAATTTCATCTTATTTTGCGGCAATACAATAAGAGGAAAATACAATTTCTTTATTTGCTCCGGCATTGCCAGCATAATCTTTCTTATATAGCACAAATCGCCTTCTGAAAGAGTTTCATTATTTCCTAAATGAGAGTGAAAAATTCCACAAAAATTAATATTATGTTTCTGCCACATAGAAATACATTTATTCAGTTTTTGAGTATCGGGTGAATAATAACATTTGTTCATTCCTGGCTGCCCTAGTCCCATATCCAATTCAACATGGCAGACAATCCCAGCAACTTCTCCAAGAATGCCCCCTGTTTCATATGTAGCATCTACGATGCCTCCAATAATTTTTGCATATACTTCTTTTGTTATATACATAATAACTACAATTCAATTCTTTCTTATTTTTCAACCACAAGTATTTACTTAAAATAATAGGTCAATTTCACCCTATTGTCAATAGGTCAATACGCCATAATCATTCAAAAATGAGGTGCTCAAATGTCACGACTTAAAGATTTACGAAAAGAACGCGGTTATACACAAATTAAAATGCAGCATTTAACAGGAATCGATCAAAGTGATTATTCTAAAATTGAGCGTGGAAAACGTTATTATTCTTTTGAACAATGTAGACAAATTGCCCTCGCGCTCAATACCAGTATGGATTATCTTGCTGAATTAACCGATGAAAAAAAGCCTTATCCCAGAAATAATAACAAATAGCAGAAACAAAAAAGAGAGTATATAACATTGCTGTATGCTATATGCTCTCTCTTTATATATCTGTAGATATCGTTTCCATTGTAATATCTAACGCAACGAAAACACCGTATCTGAAATTGTTCTGATAATTTTATTATTTCCTATATCTGTATTTAATTTCCCTATCAAAATCCTATATCCAGTCCTCCTCTTCTTATCCACACAAGCCGTTATTTTTTTCCTGCATTTACGTACGGCAGGACGGCTTCCACTGACCGATTCAGCACCAGTTCTTCCGGAAAATCCATTTCTTCAAGGAGCTGTATCGCATTGGGGAATTCTCCGATATAGGTATCAAAGTGCGCATCGCTTGACATAACCACCGGTACCTTATATTCCCGGCAAAGGGCAAGCATCTTTCTGTCATTTTCGTGAGCGTTCTGGCGGAAGCAGGTGGGGTCCAGAGAATGGTTATTCAGTTCCAGCACCTTATGATATTCCCCTGCTGCCTGTACCAGTGCCTTGTAATCTGTGGGATAACGTCCGTCATCTGGATGTCCGATGATGTTTACATATGGATTTTTCATGGCCTGAATCAGAGCCTCTGTATTTTCTTCCACACTTCCCGGCTTCATACAAGGGGTATGAAGGCTGGCAATGACCACATCCATATGACGCAGTTCCTTTTCCTCCAGGTCTATGGTTCCCTTCGTATCCAGAATGTTCACCTCAGAACCAAGAAGCAGACGGATTCCGTACATTTCTCTTGGAACCACCTTCAGATTGTGGAAGTAAAAATTGTGGCAGGTTCCCGGCATTTTGGGTGCATGTTCTGTGATTCCCAGAAGAGAAAGCCCTTTGTTTGCTGCTGCAGATGCCATTTCCCGAATGGAACAATAGGCATGTCCGCTGGCAATGGTATGGGTATGGAGGTCCAGTACAGTTTCATATTTTCTCATAATACGTTCTTCCTCTCTTTCTGATATGTTACTCATTATACCCTTTTTTTCCTCTTTTGGGGACATTTATTTTTCATTGCTTTTTCAGGTCGTTTTCGCTATACTATTCAATAAGAACTATGTATACATAAAGGAGTAATCAATATGAACCGTTTTTTTAACATGGACAACAAATTCTTTGTTTTCATGGGCAGAGTCGCTGACCTGATTATCTTGAACCTGGTGTGTCTGCTCTGTTGTCTTCCCATTGTTACCGCAGGTGCTGCCATTACAGCCACCTATTATGTCACCATGAAAATGGTACGTAATGAGGAATCCTACATTATCCGAAGCTTTTTTAAATCCTTCAAGGAAAACTTCAAGCAGGCAACCATTATTCACCTGATCATGCTGGTTACCGCAGTTATTTTGTTCTTTGACCTGAACATTGTCAACAATATGGAAGGAAATCTTTCCAGAGTACTGTTCTGCGTATTTATCGCCTTTACTCTCTTATATGCACTTTTACTGCTGTATGTTTATCCGGTGTTGGCTAAATTTTATAATTCCTTAAAAAACACCTTCACCAATTCCTTCCTCATGGCGATCCGACATCTTCCATACACCTTTTTGATGCTGGTAATCACCCTGCTGCCTCTTGGCATTTTCTTTATTCCAGATTTCCGAATCCAGTCCACGCTGTTGATGCTGGTATTCCTGATGGGATTTTCTGTGATCGCTTATCTGAATTCCAAATTCCTGGTAAAGATTTTTGATCACTACATTCCCAAGGAAGAAGAAACAGAGGAACTTCCGGATTCTCAGGAAACTCAGGCATGAGCAGCAGTACCACAAAAACGCGCTGGGGAGAAAAGCCTTATTTTTCTCTGGATTACATGCTGCGGAGTCAGTTTGGAGAGAAGGTTTACAAGGTCACCTTAAACGGCGGTATGTCCTGTCCCAACCGTGATGGCAAGATTGGCCGCCGGGGCTGTATTTTCTGCAGCGAGGGAGGAAGCGGTGATTTTGCCGCAGATGCTTCTCTCTCCATCACAGAGCAGATCAACAGCCAGATTGCCCTTTTGTCTGCCAAGCGCCCCATTTCAAAGTATATTGCCTATTTTCAGGCGTATACCAATACCTACGGACCAGTGGAATATCTGGAACGTATTTTTACAGAGGCCATTTCCCATCCTTCTGTGGTAGCACTTTCTATTGGAACACGGCCGGACTGTCTGGGAGAAGAGGTACTTTCTCTTCTGGGACGTCTTAATCAGATCAAGCCTGTGTGGGTGGAACTTGGCCTTCAGACCATCCATCCCGCTACTGCACAGTATATACGGAGAGGATATCCTCTCTCCTGTTTTGAAGAAGCGGTAAGAGAACTTCGCCTGAGAAATATCACGGTAATCGTGCATACCATTTTGGGCCTTCCTGGAGAAACCAAAGAAGACATCCTTTCTACCATGGAATATTTAAACACCAGAGAGATACAGGGCATCAAGCTTCAGCTGCTTCATGTCCTTCGCGGTACTGATCTGGCTTCCGATTACAAAAAAGGTCTGTTTCAGGTATATGAAAGAGAAGAATATCTGGATCTTCTGATCGACTGCCTGGAACATCTGTCTCCCTCCATTGTGATCCACCGCATCACCGGAGACGGTCCTAAGGATCTTTTGATCGCACCTCTGTGGGCCAGCCGCAAAAGAGAAGTATTAAATCTCCTCCATCATAAGATGAAGGAACAGGGAAGTTATCAGGGAAAGGCGTACGGGAAGCCTTAAGGAGGTTATTATGGCAACACCATTTACAACGTACAAATTAATCATTCTTTACATGCTCCATCATGCAAGAGAAACTCTGTCCAATTCACAGATTTCCGAGTTTATCCTGGAGCGGGAATACACCAATTATTTTCACCTGCAGCAGGCTATTTCCGAACTGGTGGAAGCAGATTTACTAAAAATGGAAACCAAAGAAAACACTTCTTTTTATCAGGTAACAGAAGAAGGTCTGACTACACTCTCCTACTTTGAGAATGAGCTTTCCTCCGATATCAAATCAGAGGTAAGAGACTATCTGAAGATCCACGATTGCCAGGAAAAGGAGCAGATCCTCATGCCTGCAGATGATTATGAAACCTCTCAGGGCGGTTATGCAGTCCGTTGCCAGCTGATAGAGCGGGGCAGTTCCCTTCTGGATCTGACCATCCACGCCCCCAACAAAGAGGCTGCCCGATCCATTCGCAGAAAATGGAGTAAAAAATGTCAGGACATTTATGGAATTTTAATGGAGGAGCTTTTATAAGCTCCTCCATTTTTATGTCTGATTCTCTCTTCTGTTTTTCTTTTATTCTGCTTCTCCTTTGATCCGTTCCAGACGTTCCTTCCATTCCTTCTCGCATCCCAAATCTCCCATCTCATAGAATCGCGCATCTGCAATCTCAGAAGGAAGATACTGCTGTTTTACATAGTGATTGGGATAATTGTGAGCATAACGGTATCCAACTCCGTGTCCCAGCTTCTCATGGCCGCCATAATGGGCGTCCTGAAGGTGTGAGGGAACGGTGGTTTTTGTCCGTTTCACAGAGTCCATGGCAGCGGCAATGGCATTGACTGCGGAATTGCTCTTAGGCGCACAGGCCATATAGGTAACGGCCTGAGAAAGTATGATCTGGGATTCCGGCATGCCCACCCGCTCCACGGCCTGGGCCGCTGCTGCCGCCACGCAAAGGGCCTGGGGATCGGCATTTCCAATGTCTTCCGAAGCCAGGATCATAATTCTTCTGGCTATGAATTTGACATCTTCTCCTGCATACAGCATCTTGGCAAGATAATAGACAGCTGCATCCGGATCAGAGCCCCGCATACTTTTTATAAAAGCAGAGATGATATCGTAATGATTGTCTCCTTTTTTGTCGTAATGAATCACCCGCTTCTGAATACACTCCGAAGCCACATCCAGGGTAATATGAATCTTTCCGTCTTCGCTTCGCGGTGTGGTAAGGACTCCTAACTCCACTGCATTTAAAGCGCTTCTGGCGTCTCCTCCTGCAAGATCTGCAAGAAAATCAAGGGCTTCCTCCTCAATAACGGCGCCATAGCTTCCCATTCCCTTTATGGGATCTTCCACTGCCCGCAAAAGTAAGGAGCGGATATTCTCCTGGCTCAGAGGATACAGTTCAAAGATAATGGAGCGGGACAAGAGCGCGCTGTTCACTTCAAAATAAGGATTCTCTGTGGTGGCTCCTATAAGAATGATGGTTCCATCCTCTACAAAAGGCAGGAGATAATCCTGTTGTCCCTTATTGAAGCGATGAATCTCGTCGATAAATAAAATTGTTTTTCTCCCATACATTCCCAGATCATCCTGGGCCTGACGGATCACCTCTTCCATATCCTTCTTCCCGGCCACAGTGGCATTGATCTGCGTGAAAGAGGCGCTGGTGGTATTGGCGATCACCTTGGCAAGGGTGGTCTTACCGGTTCCCGGAGGTCCGTAAAAAATAACAGAAGTCAGCTTATCTGCCTTAATTGCCCGGTAAAGGAGCTTATCCTTCCCTACAATATGTTCCTGTCCCACCACCTCTTCCAGCGTAGTAGGACGCAAACGGGAAGCCAGAGGCGATTCCCGATCCAGAGTCTTGCTTTTTGCATATTCAAATAAATCCATAGTTTCTCTCCCATTCCGAAATATCCGCGTACATTTGTTCTCATTATACGACATCCCCATTGTTTTTTCAACCGCTCCTGCCGGAAATCAGCTTATACCTCCAGAAGACGATCCACTGTCACAAATTCATATCCCTGTTCCAGAAAGTAATCTACAATCTGAAATACCGCCTCCACGGTACTTGCATATCCGTCATGCATAAGAACAATGGAACCGTCTTTGGCATTTTCTTTCACTGCGTTCACTACCATGTCGGTATCCTGGCATTTCCAGTCCAGTGTATCAATATCCCAGAGCACCGGAATTACAGACAGCTCCTGTTCCAGATTTTTGGGCCACTCTCCAAAGGGCGGCCGGACATACAAGGGATAGTTTCCTGTAATCTCATAAATTTCATTTCCTGTTTTTTCAATTTCCCTCCTGGCCTTTTCCTTGGAAATCCTACTTAGCTGCACATGATGATACGTGTGGTTTCCAATCAAATGTCCCTCTGTTTCCATCTGCTGCACCAGTTCTTCATTTCCTTCTATATTTTTTCCCATCAGAAAGAAAGTGACAACAACACCTCGCTCCTTTAAGCCTTCAAGAAGCAGCGGCGTATATTTTCGGTTTGGCCCGTCATCAAAGGTCAGCGCCATTTTGGGCGCTTCCCGGTGCACCAAAGAAGTGGTTTCTGCAGAACTTCCACCTGATGTTTTTATTTCTCCTGCCGTTTTCCACATAGCCAGAATCCCCAGTGCGGATAACACCATAAGCAGCACACCTGCGTGTTTTCTCATTTTACTTTCTTCCATTCTGTTTCCTTCTCCAGACAATATATGTCTTTCCGGCCAAAAAAAATACCTGTACACATTTGTACAGGTATTTGGGAACTTATTTTCCTGCGCTCTGCATGATCTTCATCTGAGCCTCAATAGCCTCCACACATTTTTCAAAGCCCAGCTTTCCACTGTTAAGGCAAAGATCGTAATTGGTGGCATCGTTCCACACGCCACCGGCAAAACGTCTGTAATAGTCCTGTTTCCGCTTGTCATCCTTTAAAAGGAATCTGGCTACTTCTTCCTCTGTTCCGCCAATCTTGGCAGTTGCCTGCTCCATACGGAACTCCCATGGCGCGTGTACAAATACCCGCAGGGTATTGGGACGGTCTTTTAACACATAATTGACACACCGTCCAATCACCACAAAGGATTCCTTTTCTGCCAGGTCATGGATCACCTTCGCCTGATAGTTAAACAGATTCTCATCGGAAATAAAATCCTTGCTGTCAGGAGGAATCAGTTTTCCCTTATACAGCCCTGTTTTTGCAAACAGAGAACCGCCAACCCGGTTTCCTTCTTCTACCTTTCCAAACAGCTTCAAATCGATTCCACTGGCATCTGAGGCCATATGAATGATCTGCTTATCATAATATCCAATTCCCAGCTTCTTTGACAACATTTCTCCCACGGTACGTCCACCGCTTCCATATTGTCTTGCAATGGTGATTACAAAAGGTTCCATGTAATTCTCCTCCTTTTCCTGATTATTCTCCCAGGTATGCTTTCTGCACTGATTCATCGTGCAGAAGATCGCTTGCCGCACCTTCCAGTGTCACTTTTCCAGTTTCCAGAACATACGCCCGATCTGCAATGGAAAGAGCCTTCTTTGCATTCTGCTCCACCAGAAGAACCGTGGTTCCATCCTGGCTGACTTCCTTGATAATCTCAAAAATCTCATTTACAAAAATGGGAGACAATCCCATAGACGGTTCATCCATCAGGATGATATTGGGTTTACTCATCAGCGCCCGGCCCATGGCAAGCATCTGCTGTTCACCACCGCTTAACGTACCGGAAATCTGATTCTGACGTTCCTTCAGACGTGGGAAATGCTGGTAAACCTTCTGAATAGATTCTTCAATCTCTCCCTTATCGCTTCGTGTATAAGCGCCCATTTTCAGATTCTGCAAAACAGTCATGTTGGCAAACACTCTTCTGCCCTCTGGCACATGCGCCATTCCCATGGTAACAATCTTATGCGCCGGTACCTTGGAGATTTCTTTTCCATTAAAAAGAATCTGACCGGATTTTGCGCGGAGCAGTCCGGTAATGGTGTGAAGAGTGGTGGTTTTTCCAGCTCCGTTGGCTCCGATCAATGCCACAACTTCGCCCTGGTTTACCTCAAAGGAAATTCCTTTTAATGCCTGAATCATCCCATAATAAACCTGGATGTCTTTTACTTCCAGTAATGCCATTGTACTTCCTCCTATTCTCCCAGATATGCCTTAACCACCTCAGGATTATGGAGAACCTCCATGGTCTCACCCTGAGCCAGCACATGACCAAAATTCAATACGGTCAAAGCTTCACAGATGCCTGACACCAGTTTCATATCATGCTCGATCAGAAGAATGGTCATATCAAAATGATCCCGGACAAAACGGATGGTATCCATAAGCTCCGCCGTTTCGTTGGGGTTCATGCCTGCCGCAGGTTCATCCAGCAGAAGAAGCTTCGGCT
Organism: uncultured Blautia sp.; assembly: GCA_937900135.1. Classification (GTDB taxonomy): domain Bacteria; phylum Bacillota; class Clostridia; order Lachnospirales; family Lachnospiraceae; genus Blautia_A. Next base: position 64,828 of record CALCDJ010000080.1, on the reverse strand, counting down.
TTGTTGCAAGCGCTCTGGCAATTTCCAGTTTTCTCTGTTTTCCATATGGAAGATTGGATGCCAGAGTCTGCGCCTCCTGATCCAGATCAAAAACCTTAAGAAGCTCCATTGCTTCTTCATCCATATGTTTTTCTGTTTTATAGTATTTCGGAAGACGGAAAATTCCGGTTAATAAGCTGTATTTGTTATGCTCATGAAGCCCTGCCTTTACATTATCCAGTACACTCAGCTTGTCAAAGAGACGAATGTTCTGAAACGTACGGGCGATTCCCGCCTTATTAATTTCCAGTGTTTTCTTTCCGGTGATATCCTGTCCATCCAGAAGGATTTTTCCCTCATCTGGTTTATATACTCCGGTCAGAAGATTAAAAATGGTGGTCTTTCCTGCACCATTGGGTCCAATCAGTCCGTAGAGCTGTCCTTTTTCAATGGAAACATAAAAATCATCCACGGCATGAAGACCGCCAAAAGAAATATTCAAGTGATTTACATCCAGCATTGCCATGATTTATGCCTCCTTTCTTTTCTTAAACAAGGTCTGTACCATGCGTTCTCTCCACTGGATTGCCTTAGGCGCCCAGTTCAGAAGCATCATAACGATCAGAACGATGGCATAGAACAGCATACGGTAATCGCTTAATCCACGGAGCAGCTCCGGAAGCAGTGTCAGTACCACAGCCGCAATAATAGAACCGCGGATATTTCCAATTCCTCCAAGCACAACAAATACCAGTATCAAAATGGAGGTATTGAAGTTGAATTTAGATGCCTGTAGCGTTGCCAGGTTATGAGAATACAAGGCACCGCCCATACCTGCAAGAGCAGCGGAAATGGTAAATGCCATTAATTTGTATTTGGTAACACTGATTCCAATGGATTCCGCTGCGATCCGGTTGTCACGGATTGCCATGATTGCTCTTCCTTCTCTGGAATTAATGAGATTCAGTACAATAAACAGGGTAATCAGAATCAGAATCACTCCAATGAAGAATGTGGAATCCTTGGGTGTTCCTGTGATTCCCTGGGGACCGCTGATCAGCATTTTTCCAGTAGGCTCCATTCCCATGGAAAACTGATCCTTAAAGGAGATATGAAATCCCTGACTGTCCACTCCCACATAAAAAATATTGATCACGTTTTTGATGATCTCGCCAAAGGCCAGAGTTACAATAGCCAGATAATCTCCTCGAAGACGAAGTACGGGAATTCCAATGAGAACGCCAAATACTGCCGCCGTTGCCGCGCCAATAAGAATTGCCAGTGTAAACCGTACCCCTGTGGAAGGAATACTGGTCATAGTGTACTTTGAGAAAAAAGCGCTGGCAAAGCCTCCCACACACATAAAGCCTGCATGGCCAAGACTCAGTTCTCCGGAAATTCCCACTACCAGGTTCAGAGAAATCGCCAGGATCACATACACGCAGATAGGAATCAGAAGTCCCTGGATCAGACTGGAAATTTTTCCTGCATTTAATAAGGTCTGTACAATCGCAAAGGTTACTATAACAATGCCATATGTAATCAAGTTACTTTTAAAAGTTTTGCTCTTCATTTTTCCACCTACACTTTCTCCTGAATATTCTTACCAAACAAGCCTGTAGGTTTCACAAGAAGTACCACGATCAATACCGCAAATACAATGGCATCTGCAAGCTGTGAGGAAATATATGCCTTACCCAGGATTTCAATTACCCCCAAAAGAATACCCCCTACCATTGCGCCGGGGATGGAACCGATACCACCAAATACTGCTGCTACAAAGGCTTTGATTCCAGGCATGGCTCCGGTATACGGAGAAAGGGACGGATATGCGGAACAGAGAAGAACACCTGCAATAGCTGCAAGTCCGGAACCAATGGCAAAGGTTAGAGCAATGGTTCCATTTACATTGATTCCCATCAGCTGCGCCGCTCCCTTGTCTTCAGAAACAGCCAGCATAGCCTGCCCCGGCTTCGTTTTGTTAATAAAAGCAGTCAATCCCACCATGATTACAATACAGCCCAGGATGGTTACCATGGTTTCTCCTGTGATCACAAGGGAACCTCCTGCCAGCTTCAGATCCGGAACTCCCACAACAGACTGGAAGGATTTGGGACTGGAGCCGAAAATCAGAAGAACCACATTCTGAAGAAGATAGCTCACACCAATGGCTGTGATCAGTACTGCCAGAGGGGAAGCTGCATTTCTCAGAGGACGGTATGCCACGCGTTCAATGAGAACACCCAGTACCGTACAGACAACAACCGCTGCCAAAACGGCAACGATGGGATGTACACCTGCACTCATCATCATCGTAAGAGCCACATAACCTCCCACCATGATGACATCGCCATGGGCAAAATTCAGCATCTTGGCAATACCATAGACCATGGTATAGCCCAGCGCGATAATCGCATATACCGAACCCAGGCTGATTCCATTAATTAAATAGGACAATAAACTCATAAGACACCTCTTTATTTTTTACAGGGATTTGTATGATCAGATAACCAAAACAGGAGGTTGCCAGTACAACCCCCTGCCGGATATCTCCGGCAGATCATTCCTGCCGGGACTTTAATCACTGCTTTACTTTACAAATTCATAAGCGCCGTCTTTAATTTCTACAACGATGGGCTCTTTTACAGGTTCTCCATCTGCACCCCAGGTAATTCCTGTACCGGTGATACCATCAAAGGAGATTTCCTGCATAGCAGCTTTTAAAAGGTCGCAAAGCTCGCTTGGCTCCATATCCGGAGTTGCTTCTGCCTGCTCAAGGGCTGCTTTTAAAATATAAACGCCATCGTAAGCATCTGCACCAAACTGATTCGGTACTTCCTTATAAAGCTCTTTATATTTAGTTACAAAGTTCTGAGTTTTTTCATCTTCTGCAGTTGCGCTGAATGGTGTTAAAAGGGTAACGCCTTCTGCAAGGGAGGTATCAAAACCTTCTACAGAAAGAATACCGTCCATACCGTCTACACCAAACCACTTAGGAGCAAAGCCCATATCGGAAGCCTGTTTTAATACGAGAGCGATCTCATTGTAGTAGAACGGAACGAATACCATATCCGCACCTGCATCCTTAGCTTTCTGAAGCTGTACGGAGAAGTCTGTCTTGTTATCAGCAGTAAAAGCTTCTGCTGCTACGATCTCAAATGGCTGGTTCTGTGCTTCTGCCTGGAATGCACCATAGATTCCGGAAGAATATACATCGGAGCTGTCATAAATGATCGCAATCTTCTCTGCCAGTTTATTCTCGCCAATAAATTTTGCGGATGCAGTTCCCTGTGCCGGGTCTGCGAAGCATACACGGAATGCATTTTCACCGGAAATACTCTCTACTGCAGTAGCAGATGGAGTCAGAAGGAACATGTTGTCATTCATTGCTTCTGCTTCTACTGCGATACATGGAGCAGAAGTTACTGTACCAAGAAGCATCTGCATTCCCCAGTCTTTCAGGGTGTTGTATGCGTTTACTGTTTTCTCTGCATCGTTCTCATCATCCTGTGGATTGAACTCCAGCTGATATCCGTTTACGCCGCCAGCTTCATTGATCTCATCCACTGCAATCTGAATGGAATTCATAACTGCATTTCCATAAACAGCTGCGCTTCCGGTCATAGGACCAATGCTTCCAATTTTAAAGGTTTCCTCTGCTGCCTGCACAGATACCGGAGCTGCTAATGCGGATACCGCTACTGCAGCTGCTGCAGTAACGCTTAACGCTTTTTTCCAATTTCTCATAATATTCTCCTCCTTATTTTTCGTTTTACTTTCATTCGCTAAAACTTTAATGTCATGATTATAGCATTATGTGTTTTTGATTTCAAGTATAAATTTATAAAAATTTAAGAGATTTGCGTTTTGTTCTTCATAATCTAATCAATAAAAAAAAGAGATTCGGAAAAATCCGAATCTCTAATCATCACCTGATTATATTATGCAACTGCTTTTTTTGCGATTTCAGCCAGTGCTGCAAAGCCTGCTGCATCGTTTACAGCCATTTCTGCAAGCATCTTTCTGTTGATGTCGATGTTTGCAACTTTCAGGCCGTGCATCATTTTACTGTAGGATAAGCCGTTCATTCTTGCTGCTGCGTTGATACGAGCGATCCACAGCTGTCTGAACTGACGTTTTTTCTGTTTTCTTCCTGCGTAGGAGCTGGTAAGTGCTCTCATTACAGACTGTTTTGCTACTCTATACTGTTTGGAACGGGCTCCTCTGTAGCCTTTTGCCAGTTTTAATGTACGGTTATGTTTTTTCTTTGCGTTTAAGCCGCCTTTAATTCTTGCCATTTCTTATTTTCCTCCTGTTCGTCTTCTTCTCTATCTTATAAATAAGGTAATGCTTTCTTCATATTCTTAACGTTTGTAGAATCAACAACAGTAGATTTTCTAAGATTTCTCTTTCTCTTCTGAGATTTCTTAGTTAAGATATGGCTCTTGTAAGCTTTATTTCTTACTAATTTTCCGGTTCCTGTTTTTTTGAAACGTTTCGCTGCTGCTCTACATGTTTTAATTTTTGGCATTGTAATTTCCTCCTTAATCCTCGTGGTTCTATTTAATGTTAGTCTGCCATTGGCCAACTGATAACATTTTATCTCTTTTCAGATAAAAACATGGTCATGCTTCTGCCTTCTACCTTTGGAGCCTTTTCCACAGTTGCCACATCTGCAAGCTGTTCTGCAAAATCGTCCAGCACATGCTTGCTGCTTGCCATATGTGCCATTTCTCTTCCACGGAAACGAAGTGTTACTTTTACTCTGTCTCCCTTGGAAAGGAATTTTCTTGCTGCATTTACTTTTGTTTTCAGGTCGTTGGTATCAATGTTTGGAGAAAGACGCACTTCTTTGACATCGATGGTTTTCTGTTTCTTCTTTGCTTCCTTTTCTTTGCGGGCAAGCTCATAACGATACTTTCCGTAATCGATGATCTTACACACTGGCGGCTTCGCCTGAGGAGCAATCTTTACTAAATCCAAGCCTGCTTCCTGCGCTTTAAGCATAGCCTCTTTAACCGATACGATTCCCAACTGGGCACCATCTGGACCGATTAAGCGTACCTCTTTGTCTCTGATTTGTTCGTTAATCATTAAATTGCTAATTGTCGTGCACCTCCATACATCTTAGATAGACAAACCTCTCGTCGCCCTCACTGCTACTTCTAAACATGAAAAAAAGCGTAGACAGATGTCCACACTTCCTCTATTACACCCACACGCACTCTGCCTGTGGTACCTGTGCAATATTAACCCAAGACGCTTCCTGCGCTAAGGTGAGAGTGGAACTCTGCTTTGTTTTCTCACGTACTGGTATAGAATAGCATATACCCCACAAAAAGTCAAGGGAAAACTTTTTATCGGGGCATATTTTTTTTCTCATATATTTTTATACGGTAATTACTCCCATGGCTTCCATAACCGCAAAGACAAGAATTGCGATCAGACATACCGGAGCAACGTATTTAATAATAACTGTGTAAAATTTTTTGCTTTTGAAAGTGCCGTTTACTTCTACTTCCTCGATAATCGCTTTTGGTTTGATCACGTATCCCACAAAGATACAGGTGAGGAAGGCCACAATAGGCATCATCACACTGTTGCTCAGAAAGTCGCAGAAGTCCAGAAGCGTCATGCCAAGAGGCGCAATAAAGCTCCAGATTCCAAAGCCCAGAGAAACCGGTATTCCCACTGCCAGAAGGAAGATCAATACCACAATACAGGTCTTCTTTCTACTCCATCCGGTCTTATCCACAATAATGGAAACCAGAGTCTCTGTCAGAGAAATGGATGAGGTCAGCGCAGCAAACAGAACCAGAAGGAAGAACATGGCTCCCACCAGAGTTCCGAACTTCATGCTTTCAAACACCTTGGGCAAAGTGATAAACATAAGACTGGGGCCCTTGCCAAGGGCTTCTTCACTTCCTCCGGAAAAGGCAAATACAGCGGGAATGATCATCAGACCTGCCATAAAAGCAATTCCTGTATCAAACATCTCAATCTGACGCACAGATTTTTCCAGATGGGCCTCCTTTTTCATATAGGAACCATAAGTAATCATAATTCCCATGGCCAGAGACATGGAATAGAACAGCTGTCCCATCGCCGCAAGAACCGTTGTTGCGCTGAATTTACTGAAATCCGGTTTCAGATAATAAATGACTCCTTCCATAGCTCCTGGCTGCATAATACCAAATCCTGCAATAAAAACTGTCATCACAATAAGCACCGGCATCATCAGACGGCTGGCTTTTTCAATACCGCCTTCCACACCCAGCATAACCACAATCACAGATAAGGCTACATATACCACGAAAAAGAAAACAGGCGCTCCTGGCTGTGCAATAAAGTTTGAAAAGAATTCATCCGTTGCTGCATGCTTCACATCATTAGTAAGGAAAATGGTCAGATATTTCAGTACCCACCCGCCAATGACACAGTAATATGGGGTAATGATAAACGGAACCACACTGGATAAATAGCCCAGAAAACGGAATTTCTTATTCAAAGACTCATAGGCGCCTACTGCGCTTAAACGAGTTTTTCTTCCCAACGCGATTTCTGTGATCATCAGTGCAAAACCAAAGGTAACTGCCAGAATGAGATATACCAGCAAAAAAATTCCTCCGCCGTATTTTGCGGCCAGATATGGAAAACGCCACAAATTTCCAAGACCAACAGCTGATCCGGCGGCGGCTAAAACAAATCCCAGCTTATTGGTAAAGCTGCTTCTTTTTTTCTCCATGATTTCTCTCCCTTCCTTTGTCGTAAAATGACATATTGTCCTTATTATAGCATCACTTTAAATTGAAAAACAATACATAATCTTATTTTTTTTGCAGATACTGATACTGCAGCTGCATTTCAAAACAGAACTGCAGCCAGACCAGAGACATGAGTTGACACATGACTCTGTCATAAAAAGGAGGATATCACTATGACACTTTTAAAATGTTCTGCCACTACATGCATGTACAACCAGAACCAGCTTTGCTCCAAGGGTGAAATTGAGGTTCTTGGAGACAGAGCCCACAGTTCCACGGACACTGCCTGCGGAAGCTTCCGTGAAAAAGGAACCGGGGGCTTCACCAATCAGGTGTCTGATGGAGGCTGCGGATGCGAAAAGATTCAGATCGACTGCAAAGCGAAAGAATGCACTTACAACGACAACTGCCGCTGTACTGCTTCCGCCATTGATATCGAAGGCCACAATGCATGTAACTGCCACGATACCAAATGCGGCACCTTCTTCTGCCACTGATCCCTTTGTTTTCTCTCCCCCTTTGTTTGTACAGGAATTTCTTTCCAGTTCTTAAACAGAAAAAACAAGCCCCCTTACTGGCTTCCGCTGTAAGGGGGCTTGATGTCTGTTCTTTATCTGTTCTTTAAGAAATCCGGAATCTGAATATCCTTCTTCTGTACAGTGCTGGATGGAACCTTAGCGCTGAACGGAGTGGCATTCATAGTTGGAAGACTGAAGCTTGGCATATTCATACCGCTGGTGCTTCCAGATGCTCCTGCTGCCGGTTTCTTCATGCCAAATGGAGAAGAGGTTCCTCTGCTGCCAAATGCGCTGGTGCTCTGTGCAGCTGCATCATTTAATCCTGTTGCAATTACTGTGATTCTTGCATAATCTGCTACAGAATCATCATACATTGCACCAAAGATGATATTTGCTTCTTCTCCGGTAAGCTCCTGTACATAGCTTGCCGCATCATTGGCATCCATCAGAGAGATGTCACCGGAAATATTGATGATTACATGGGTAGCGCCCTTAATGGTTGTTTCCAGAAGCGGAGAGGATACTGCCTGCTGAACAGCTTCCATTGCCTTGTCGTCTCCTCTTGCCTCACCAATACCAATATGTGCGATTCCCTTATCTGTCATTACTGTCTGCACATCTGCAAAGTCAAGGTTGATCAATGCCGGCAGGTTAATAAGGTCTGTAATTCCCTGTACTGCCTGCTGCAGCACTTCATCTGCCTTGCGGAGAGCTTCCGGCATGGTTGTCCGGCGGTCAACGATCTCCAACAGCTTGTCATTGGGGATTACAATCAGGGTATCAACAGCTTTCTTCAGATTTTCGATTCCAGCTAACGCATTGTTCATACGTGTCTTAGCTTCAAAACGGAATGGCTTGGTAACAACGCCAACAGTCAGGATACCAAGTTCTTTGGCTGCCGCTGCGATCACCGGAGCAGCACCGGTTCCGGTTCCGCCGCCCATACCACAGGTAACAAACACCATATCTGCGCCTTCTACTAACTGTTTTACTTCTTCTATACTTTCCTCAGCAGCCTTCTGGCCAACCTCTGGTTTTGCTCCTGCACCAAGTCCTTTGGTTATCTTCTCACCAATCTGAAGTACTGTCGGAGCTTTGCACAGAGTCAAAGCCTGCTTATCAGTGTTGACACCTACAAACTCCACTCCGCCGATGGCTTCTTCCACCATCCTGTTTACTGCATTATTTCCGGCACCGCCTACGCCGATGACTATGATCTTCGCAGATGATTCGGCCTCATTTGTCATTATCTCTAACAATGTACTTCCTCCTTCATTTCTACCTGATATCTATTTCTGTCTTGTTTTATCAAGCTACATATAGATATATCATATATTTTTTTCTGGAATTAATCAACCTCTATTTTTGTTTTTTTATACTTTTTTCACGAATTTTCGTCATATTCACAGAAGACCAACGATCTCCTGGTGTTTTCTTCCTGTCTTATTCCCCTCCGATTAATTTCCGTAGGCATCTTACTGGCTGTCTCCCATGTAGTTTCCATAGGCGTCATACTGGCTGTCTCCGACATAATTTCCGTATTCATCATACTGGCTGTCCCCGACATAATTTCCGTATTCGTCGTACTGGCTGTCTCCAACGTAATTTCCATATTCATCGTACTGACTGTCTCCAACGTTATTTCCGTATTCATCGTACTGACTGTCTTCATTTTCATCACCGGAGGAATTGGCGTCTTCTTCCTGGGCAGCATCCGGTGACGGGCCCACATAATTTCCCTCCCGGTCATATTCTCCTTCTCCGGTATAACCTCCATCTTCATTATAGCCGCCTTTCCAGTCTCCATGGGCTTCTATGCTTTCCTTGGTAGGTTTCGGCCCCACATAATTGCCATACTGGTCATATTCTCCTTCTCCGGTGTAATCCAGTTCTTCATCATAGCCGCCCACCCATTTTTCAAGGGCATATTCCAGTTCTTCTGTCTCTGCCTGATCCCGCTCAAAGGTAATGGTCTTCGTGCTGTCTGTCACACTTTCCAGATGGAGGATTCCCTTTTCTCCGGCCAGCTTTGGCAAAATGGCAATGACTCTTGACATCTTGTCCTCCAGATACTTGTCCTTTCCCAGCTGTACTGTAATATCTCCGTAAACCAGATTGATCTGATAATTCTGGTCAAACTGAATATGGTCGGGAATCATCTGGTTTTTCTGGAAAATAGTAGCAAGGGCCACCGCTGTATTCAGCACCGTAGTTCCCTTGATGGGAATCTTTTCATTTTTTATGACCTTATTCACCTGAATCCCGTCAAAATACGGCACAGCTTCATCCCGTTCCCTGGAGCTTTCCACAAACACTCCGTTTCTGTCAAAATATACATAACTGTCCAGATACGGAATACAGCCCACCGGTTTCTTTTCTTTTACACTGATGACCAGTGTATTCCTGTTGGCCTGCTTTACGCGGAATCCCTCCACAAAAGGAATGTCTCCGGTATCGTTGGTGGAATACAGAAGGGGGGCCAGCACAGAATTGGACGCCAGCGGCCCTCTCAGAATCATTTCCCTGATCTCGTCCTTGGAGTAATGGCTGCTTCCCATTACCTCCACCTCTTCTACCCGAAAATAGACGAAAAAGAAAACAATGCCTGCCAGCGCCAGCGCCGCAAGACTGCCCCAGATGATCTTCCAGGTTTTTTTGTCCAGTTTTAATTCTTTTTTGTAATCAAATGCACTCATCTTACTCTGATCCTGTGTCCTTTATAATTCTACCTCCAAGAGCTTCCATGTCTTCGCAGATATGTTCATATCCACGCCTGATAAAAGAATATCCCCGTATCTCCGTTACACCTTTTGCAGAAAGCGCTGCCAGTACCAGCGCCGCTCCTCCCCGCAGTTCTTCTGCCTGTACCTGCCCCCCGTGAAGAGGATGCCCTCCGTAAATCCAGGCGGTTCCTTCCTTTACTTCAATTCTGGCGCCCATATTATTCAGCCAGGCTGCTGCCTTGTAACGATCCTCAAAAATCTGTTCTCTGATGCAGCTGGTGCCCGGTATGGTAGCAAGCACTGCCATCAGAGGAGACTGGAGATCTGTGGGAAAGCCTGGATACACCTCTGTTTCCAGAAATGGAATGGGAAATCCCACAGCGCTTCCGTCCGCTATTAGTTTACCACTCTTTACTTTGTATTGTCCACCCATTTTCCCATATACCTCAAGGAAGGCCTTTAATTCCTCCACCGGAGGATTCTCCAGAACAATGTTTCCCCTGGTAGCCGCGCAGGCACAAAGATACGTTCCAGCTACGATCCGGTCAGGGGGAACCTTCATATCTCCCCCTCTTTCCAGTGAACTTACCCCACAAATCCGAATACAGTCCTCTCCTTCTCCCTGTATCCTGGCCCCCATACTTCTGAGATAACGGCACAGCCACTGGATTTCCGGTTCTCTGGCGCAATTATGAAAAATGGTCTCCCCTTCTGCCAAAACCGCAGACAAAATTCCCTGCTCCGTTGCCCCCACACTTTTTCCGGAAAAAAATATTTCTTTTCCCCTGAGCCTTCCACAGGATGCCTGAATCATTTCTGGCCCCTGCCAAAGCTCTGCTCCCAGCTCCTTCAGCACCATCATATGAAGATCAATGGGTCTTCGTCCAATGACACAGCCCCCTGGATACCCCAGCGCTCCCTTCTGATTTCTCCCAAGCATGGGGCCCAAAAGGATCATGGATGAGCGCATTCTTCCTGTATAACTTCCAGGAATCCAGTTTTTGTCTGCGCTGGTACAATCCAGATAGAGGTCATGCCCTTCCCACCAGGTTTCTGCGCCTAATTCCGTTAAAATCTGTTCCATGCACCACACATCTGCAATTTCCGGGCATCCCCGAAGCACACTCACGCCTGGAAAAAGAAGAGACGCAGCCATCATAGGCAGCGCCGCATTTTTGGAGCCTTGTATGGAAACAGTCCCGTGAAGGGGCGTTCCCCCTGCGATGCGAATTTTATCCACGCCTTTCACTCCTAAAGGGCCTCTTACTTTTATTGTATGCAGGGGAAGAGGTTGTGTGACTGCTCACACTAAAGGCCAGCCCCATCTCTCCCAGAAGGAAAACAATGGATGTGCCTCCATAACTCACAAAGGGAAGGGTAATTCCAGTATTTGGTATGGTATTGGTTACCACGGCGATATTCAGAATCACCTGAATTGCCATGTGAGCCAGAATCCCAGCGCTGATCAGGGCGCCTAAAAGATCACGACTGTGCATGGAAATCACACATAACCGCCAGAGCAAAAGGGCAAACAGCAGGATAAGCACAACTGCACCCAAAAGCCCCAGTTCCTCACAGATAATAGAAAAAATCATGTCATTTTGCGCTTCTGGCACAAATCCCAGCTTCTGCAGGCTGCTACCCAGCCCTCTTCCAAAAATCCCTCCGCTTCCAATGGCATACAACCCCTGTATGGTCTGAAATCCTTTTTCGTACTTTTCCGGATTTCTCCAGATAGCCAGACGTTCCAGACGATAGCTTTCCCCCGCCAGAAAAGCCGCCACAAAAGCCAGACCAGCTCCCCCAATCCCCAAAAACTGCAGATATCCAGGATTGGATACAAAAATCAGAATCACTCCAATTCCCAGAATGATAATCGCCGTACTGAGATTGTTGGAGCCTACCAGTCCCACTATGGGAAGGAGGGTAAGCATGGTACGACACATAAACCAGAAGCTGGCTGTACTTTTTCTGGTTCTATCAATCTGCCAGGCCAGAAACAAGATTACTGCCACCTTGGCAAACTCCGAAGGCTGAAAAGATAGGGGACCGAAATTCAGCCAGCGTTTTGAACCGTTGATTTCCTGTCCCACCAGAAGAACGGCCGTAGACAACAGCAAAGACAAAAGATATCCCCAGGGAGCCAGCGCTGCCAGGACATGATAGTCCATTCTGGATACAGCATACATAACTCCCAGCCCCAGAGCAGTGGCAAAAAACTGCTTTTTAAAATAATAAGCCGGGTCCTGGAACCGGACTCTTCCATTATAGGCGCTGGTACTGAACAAAATCACCAGCCCTGACACCACCAGAAGCAGCACCAAAGCCAGGAGCGTCATATCTTTGGAACCATACAGTCTGTCTTCTTCCCTTTTGCCCATACCCTGCCTCTTGTCTCCATCATTCTTTATAGAATATGAAAGCATTACCCGTGGATATGACTGAAACCTTTTTCCAGAAACTTACAGGCGGTATTCTGCACTCTTTGCAGAACACCGCCTGTTCCTGATTATAGTTCCATTACATATTCTTTAAACCGATCTCCACGCTGCTCATAGTTGTCAAACTGTCCCCAGCTTGCACATGCAGGAGACAAAAGCACGGCTTCCCCTGGACGAGCCATACCTGCGCACCAGGTTACTGCCTCTTTAAGATCCTCGCAAAGGACCACGTCAAAAAATCCCAGACGTTCTGCCGCTGCCTTGATTTTTTCTTTTGTCTGTCCAATGAGCACCAGGCTTCGCACCTTACCGTCAAAAGACTGAATCCATTCGTCATAACTGGATTCCTTATCATAGCCGCCTCCAATTAAATATGTGGGACGGTTCATTGCCTGAATTCCCTTAATTGCCGCATCTGGATTGGTTCCCTTGGAATCGTTGTAATATACCACGCCATTTTTTTCTGTCACATACTCAATTCGATGTTCCACTGCCGTAAAGGCGCAGATACTTTTGCGGATGCTTTCCATGGGAACACCAGCAGAATATGCCATTGCCACAGCCGCCATCACATTCTCAAAATTGTGTTGTCCCAGAAGCTTCAGTTCTCCTGTTTTTACCACTGGAATCTCTTCCTGTTCTGTTTTCAGCACAATCTGATCCCCGTCCAGATAAATTCCCTGTTCCAGCTTACGGACACTGGAGAAGTAAAGGGTTTTCGGCACAAGATTTCTGCCAAATTCCCGCAAAACCTCGTCCTCATAATTCAGGACACAGGTATCTTTTGCCGTCTGGTTTTTCACAATCAGTTCCTTCACACGAATGTATTCCTCCATGGTATGATGGCGGTTCAGATGATCTTCTGTGATATTTAAAATTGCGCTGACCTTTGGGGCAAAGTTCTCAATGGTTTCCAGCTGGAAGCTGCTGATCTCTGCAACTGTCACCGTATCCTCCTGCATTTTAAGAGACATGGAGGTATAGGGTGTTCCAATATTTCCCACTACATAAACGGATTCTCTGGCATCTGCCATGATCTTTCCAAGGAGCGCTGTGGTAGTGGTCTTTCCGTTGGTACCGGTGATTGCCAGCACCTCTCCCTTGCCGGTACGGTAAGCAAGCTCCACTTCTCCCCATACAGGAAGGCCCTGTTCATAAAAGCGCTTCACAAGGGGAAGGTCTGTGGGAACTCCAGGACTTAATACCACAAGTTCCAACTGCTTCTGTACCTCTTCCGGAAGAGTTCCTGTGTAAATCTCCAGAGGATAATTTCCTTCTGTCTTATGTAACACCGCTTCTTTATCTGTTTTTTCGTTGCCGTCATACAGGATTGGCAGGGCTCCTACTGCCCCCAGCAGATCAGCCGCGCCGATTCCGCTTTTGCCAGTGCCGAACACCAGCACTCTTTTTCCCTGTAATTCCATAGTCTGTTCCTCCTTATAATGCCAAAAGACTGATGAGACACATGATTGCAGTAACTACAGAGAACACTGCCACAATCCTGGTTTCTGACCAGCCGCAAAGTTCAAAATGATGATGAATGGGCGCCATCTTGAAGAAACGCTTTCCATGGGTTGCCTTAAAATATGTCACCTGGATCATAACGGAGAGAACCTCCACCAGATAAATGAGTCCCACCAGCAGAAGGAACAGCGGCATCTGCATCATATAAGCACAGCCGGCTACAAAACCTCCCAGTGCCAGAGAACCGGTATCTCCCATAAACACCTTGGCAGGATACACGTTAAACAGCAAAAATCCCATCAGTCCGCCTACCACAGCACAGGTAATGGGCTCAATTCCTGACTTGGTTCCAATGGAAACCACGGTAAAGAAAACTGCCACAATCAGCGTTACGCTGGAAGCCAGTCCATCCAGACCATCTGTAAAGTTTACCCCGTTCACCGTTCCGATCACCGCAAAGAAAAGCACCGGAACTGCAAGCCATCCCAGGTTCAGGTAATGTCCGCCCCAGAAGGGAATCCGCATGGTAAGGGAAATGTCTGTATAGTTCATAATGTAAAAAACAAAGACTCCTGTCAATACCACCTGGAGTGCAAATTTCTGCCAGGGAAGCAGGCCGTCGGAGCGTTTCAGAACCACCTTGAGATAGTCATCCAGAAAACCAATGATACCAAATCCAAGAGTCAGAAACAGAACCGGAATGATCTTCGGATAGTCCTTAATATAGAATAAAGCAGTCACTGCTGCCGCAATCAGAAAAATCACTCCGCCCATTGTAGGCGTTCCTGCTTTTTTCAGGTGAGACTGCACACCCTCTACACGTTCTGTCTGCCCCATCTTCAGTTTTCGCAAAAAGGGGATAACGATCGGGCCTAAAACAAGGCTGATCGCAAAAGAAATCAATACCGGGATCACAATTTGAAATTCCATCCTCACACCTCTTATTATTCTTTCGTTTTTTTGCTTTCGCATCTTCTAGTATAAGGCTTTTCCACCCAATTATCAACCCAAAGTGGGGATTGCCCTCATATTTTGCTCCTTTTCTTTCTTCTCCTCCACAGGCGCTGTTTTTTCAATTCCCAGATATGGAAGCACATTTTCAAAGATGCTTCGGATTACAGGCGCAGCAATGGTTCCTCCATAATAGATTCCCTGGGGATTATAGATGATACATAGCCCAAGGATTCTGGGATTTTCTGCCGGCGCAAAACCCAGGAAGGAAGAAATATACCGGTTGGCGCTTCTTGGAAGTGTCTGGGAAGTGGCAGTCTTTCCGCCAATGGTGTAGCCCTCTATTTTTGCATTTTTTCCAGATCCCTGGGACACCACCGATTCCAGGATATTCCGGATATTTTCAGAAGTTTCCTGGGAGACAATCCCTGTTTCTACAGGATAAGTAAGTTTTTTTATACGCTCTCCCCCTGTACTTTGCACCATTACTCCAAAATGCGGGGTAATCCTGTTTCCTCCATTGATCAGGGAGCTGACCGTGGCTGCAAGCTGAATGGGTGTAATCTGAAAAGACTGTCCAAAAGCCACCGTAGCCAGTTCCACATTCCCCATATTTTTTTTCTGATGCATAATGGTTCCTGCCTCTCCCGGAAGATCAATCCCTGTCTTTTTCATCAGTCCGAATTTCTGAAAATATTTGTAATAATTGTCCACGCCAAGCCGCAGTCCCACCTCAATAAAAACAGGATTACAGGAATTCTGAGCTCCCTGTACAAATGTCTGAGAACCATGTCCCGTTCTTTTGGCGCAATGGATTCTTCTGTCATCCACCAGCTTATATCCCGGACAGTAGAAGCGATCATTCAGAGAAACCACTCCCTGTTCCAGTCCCGCTGCCATGGTGATAATCTTAAATGTGGAACCTGGTTCGTAAGTGTCATTGAGGCAGGGATTTCTCCACATCTGATTCAAAAGTTCCTGCTTTTTCTTTTCTCCCATCCCTTTGGTATCCACACCTGTATTCAGTTCAAAGGGCTGATTCAGATTAAATTCCGGTACATTGACACAGGCGTAAATTTCTCCATTCCGGGGATTCATCAGCAAAACAGATACCCGTTCCGCCTGTTTTTCTTCCATGACTTTTCGGGCAGCCTGCTCTGCAAATTCCTGAATGCTGGCATCCAGACTAATACGCAGATCGTTGCCTGGAATGGGATTTCTGCGATTTTCTCCATACTGATCCAGTTCCACGCCCCGGGCATCTGTGGTAGTAAGGATTTTTCCCGGTTCTCCCTTTAAAATTTCCTCATATGTTACCTCCAGTCCCAGGATTCCCTGATTGTCCCCGCCGGTAAAGCCAAGCACCCTGGATGCCAGAGTTTCATAGGGATAATACCTCCGGTAGTCTTCATCCACCTTTACTCCCGAAAGCCCATAGGAACGAATGGTATCTCCCACTGTTTTTTCCACATTCGTACGGATTCGTTCAATGGAAGAATTCTTTTCCACTCTTTTTCTGATTTCCTCTTCCTCCATTTCCAGTTCTCTGGAAAGTACCTGGATCACACGCTTTGGATTTTTGATCTGGCTGTGTATTACTGAAATGGTACATACCGTTTTGTTATCTGCCAGCACCTTTCCCTTTGCATCCAGGATTCTTCCCCGGGCTGCTTTGATATCCCGCTCTCTTTCATGAAGCTGCTGCGCCTTCTCATAATAGTAATCGGAACGAAATCCCATAAGATAAACCAGCCTCCCAATCAGTCCGAACAGCATAAGGAGGCAGCACAAAAAAACTACCCAGACTTTTTTCTTATGATATGTTTTATTTTTTTTCATAAAAAAATCCCCGCCCACAGTGCTCTTCTCAATATATGAGAACTGTAAGCGGGGGTATTCTGTTTTTTCCTGAAATCCGCAGCTTTTTATTCCAGACCTGCCTCTTCGTTGGTAATTCCTTCGCTTTCCATATCATTTCCCTGAACCGGTTCGGAATGATCCTCCAAAGGTTCCGGCGCGCTGGTATTGGATACCCCTTCCGGATATTCCTCCCGAGGAGCCTCCAGGTTTTCAGACATTTTATAATTTCCGTTTTCGTCGTACAGATAATTTCCTTCCGCATCCAGAAGATAACCGGACTCGTCAATGCGGTTTCCGGCAAAATCAATACGGTTTCCCTCACCGTCCACCAGATTACCTTCTGCATCCAGTTCGCCGCCTGGAATGCTCTTCACATGGCCCTGGAACTCTTCCCAGATTTCTGTTTCCGGAACGTATCCATCTGTGGTTTCATCCGGCGCCACATTTAAATATGGAAGCAATTCAGAAAGAATGGCCTGGGCAATGTACTGTGCATAGGTACTGTTGGCCTGATCCTCCACATTGGGTTCGTCCACCACCACATAGATAACCACTGCCGGATCATCCACCGGAGCAAACCCAATGAAGGAAACCAGATATTTCTTATTGCCACGGGGTAGCTTCTCCGCAGTTCCTGTCTTACCACCGGAACTGTATCCCTGCACCTTACTGTGGCGGCTGGTACCCTGCTTTACACTCAATTCCATATAGCTTCTCACATCCTGAGAAATGTTAGAGGAAATGGTCTGCTTCAAAAGAGTGGGCGTAATGGTCTTGATGATTCCGCCGCTGCTGTCCTTGATCTTCGTCACCAGATGAGGCTGATAATAATAACCGCCGTTGACCACGGAACACATGGCATTGATCTCCTGAATCATGGTACAGGTAAACCCCTGTCCAAAAGCAGAGCAGGCAAGTTCCGTCTCTCCCATGGTATCTGTGGTATGAATAATACCGGCGCCCTCATTGGGAAGGTCAATTCCTGTTCTTGTTCCGAAATTAAACAGGCTCTGGGAGCGAATAAACTGATCATTGCCCATTTTTTCCGCAATCTGCATCATACCGTCATTGCAGGAATTGGCAATGACTTCCCCCAAAGTCTCTGTTCCATGAGCATCTGGATAGGCCGCACATTTGATAAAAGGTTCTCCATTCTCTCCGAAGGCCTGTCCACTGTCACAGACAAAGGTATCGGAAGCAGAAATCCTGCCTTTTTCCAGAGCAGAGGCTACGACAATAGGCTTTACAGTGGAACCTGGCTCATAAGCGTCTGTCACACAGTAATTGTTCCACATCCCATTTAAGGCCTCCACGGTTTCCTCATCATTCATCGCCTTGATTTCTTCCTTGGAATGTACCCTGGACATGTCTCTGGGCTCGTTGAGATCGTAACGGTCACCCCCATCCATAGCAAGGATTTCTCCGGTAGAAGGGTCTTCCACGATCACGCCCACATTCTTGCCGCCCATAAGGTCGTTGAAGGCATTTACATATTTTTCTACGATCTGCTGCGCGCCCACATCCAGAGAAGTCTCAATACTCTTTCCATTGGAAGGATCGATAATGGTCTGCTCCACATCGGAATTATTATTAAAGTATCCGTACTGCCGCCCATCCGCACCGGTGAGGGTACTGTTGTAATATCCTTCCAGTCCCCAGTCTGCGGTGTCTCTGGCAAAGGTAAAGCCAATGGTATCACAGGCCAGTTCATTAAAGGGATAGCTGCGCAGGTAATCTTCTTCAAACCACACGCCCTTAACATTGGTGCGCTCTTTTTCCTGCTCTGCTGTCATGGTGCTGTCCTCTGGGATGGTGGTATATTCCTCAAACGCTTTTTTTTCATCCATGGACAACTCTTTTTTCAAAATCTGATACTGGCTGTTTTTGGTGGATTCCCCGGTAAGGCGGGACCGAATATCATTTTCATCCAGACCCAGCACCTCTGTCAGAGCCCGAATGGTGGGTTCCACATATTCAGAATCTGAATTTACGGCTTTACAGTCCAGAATAACATTATAAACCTTATTGCTGGTGGCAAGAAGATTGCCGTTTCTATCGTAAATATCTCCACGCTTGGCAGGGAGCACCCGGCTTTCGTATCTCTGCTGGGCCTGACTGAGTACCTGTTTTTTGTATTTATCTCCGCTTGTTGCGTTGATATACGTAATCCTGCCTGTCAAAGCGACTAAAGCTAGTACCACTCCGCCATAGAGTATTACTAGCTTTTTACGCATCTGATAATTAATTTTCTTTACTGGTTTTCTTCTGGTATTTCTTCGTTTTGTATTGCTCAAATCATCACCTACTTAGAATCTGGAACATCCTGATACTGTCTTACATAGCTGCTTCTTGAAGTCTCATATGTAACGGTCTGGTCATCAGAAGGATATTTCATTCCCAGCCGGCCAATGGCGACCTTTTTGATGGAAGTCAGGTCCACATTGGAAGTTACCTGGCTGTAATAGGCATCATTGTCTTCTTTTAGCTGTGAAAGCTCTGATTCCAAAGCCGCCACTTCCCGCAGCCTTGCGGTAATCTCGGATTTCAGCTGAATATAATGGGTGCTGAAAAAAAGGACTGCCACAGATACCGCTGCCAGAAACACCACAAACCCCCGGCTCATTCCCATTGCCTTTTCTCGGTTTCGGATTGCTTCTTTGCTCACCTGTCTTCTCTCAAGGGTTTCTCTCTGTTCCCGTGTCTTCGTGTTTGTCCGTGGGCGTCTTCTGACCTGACCGGCATTCTGACCATAACTCTGATTCCGTCTGTCCGGAACCTCGGCAAGTCTTCTGGCCGTATTTCCTTCTACATACATTCCCCTGCTGTTTCTGGCGCTGTTTCCAGTTCGTCTGGCTGTTGTTGATCTGTTTGTTTTCGCCATTTCATGCCCC
The DNA here is from genome assembly GCA_937900135.1 of uncultured Blautia sp. Lineage (GTDB taxonomy): Bacteria > Bacillota > Clostridia > Lachnospirales > Lachnospiraceae > Blautia_A. Next base: position 45,237 of record CALCDJ010000080.1, on the reverse strand, counting down.
TTTTACTACTGCATGCAAACAGGCATGCCCTTTCTCATGCCTGCAGCTGTTACAAATTTCTTTCAAAAATCCGGAGCTTTGCGCTTTTGGAACGGGGATTCTCCTCCATCTCCTGCTCACTTGGCAGAATCGGCTTCCTGGTAATCACCTTTCCTTTTGATTTGTTTCCGCAAACACATACCGGAAAATCCGGCGGACAGGTACAGGGATTTTCATTTTTTCGGAATATTGTCTTTACAATCCGGTCTTCCAGCGAATGGAAGGTTATGATACAAATCCTGCCGCCATCTCCTAATAAATCAATCATTCCGTCCAGGGAATCCCTTAATACATCCAACTCCCGGTTCAGCTCAATCCGAATCGCCTGGAATGTGCGTTTCGCCGGATGGCCTCCCGCTGCCTGTATTTTCATGGGAATGGACTGACGAATAATCTCTGTCAGTTCTCCTGTTGTCTCAATGGGCCGCTCCTTACGGGCTGCCACAATATGCTTCGCGATGTTCTTCGCAAATTTATCTTCACCGTAATCACGAATGATCCGGTACAATTCTCTTTCTTCATAGCCATTTACAATATCACTGGCTGTCTGGCTCTGCCTCTGGTCCATCCGCATATCCAGCGGCGCGTCCACACGATAGGTAAAGCCTCGTTCTTCATTGTCAAGCTGATAGGAAGAAACTCCAAGGTCCAGCACAATGCCGTCTACCTTGTGAATCCCGCGGGTCATAAGTTCACTTGCCATGTAACAATAATTGCTGCGAATGATGGTCGCTCTGTCCTTATAGGCAGCCAGTCTCTCACTCGCAGCAATTATTGCATCCTGGTCTTGATCTATGCCAATAAATCTCCCCTTGGCAGAAAGTTTCTTACACACCTCAAGGGCATGTCCCGCTCCTCCTAAAGTTCCATCCACATAGATTCCATCCGGCTTGATACATAAGCCCTCGATGGTCTCCTCCAGCAACACAGATTTATGTTTAAATTCCATATTCGTCTCCTGTTGGACTTCTCCGGGCGCTGCCGTCAAATGATAATACCCATATCCTGCATGCTCTCTGCTATGCTGTCCATATCATCATAGTTGCAGTTCTCGCTCCACTTTTCTTTGCTCCATACTTCTATACGGTTCAGGTTACCGGTAAGCACAACCTCTTTCTCCAGACCAGCGAATTCCCGAAGCGTCTGCGGTACGAGAATTCTCCCTTGCTTGTCCAGTTCACAGCTTGTGGCACCAGCCACAAAGAAACGTGAGAAGGTTCTTGCGTTTTTATTTGTAAGTGGCAAAGCTCTTAGCTTCTGTTCAAAGGCTTCCCATTCATTCATCGGATAAATAGAAAGACAACCATCCAGCCCCTTAGTCAGTATGAACTCTTCCCCTAAGAGTTCCCTGAATTTAGCCGGAATAATCAGACGCCCCTTCGCGTCAATGGTATGGTTATATTCTCCCATGAACATGTAACTCACCTACTCTCACGAAATATCTGTCTCCCCACAGACATTCCACGGGTGCAAACGGTTATTCTGCCACAGTATCTCCATTTGCCTCCACTATTCTCCACTTTCTACCACTTATGTGCTTATTCTAAACCATTTAACGTGAAAATACAAGTGCGAAAGCAAGATTTTTTTTATTTAACACTTTTGTGATATCCTTTCCATATTTGTTTCCCTAAAGCAAATAGAAAAGCCCGGCTTTCGCCGGACTTTTCCCAAAAACAGTTTTTTCTCCATATTAATAAGGAAGATTTTCATCCCCTGTGGGATTTTCTTCCTGATATTTTTCAATCAGAAGATCCAGTTCGCAGCTCAGGCGCAGGTTCTTCTGAAGATCCTCCCTGCTCTTTATCCTGCTGTTGAGTGTTTCCCTCAGTTTCTGGATCTGGCGGTACTGTTTCTCTCTCTCGCTCATCTTCTTCTGTCCCTCGTTCTTCGTGTACAGGGAATTCCCAATCATTTGCATCGATTTCTGTCTTCTTCTCTTCTGCTTCATATAATTCTTCTCTCCTGCGTTTACGGATGGCTTCCCGCTTCTTCGCCATGGTACGCCGTCCGATAATCAGAATCGTAAAAACAACAAATAATCCTGCTGAGATCACCTGGGCCACAGGCAGTCTGGTTCCCGGAAGAAGCAGCTGATCTGTGCGAAGTCCTTCTACAAAAAATCTTCCAAGGCCATACCCTGCCAGATATTTCATAAAAATCTCACCCTGATACCGTTTGTGCCGTCCTGCTGCCAGAAGAAGTAAAAACAGCAGCAAACACCACAGGCTCTCATACAGAAACAAAGGATGCACCTGAATGTATGTGCCTCCCTCTGTCGTCACCAGGTTCTCTCTCATCAGAGAAGTCACCGAACTGGTGGAAACTGCAGAAAGGGGAAGCTGCATTGCCAGCACACCGTCGGTATACTCGCCAAAGGATTCCCGATTAAAGAAATCCCCCCACCTTCCTATTATCTGCCCGATCAGAATTCCCATACAGGCAGTATCTGCCATTTGCCAGAAGGAAAGCCGTTTCAGCTTACAGAAAACAGCTGCCGCGATTACACCGCCCAGAAGTCCTCCATAAAATCCAAGCCCTCCACTTCTGATATCAAAAATTTCAAAGAAATCTCCCTGGTACAGTTTCCAGGAGCAGGCCACATAATAAAGCCTTGCACCGAGAACCGCTGCCAGAAGAGAAACAATCGCCATATCCAGATACATGTCCTGATTTTCATCCCGGCGTTTAGCCTCCAGCGTTACAAAAGCAATACCAAGAAGCATTCCTGCCGCAATCAGCAATCCATATATGGTAACTTCCATTCCGAAGATCCCAATGGATTTTCCCACGTAGGCAAGATCAATCCCCAGCCCTGGGAAACGAATCGACATTTCCATACAATCACCTGTCTACTGTTTATTATACATTAAACCGGAACAGAATCACATCGCCGTCCTGAACCACATATTCTTTTCCTTCCATACGTACAAGTCCCTTTTCTCTTGCACCTGCATAGGAACCGCAGTCCAAAAGATCCTGATAATTAACAACCTCCGCCTTGATAAATCCGCGTTCAAAGTCTGTATGAATCTTACCTGCTGCCTGAGGCGCCTTTGTACCGATCTTGATGGTCCATGCTCTTGTCTCGTCTTCTCCGGAAGTCAAAAAGCTCATAAGCCCCAGCAGACGGTAGCTTGCTTTTACCAGCTTCTCCAGACCGGATTCTGTAAGTCCCAGATCCTCCAGGAACATTTTCTTCTCATCATCGTCCAGTTCTGCAATTTCCTGTTCGATCTGTGCGCAGATTACAAAAATTTCGCTATGCTGTTCTTCTGCATATTCCCGTACGCGGGATACATAAGAATTGGATGCACCATCATCTGAAAGATCTTCTTCTGCCACATTGGCAGCGTAAATTACCGGTTTAAAGGTAAGAAGGTTATAAGTACCCATCCAGCCTTCTTCATCTTCTGATTCCAGTTCCATGGTAATGGCCATTTTGCCATCCTCTAAGTGCTTCTTCACCTTTTCCAGGAAATCCAGTTCCTTGGCAGCTTCCTTGTCCATACGGGCTGTCTTGGTCACCTTGGCAATTCTTCTCTCCAGAATCTCCAGATCCGAAAAAATCAGTTCCAGGTTGATGGTCTCAATATCACGGAGAGGATCAATGCTTCCATCCACATGAACCACATTGGAATCCTCAAAGCAGCGAACCACATGCACAATGGCGTCTACCTCTCTGATGTTGGCAAGGAACTGATTGCCAAGTCCCTCTCCCTTGGATGCTCCCTTCACCAGACCTGCAATGTCTACGAATTCGATCACTGCCGGGGTTACTTTTTTGGAATGATAAAAGTCTCCCAACAGCTTCAGACGCTCATCTGGAACAGTAACCACTCCTACATTAGGGTCAATGGTACAGAATGGATAATTGGCAGATTCTGCGCCTGCCTTTGTCAGTGAATTAAATAATGTACTTTTTCCTACATTGGGTAAACCCACGATACCTAGTTTCATATATATCAAATCTCCTTTATTTTCAATAGTTTTTGGGGAATCCATTACGACACTTTACTTTACCATAAAAACGTTATTTTTTCAATAGATTCCCACATTTTTGGCGCACACCCGTGTGCGTTATTCCCACATTCCTGTATTCTGAGCATATATGAACGAAATATGAACGAAATACGAACCTAATATGGACTAAATTTGTACTTGATTTTTGCTTGATTTTAATCCCCCACCGCGGTAAAATAATTCCAGGTAATTCTGATTCTTTTGATCAGAAATTTTTTCGGAAAATAAACTGTGCAAAACAAGACGTTCCATAGTCTGGATCGCATAGTATCATCTCATACAATACACACCAACATACATAAAGAATAAGGAGGCGCGCCATGAACAAACGATGGCTGGCATTTCTTCTCACGATTTGCCTTCTGGCAGGAGGATTCCCTGGAAGAAATGTTATGGCAGATGCTTCGGATACGGAATCTGCCATTACACATCAACACACGGATTCGTGCTATCGAATCGAAGAACACTGTATCCACACTCACACCGAAGAATGCTATCCCACAGAGGAAGCCTTTTCGGATGCTGCATCCCCATCCGATCCGGATAGGGAGCCGACACAATGCACCCATGTATGCAGCGAAGAAAGCGGCTGTATCCAGAAGATCTTAGATTGTCCCTATGCCGCGGAAGTGATTCCTTCAGAGTCCCCCGACAACACTGGAGAAACAACGCCGGACATCACCGATGACGTCCCTGCTCCAGAATGCATTTGCACCGAACCATGTACGGAAGGCCAACCGAATCCAGACTGTCCTGTCTGTAAGCAGGATATCACAAACTGTGCAGGAGTCAGGACGGACAACATCCTCATTACCGGATTTGAAGACTTAGCGGAAGAAATTGCCACCCAGAGCGTTCCCGCTGACAATCCACAGGCTGCATTGACTCTTCCTGACACGCTGACTGCTTTTGACTCAGAAAACAAACCAATCACGATTAAAAACGTCACCTGGCCGCAGGATTCCCTGCTGAGCGCTGAAGCTGTAGATCCAACCTTCTACACCCTCACAGCAAAACTTCCAGAAGGCTATGAGGTGGAAGCAGACGTACCGCTTCCACAGATTACTGTAAACATCCTGCCTGCATCTGGAACCCAGATTCTGTTTGAAAATGGTATTCATTACATCTATGATCCGGACTATCCCGATAAAAAACTTACATTATTTTGTATGAACAATAAGCTGCATTGGCCGCATCATACAGAAGATATGGGAGATACACAAGTCCCAGGATATACTGAAGGATATTTAACGCCTGATGATTTTGAATCACAAAAAGATTATAACGAGTGTATGCGCCGCCTCTCTAAGCTGCTCTATGCAGGTTATCCGTACAATGGAGAACATCTGTACAAAATTGTTGCAAATTCCTCTGAGTATGCGCCGACAGAAGCAGAATTTAATAAGATGCTGATTGTACCGCCTGTATTGCAGACCGCATATCCGTTTTTAGGTCATCATGATTTTACCTATGCAGATTGGAGCGGTCAAAATAAAGAGCATTTGGAATATCTTAGAAAATTTACAGGTGAGGTAATTAAGCTTAGTATTAACCACGGAACAACTTCGAATGGTTTGACTTATGATGATATTGATTCGATGCCATTTTATAGGGCGGCATTCAGCATCACAAATTGCAATAATCAGACGCCTTTGGAAGCTTTTCAGACCTTTTATGGTGCTTCGTATTTTGTCACGGAGGAAGAGGCATATAATGCGACGCAGAATGCAGTCTGGCATTTATTGCATGAATACAATATTCCAGACAATGATATTAATGAATTATATTCTGAGTTGGCAAAGGTTCTGTATACCTATTCTGAGCGTGGCGGTCTGCTGGATTACAAACCAAGTAGTGATGAAATTAAATTGACTGGTGATTTGACATTTAAGTATAATCCAAAGGACGGTATGTGGCACAGCAGTCCTCTCCGTTTGATTGAGCCAGATGCGTACCGGGGACTATATCGTTTGAAACTTCCGAAAGGTATGACTCCGCTCTGCGATAATCTGACCTATGTATATGGAAATGAGGAATACGAATTGGTCAGCGACCACCAGCCGACCGTAGAAGAATCTTTTTTAATTGAGGCTGAATTCATTTGGCTGCAAGAATTTAAACAGTATTCCCCGTCTTCGGATATTGTATTTGAGAGCAAGAAATTTCAGCATATGATTGGCGCAGTGATTCACAAGGAAACTCTCACAATTCCTTTTACAATCGCTTCTGCTCCAGTTGGCGATGTATCGATCACAAAAACCGTCGTTGGAGAACAAAACTGTCCAACGGAGTTCCAATTTGAAATGAAGCTGCCGGACCATCAGAGAGTAAACGGTTTGTATGGCGATATGGAATTCCACAACGGTGTTGCTACCTTCAGCCTAAAAGCCGGTGAAACAAAAACTGCTCGCAACCTTCCCGGTGGAGCACATTATGTTATCGAGGAACTGAATTCCCAAGGCTATCAGGTGGACAGCATTAATTCTGAGGATGGTGTGCCGATCAGCGATATTCAGGCAGTTACTTTTACCAATACACGGCTGCCGGATTTGACCATTGCAAAAGTCGTTACCGGTTCTGCTGGAGATCAGACGAAGAAGTTCTCTTTTACCATTGAACTGAAAGACAAGGATGGAAAACCGGTAAACAGCGAATTTGCGTATATCGGCTCCATTTATCCGGGACATGAAAATGAAGCAACTAAGCCAGAAAATGGTACATTGAAGTTTACTGATGGGAAAGCGCAGATTCAGCTTTCTCATGGACAGCAGATTACCATTAAGGATTTGCCCTATCAGAGCAAATATACGGTAACAGAAACGGATCAGGACGGCTACGATACCACCTATAATAAGGGACCAAAAGCGGAAGATCTCTTACTGGACGAGGATAAACTAGTTTTTGTAGAAAACTACAAGGGAGAAACCCCAAAACCTCCAACTGGTAATCTCCAAGTGTCCAAAACTGTTTCCGGCACGGACGGAGATCTCAATAAAGCATTTTCCTTCACTGTTACACTAAATAGCAACCAGATTAATGGCACCTATGGCGAAATGGAATTTAAAGATGGCATTGCTTCTTTCACCTTGAAGCATGGAGAACGCAAAACTGCTTATGGCTTGCCTGACGAGGTTGCCTATACTGTGACCGAGAGCGACAATGACGGATATACAGTGACAAGTACCGATGATACCGGAACGATCCAAGTTGACAAAACCATTCCGGTTCTGTTTGAAAATCACAAGGACAGCAGCGGCGGCGGTGGCGTACAGCCCAGTTACACCCAGATGACTGTAAAAAAAGTCTGGAAGCTGGATAACGGCGGTAAACCTACAGACTCTGTTACTGCTGTCCTGATGCGGAATGGCACAGAGTATGAAAAGGTGGAACTGAACGAACAAAATCATTGGGAACATACCTGGAGTAATCTGGATAGCAACGCTTCCTGGGACGCTAAAGAACTCCAGGTGCCGGAAGGATTTACCTCCACCTCTGAAAAAAACGGAACGGTTGTTACCATCACCAACGATGATACCCCGTCCACTCCGGAGAAACCGGACAAGCCAGATAAACCGGACAAACCGGACAAACCAGACAAACCGGACAAACCGGACAAGCCAGACAAACCGGACAAGCCAGACAAACCGGACAAGCCGGACAAACCGGACAAGCCAGACAAACCGGACAAGCCAGACAAACCAGACAAACCAAATCCCCCTAATGAGCCACAGGAACCCAATGAGCCCAATCATTCAGGTAACTCTGACAACCCGGGATATTCAGAGAGTTCCCGTCTTCCACAGACCGGACAGCTCTGGTGGCCAGTCGTAATTTTGCTTGGTGCAGGAGTTCTGCTGATCCTTCTGGGACTTTTAGGAAAGAAACATCATCATGACAAACACTCTTCGTAAACGATGTATTTTATTAGGGCTGCTGCTGATCGCAGCAGCCCTTTGTTTTTTAATCTACAACAAACGGGAAGCAGATCTGGCAGCGCAATCAGCAGAACAGGCGCTGCAAAAGATTGCTGACCTGTCCCCGGCTCCCAAGCTCTCCCCAAAAGCAGAGCCCACCCAAAAAGCAAAGCCTTCTCAGGAGACAGCTTCGCCGTCGGCGATTCCCACCGTAACGCCTACTCCCATCGTGGAGGAAATGCCTGCGGTAGACGTGGATGGAATTCCCTACGTAGGGGTGTTGGAGCTTCCGTCTTTGGGACTTTCCCTTCCGGTCATTGACCAGATCAGCAAGAGCAACCTCAGACAAGCCCCCTGTCGTTATCAGGGTTCTGCTTATGTGGATAACCTGATTATTGCAGCGCACAACTACCAGCGACATTTCGGTGGACTGAAAACCATGCAAATCGGGGATGAAATTACCTTTACCGATATGAATGAACAACGCTTTTCTTATACCGTTTCCAGGGTAGAAGAACTAGAAGGAACCGCTGTCGAGGAAATGGAAGCCGGAGACTGGGATTTGACACTGTTTACCTGTACCCTTGGCGGTCAAAAGCGTGTTGTGGTCCGCTGTAAAAAATAAAAGTTCTTTTTATTTCTTAATCCCTGGACATAATCATCATAAGACTGCCTGTTTCATATGTCACCACGGCTTCCTCTTCCACAATTTCATTGCTCACCGTAAGCCCACTGTCTGCCGCTGTCAGGTAATGACCGTCCAGAGGATACTTAAATCCCTGAAGAACCACGCCTGGCACCGGTCCTCCCACTGGAAAGAAAGAAACATATTTTCCAAACTGCCGGTCTCTGTGAAGGATTGTCCCGCTTTTAATAAGAGTCATATAATTCCAGGCATCTGCAAGAGCTATATGTACCCCCATTTCCTCTCCAAGGGAAAGAAGCCCCAGATTAGCCATGGTATGATCCATACGTCCTCCGGTTCCTCCCAGGATCAGAATATCCTCTGCGCCTTTTTCTACTGCCAGCTTCACTGCCGATTGTGTGTCTGAATCATCCTTTTCCGGTTTCAGGCGCAAAATTTCCAGTCGTTGATGCTGTTGGAGAAAAGCCTGACCTTTTTCTGAAAGGCTGTCAAAATCTCCCACCACAAGATCCGGTACAAGTTGGTTTTCCATAAAAAATTCCAGACCTTTATCTGCCGCTATGAGAAAAAGACCTTCCCGGCCTCCCTGCTCTATTCTTTTTCTAAAAAAATCGAGGGCAAACTCGTTTTGAATCCTGCCCCCGCTTACAATCACTGTATCGATCATATATTCCTCACTGATCTTTTTGTGCAAACTTTATTCAATAGCCTCGCTGATTTCCTCAATCCGCTTTGTGATCTGACGTACATTGTCTTCCAGATCTCCACGAAATACATAGGAACCTGCCACCATCAAGTTGGCGCCTGCTTTCATCACTGTTTCCAGAGTATCGTCGTTGATACCTCCATCCACCTGAATGTTTACCTCCAGGTTTTCTTTCTGGATCAGTTCGCGAAGCTCCTGAATTTTTTCGGTACAGTCTTCCATATATTTCTGACCTCCAAATCCAGGCTGTACAGTCATAATCAGCACCATATCCACATCTTCCAGAAGATGGCTGATGTCATTTACCGGTGTCGCCGGTTTAATGGAAACTCCCACCTGCACCCCTGCATCACGGATCAGTTCAATGCAGCGTTCCAGATCTTCGCTGGCCTCTGCATGAACCGTAATGGAATCTGCACCGCAATCCACAAAATCCTGGATGTAACGTTCTGGCGCTGACACCATCAGATGCACATCAAAAAACATATTTGATTCCTTACGGATGGACCGGATCACCGGCATTCCGAAAGAGATGCTGGGCACAAAATCTCCATCCATTACATCAATATGCAGCCACTTAACTCCTGCCTTTTCCAATATTTGAAGTTGTTCGCCCAAGCGGTTAAAATCTGCCGATAAAATAGAAGGGCACAATTGATACATAATTCTAGTATCTCCTTTTCTCTTTTAATTCCTGGTACAGTCCCAGATAATCTTCATACCTGAGGCTGCTGATTTCATGTCGTTCTAATGCCTCTTTCACTTCACAGCCTGGCTCATGAATGTGCCGGCAGCCCTGAAATCGGCATTTTCCTTCATATTTTAGGAACTCCGGAAAGTAATCCTTCAGTTCCTGCTCTTCCATGTCGGTAAGATAGAGGGAAGAAAATCCCGGTGTATCCATCAGATAGGTTTGTTCTCCCACAGGGATCACCTGAGAATGTCTGGTGGTATGGCGGCCTCGTTTCAGCTTTTTGCTGATCTCGCCGGTTTCCATTTCCACCTCTTCCTGAAGACAGTTGGTCAGGGAAGACTTTCCTACCCCTGACGGCCCTGCCACTACCGTTGTCTTTCCTTTTAATATTTCCCGGATTTCTTCCAGGCCTTCTTTTTCTCTGGCGCTGGAAAGAAGCACCCGGTATCCACAGTTCTGATACGTTTCGTACAAAAATTCCATATCCTCCTGAGAAGCCAGGTCTTTTTTGTTGAAACAGATTACTGTTGGAATATGTTCGCGCTCCATCATGATCAGAAACCGATCCAGAAGCATGAAGTTTGGCTTGGGATCTTCCATTGCAAACAACACAAATGCCTGATCCACATTGGCCACTGCAGGACGAATCAGTTCATTCTTTCTTGGAAGAATTTCTGTAATGCTTCCTTCCTTCTCCTGTTCATCCAGGATCTGAATTTCCACATTGTCTCCCACCAGCGGTTTTTTGTTATCTTTACGAAAAATCCCTTTTGCCTTACATTCATATATGGCTCCGTCTTCTGCATGTACATAATAGAAGCCGGCAATGCCTTTGATTATTTTTCCCTGCATGGATCACTCTGCCTTCTCAAAGGTAACTGCATAATCACCAAGTTTCTGGTAATTGCCATTGATCTGTTCATACAGATAGATGGTACCTTCTGACACACCTGGCGCGCCAGTTACATCCAACTGATAGGGGAAGGTGATCTGCGCTTCATCTACAATGGTACTTGCCTGAGGTTCTCCGTTTACATCCTGTACCAGCTCCAGACGAATCAAGCCATTCTGATATCCAGGCGGATTGTTCAGTCTCTGTGTACATTTCCAAACCTCTCCGTTGGCTGCCGCTGCCTGCTGCTGTGCCAATGCCTCTGCATCTGGCTGCGTTTCCTGTGCCACGGCCGGACTCTTGGACTCTGCTGCCGGTGTTTCCTCTTCTTTCATTGCAGACGGTTCCTGGTCTCCTGAGCTTACCACCAGTGTAATGGATTCATCAGGATTTGCATAGGAATATGCTTCCGGTGTCTGGGAAATAATCTCTCCCACTGTGATTTCCGGATTTTTTTCATATTCTACATTAATATCAATCCATTTTCCAAGTGTGGTCACACCTTCATCCTCTGACATGCCCACAACGCTGGGAACCTCTACGCTGTCGCCATAGTCTACGCCACGGCTCACGTATAATGTTACAGTATCTCCGGATTTTGCAGTTACTCCTGCTTCCGGAGTGGTATAGTATGCATAGCCTGGATTTACAAGAGGATATCCGTCCTCATCCAGTTCACTGTAAATCTTCTGTACATCCACAGTCAGTCCCATATCCTCTAAGGTCTGCTCTGCCTCTATGGCAGTCTGTCCGTCTGTATCTGGTATGGTCACTTCCTGGGTTCCTTTACTGATCCAGTATTTCAGTGTGGTATATTCCTTTACCATGGTTCCAGGAGCAATATCCTGAGAAGAAATCTTTCCTTTTTCCTGGTCAGAAACTTCCTCTCCCATCATCTGACTGCCAATCTTCATGGCAGATGTGATTTCCTTTGCCTCATCCTCAGTCTTTCCCCGGATATCCGGCATTTCTACCATTTTTTCATCGGATTCCTCTTTCTGGGAAACGATCTGCTGTTCATCCTTGCCGTCTCCTCCAAAAAGTCCCACCTTGTTTCCAATAAAGAAGATCAGAAGAATTAATAATACTGCACCGGTGAGAAGCGCCACAATTGTAATTATGCGTCCGGTATTTCTCCGTTTTCTTTCCTTGCGGCGTGGTTTCTGCTTTGTTTTTCTGCGGGAATATTCTTCCTCATCTGTATCGTCATAATCGGTGTCGTAAACCTCTTCCTCCAGTTCCTCCACCTCAGGTCTTGCAGCCGGCTTCGCGCTCTGCTTGGGAGAATGCTTGATTTCCCCCAGTTCCTTGTCCGAAATGACTACAGTTTTGGCTTCGTTGTCTACGGTTGCCAGTTTTACAAAATCCCCTTGGGGATCAATCAGAGAATGCTTCAAATCTGCAATCACATCCTCCATCCGGCTGTACCGGCGATCCACACTTTTCTGGGTACATTTAAAGATAATCTGTTCCAGACTGTACGGAAGGTCTTCCGCATAAATGCTTGGGGGCACCATTTCTTCCTGAAGATGCTTGATTGCAATGGCCACTGTGGTATCCCCGTCAAAGGGTACTCTGCCTGTCACCATTTCATACAAAGTGATACCCAGGGAATAGATATCGCTTTTTTCATCGCTGTAGCCTCCACGCACCTGTTCCGGAGAGCTGTAATGAACAGATCCCATCACATTGGAGCTGATGGTATTGGAGGATGCCGCTCTGGCAATTCCAAAATCTGTTACCTTTACCTTTCCATCTGTGGAGATAATGATATTCTGAGGCTTCACATCACGGTGAACAATCCCGTGGCTGTGCGCCGCCTCCAGACCCATGGATACCTGAATGGCAATGCTGGTTGCTTCCTTAATGGACAATTTGCCCTTTTTGGAAATATATTCCTTCAGGGTAATTCCCTCGATCAGCTCCATGACAATATAGTATACGCCCTCGTCATCGCCCACATCAAAAACATTGACGATGTTGGGGTGTGTCAGTCCGGCCGCCGCCTGCGCCTCGCTTCTGAATTTACGGATGAACATGGTATCCTCCCGAAATTCAGGTTTAAGCACCTTCACTGCTACAAAGCGGTTCAGCTTATGATCCTTTGCCTTATACACATCAGCCATGCCGCCGGTTCCTATTTTACCTAAGATCTCATAGCGTTCTGCTATAATCATTCCTGTTTTTAACATGCTTCCACCTCATTTGTGAATGGTTCTATCAATACAATTGCAATGTTATCTTTTCCACCGTTCTGGTTTGCCTGTCTTAGAAGTTCCTCTCCCTTTTCTCTGAGTTCCTTCTCCGGTTCCAAAATGATTTCTTCTAACTTTTCGTCTTCCACCATATTGCTCAAACCGTCGGAGCACATCAGAATCGTGCTTCCCGGCTCCAGCTTCAGATCAAAGAAATCAATGTCCACCGTTTTCTCTGCACCCAGCGCTCTTGTGATGATATTTTTGTCAGGATGGTTTCTGGCTTCCTCAGCCTTTAACTCTCCCATCCTCACCATCTCCTGAACCAATGAGTGGTCCTTTGTTATCTGGTGAATCTTTTCCTGAATCACATACAGGCGGCTGTCTCCCACATTTGCCACATACGCATAATGGCCCACAATGGTGGACACCACCATGGTTGTCCCCATTCCGGACAGATTTTCGTCCTTCTGCGCCTGACTGATCAATTCTGTATTCGCTGTCTCAATGGCATGACGGATGACCTTCACAGGATTGTAATCCGCATCCTCCGAAATCTCACGCACCAAAGCCTGAACGGCATGGGAAGATGCAAAATCTCCTGCATTATGACCGCCCATTCCGTCAGCAACAACAAACAGATTCGGAAGATTCCCAACCGGGCTGTCGGAGACAAAGACATAATCCTGATTCATCTTTCTCTTCTGCCCCACATCTGTAGCTGAATATATCCTCATGTCACTTCTCGCTTTCTGTTTTTTCCATATAACGCTTTCTCAGTTGCCCACAGGCACCGTCTATATCGCTGCCCATTTCTCTTCTAATAGTAACATTTATTCCGCATTTTTCAAGTTTTATTTTGAAATTCTCCACAGCCTGACGGGTGGAACGTACAAAAGAACGCTCTTTGATGGGGTTGACCGGAATCAGATTAACATGACAGTTTATGCCGTGAATCCTGCCGGCAAGTTCTCTGGCATCCTCATCGCTGTCATTTACCCCGGCTACCAGGCTGTATTCAAATGTAATTCTCCGCCCTGTCTTTTCAAAATAGTTCTTACATGCCAGAAGCACCTCATCCATGGTATATTTTCTGGCAATAGGCATCAGTTCCTGCCGTTTCTGGTCATTGGGCGCATGAAGGGATAGAGCCAGAGTCATAGATAACTTCTCCTCTGCCAGTTCATACATCCTTGGTACCAATCCACAGGTGGAAACCGTCAGGTTTCTCTGACTTAAATGAAGTCCTCCCTCTTCTGTGAGGATGTGAATAAACCGCAGAAGATTCTCATAATTGTCCAAAGGTTCCCCGGTTCCCATTACCACCACGTTGGAAACTCGCTCTCCGCTTAATACCTGAATCCGATATATCTGATCCAGCATTTCGGAAGGCTTCAGATTTCTGGTAAGTCCACCAATGGTAGATGCGCAGAACCGACACCCCATACGACAACCCACCTGGGAAGAAATACAGACGGAATTGCCATGCTTATAACGCATCAGCACACTCTCTATGACGTTTCCATCACTTAAACGAAACAGATATTTCTGTGTCCCGTCAATCCGGGAGGTCTGTACCTCCATCACCTCAAGAGCAGTGATGGGATATGCTAAAAGCTTCTCCCGAAGCACTTTGGGAAGATTGGTCATTTCCTCATAGGAAGTAACTAAATGCTCATGAAGCCAGCTGTAGATCTGTTTTGCCCGAAAAGGCTTATCTCCCAGTTCTGTCATCAGTTCCTTCAACTCTTCGATTGTCATTGACTTAATGTCTGTCATGATTCCACTCATTTCCTTCTGAATTTGGCAATGAAGAAACCATCTGTCTTATGTACGCCTGGAAGGAGCTGCAGATAACCAAGCGCCGTTGTCTCCGAATGTAATTCTTCCGGAAGATACGGGTCCAGACTTTCTAGACGGAAGGGATAATTGTTTAAAAACCACATCATGTTTTCTTCATTTTCTTCTTTTGCTATGGTACAGGTACTGAATACAAGAGCGCCTCTCGCCTTTACATACTGGGCAGCCCGATCCAGAATCGTCCTCTGAAGGATTACAATTTCCTCCTGTTTCTGAGGCGTCATGCGATATTTGATCTCCGGCTTCTTCCCAATCACTCCATAACCGGAACAGGGTACATCTGCAAGAACAATATCTGCCTGACATTCGGATTCCGCATCCAAAACTGTGGCATCCTGCACTTTTGCCTGCACATTGATCAATCCGGTTCTCTGAATGTTTTCTTCAATGAGATCCACCTTATACTGGCTGACATCTCTGGCATCCACGGTGCCGTAAAGTCCCATCTTATCTCCTACATGCAGGCTCTTTCCTCCAGGCGCAGCGCACATATCAATGATATAATCTCCCTTTTGGGGATCTGCCACCTCTGCCACCAGCATGGAGCTAACATCCTGCACCTGAATTTTTCCCTGTATAAACGCATCCAGGGTAAGAATATGGTTAAATCCGGAAATGGAATACGCATACGGCAGGTAAGGCGCCGGCGCCACTTCCACTCCCTGATCTATCAGGCTCTGATAAATTTCCTCCTGAGAACAGCTTCCTGTGCGGCAACGCACAGTAAGAGGTTTTTCTTTCAGGAAATCCTGAAGCATCTTCTCTGTAGTCTCCCAACCGTAATCAGCAAGCCAGCGGTTCACCAGCTGCTCCGGCATGGAATACTTCACCGAAAGATATTTCACCGGCTCTGTTTTCTGATCGGGGTACACAACCTCATCCATTTGTCTTGCTATGGAACGAAGCACACCATTTACAAAGGGCTTTAAGTTATAGAAGCCTTTTTTCTGTGCCAGCTTCACTGCCTCATTACACACTGCGCTGTCAGGCACACTGTCCATGAATTTCAGCTGATATACTGCGCTTCTTAAGATTTCCCGGATGGCCGGCTTCATTTTTTCCACGGTCACCTTGGAAAATGTATCTATAATATAGTCAATTAATATTCGATATTCTAACGTTCCCTCACAGACGCGGGTAATAAATGCCCGCTCCTGTTTTGGTAGAAACTGATATTTGGAAAGGGCATTCCGAATGGCTATATGGCTGTGCTGCCCTTCCTCTTCGATTTCCAGTAATATTTCCAGGATCATCTCCCTGGTATTGATTCCACTAATCACGATCTCGTCCTCCGGCAAGTATCACTAATCTCAATAACTGTAAGATGGAAGATGCCAGTGCGGCCACATAAGTCAGGGCGGCTGCTGTCAGAACCTTTCTTGCTCCTGCATTTTCTTCTCTGCCAAGGATTCCTGTAGTTTCCAGCATGGTAAGAGCTCTTCTGGATGCATTCACTTCCACGGGAAGGGTTACCAGCTGAAACAGAACTGCCAGCGAAAAGAGAAGGATTCCCACTGTAAGAAGGGGACGGATGGAAAAAATCAGTCCGGCAAGAAACAGAGGCCAGGACAGAGTCGATCCCAGGTTGGCAAGGGGTACAATGGCACTTCGGAAATTCAGAAATGCATAATTGGAAGCATGCTGAATGGCATGACCACACTCATGAGCTGCCACACCTACGGCAGCCAGTGACGTTTTGTTATATACTTCCTCCGAAAGACAGACTCTCCGGCTTCTGGGATCATAGTGATCTGTAAGATTACCTCTGATAGACACCACTTCCACATCGTAGATTCCTGCACGATTCAGGATTCGCTTCGCAGCTTCCGCTCCGGTTAAGCCTGACGCACTGCGCACCTGTCTGTATTTGGAAAAGGTACTTCTTAATTTTGCAGACGCTGCTACCGAAAGCAGCATTCCCACTACCAGAAGTAAATACGTCCAGTCAAATCCCCAATAGCCATATCTGTATCCATACATACTGCTCACTCCTTATGCATTGTCAATTTTGTACCGGATTCCACGGAATAACCTCTGAGAAACGCGTCGGTTTCCATACGCTTCTTACCTTCCAGCTGTACCTCTTTCAGAAGAAGCACTCCTTCCCGGCAGGCTACGCGAATGCCATTTTTGTCTGCTGAAACAATGGTTCCCGGTTCTTCCTTAACAAGGATATCCTCCACCTGACTTTTCCATACCTTTAAAGTTTTTCCGTTTAAAAAGGTATATGCGCTTGGCCATGGGTTCAGTCCCCGAACCAGACGTTCCAGTTCTCCGGCGCTTTTGGTAAAGTCAAGAAGTCCCATCTGTTTCGTGATCATTCCTGCATAAGGAGTTGGGCTTTCCTCTGGCTGTTTTTCGTAAACAGCTGTTCCATCCAGAATGGACGGCAGCGTTTCCACAAGAAGTTTCGCGCCTGCTTCTGCCAGCTTGTCAAACAGACTTCCTCCTGTTTCTTCCGGTTCCAGGGGAACTACCACTTTGGAAATCATATCCCCTGTATCCAAACCGGTTCCCATCTGCATGATTGTCACACCGGATTCCTTTTCTCCATCAATAACCGCCTGCTGAATGGGAGCTGCGCCACGATATTTGGGCAGCAGTGAGGCATGAATGTTGATGCAGCCAAACTTTGGAAGATCCAGCACACTTTTGGGAATGATCTGTCCAAATGCAGCCACCACAATCAAATCAGGTGCCAGTTCTCTTAAAACTGACTGAAATTCCGGATCTTTCACTTTTTCCGGCTGGTATACCGGAATCTCATGCTTCAACGCCTCTTTCTTTACGGGCGTAGGTTCCATGGTTTTTCCCCTGCCCTTTGGCTTATCTGGCTGTGTCACAACTGCTGTGATCTCATATCCGGCTTCTGCCATTGCGCGCAGCGGTAAAACGGCAAAATCCGGTGTTCCCATATAAATGATTTTTGTCAATCCTCGTCATCCTCCTCGTAAGTCACATGATGAAGTTCTCCCTCCACCAGTTCTGTATACATTTTTCCATCCAGATGATCCAGTTCATGGCAGAACGCCCGGGCCAGAAGTTCTGTTCCTTCGTATTCCACTTCTTCCATGTTGATATCCAGCGCTTTTACCTTCACGTAATTGGGACGGGTTACCAGTCCGGACATTCCCGGAACACTTAAGCAGCCTTCCTCACCAGTCTGTTCTCCGGATGTTTCCAGAATTTCCGGATTAATCAGAACAATCGGGCCTTCTCCCACGTCGATGGTTACGATTCTTTTCAGGATTCCCACCTGAGGAGCTGCCAGACCGACTCCCATGGAATCATACATGGTATCCAGCATATCCACAATCAGTTCCCGGATTCGTGGTGTCATCTCCTTTACTGGTCTGCTGACCTTTTTCAGGACTTCATCGCCTTCTGTTCGAATTGTTCTCAGTGCCATTTTTTTCTCCTTTTCTTCACTTTGGTTACAGTTTCTTGCTTCACAGCATTTTTTATGGCAGGTCCGGATTTCTCCGTACCTGCTTTAAATATTTCAACTAAAATCAAATTGTATGTACATATCCCGGAACCCGGAGTTGATCTCCAGATATTTTTCCAGTTTATTCTTAATGGTATGCAGGACCTTTCCATCTTCATGCTTCAGGTACAGAACTCTTTTATAAATATCATTGACCTTTCCCACGGCTGCCGGCGCGGGACCGATTATATGAAGATCCTTTTCTTTATATATCCGGTCAATGTACTGACGGATATAATGCATTCCCTGATCCAGAAGGGCTTCCTTTTCGCCGGAGGCCAGAACTGCCATCATATGTGCAGCCGGTGGATAATCCAAAAGGCTCCGATAACTGATCTCCTCCTGATAAAACCGCTCATAATCCTGAGCTGCAGCTGTCAAAATACTGTAATGCTCGGGATGATACGTCTGAATGATCGCCTCTCCCTTCCTTATTCCTCTTCCGGAACGCCCCACTGCCTGGGTAAGAAGCTGAAAGGTTCGTTCTGCACTCCGGTAATCCTCTGCGTTCAGTGACAGATCCGCTGCCAAAACACCCACCAGCGTCACCAGCGGAAAATCATGTCCCTTTACGATCATCTGGGTTCCCACCAGAATATCTGCCTCATGAGAAGCAAAAGCGGAAAGAATCTGTTCATAGCTGCCTTTATTTCTGGTGGTATCGTAATCCATACGAAGCACCCTTGCTTTTGGAAATGCTTTGTGCAGCACCTGTTCAATCTGTTGGGTTCCTGCCTTAAAGCCTCCAATATACGGAGAGCCGCAGACTGGACATATTTCCACCCTTTTCTGCTCATAACCACAGTAATGACAGAGAAGTTTCCCGTTGTTATGCTCTGACAGCGAAACATCACAGTGGGGACATTTCATTACATGACCGCAGGAGCGGCAGGAGACAAAGCCTGCATAGCCTCTCCGGTTCAGAAACAGCATTGTCTGCTCCCCTTTTTTCAGCCGGTCTTCTATGCCTTCTTTTAATGTACGGCTAAGCACCGAACGGTTTCCTGCTTTTAATTCTTCCCTTAAATCCACAATTGATACCTCTGGAAGAGGACGTTCTCCAAAACGCGCTTCCAGTTTTATCAGAGCGTATTCCCCGGAAACAGCACGACTGTACGCTTCCATAGAGGGAGTTGCTGAACCGAAAAGCACACGTGCTCCTTCCATCCTGGCCCGGTGGATCGCTGTTTCCCTTGCATGATATCTGGGACTGTTTTCACTTTTGTAGGTTTGTTCATGTTCTTCATCGATAATGATCAGGCCAAGATGAGAAAACGGAGTAAACAAAGCAGACCTGGGGCCTACCATCACCTGAATTTCTCCTCTCTTTGCCCGTTTGAACTGATCATAGCGTTCTCCCTGGGAAAGGCGGGAATTTAAAACCGATACCTTATCACCAAATCTCCCATAAAACCGACGTACCGTCTGATAAGTAAGGGCAATTTCCGGAATAAGGACAATAGCCTGCTTCCCCTCTTCGATCACCTTCTGAATCAATTCCATGTACACCTGAGTTTTTCCGCTTCCGGTTACTCCGTAAAGCAGTACCGGTCTTTGATTTTCTCCTTCCCATTCCTTTTGAATCTGAAGGAGCGCCTGTTTCTGATCCGGACTTAGCCGGCAGCATTCTTCCCTTGGAATTTCCCCGCCATCCACAGGAATGCGATAAACCTCTTTCTGTTCCACCCGCACAAGTCCCTGCTCCACCAGCGGCCGGAGTACACTTGCATGGATTCCAAATTCCCTGGCTGCCCGTGTATAGTCCAGAGGATTTTCCTCAAGCAAAACCCGCAGCAGTCTGGCTCTTGCCTTGGCTCTTCCCTGTTCCAGTTTCTTAGCCTGCTCCTCTGCCTCCTGGGGAGAAACTGCCAGAACAATGGTTTTCTTTTCCTTTGCCCGAACCTTATCCTGCATGGGAAGAACTGTTTTTAATGCCTGGATCATGGTGGAACCATATTCCTCTTTCATCCAGGATGCCAGCGCGATCAGTCTGGATTCTGTGGTTTCCTCCCCGGTTACAAGCCCTTTGATCTCCTTCATTTTTCTGAGATCAAACTTGGGGGTTCCAGAGATTCCGATCACATATCCCTTCCGTTCCTGATTTCCATTTCCAAAAGGAATGGAAACCACCATTCCAACCTGAATTTCCTGTTCCAGAGCTTCCGGAATCCGATACTGAAAGCTTCGATCCAGTTTTTCGTGGGAGATATCCACAATCACATCTGCATAAAACATGTCTTCCTCTTTTCCCAGATCTTATTTTAATCTTCTGCCAGGATTTCTGAAATCAGAACCCGCTCATCCATGGGATATTTCTTTCCCCGGATTTCCTGATAATCCTCATGTCCCTTTCCTGCCAGGACAATGATATCTCCCGGTTCTCCGTGGCGGATGGCATAACGGATGGCATCTTTACGGTCTATGATTTCCACATAAGTTCCATCTGTCTTTGCAATACCGGTCTTTATATCATCAATGATTGCCTGAGGTTCTTCATTTCGCGGATTATCTGAAGTAATGATGGTCAGGTCTGCAAGGCGGCCAGCCACCTCTCCCATCTCATAACGACGCAGTCTGGAGCGGTTTCCGCCACAGCCAAACAGGCATACCAGGCGATGAGGATGGTATTCCCGAAGGGTGGTAAGAAGACTTTCCAATGCCATGGCATTATGGGCATAATCGATCATCAGGGTAAATTCATCGGAAACCTTGATCATCTCAATACGTCCCTTTACCTTCGCCACCTTCAATGCCTTAATAATATTTTCCTCAGATACCTGGAAATGACGGCAGATCGCTATGGCAGTAAGAGAGTTGTAAATACTGAATTTTCCCGGGATATCAATTTCCACCGGAAAATCCAGAAGTCCTCTCAGATGATAAGAAATACCAAGGTATCCCTTACCGCCTACCAGCTTCGCATCCTCTGCCCGCAAATCTGCCTTTTCGGAAAATCCATAGGTTTCCAGCTGGCAGGTATGCCCTTCTATAATTTTATCAAAATGTTGGTCATCCCGGTTTACGATACCCACACGGCACTGTTTCAAAAGCAGGGATTTGCAGGACAGATAGTGTGCAAAATCTCTGTGCTCATTTGGTCCAATGTGGTCTGGTTCAATATTGGTAAAAATACCAAAGTCAAATACAAAGCCCTGGGTGCGGTGAAGCATCAGGCCCTGGGAGGATACCTCCATTACTACACAATCACAGCCGGCATCCACCATTTCCCGGAAATACTCCTGGATTACAAAAGATTCCGGTGTGGTATTGGCAGCCGGAATGACCTTGTCACCAATAATCGCCTCAATGGTTCCTATGAGTCCCACCTTATAGCCCGCATTTTCCAGGATGGATTTCACCATGTAGGTTGTGGTAGTTTTTCCCTTTGTTCCGGTGATACCAATGGTTTTTAAATGCTCTGCCGGATATCCGAAATATGCGGCAGAAATAAATGCCATGGCATAACGTGTATCTTCCACAAGGATCAGTGTCACGTGCTCCGGTACCTGTACCTCTTCCTCCGCTACAATGACGGAAGCTCCTTTTGCCACCACATCCGGGACAAATTTATGTCCATCCACTACAGCTCCGCGAATACAGATAAACAGAGAATCTTTCTCTGCTTTTCTGGAGTCATAGGTGACTGTTGTCACCTCCTGTTCCAGGTTTCCCTGAACACAGGTATAGGTAAGACGCTCTAATAAAGATGATAATTTCATGCTTTCGCCTCCATTATACTTCCCCTTCCTCAATTTTTGAGGGAGTTTTCCTTTTATAGAATAGCACACCTAACTTTTCTTTTCAACGAATAACTGCACCTCCTGGCACTTCCTTGCTGTTTATAGGTAAAATTCTTTTTCCTTACGCTGCCGCGCCCTGCGATATAAAATCACAGCCGCCCCAAGCCCCAGAGAAAGTCCCAGAATTCCTGCATACCGTTCTCCCTGAGAAGGATCTCCGGTTTTCGGATAGGAGGATGCCCCCTTTGACATGGAGCCGCCATTCTTTGACTGATATCCGGTCTGCAGAAGTCCCTGGGTCACAGATGGTACTGCAGTAGGCGTGGGCGCATAAACCTGCACAGAGGAACTGGACTGTACAGACCGGCTGCCTGTCTCAGCCGTTACCACCGTCACCTGATTCATCAGCTCCTGGCTCTGAAAATTCTGGGGCACCACAACCTCAGCCACAAGCGCAACTGCCTGGCCCCTCTCCAGCCTTGGAACCAATGCCTGGGTTTTGGAGCTGTTAAGTGTCACGCCTGTCTGAGGCAGAAACTGCGCCGTCATCCCTGCCGTAAGAAAGCGTTCTGTACTGACAACGGAATGAAGCGTTTTTTCTCCGGTATTTCGGATACATATCTGGTACGTGATGGTTTCTCCTGGATAGGCTACGCTCCGATCTGCTGTTTTTTCCACCGTGTAATCTGCCTTCAAAGGGGTTACCAATATAGACAGCTCTTTGTTCTGTTCCAGCCAGGCGCCTGCTACAACCGGGTCCGGGGTGGCAGCTTTTATGGATATTCTCAGCGGATTTTCCTGTTCTTCCGGAATGGAAACAAAAAGTGTCAGCTGTTTCTCCTCCCCTGCCAATAAGGTTTCCAGCACAGCTACCTCTTCTGCGCTGCCTCCGGAAAATCCTTCCACACCTTCCCAGGTTCCTTTGATCCCTTCAATGGAAAAGGAAGGGAACAGTTCCACCTGATGCAGATCTGCCTCTCCGGTATTACGCAGTTTCACTTTGCATTCCGCCAGCTCTCCTGCCTTTATCTGGTTCTCTCCTGCCAGAACTTCAAGGGAAAATCCTCTGCTTACTCCTGCCACGGTAAGAAACTGCCCTTCTGCTTCTGCCAGGACACTCCACTCTTCTCCCTGTTTTTTTACAAGATAGATTCCAGTTCCTGTCTGTCCCTCCAGAACCGGCAAAGGTTCTGCTGTGGGATAATCCTGATCCCGCTCTGATACGGTATATGGACTGCGCAGAGAAATGGGCAGACGGAATTTCCATACCTCTTCCTCTGTATTGGGAATCGGACAGGTGATCTTCGTGACAGGCTCCTGTCCTGTTTCCTTTTGGGACTTCACAACTTCCTCTATGGTACAGTCTTTGGGCAGGTCTTTTGAAGTTGTCACCTCAAAATATGGGGAAAGAAAATACACAAGAAAAAGCTCCGACTGGGAAACTGCCTCCCCATTCTGCAGCTCTCCTTCGGCATTCTCAGCCGCTTCTGTCATTCCGGTTTCTTCTACTGTCTCAGCTTCTTCTGTCATCCCGGCCTCTTCCGCTGTCTCAGCTTCTTCTGTCATCCCGGCCTCTTCTGCCGTCTCAACTTCTTCTGTCATCCCGGTTTCTTCTTCCGGGGCCTGCATCTTAGTCTGCCCCATCTGAGCTTCTTCCTGGGCTTCCTGTGCCTCCAAAGCAGTGATTTCCTTATTCTTCCCTTCTTCTAAAACGGTTTTCCAGCCCCAAAGTTCTACCAGAATTTCTCCCTGATGCTTCTTCCCCTCTGTCCATGCTGCGCTCTGTGTCATGGTCAGAGCCTGCGTATCCACCTGTGCTGCGTAAATATTCTCTGTTTTCCACATAAACATTCCCATCATCCACACAAAAAGGAGGACGAACATTCCTGTTGTACGCCAACGTTTTTTTCTTCTATTCTTCATATACTGCTCCTATCTTTATTCAACACGGTCAATCAGGTATCAGCCATCTGCACTCATAGGCATCTCCCCCTTCTTCTCTTAACTTGGATCTTATGGACTTTTGCACAGAATCGTGCCAAAGAATGGATTACTGCACACCTTGTGCCCAGTAATAAGAATGTTTCTGATTTCTGCGAGTGCAGAAATGAGATAAAGATACTGTATCATGTTTTCTTTCATTATACAAGAACATCTTCCCTTTTTAAGATTTGTTTAGAAATTTTCTTCTTCTTTTATAAATACGACACACTTTGCACACATTTTATAGATATAATAGGTCTTGGATAGATGAATAACCACTCTCTATCTCCCCCCTCAAAAAAAACAACAGCCTCCGCAAAAATGCGGAGGCTGTTTGTTTTCAGTTTATATTGCATTTCTTTTTTTCCTCTTTTATAATATGCTTATAAATTTGCAGATGCCAGAAACTGAGAAACAGACAGTCAGGCATCTTTTCATTCCAACATCTTTACTATACAGAAATGAGGTATCCCTATGAGCGAAAAAATTGCAGTTGTTGCATTAGGCCACAGAGCTCTTGGCACCACTTTGCCGGAACAGAAAATCGCAACCCGGCAGGCAGCCAAAGCCATTGCAGACCTGATCGAAGAAGGTACACGCGTTATTATCAGTCACAGCAACGGTCCGCAGGTGGGTATGATCCATACTGCGATGAATGAATTCGGCAAGGCGCATCCGGATTATACCTTTTCTCCCATGTCCGTCTGCTCAGCTATGAGCCAGGGCTATATTGGCTATGACCTTCAGAATGCCATCCGCGCTGAATTTTTATCCCGGGGCATTTCCAAACCAGTGGCTACCATTCTCACTCAGGTGGTCATTGATCCCTACGATGAAGCCTTTGCGGAACCGGAAAAGATCATTGGCCGTGTACTTACGGAAGAAGAAGCCGAAATCGAAGAAGATAAGGGAAATTATGTTACAAAGGTCACCGAGAACGGATACCGCAGAATTCTGGCTGCCCCAAAACCTTTGCGCATTGTGGAACTGGAAACCATCCGCACTTTATTAAATGCAGGCCAGGTGGTGATCGCAGCCGGCGGCGGCGGAATTCCAGTTATGGAACAGGGAATTGAACTTCACGGCGCCAGCGCCATCATCGAAAAGGATTTATCCAGCGGACTTCTGGCAGAATCCTTACAGGCGGACACACTTCTGATCCTTACCAGTGTGGAAAAAGTAAGTTTAAATCTTGGTACCGATCAGGAAGAATACCTGGATACCCTTTCCGTGGAAGAAGCCAAAACCCATATGGAAGCCAACCAGTTTTCGCCTGGCTCCATGCTTCCCAAATTCCAGGCAGGCATTTCCTTTATTGAGAAAGGAAATGGACGACGCGCCATCATTACTGATATCGCCCATGCCAGAGACGGTTATCTGGAAAAAACAGGAACCATCATCAAATAAAAGAAAAAAGCTTTTTCTTCGTCCTGTTCCGACGAGGAAAAAGCTTTTCTTTTATTTATGAATCAATTACATAGATTTCCGCTCTGCAATTTCTGCCATTTTCGCCTCATTGAGACGGGTATCTCCATGAACGCGGCTGTAAGAAAGATATCCGTTCATACGGTCAATTTTAGTCAGATTCTTGGAACCGCATACTGGACATACATCCATTTCCAGTTCTTCATGGCCACAGTCATCACAGTATGCAAGAGAAAGGTTCACACCTTCGTAATATCCCAGCGCCATTGCTCTGCGAATCAATGTGCGGATTGCTTCCTTGTTATAATCAATGGGATATCGCACATACTGAATCTTACCACCGTTGCACAATTCCCAGAACCGGCCTTCCAGATCCTGTTTTTCAATGGGAGTGACTTCCTCTGTTACATGACAGTGAAAACTGTTGCTCACATAAGGACGATCTGACACTCCTTCCACAATTCCATACATCTTACGGAACTGCTCTACCTGAAGACCACAAAGACTTTCTGCCGGAGTACCATAAATAGCATACAGATAGCCGTCTTCTTTTTTGTACTGATTTACCTTATCGTTGATATATTTCAGCACATCCAGGGCAAACTGGCCATCCTCTACAATGGATTTGCCATTATAAAGCTCCTGCAGCTCATTGAGGGCTGTAATTCCAAAGGAAGCAGTCATTGGCTTCAGGATCTTGCCGATTTTTTCGTGGGGCTGTAAATGTCCGCCATAAAAACCGCCCTCGCAGTATGCCAGTGGATTGGTAGACGCCCGCATCTGTCCCAGATACTCGTAAGTACGAATATGAAGGCTTCGGATCATTTCCAGATAAAAATCAAGAACCTCATAAAAATCCCGGTTTTCTGATCTGGATTTCGCCAGAATCATGGGAAGATGGAGACTTACTGCGCCCACATTGAAGCGTCCCACAAATACAGGCACATCCTTCTCATCTGCAGGTTCCATTCCCCCTCTTTCATACCAGGGGCTCAAAAAGGCTCTGCAGCCCATGGGACTGATTACCTTGCCGTATTTTTTGTACATGCTGGAAATGTAGCCCTCCCCGGACATGGACAGCCAATCAGGATACATGGTCTTAGCGGAGCAGTCTACGCCGGCTTCAAACACATCCTCACATGCTTTTCCCTTTCCGTGGATATTTTCATCATACAGGAATACAATCTTTGGAAACAGAACCGGTTTCTTGCGTCCCGCTTTTCCCTGTCCTCCCTTATGGACTTCCAGAAGAGAAATGGTACACATTTTTTCAAATTGTCTGGTTCCCAGGCCAAGCGTTACCGTTACAAAAGGATAATCTCCCCTGGAGGAACCTACAGTATTTAATTTATATTCAATTCCCTGCCATCCCTGATCGTAATCTCTGCGCACCTTATCCAGCGCATATTCAATGGCACGCTCTTCTCTTCCGCTCCAGGACTCATGGGAATATTTCATAAATTCCTGTACATATTTATCGTAGCTCTTCTGCGCATAAGGCGCCAGAATCTTATCTACTTCCGGTACGGTAAAACCGCCGTACTGCTGGGCTGCTGTACTTAAAATAATATCTCCCATAACGTCAAAAGCCGTATCCAGCGTTTTGGGTTCGTTGTACCACACATTTCCCATCTCAAAGCCGCCCCTTAACACAGAAGCCACATCGAACAGACAACAGTTCATGGTATCCAGACGGGCTGACTGGTCATGAATGTAAATATATCCATCCTTACATGCCTGAAGCTCATTTCGGTTCATAAAAAATTTCCGGTAAAGCTCCTTATTCAATTCGTTAAAAATCAGGCTTCTCTTGGTAGCAACCAGCGCACTGTCCGTATTGGCATTGCTCTTATCGCCAATGTAACGAATGGCCTGACTCTTGGTGTATACATCATCCATCATGTGGATGAAATCCAGCTTGTAATTGCGATAATCCCGATAGCTCTTAGCTACAGCCGGGTTTACCCGTTCCAGAGCGCCCTCCACAATATTATGCATTTCCTGAATCTGGATTTCGTTCTTTCCCAGCGAATGGGCATGTTCTTCTGCAAAGCGGCAGATAAAATCCTTTTCTTCTTCTGAAAACTGATACAGAATACGAGCAGCAGATTTATTCACTGCTGCCACGATTTTTCTGGAATTAAATTCTTCTTTTGTTCCGTCTTTTTTAATCACATAAATCATACCATATCTCCTAAACACAATATGTAGTTCTTTCTTCTACATATTTATTTTATTTCTCCCCATATGTTGTTGCGTATATCCGAGTATAGCACATACCGAAAGAAAAAGGAAGAGGGAATTTTATGGATTTTTATTTGGCGTAAAATTCGATATACGTCTTTCCGCTGCTGGCGTTATGTACAGAAATTACCGCTCCCTCCTTAAGACGCAGCATTTCCGTCTCTCCTTCGGAAAGGGGATATCTGGTCACTTCCTCCTTGTAGACCACCTTTAATGTGGCGTACCCTTCCCGAAGAAAAATCCGGTACCGGTCCGCCTGGAGATAAGGTCCTCCTACCAGGAGCTCGCCATCCTCTCCGCACAGAAGATAGTCGGGCGCTTTCTCTCCGGCTGTTTCCCACGCGTCTTCTTCCAATACTCCGGAGAAAAAGAAAGCCCCCTTCTCCTGTATCCATTCCACTCCTCTGGGAAGAAAGAAAAACAGAAGAATCAGAATCCAGATAAGGATTCCTTTATTTTTGCTTCGACTTACTCTTTTTTTCTCTGGCTGAGGGGTTCCCCTCTTTTTCATCGTGTCGTGTTTGGTCTTCGCATGGGCTTCATGATCTCTGCGATTTTCGTTCAGGTGATACAACATCTCATCTCTCCGATAAGGCATACCGCAGTATTTACACGTTCCATTTGCGATGGGTCCATCGCAAATCTGACATTTTGGAATTATTTTTCCCATATGTTTCCCCCTCTCTCCTATCCCTGATTCGTATGAAATCCTTTCTTTCATTTTATCTATTTTCCTGAAATCCTGCAAGCTGAAAAATATTTCTTGTATACACTGGCAATTGAAATCCTTCCCACATCCTGCTATAATAGGACATTATTGAAAACACATCATTTCGTTATGGCGAATTTATTTTAAGGAGGACTTTCCATGGAACAACTCATCATCCCCAGGGATTACCATGCAGATTTAAATCTTCATGATACCCAGGTTGCCATTAAGACCGTAAAAGACTTTTTTCAGCAGACCCTGGCACAGAAGCTGAATCTTCTCCGTGTATCTGCACCGATTTTCGTAACTCCGGAATCCGGACTTAATGATAATTTAAATGGTGTAGAGCGGCCAGTCAGCTTCGATATCAAGGATCAGCAGAAATCTGCTGAAATCGTTCACTCACTTGCCAAATGGAAACGTTTTGCCTTAAAAAAATACGGTTTTTCCCATGGTGAGGGACTTTACACGGATATGATCGCCATCCGCCGGGATGAAGACCTGGATAACATCCATTCCATTTATGTGGATCAGTGGGACTGGGAAAAAATCATTACAAAGGAAGAACGCAATATGGATACACTGATCCATACCGTTCGCACCATCTACAGTGTACTTCGTAAAACGGAAAAATATATGGCTGTTCAATACGATTATATTGAAGAGATCCTTCCCAGAGAGATCGCTTTTGTTACCACCCAGGAACTGGTGGATATGTACCCGGAATGTACACCCAAGGAGCGGGAATATAAGATCACCAAGGAAAAAGGCGCTGTATTCCTGATGCAGGTAGGAAAAACTCTGAGCAACGGAGAACGCCATGACGGACGTGCCCCGGACTACGATGACTGGGAATTAAACGGAGATATCCTGGTATATTACCCGGTTCTGGACATTGCTCTGGAACTTTCTTCCATGGGTATCCGTGTAGACGAAGAAACACTGGATTACCAGCTTTCTGTCTCCGGCTGCGATAACCGCAGAGAACTGGATTTCCAGAAAGCAGTGCTGAGCAGAGAACTTCCTTACACCATTGGCGGAGGAATCGGACAGTCTCGTATCTGTATGTTTTTCCTGCGCAAGGCTCATATTGGAGAAGTACATTCCTCAATCTGGCCAAAGGATATGGAAGAAAAGGCTGCTGCCAACCACATCCCCCTTCTCTGATCTTCCCTTGATTTTGGAACAAAAAAGAGAACCCTTCCGCTAAAGGGGTTCTCTTTTTTTGTTCCTTATTATCAGTCTTCTTCCCAGCAATGGGTATGAAGAATTCCCAGCTTTTTGGGATGAAACACCGGGTCCTTGCCCTGTTTTTTCTGTTCTCTGTAATCGTTTAAGATCCGTATCACCTTGGGACTTAAGAGAAGAATTGCCACAATATTGACAATTGCCATAAATCCCATCAGAACATCTGCCAGATTCCATACCATATCAAAATTCGCCTGGGCGCCAAAAAATACCACGACCACACAAACCACACGAAAAACAAACAGAAGTCCCTTGTGATCCTTGATGAATTTCAGATTTGATTCCGCATAACAGTAATTTCCCACCAGGGAACTGAAGGCAAAGAGGAAAATGGAAATTGTAATAAAATGGATTCCGCCTTCCCCCACTGCAAATTTTACTGCCTGCTGTACAAATGGCATTCCCGTAAGAGAGGGATCGATTACTCCATAATTCAAAAGCATCATGGCAGTTGTGGTGCAGATCAGAATGGTATCAATAAAAACAGAAAGCATCTGCACCATTCCCTGTTTTGCAGGATGGGATACTTCTGCAGTAGCTCCTGCATTTGGCGCTGAACCCATACCTGCCTCATTGGAAAAGAGGCCTCTTTTGATTCCCAGCATCACACAGGAACCGGCAAAACCGCCTGCAATGGCCTGTACATCAAAGGCTTCCCGGAAAATCAGAGCAAAAATTTCCGGAAGATGTCCCACATTGGTCAATGTGATATAAAGTCCCAGCAAAATATATAACACTGCCATAACGGGAACCAGCCCTGAAGTAATGACTCCAATGCGGTGTACCCCTCCGAAGATGACCAGAGCCGTTGCCAGCGCCAGTATCCCTCCGATCACAGCCGGAATCATGGTATCTGCATAATTCTCTCCCACATAGTAAGCAAACGCAGAACTTACGTTATAAGACTGAAGGGCATTAAATCCAAAGGCAAAACAGGCAATCAGAAGCAGAGAAAAAATCACGCCCAGCCATCTCTGTCCCAATGCATACTGAATATAATAAGCCGGACCGCCTCTGTATTCCTTATCTCCTTTGACCTTATAAGCCTGCGCCAGGGTACTCTCAGCAAATGCAGAAGCGCTTCCAATGATTGCCAGAAGCCACATCCAGAAAATCGCACCTGCCCCGCCTGCTGCAAGGGCGGTTGCCACACCTGCAATATTTCCGGTTCCCACTCTGGATGCTGTGGAAATCATCAAGGCCTGAAAAGAAGAAACCCCTTCTTCTCCTTTTTTCTTTTCTGTGAGAACCCGAAATGCTTCCGGAAGCATGGTAATCTGTACAAACTTTGTACGGATGGTAAAATAAATACCTGTCCCCACCAACAGTATGATGAGAATGTATGTATACAGATATTCGTTTAATTTTCCAAGTAATTCGTTCATTCCATTTCCCCTTTTTCTTTTTTCCTGTGTTATCTTACATAATCGTGTTTATTTTATTATATACACGCATTTTTCGCAACATATTTTCTTTCTGTAAGTTTCCAAAAATTTTATAATTGACCATATTGACAGAAAAGTACCCGCATACTATCATAGTATTATCATTTATTGACAATGAAAAGTTTAAAGAGAGGTATCTACTGTGAACATTTTGTTTTTTTTGACGCCCAAAAGTGACGTTGCTTACATATTTGAAAATGAAACACTCAGACAGACGGTAGAGAAGATGGAACACAGGAAATTCTCCTGCATTCCCATTCTCAGCATGGATGGACGATATACAGGAACCATCTCCGAAGGTGATCTTTTGTGGGGCATGAAGCGGATGAGCATCACCGACATGCACCAGGCAGAATCCGTTCCCATCATGGCCATTCCAAGGAGAGCCAACTACAAGCCGGTGCATGCAGATTCCAATATGGAAGATCTTCTGGATCGCGCCATCAACCAGAATTACGTTCCCGTGGTGGATGACCAGGGCTTTTTTATTGGCATCATTACCAGGAAGGAAATTATCAAATATTGTTATAACGAATTGAAATCCTGCACCCTCTCCCGGGCAGAGGCTAGGGATACAGAAACCGGTAAATAAAAAACAAGGAAGCATGAAAAACCATGCTTCCTTGTTTTTTATAATACTTTGGAAAGAAAATCCTGCAGCCGGGGATTCTTCGGATTCTGAAAAAATTCCTCCGGTGTGTTTTCTTCCTGGATTTTTCCGTCATCAATAAAGATAACACGTGTGGCAACCTCCCGGGCAAATCCCATCTCATGAGTTACCACTACCATTGTCATACCTGTTTCTGCCAGTTCCCTCATAAGACCCAGAACTTCTCCTACCATTTCCGGGTCCAGAGCAGAAGTAGGTTCATCAAAAAGCATAACATCCGGATTCATTGCCAGCGCACGAGCAATGGCAATTCTCTGTTTCTGTCCGCCAGAAAGACTGCCTGGATATGCGTCTGCCTTATCTGGAAGACCAACTCTCTCCAGCAGCTCCTCCGCACGTCTGGATGCCTCTTCCTTTGACATCAGCTTCAGAGATACCGGCGCCAGCATAATGTTTTCCTTTACCGTTTTGTGTGGAAACAGATTAAACTGCTGGAACACCATACCGATTTTCTGTCTGTGACGGTTAATGTCCACCTTGGGATCGGTGATATCCACACCTTCAAACAGAATCCGGCCTCCTGTCGGCTCTTCCAGAAGATTCAGGGAACGGAGAAAGGTGGATTTTCCGGAACCGGAAGGTCCAATGATCGCCACAACCTCTCCCTGACAAATATCTGTGGTAATTCCATCCAGAACCTGATTTCCTCCAAATGCTTTTTTCAGATCCTGTACCTCGATCAATACATTTTTCTTATTTACGCTCACCGTTTCTCAGCCTCCTTTCCAGCTTATTCATTCCATAAGTCAGAGCCATAACAAGTAAGAGATAAATTGCCGCTGCTGCCATCAATGGCCAGAACGGATTGTAGGTACGGCTCTGGATCAGCATGGCTCCTTTTGTCAAGTCCATCATTCCAATATAACCTACAACAGAGGTTTCTTTGATCAATGAAATAAACTCATTCACCAATGCAGGCAATACGTTACGAAATGCCTGAGGCATAATGATCAGACGCATGGTCTGAGCAAAATTCAGACCCAGACTTCTTCCTGCCTCTGTCTGTCCCTGATCAATCGCCATAATACCGGAACGTACGATTTCTGCCACGTATGCACCGGAGTTGATTCCAAATGCCAGACCGCCGATTATTACAGGATTCATATCCACGGAACCAAAGATAACCAGGTTCATGATCAACAGCTGAATCATGGTTGGGGTTCCACGGATTACTGTAAGGTATACACGACAGATTGCATTTAAAATCTTAAATTTTCCTGATTTATCATGAGCAGAACAGATAATTGCCACGATAAAACCAATGATAATCCCAAGAATCACCGCAAAAACCGTGATCTTTAATGTGGTTCCAAGACCTTCAAGAAGCCATTTATAACGGTCTTCTTTGATAAAGTTCAAATAAATATCTTCTTTTATACTTGCCAATAGCATTCCATTCATCACAATTTTCCTTTAATCTGTATAAAAGAGCTGTTGGCAAATGTCAACAGCTCCATATGTTTCTGTTTTCTGTTTCTTTCCCTGATGATACTTATTTCTGAACGATGATCACCTGGCTTGCGTTTGCATAAGTATCTGTAAATTCTCCACTGGAAAGACGGTCTTCTGTAATGGTGATACCTGCTGCTCCGAAATCAGCTTTTCCTGCTGCGACAGTTGGGAAAATCGCGTCAAATTCCATGTCCTGTACTTCCAGTTCGTATCCCAGTTTGTCACAGATTGCCTGTGCGATATCCACATCAATACCAACAACTGCATCGCCTTCATGGTATTCATATGGTTCAAATTCCGCATTGGTAGCCATAACAAGTTTGCCCTTGGAGCGATCCACATCTTCTGGAGATTCATATGGAGTTTCTCCTACATTATCTCCAATGTAGTTGTCCATAATGCTGTCAATGGTTCCGTCTTCCTTCAGTTCCTTTAAAGCGCCATTGATTTCTTCAACCAGTTCTTTGTTGTCTTTCTTTAAGAACATTGCATATTCTTCTTCTGTAAATGGTTCATCCAGAATCTTCAGGTCATCGTTGTATTCTACAAATTTCTTAGCCGGCTGGGAGTCAATGATCACACAGTCGATTTTTCCTTTTTTCAGAGCCTGAATGGCATCGCTTCCCTTGCTGTAACGCTCTACAGTTGCTCCGTCCTTTTCGTATTTTGTAGCTTCCAGATCACCGGTAGTTCCAAGCTGTACCCCGATGGTCTTTCCTGCCAGATCATCCTTTGTCTCGATTGCTGCAGATACATTCACTGCCATTGCTGCTGTCATTGCGGCACTTACTGCAAGCGCCATTACTTTTTTCATGTTTTTCATTTAAATTTCCTCCTTACATTTTGTCATGATCACAAGGGTTCCATTCTTCATTCGTCCCTGGAAGTTCCTCGTATAATTATGCATCATTCATGTATATTTTCTACGTCATGTGTTTTATTGTACCATGTTTTTTCTAAAATGCAATAGTATACTTGAATAATAATAAATAATTTTCTATAATGAAACTATCCATTATGAATGAAAAAACAAAGGAATATCTATTTTAGAAGGAGGTTTCTATGGGAATGAATCAGACTCCCGCTTCCGAGCGGATACATATCGGTTTTTTTGGAAAAAGAAATGCAGGAAAGTCCAGTGTGATCAATGCGGTAACCGGACAGAAACTCGCCATTGTTTCAGATGTAAAAGGCACCACTACCGACCCGGTGTATAAAACCATGGAGCTTCTTCCCCTGGGGCCGGTAATGGTCATCGACACTCCAGGTATTGACGATCTGGGTGAACTTGGAGCCCTTCGTGTCCAAAAAAGCTACCAGGTATTGAACAAAACAGATATTGCCGTTCTTGTCATCGACGGAACCATTGGAAAAACCAGCCAGGAAGATGCGCTGATTCAGCGTTTCCTTGCCAAAGGCATTCCCTACCTGCTGGTTTATAATAAGGCAGATCTTCTCCCGGAAGAAAAACAGAAAGAACTTCTTCAGAACTCTTCCCCGGAAGAAATCTGGGTCAGCGCCTCCAAAAATCTCCATATTCAGGAGCTGAAGGAAAAAATCGCAGGCAAAAAACCGGCGGATACTCACCCCTTCCCCATTATTGCAGATCTGATCCGTCCCATGGATCTGGTGGTCTTAGTCGTACCTGTGGACAAAGCCGCCCCCAAGGGACGCCTGATCCTTCCCCAGCAGCAGACGATCCGGGATATTCTGGAAGCAGGCGCTCTTTCCATGGTGGTACGGGATACAGAACTGAAAGAAACCCTTGCCCGTTTTCAGGCCCAGGGACTCACGCCCCATATGGTAGTTACAGACAGTCAGGCTTTTGCCCGAGTTTCCCAGGATACCCCCGCAGAAATTCCTCTCACCTCTTTTTCCATCCTTTTTGCCCGGTACAAAGGAGATTTGGAAACTCTGGTGCGCGGCGTCGCTGCCCTTTCTCATTTAAAAGACGGGGATCGGGTGCTGATTGCCGAAGGCTGTACCCATCACCGGCAATGCAACGACATCGGTACAGTAAAACTTCCACAATGGATCCGAAATTACGCAAAGGCAGAACCAGTTTTCTCCTTTACCTCAGGAACTGAATTCCCAGAGGATGTTTCTTCCTATGATATGGTAGTTCACTGCGGCGGCTGTATGCTCAATGAGCGGGAAATGAAATATCGCATTGCCTGCTGCCAGGATCAGGGCGTTCCCATTACCAATTACGGAATCCTGATTGCCCAGGTGACGGAAATCCTGAAGAGAAGTCTGGAGCCTTTCCCTGAAATTCTGAAAATTTTATGATGAGTTCACGTTTTGATAACATTTTTCCTTTATGATAATTAGGAAAATGATGTCAACGTAATGGTGTGCCATCATCTGGCACAGTTCCTTTGGGAGTATGGAGTTTGAGAAAAGAGGAGGATTATTATGAAATTTACCAAGATGCATGGAATTGGAAATGATTATGTATATGTAAACTGCTTTGAAGAAACAGTCACTGACCCGGCCGCTGTGGCCCGGTTCGTCAGTGACCGCCACTTCGGCATTGGTTCTGACGGTCTGATTCTGATCAAACCATCCGACAAAGCGGACTGTGAAATGGATATGTATAATCTGGACGGTTCCCAGGGAGCCATGTGCGGCAATGGAATCCGCTGCGTGGCCAAATATGCTTATGACTATGGCATTGTAGACAAAACTAACATCACAGTAGATACCAAAAGCGGCATCAAACATTTAGACCTCACCGTGGAAAACGGCAAGGTATCCAGGGTAAAGGTAAATATGGGAACACCCATCCTGACAGCGCCACTTATCCCTGTGGTTTCTGAAACAGAACAGGTCATCGATGCTCCTCTTATGGTGGATGGAACAGAATACCACATTACTGCTGTTTCCATGGGAAATCCCCATGCCATTGTCTATATGGATGAGATTGATCACCTGGACATTGAGAAAATCGGCCCTTCCTTTGAAAATCACGTTTTTTTCCCTGACCGGGTAAATACTGAATTTGTAAAGGTTCTGGATGAACACACCCTTCAAATGCGTGTCTGGGAACGTGGTTCCGGTGAGACGCTGGCCTGTGGTACCGGTGCCTGCGCAGTGGCAGTCGCCTCTATCCTGAATGGATATGTGGACGCCCAGCAGCCTGTTACAGTTAAGCTTCTTGGGGGAGACCTTCAGATTTTCTGGGATCGTCAGGAAAACCTGGTCTATATGACCGGCCCTGCTACCACCGTGTTTGATGGTGAAATTGATCTTTCTTTCCTTGACAAATAATCTACTAAAAAAAGGACGGAAAACCGTCCTTTTTTTACGCCATATACTCCAAAATCCGTTCTGCCACAAAAACCGCTCCGCAGGCACAGAGCGCCACAGTCAGCAGACTTTTTTCTTTATAGGAAGCAAAGAGAGCCACGACAAAGCCAATGGCAGCAGAAATCACACTGGCTGTTGCCGAAAGAATAGCCGGAAAAGTCATTGCCGCCAGACAGGCATAGGGCACATAAAACAAAAAGGATTTCAGAAAAGGACTGGTAATCTCTTTTTTTGCAAGAGCCAGAGGCAGCATACGGATCAGATACGTGACACCTGCCATTACCAATATGTAAAGATAAATATTAGCACTCACTGGTTTTTTCCTCCTTTTCTTCCTTGATCGGACACACAACTGCGGCAATTCCTGCCACCAGAAGGGTTGTCAGAATAATTACAAAGCCAGATGAAACCTGCTTCAAACCAGGCAGTACAGCAAACAAGGCGCTTACTGCCATTGCTCCCAGCACCACTCCCAGCACTGCCCTGTTCGTCTTGGCAGGAGGGATAATAATCGCCAGAAACATTCCATAAATGGCCACACTTAACGCGCTTACCATAAAATCCGGCAAAAGATTCCCGGAAATGGCTCCTGCCAGCGTTCCCAGTGTCCATCCTGGAATAGCCACACACATGGCTCCATAATTATAGTAAGGACTTACTTTCCCGCTCTGGCTGGCGCTGATTCCAAAAATCTCATCAGTCACTCCAAAGGCCACCAGATACCGATGAGCCCAGGGCACATCTCTTCTCAGCTTCTGGGACAGTGAGAAAGACATCAGCGAATATCTGAGATTGATAATCAGCTGGGTCAGAGCCATCTCATAATAAGAACCTGATGCCAGAATGATATCCAAACCTGCAAACTGACCTGCGGAAGTCAGATTAGTAAGTGAAATAAGAACTGCCTGCCAGATGGTAAGTCCGCCGGAGACAGCCATCATACCAAATGTAAATGAAACTGCAAAATAGCCAAGTCCAATGGGAATCCCATCATGAATTCCCTTTTGGAAGCTTTTTTTATCCACACAAATTCCCCCGTTCTTTTCTTACTCTTTTTCTGCACCTCTTCTCAAAGGCACAAAAGCACCGCCATCCGGCCTTCCAGATGGCGGTGCCAAATACACTCGTATTGTATCACTGTAAAGAGGTAACTTCAACAGGTTTTTTGCACTTGAAACTCCTGTTTACTCTGACTGATATAAAATTTTATAATAAGATCTGGCGGTAAGCAGATAAATAACTGCATAAACCAGAGCAAAAATCAGAATCGTTGCTGCTGTGCAAACAATAAACAGAGTGGTATTGGTCATATTCATAAGGAGCAGCAGACGCTTTACCAGAGGAAATGCCATCACAATATGGAGAATTGCCATGAGAAGGGGCAGGAAAAAAATCATAAGAATCTGCTTGCGTATGGATGCCTTTACTTCTTTTTTGCTCATGCCAACCTTTCTCATAATAGAAAAGCGTTCCCGGTCTTCATAACCTTCGGACATCTGCTTATAATAAATCAACATGGCTGTTCCAAGTAAAAACAATCCCCCCAGATAGATTCCAAGGAACAATAAGCCTCCATCCATACTGTAAAACATGTCATAATTTTCTTCCCGGATTTCCTTGATCACCCAGGAATCCTGGGTTTTCTTTTCTTCCTGTGCTGCTTCTTCCGCAAGTTCCATAAACCTATGGCTTACACGAAGAATCTCCTCATCAGATTCTCCTTTCACGTCCATTCCAATTTCTGCCGCCACATATCCCTGATTCTTGCCATAAGCCTCTGCCTGAACCCTGCGAATCTGCTCAAAGTCTTCATCCGTTACCACCAGGCCAATAAGGTTCATATAGGAAAATGCTTTTGGCTCTGTATCCATAGGCCATTCCTTCAGACATTCTTTTACCCTGTACTCTTTCTCGCCTACCAGAAGATGATCCCAGTTCTTTTCTTTTTTAGTCCAAAGCAATACTTCTCCTTCTTCCAGAGTTTCCTCATTGGGAAGCTTGCTTTTTACCTGCTTTTCCGGAATCAGCAGCAAAAGGTCAAAGGTAATTTCCGATATATCTTCCGGCTGTGCAAAAGAAATTTCATGGTCCTTCAGTATGCAGCTGGTATTCAAACTTGTTTCACACACCAGTTTTTCGTAAGGAAGCTGTTCTCTTTCCACACTTTCCTGAATATATTCCTGTATCTTCCGACCTTCTTTCAGAGTTACTGAGCGAAAGCTCACGGAAGCATCATAGGGATATCTGTTCTGCATTACATCCTCAATCCCCATGTAAAGGGATACGGTGGTAGACAGCATCAAAAGTACGCCGGTACTCAAAATACAGATGCTGGCCAATCCCACTGCATTCTGCTTCATTCGATACAGCATTCCGGAAACACTGGTAAAGTTCTGTACTTTATAATAGAAGCTTTTTTTCCAGCGGAGAATTTTTAAAATTACAATACTGCCCGAAGTAAACACAAGATAAGTTCCTGCCATCACCAGAAGCACCGCCACAAAAAACAAAGGCAGCGCTTCCAGCGGAGATTCTGTGGTTACTGCCAGCGTATATCCCCCTCCTAAGCACAGAAATCCCAGAAGGGCCATAAACCATTTTGCCTTTGGTTCACGCTCTCCTGTATTGTTTCCCCGAAGAAGCTCCGCCGGACAACTCAAACGTACTCTTCGCAGATTGCTTCCCAGCGTAAGCAGAAAGATGATCCCATACACACAGCTGCTGACTCCAATCCCTTTTCCTGAAACTGAAAAACCAAACTGTGCCGGCACACGCAAAATCTTTAAAAGAAGGAGCTGAGACAGCTTACTTCCCAGAATCCCCAGGGAAATTCCCCCAATCAGACTGACAACCCCAGTCACCACAGTTTCTATAAAAAGGATTTTTCCAATATGTCCTTTTTCCATTCCCAGAATGTTATAAAGCCCAATTTCTTTCTGCCGGTGCTTCATCAGAAAGCTGTTGCTGTACAAAAGAAAAATAAAGGAAAAGATAATGATCACACCTGTTCCCATTTTCATAATCAGCCGTATATTTCCCGGACTTGGTGTATAATCCAGCCCCTTATTATATAGAAGAAACAGGATCATATAAAGCATGGCAATACATCCGATACAGGAACAAAAATAAGGAAGGTAAGTTTCTTTATTCTTTCGCATATTCGTCCAGGCAAGCCGGCTGTAAAATCCCAGTCCTTTACGCATAGCACTCACCGCCTGTCGTCAGGATGGTCAGGGTATCTGAAATCATGTGATACATTTCCTGTCCGGATTTTTCTCCTCGGTAAATCTGATGGAAAATCTCTCCATCCTTAATAAACAGAACTCTGGATGCATGACAGGCTGCCTGCACACTATGTGTCACCATCAAAATCGTCTGTCCGTTCTCATTGATTTCTTCAAACATGGTTAAAAGGGCACTTGCTGCCCGGGAGTCCAGCGACCCGGTGGGTTCATCTGCAAGCACCAGTCTGGGATTGGTAATGAGCGCCCGGGCAACTGCTGCCCGCTGTTTCTGACCGCCAGATACTTCATACGGATATTTGTCCAGAAGCTGGGTAATCTGAAGTGCCTGGGCCAGCGGCCGAATCTTCTGCGCCATTTCTCTGTAGTCCTCCCCTGCCAGAACCAGGGGCAGATAGATGTTATCCCGAAGGTTAAATGTATCCAGAAGATTAAAATCCTGGAATACAAAGCCCAGGTTTTTTCTGCGAAATGCAGAGATTTCTTTTTCTGACAGGTGTACAATGCTCTTTCCTTCCAGGAGCACTTCCCCTTCTGTGGGACTGTCCAAAGAAGCCAGAATATTCAAAAGTGTTGTCTTTCCGGAACCAGATTCCCCCATAATGGCCACAAATTCTCCTTCTTCCACGGAAAAGGTAACATTGCTCAATGCCTGTACTTTATTTCCCCCGAATCGGGTACTGTAAATTTTTTTTAGATTGCTTACTTCCAGTAATGACATAGATTTCTCCTCTTTTCTTTTTCCATCCTGTCCGGCCTCTTAGCCGTCATGTTTTTTGTACCTGCTCAGTATAATGGAGAAATCTGTCTCTTGCCATAACTCCAGCTTACAATTTGCTGTTTCATGTGACAATTCTGTAAGGTTAATGAAATCTATGCCGTTCAAAGGCATTTTGATGCATCATATGTTCTCCTCGTTCCTGTCCTTCCCTTAAATCCAGAAAATGATTCAACTGATGGGAAAACCAAGTCATCATCTCTTTATACATCTGTCGTTTCCACTCTTCTGGAACATAAGAATTTCCTTTTTCTTCCAAATGATACATCTTTTGTTTCATCCTGATATATAGCGTCCGTAAAAGATTGGAGTTCTGGGTGTTCACAAGATCCAGATAATATTCCACCTTTTCCCGGTCTCCCTTATGTATCGCAGATTCAAATGCATGGCGCATGGCTCGTTCCACTCTGGATGCTGTAGTCCCTCGTTTTCTTGCTATTTCATGATAAAGAACACAAATCTTTCCATTTTCAAAATATGGATCTGTGTCAAAGAGCACAATGGCATCGCAAATATAGGTAAATCCTTTCACGCTGGCTGGAATTCCAATACTCAGTAGTATATCTGTTATCTCGCTTTCAATTTTATTTTCTCCCATTCTCTACTCCTCACTTTCTTTTATCATACACATTGCAACTATTATATGTTGCATTGAAACATTTGTCAACATTTTTTGTTGACAACGTTACACTTATAGCATATGATAAATACTGTTCAGACTGAAGATGAATCAAAAATAGCACTGAAACGACTGTTGTTTACAGCCAATCTTACAGAAAGGATTACCAAATCAGAATGAAAGACCGTATCCGTTTGATCCGGAACAATGCCGGCATGACACAGGAACAATTCGGGAAAAAAATCGGTGTTACCCGCAATGCCATCGCTACATACGAAACCAATGTTCGTACTCCCATTGATGTAGTAATACATTCGATCTGCCGGGAATTTGATGTAAATGAAATCTGGCTTAGAACCGGAGAAGGAGCCATATACCGCGAGATCCATCCCGACGCTGAGCTTTCTAAATGGTTCGGAAATCTCCTTCGGGAAAAACCGGAGTCCTTTAAAAAGCGTTTTATTTCCGTACTTGCAAAGCTCAATGATAAAGAATGGGAAGTCCTTCAAAGCATAGTCGAAAAACTTCGCACATAAAAACCCTGTTAAGCCGGCTTCTGACAATCTGACCCTTCAGTCAGATTGTCATTTTTTTTGCCTAACTCAACAGGGCTTTAATAAAAGCAAAAATACACTCCAGCTGCAGTTGATCTGCATCCATAAGCATATACATGATTCTGATTCTACTTTCCATTTTTCCCTCCAGACTTTTTCATTATACATTTTTGTTTTTGCCTTCTATAGAATTCTATACCAAGTACAGTCTACTCCATGATTTTTCAAAAGTCAATGAAATATTTTCAAGTTTCTTGTAATTTTTAGTTGTTTTTGCAAGTTTTATGTTATAAAATAGAACATAAGTAATTTTTCTAAAAAATAAAAAACGGAAGAGAATTTTTCTCATTTCCGTTTATTTTGGAGGTTCTTTATGGAAATTGGAAAACGTCTGCGCATGCGCCGGGAAGAAATACACATGTCCAGAACCCAGTTGTCTCAGAAGGTACATGTGACACCCTCAGCCATCGCCAATTATGAAAATGGGATCAGTACCCCGAAGCCGGATATCCTAGTTTCTCTTCTTCTGGCCCTGGATGTAGATGCCAACTATATTTTTCAGGATTATGTTCCCTCTCCTATGCTGGAAAAAAAACACCTGACATGTCTTTCCTCCCGGGAATCCACCTTTCTCACCCAGTACCGCCAGCTGCCTGAACCCTCCAAGGATCTGCTCCATCTGATTCTGGAACGGGAATATCAGCAAATGATTCAGGAAAAGCATCTCACAGAATATCCCTGTCTTTTCCCTTCCCCCCGCCAGCTGGAACAGGGATTTCTTCTAATCGAAGAGATCCAGACCATTCGTCTTTATCAGAAACAGCTTCCAGAGGGAACGGACTTTTGTCTCCATGTTTCCTCTGACCGCTATCTGCCTTTTTTTAAGAAGAAGGATATTCTGGCTCTATCCAAAACACCGGCAGAACATAATCAGCTGGGACTTTTTCTGGTGGATCAGGTTTACCACATCCGACTGTTTTCCTCTGGGGATACCACCAGCCTTCTCCCTTTGAATCTCACTGAACCGGAGCTTATCATCACCCCCGATACTGAGTTTTCCTGTATTGGAACCATTCTGGATAAAGTCTATGGAGATTTCACTTTAATATAATTCCAGTTCCCGGCGTCCTAAGAACATGGAAACCTTCGTTCCTTCTCCTGGCTCTGATTCTATGGAAATCCCATGCCCCAGCTTTTTCATAATCTTGGCGCTGAGATACAAACCGATTCCTGTGGAGGTATGTTCTTTACGTCCGTTG
The DNA here is from genome assembly GCA_937900135.1 of uncultured Blautia sp. Taxonomy (GTDB): domain Bacteria; phylum Bacillota; class Clostridia; order Lachnospirales; family Lachnospiraceae; genus Blautia_A. The sequence continues at coordinate 2,104 of CALCDJ010000080.1, read as the reverse complement.
TATCCCGTATATCCCCGCTCAAATACCCGGGGAATGTCCTCTTTTTTGATCCCGATTCCCGTATCCTTTATCACAAGGGTATGGGGATGGGATACCGTAATGGTAATACTGCCCTTTCCTGTATATTTCAATGCATTGGACAAAATCTGCCCCAGAACAAAGCCCAGCCATTTTTTGTCTGTCAATACCTTCTCTTCTGTCCCTTCATAAACCAGAGCAATTTTTTTCGTTACAAAAATGCGGGCATATTTGTGGATCTGTTCCCGGATGATTTCATCTAGACTGTATTCCTGAAATCTCATATCGGAAGCCATATCCTCCGTACGCAAATACCCCAGCACCATTTCCACATACTGTTCCACCTTGAATAACTCAGTCAAAGCATCTCTGTTGGTATCCGGTTCTGCCAGCAACAGCAGGCGAAGAGCTGCAATGGGCGTTTTGATCTGGTGTACCCACATGGAATAATAATCGGTAAGTTCTCCATAAAACTGGCTGGTGCAGGACTCTGCCCCCATTCTCTTTTCATTCATTTTCAGAAGCATTTCCTGATAAAGGACTTCATTTCCGTCCTCTGGCTCCGGCAGCTTCAAAAGATGAAGCTCCATATCCTTCTGTATTTCCAGAAGGAGTTTCTGTTTTTTTCTATATTTCAGATAGCTGTAGAAAAAAAGGGGACTCCCTGCCATCAGGCAGAGAATCGCCCCGTATATCACCGGCTCCCATGGAAGTCGATACAACAGAAACACACTTTCCAGAATTCCCACACACATGAGAAAGAAAAGAAAAAACTTCCGTCTTTTTTTCAGATACTCCAGAAATGGTTTCATTTTTACCTCCTCGTCTACACAATCAGATAGCCCAGCCCTTTTTTTGTCACAATAAACTGCTTAAGTCCTGCTGATTCCAGTTTCCTGCGAAGTCTGGTCATGTTCACTGTCAGCGTATTATCATCCACAAAGCTGTCATTTTCCCACAGCATAGTCATGATCGCATCTCTGGAAACCACCTTACCCGCATGTTCAAAGAGAATTTTCAGAATACGCAGTTCATTTCGTGTAAGATCAACGGATGCTTCCCTGTAAATAAGGACTCCCTTTCCAAGATCCAGAATCACCTCTCCGTGTTCCAGAATGTCTCCGGACTTCCCAAAAGCATACGTTCTTCGCAGAATTGCCTGGACCTTGGCTGCAAGTACTTCCAGATCAAAGGGCTTGGGAATGAAATCGTCTGCTCCTCTGCTCATGGCCATAACCATATTCATATTGTCGGAAGCGGAGGAAAGAAACAGAATGGGAACCTGGGAAATCTTCCGGATTTCCTCGCACCAGTGAAATCCATTGTAAAAAGGGAGCTTCAGATCCAGAAGTACCAGCTGTGGATTTTTTTGCACAAAAATACTTCTTACATGGGCAAAATCATCCACACAGTCCACCTGATACCCCCAGGATTCCAGATGCTTCTTCACCAGGCCTGCGATCACTTCATCATCCTCTACCACCAGAATCTTATACATAGGGCCTCCTGCACTATTCTCTATCCAGTTCCGATACGCTGCTTAATACCCGGAATCCATTTCCACGAAGTACACTCTCTGTGGCAAAGATTTCCTCTGCATGGAGGATAATGACCGGAATCTGATTCTCCCTGCGGAAGGAAGTATAAATGTAATTCAGACTCACATTACTTTCGGACAGAACACTTAACAATTCATCCAATCCACCGATCTCATCCTTTAAATCTACAACGATCACCTCAGTGATACGGTTCATATAACCATTGGCGGTGAGAACCTCCTCTGCATGCTCCGGATTGTCTGACACCATACGGAAAATTGCAAATTCCGGTGTATCAAAACAGGCAAAGCCGTAAATATTCACATGCTCCTCAGCCAGAAGATTCGTTACTTTTTTCAGGCTTCCCGCTTTATTTTCCACAAATACAATGTTCTGTTTGATCATTTCCCTGTTCTCCTTATCTTCGTATTTTCTTTGTTCAGTATAACATTTTTTATTGAGGATTGAAACTCCTAATGTTTTGCGTTATATTTATTTATAGCACTCAAAAAAAATACTGCACACTCTTGACAACAGGACTATGATAG
>CALCDJ010000079.1 GCA_937900135.1 uncultured Blautia sp. | reverse complement strand
TGAGCATGGTGGATGGGAAGAAATACCACAGCAATGCCAAAAGTTATTTTACCGAGGTGCGCCAGATTTCGGATGACTTATGTAGGAAATACGGTCTTTCTGTGATCGAGACGAACCAGGGAAAAGCCATGCACTATGCCCAGTGGAAAGCAGAAGCGGAAGGGAAACCTACCTGGAGGACAGCGATTCGCATGGATATCCGGGAAGCCATTGAAATGAGTTTTTCCTGGAATCAGTTTGTAAAAGAAATGGAAAAACGGGGCTATACGTGGAAACTAAACCGGAAGTACCCAGCATTAAAAACACCGGGGATGGAACGGTACGTCCGTCTGCGTTCTTTGGGAAAAGGATATGGGGAGGCAGAAATCCGGGAGAAGATCCTGCGTCCAAAGATCCGACAGGTGTATGGAAAAACGCAGATGCAGTTCCCAAAGAGGAAACTTATAGGCTTGCAGAAATTGTATTATTCCTATCTATATCAGATGGGGATATTTCCAAAGAGACCGAAGCGAATCCCCTATGCAGTACGTTCCGATATCCGAAGGCTGGACCAAAGGATCTGCCAAATGGAATTTCTTCAAAAGGAAGGGATCACTACCAGGGAAGAGCTTGCAGCTTACAGGAAGCCTTTGGAAGAACAGGTACTTTGGCTGATGAAGGAACGCAGGGAATTATACCGGAAAGAACCAAACGGTATGCGCATTCAGGAGATCAATGGGGAATTAAAAGAACTTCGGAAGGAGATCCGTTTGAGCCAGCAGATTGAAATTCAGTCCTTGGAGATGGAAGAACGGTTAAGGCAGGCAAAGGAACAGGAGCAGATACAGGAGAAATCCGGGAAACAACAAAAAGAAGCAGAACGGAATCGGTAAGGAGGTGAGAGCGTATGAATTATGGCGGTGATGCGGCGGATCAGATTGTCCGGTATTCCATGGAAGGCATGGAACACACGCTGCGGATTAGCGGGAGCATTGCGAAAAATTTGGCAGTGCTCATCGTAGCGGTGATGAAGGATCAGAAAAAGACCAGGGGAAAGACGAACCTGCTTCGGATGTTAAAGGAACAGCGGGCAATGAAGTTTTTTACCATTCCCCATGATAGGCTGCGGGAGTTTGCAGGGGAAGCCAAATCCAGGGGACTGTTGTATGTGGTCATCCGGGATAAGAAAAATCCCAAGTCAGCAGAGATCATGGTGTTTGCCGATGATGCAGCGAAAGTGAACCGGGTGCTGGATAAGATGAATCTGGACTTTGTAAAATCCGAAGCCGGAGAAGCGGTGGTGGAGCAAGCACCAGTGCGGGAAGCAGAGCGTGTGATCGATGCAGAGTTTACCGAGAAAACCGAAGGAAAAGAGGAGCTTCCGGTCAAGACCGAAAAGGTGGTACTGCCGGAAGGAACCATTGAATTTGAATTAGACGAAGAAGAGCATCTGTTTGATGTGGGGGAAGCTGCTCCTACCGGGGGAAATTTTACCCAGGCGGAGAAGGCAGAGAATCTGTCCGGACCTTCCTCGCACAGCAGCGCTTCTTTTTCCGGGCAGGAAACTAGCTGGAAAGGGGACAAGCCCTCTGTCCGGCAGGAACTAAAGAAGATCGAAGCCGAGCAGAAACAGCGCAGGCAGGCACAGAAGAGTCGGAGGAAGCCAAGAAACCAGCAGAGAAAGAAGAAAAAAGTGAAAGGCAGGTAAGGTGATATGGATTTAACAAATATGATCCCAGGTGGAGCTGGGGAAGAACAGGTGGCAGAACAGCGTCTGTCAAAAGAAGAATATGCAGCCATGAAAAAACAGCAGAGGGAAGAAGTGTGGGCAGAAGTGGATACCCAGGCACAGGCGGTGTTCCAAAATGGAGAATCTTTAAAAGGATTTCTGGATTTTATGGCACAGTGCAACACACAGAAAACACCAAATCTTTTGTTGATCTACGGACAGAACCCACAGGCAACGGTGGTCAAGTCTTATGATTACTGGAAAGCAGAGAACCGTTCCCCAAAATCCGGAGTGCATGGATATACCTATATGGTCAGCACCGAATACGAAAAAGACGGGGAGATGCGGACAGGCTATACCATCAGCAAGGGGTTTGACATCAGCCAGATGAGTGGGAAACCTCTGGAGGAACGTCCGCAGCGTTCCATGGAAGAACTGATCCATGCAGTTTTAAAGGACCAGCCAGTGCGGATGCAGATCGCAGACAATCTGCCGGAGGGTATCCAGGCACAGTATATTCCGAAACAGCGTACCGTCTATGTACGCAATGGCATGGATGAGAATACGACATTCCACGCAGTGAACCGGGAACTGGCGTGTGCCGCCCTGGATCAGCACGATGGCAATTATGCAAGGAAAAAAGTGAATGCCCAGGCATACTGTGCTGCCTATGTGATTGGCAAGCGGTATGGGGCAGAGGTGTCGGGTTTCCAGTTTGGGAAAGTAGTGGAGATGCAGGCAAACGGGCAGAAAGATCCTCAGGAATTAAGGGGATTTTTGAATGATGTGCGTCAGGCAGCCTATACCATCCGTAACCATATGGAACGGAACTTCGGGGAACAGGAGCAGACTTTTTCTAAGGATGATTTTTCCTTTGAGGAACCGCTAAAGCAGACACCGAAGAAGGAGAAAAAAGAGAAACAGCCGGAGCGGTAGGTTCTTAAAAAAGTTCCGCCGTTGGGATAGCTATTGCAGGGTTCTTGTGGTATGTTGGGTGTAACAAAGGAGGTGCCGAAGATGGCAGATTACTATTTGAAAACGGACAACATCATGAAAAATATGTTCACGGTGGCATTAAAAGATGAACTGGCAGTCCAGAGTCAGATGGGAGAGGTTCGTCCGGCTACAGAAGCCATGCTGCAGAAAGTCCGGAACTATGAACTTTCTGAGAAAAGGCTTCCCATCACCACCGAGGAACAACGGGAACTTCGCAATGCCCTCAACCGGCTGCGGGACAAGTATCTTGCCATGGGCAGGTACAGCGATGGAATTGACAGCGTGATCTTAAAGGTTATGAAACCAAACACCAGCAGGCGCTTCTTCTGGTAGCAGAAGGGAGGGATGTCTATGAAGATGTATAATCAGAAACAAGTGGAACAATTACGAAAGCGGTATCCCGAAGGAACAAGGATCTGCCTGGACTTTATGGATGAGGCAGGGATGCCATCGGGATTACAGGGAACGGTAGCATTTATCGATGATGCCGGACAGATTCACATGCATTGGGAGAATGGGCGGAGCCTTGCCATCGTTCCCGGTGTGGATTCTTTTCATAGGGTAGACGGACCGGCAAAGGAAGTGCCAAAGAGTGAAAAAGCGAAGAAGGAACGAAGCCTGCAGAGGTAGCATGGAAGCGCTCTGACCTTTGGGTGTGGCTGTTGTTTCTGCCCATTGTCTGGTGGGCAGGCGCCATCACTGCCTGTGCCATCAAGCCGGATACGAATCTGTTACAAATCTTACAAGTGCTGACCGAAAAACTGGATCAGCCTTTTTCGATTTCTTATACACCGTACACGCTGCGGTGTGTATTCACATTCACAATCGCCTATGTGTTAGGCATCGGTATTTATTATTCCCAGAAGAGAAATTATCGAAGAGGGGTAGAGCATGGCTCTGCCAAGTGGGGCGATGCCGCTTCCATCTGCAAGCGTTACCGGGATAAGCGGTATACCCAGAATCTCATTTTAACCCAGAACTTCCGCATGGGGTTGGACTGCTATAAACACAAACGAAATTTGAACGTCCTTGTAGTGGGAGGCTCCGGCGCGGGAAAAAGCCGGGCATATGCCGTAGTCAATATCATGCAGTGCAACTGTTCCATGGTGGTCACCGATCCCAAGGGGGAGCTTCTTCGGAAAACCGGAGGGCTGCTGGAGAGGGAAGGGTATGAGGTGCGGGTGTTTGACCTGATCAACCCGGAAACCTCTTTTTGTTATAATCCTTTTGCTTATGTGCGGGATGATAAGGATGTGTTAAAACTCATCAACAACCTGATCCGAAATACCACTCCGAAAGGGGCGCAGAGTTCGGATCCGTTCTGGGAGAAAAGTGAGACTGCCTTGTTGCAGGCGTTGATGCTGTATCTGTTGCATGAAGCGCCGCCGGAGGAACAGAACTTCTCCATGATCATGGAAATGTTAGGTTCTGCCCAGGTGAAAGAGGACGATGAGGAGTACCAGTCACCTTTGGATATTTTGTTTGAGCGATTGGAGATGCGCAATCCAGAAAGTATTGCGGTGAAGCAGTATGCCATTTACAAGCAGGCAGCTGGAAAAACTGCAAAGTCGATTCTGATTTCCGTGGGTGTCCGTCTGGCAGCGTTTAACTTAAAGCAGATTGCAAATCTTACCTGCACCGATGAACTGGATCTGTACAGCATCGGGGAGAAAAAGGTGGCGTTGTTTTGTTGTATCCCGGATGCAGATACCAGCCTCAATTATCTAGTGGGCATAATTTACAGCAATCTCTTTCAAACCCTTTACTATGTGGCAGACCGGAAATATCATGGGAAACTGCCTATTCCGGTACACTGCATCATGGATGAGTGGCCCAACGTGGCATTGCCCGATGACTTTGACAAGTTGCTGGCAACCATGCGGTCGCGCGCAATTTCCTGCAGTATCATCATTCAGAACATCGCCCAGATGAAAGCCTTGTTTAAGGATAGCTGGGAAAGTCTGATTGGAAATTGCGATGAGTTTTTATACTTAGGCGGCAATGAAAAAGAGGGGCATAAATATGTCTCAGAACTATTGGGAAAAGAGACATTGGATACCAATACCTACGGACAGACCAAAGGGAGGAGCGGCAGTTATTCTGTGAATTTCCAACAGTCCGGAAGGGAACTTTTGACACCAGACGAGGTACGCCTTTTGGATAATCGGAAGGCAGTATTGTTGGTGCGTGGGGAACGTCCCATTTTGGATGAGAAGTATGATCTGCACAAGCATGTGAATGTGAAATATACGGAGGATGGCGGTGCGCCTCCTTATGATTATGCGAAAGCACCGCTGTCCCATGAAGATGTAACCATTGATACCAGGAGACTGGATGATTATGAACTGCTCTCAGCTGAGGAAATCCTCGGTGGGGAGCAGTCTTTTTGATTGGAGGAATGCCATTGAAGAAAACAAATGAAATGCCAAAGAAGCAAACAGCCAACCATGCCACTGCGCCCATGCTTATGGGGAAAAGACCAAAATATCCCTTTGCCTTTTATGTGGCGCTGGTGCTGTCCATGACCGTAGGAGGCATCCCGGTGCTTGCCGCCGGGGATCCCCTGGCGGTCATCAATAACCTGTCCACCTTTATCTTCTCCCTGATCCGGGCGATTGGACTGATCCTGTTAGGATTTGGTGTGGTACAGGTAGGACTTAGTTTAAAGAGCCACGATCCCAGCCAGAGAGCCAATGGGTTTCTGACTCTGGCAGGCGGCGTCATCATCACCTTTGCAAAAGAGATCCTGGACCTGATTGTTGGGTAGCAGGAAGAGACAGAAGCGGGCAGGGAGGACAGCTTCCTGCCCCAGGCAAAGGAGGTGAAACTGTTTGAGTGATAACTGGATCGTGCAGAACCTAAACTCTGCACTGAACACCTGGAATGAGAAACTGGCAGAAATCTGGACACTGCTCACCCAAAGCCCGGAATCTTTTAAGGGTGGAGACATTTGGAATGTGATTAGCGGGATCAATGGGGCGCTGACTGCCATTGGCTATGGGCTGTTGGTCTTATTTTTTGCCGCCGGGATCGTCAAGACCTGTGGCAGTTTTACGGACATGAAGAAACCGGAGCATGCCCTCAAAGCCTTTATCCGGTTTGCGCTGGCACAAGGCGCCATCATGTATGGTATGGAACTGATGACAGCGCTGTTCTCCATTGTGCAGGGGATTGTGTCTACTATCATGGCACAGTCGGGGATGGCAAACGGTGGTGTGACAGAACTTCCGGCAGAGATTGTGGAGAAGATTGAAGCAGTAGGAATGCTGGAATCTATTCCCTTGTGGATTGTGACCTTGCTGGGAAGCCTTTTGATCACAGTGCTGTCTTTCATTATGATCCTTACTGTATATGGAAGGATGTTCAAGCTGTATATGTATACTGCCATTGCGCCCATCCCCATTTCCACCTTTGCGGGAGAACCCTCCCAGTCGGTGGGAAAGAACTTCATCAAGTCCTATGCAGGTGTGTGTCTGGAAGGGGCGATCATTGCACTGGCCTGTATCATCTTTTCCGTCTATTCTGCCAGTCCGCCGGCCATTGGGGATACGTCCTTAAGTGCAGTGACCATTGTGTGGAACTATGTAGGGGAATTGGTGTTCAACCTGCTGGTGCTGGTGGGTTCGGTGAAAGCATCTGACCGGATCGTAAAAGAAATGATGGGATTGTAGGAACAGAACAAATAAAAGAAAGAGAGATAGAAGTATATGGAAGTAAAAATGAATAAAGAAATCCGCAATTATCAGGAGTCTATGTTTATGGGACTGAACCTGCGGCAGTGTATTTTCTCCCTGC
>CALCDJ010000078.1 GCA_937900135.1 uncultured Blautia sp. | reverse complement strand
TGTCCATTGTCAGCTATGCTGACCATAATCACTCAGGATTCCGAGAGATTATATTTTTGTTAAGCGCTTACATTTCATATAGAGAAATATCTTTGGGATTTGTAAACCTAAAATAAAAAGTTATTCTTGGTGTTTTAAGAGACAGATTATTTTGAATGAAAAATAAATGATAAAATATTTTAAAACCATGCAATAAAATAGTTTCGCCATGTATTATTGTAATATAGAGAACTTTTTATTTTCATCAAACAAAGGAGGTTTTACGTATGAAGAAACAAATAACAGCACTGATACTTTCTGGAATGCTTGCGGTGGGAAGCGTGATGCCTGTTTCTGCTGCCGAGTACAGTTTTCAGGAAAACCAGAGGGAGGAAACCCAGGTTCCTGCACAGGTAAAGAAGGATGGATTCATATTTACCTATGCGCCGTCCACCGATTCCTATGTTGTGACCAAAGGCCCGAACCGGGAACGGGTGACCATTCCAGACGCCATCCACGGAAAATCCGTTTCCGAGATAGGAGAAGAAGCCTTTGCCGGCTGTACCAATCTGGCCTGGGTGAGCAACACATGCGCAAAAGTAGGGCCGCGTGCCTTTGCCGGATGTTATAATCTCGCAGTGTTTGAAAACCTGGATGTGGAGGAAATTGCGCCGGATGCTTTTGAGGGCGTGGAATGTGTGACGTTCCTGCAGTCTTATAATGAGACGAATTCTTCCGCAGCGAAGGAGTTTGCAGACGCACACGGTTTTCATCATGTTGATAGGGATGCGTATGAAGATTTTGAGGTTTACAAGGATGTAATCTATGCATTTGGAGATGTAACCTATGGATACCGGAACCTGTCCGGCAAGGTGGTCATTTTCAACCCAGAGGAAACCATGACACGAAAAATCTGCCATCACGCATTCAGACGATGCAGACAGATCACGGAGGTGGATATTCAGGAGCAAGTTGAAAGAATTGAGGACTATGCCTTTGCAGACTGTACGTCGCTGAAAAAGATCACTATCCCGTCATCGGTAAAAGAAATCAGTCCCACTGCTTTTTCCGGTAGCCCTTCGGTGGTGATTTATGCGCCGGAGGGAAGCTATGCCATTTCTTATGCAAAAGCTCAGAACATTCCCTACAAGCTTTTGAACACGGAGATTACAGCCAGACCTTCGATTTCTTCTGTAAAAGTAACGGGAAATTCCATCAAAGTCGCAAGAGGTAAGGGAGCAGCCAATGCGGTGTCTTATGAGTTTGCCATAGGAAAGAAAAAGGACAGCGCATCGAAAAAATCCTTTGTCCGGAACCCCCAGGAAGAGGATGACTTTTTTTATCTGAAGAAAGGTACCTACTATGCATTTTGCCGTGGTGTCCGGGAAATCGGAGGCAAAAAGATTTATGGCCCCTGGTCGTCTGCCAAGGCTTTTCAGGTAAAAGCCGTAACTCCTTCCACGCCGAAGATCGTGAGGGTGCAGGAAAAATATGGCACTGTGAAGGTTACCTATACGAAATGTGCCAATGCTACCGGCTATGATGTGGTTCTTGGAAAAACAATGGGTTATGTAAATAGGGAATATCGTCCATTGAACTATGGGAAGCTGGTGCAGAAGGCTTATAAGGGTTCCACAGTGACAGTAACCTTTACCAATGTGCCCAGTGGGAAGTATTATGTAGGGCTGCACGCTTATAACCGCACCAGTGCAGATAAGAAAAAGGTATTCAGTCCGTGGTCAGAAGTGAAACATATCTAAAAATATGGGATAAAAAAGAAAATGAAAGCCTTTTTCTGTATGTTTGCGGTCATGTGGGACAAAGAAGAAGGAAAACGTGTATGTTTATGTTGTCCGGGACAGAAATGGGAGATGACAAAACATGAAAGAAAACAGAAAAAGATTTTATTTACAGTACACCTTTTTGGCGGCTCTGATCTTTGGCGGAATCAGCCTGATCTTTCTGGCTTATGGAAAATCCATGATCTGGAACAGCGATGGTCTGAAACAACATTATATCAGCCTGGCTTACTATGGAAGATATCTGCGAACGATTCTGAGAAATATCTTTGTGACCCATACCTTTGAAATTCCCATGTGGGATCTTCATATTGGATTTGGGGCAGATATCGTGACCACCCTGAATTATTATGTGCTGGGAGATCCTTTGAATTTGTTGTCTGTATTTGTACCAGAACGTTATACAGAGTATCTTTATGGATTCCTGATCTTTCTGCGAATGTATCTGGCCGGGATCACGTTTTCCAGATTCTGCTTTTTTCATAAGAATCGTCAGCTCCCGGTTTTGCTGGGCTCCCTGGTTTATATGACCTCCCAATGGATTCTGACTACCGGATTCGATCATCCTTTCTTTGCCGGACCCTGTATCTATCTGCCGCTGATCTTCCTGGGCGTAGATAAGATTCTGGCAGGAAAAAAGCCTCTGGTCTATATTCTTTCCCTGGGACTGGCAGGAATGGCGAATTTTTATTTTTTTTACATGTTAGGAATCTCTACAATAATATATGGAATCTTTCGCTATTTTATGCTGTATAAACGGATTGATGGAAAGATCCTTGGAAGACTTCTTTGGCGTTTTTTCCTGTATAGCGTAACAGGGTTGATGATTTCTGCCGTTATCCTTTTGCCGGTAGTGATGGCGGTACTTGGTACAGAACGAATGGCGGTGACAGATTATGTCCCTGTGCTGTACAAAAAATCTTTTTACCAGATGCTTCCGGTTAGTCTCATTGGTTCCAGGCTGCCTCGATATACCATCATAGGGGTTGCCGGAGTAGGCACTTTATCACTGGGGGGTTCTGTTTCTGAAACGAAAGAAATACACCGGAATGAAGGTTGGCGCTATCTTTTTGGCAGCGATGTATGCAGTGCCCATGGTCGGTCATGTCATGAATGGATTTTCTTATGTGAGCAACCGGTGGAGCTGGGTAACGGTATGGTTCCTCTCCTATCTGTTTGTAAAGATGTATCCGGAATTTTTCAGCCTGAAAAAGAAGGAACGGATTCTTTTGCTGCTCTTTGGGCTTCTATTGGGGGGATATGCAGCCTGGATGCCACAGATGAGAAGTATGGGCAATGAGATGGCAGCAGTGGAGCTGATTCTGACGGCTATTGGTATTTTTGTTTTTCTTGGACAAAAAAACAGGAATGCCTGTGTGAAACTCCTTCTGATCGGAAGCGTGGGGGCAGGTGTCGTGGTGAATATCTGTAATGGATTCTGGCTGACAGAGGAAGGGTTTACCAGACTGGAACGTTATAAAGAAACGGGAGAGGCATATGAGACGGTACATGGGGGCTGTTATGAGACACTTCGTTCCATGCCGGACGCAGGCAGCTACCGATATGGACAGAATACGCCTCATACGTTGTATAATGCGGCTATGGTCAATGGGCTCAAAGGGGGACAGTATTATTTTTCTGTGGCGCCTCCTGGCGTAAATTCATTTTTTCAGGAGCATGGGATTTTAAATCCTGCAGAACAGATCTTTGATGGGATTGACAATCGCTCCTGGCTGATGAAGCTTTTTTCCATGAAGTATTTTGTGGGAAGAGACGGACAGGTGCCTTATGGTTTTGCACCCATAGACGGAAATGAAAAAGCTCCGGGAGAAATCCGGATCTATGCGGATTCTAATCCTCTGCCATTTGCCTATGTCTACCAGAAAGCCCTTGATCCAAATGCTTTTGGAAAGATGTCCCTCTATGAGAAACAGGAAGCTCTTTTGCAGGGGGTACTTTTGGACTGCAGCAGTCTTTCCGAATGTACACCGGAGTTTACATCCCAGGAGATTCCTTTTCAGGTCAAAGAGGCGGATGGCGTGGTGTTCTCTGAGAACGGTTTCCGGGTAAAGAAAAAAGAAGGAAGCTGTGTACTGGAGTTTTCAGGGATAAAAGACAGTGAAACCTACCTGGAGGCGAAAGGATTTCAGTATCATGGGCGGATCAAACACCCGTCCCGGTGGTTTGAGGAATCGGTGGTGGCTCAGGGAGAAGTGCGGGCAGAAGTCCCGGAGGATGGAAGTGTCAATACAGAAACGCTGACTCTCCGTTCCAAAAGAAGTCGTTTTCAGTCAGAGCGGGATGATTTTCTGTTCCATATGGGATATCATGGAGAACCAGTGACCAGAATCCGCCTGACTTTCAGCCAGAAAGGCAAGTATACCTTTGACAGCTTCAAGGTGGTCTGTCAGAAAATGGATACGCTGAACCAGTGGACAAACCAGAGAAGGGAAACGGCAAAGATCGATGATCTTCAAACAGAAGGGAATCAGCTTTCCCTGTGGGTTTCCATGGACAAGCCCGGGGCTCTGGTATTGTCAGTGCCGTATCATCCAGGGTGGAAGCTTATGGTAGATGGCGCTGCAGCAGAAGTAAAGAAAGCCAATGGATTGTTTTTGGGAACGGAACTTTCGGAAGGAACACACAGCGTGGAATTTCGTTATACCACACCTGGGATTCATCTGGGCGTTGTTCTTACCTTGGCTGGGCTTTTGCTCTTATTCTTCTTCCAGAGGCAGAGCAGCGAAACTACTGAAGTTTCCGGAAGGAAGTAAAAAAATAAATATTGCTAAAAGTGTTGCCATATGCTATAATATTTTTATAAAAATTGCACATAAGAAAATAGCATGGTTCGGAGCCGGACAAATGTCCTGAGGGGAACAGAGGATTCCTGGGATTTGTCCGGCTTTTTCTATCTAAAATGCGATGTGCATACACGGAACCCTCTGACAAATAGAATAGAAGAAGGTGAAACATATGATCGGAAAGAGTATTCCAAGAGTCGATGCTTATGAAAAGGTAACAGGTCGGGCGAAATTTACCGATGACATGATCTTAAATAAGTGTCTGGTTGCAAAGGTGTATCATGCCACTATTGGAAATGGAATTGTAAAATCCATTGATACCAGTGAAGCAGAAGCCCTGGATGGCGTAGTGAAAGTAGTAACTTTTAAAGATGTACCGGATCATTGTTATCCCACTCCGGGGCACCCCTGGTCCGTGGAGCTTGCCCATCAGGATGTTGCAGACCGTAATATCCTTACGGGACGAATCCGTTATTATGGGGATGACATTGCGGCTGTTGTAGCAGAAGATGAGGTGATTGCGTCAAGAGCCTTGAAATTAATCAAGGTAGAATATGAAGAATATCCGGTGGAGATTCATCCAAGAAAATCTATGCATGGAAGTAATCCGCCCATTCATCTTGACAAAAAAGACAACATACTTGCCAGAAGCAATTTCTTTGTTGGAAATGTGGATCAGGGCCTGGAAGATTCTCAGACTGTGATCAAAAGAAGCTATAAAACCCCGATTGTACAGCATTGCCATATCGAAAATCCTATTTCCTATGCGTATATGGATAAGGGAAGAGTGGTGGTGGTGACATCCACACAGATTCCTCATATTGTGCGAAGAGTAGTGGGACAGGCCCTTGGGATTCCCTGGGGTAAGGTTCGTGTGATTAAGCCTTATATCGGAGGCGGTTTCGGAAATAAACAGGATGTTCTGTATGAGCCGTTGAATGCATTCCTGACCACCCAGGTGGGAGGAAGAGTGGTGAAACTGGATGTGAGCCGGGAAGAAACCTTCTGCAACACCAGAACGCGCCATTCCATAGAATATGATCTGACTGCAGGTGTGGACAAGACAGGACATTTTGTAGCCAAGGATATGAAGGCTTATTCCAATCAGGGCGCTTATGCATCTCACGGCCATGCCATTGCAGCCAATGGACTGACTGCGTGGAGACTTCAGTATGCATGTCCGAATATTCGTGGAGAAGCCTATACCATTTATACCAACTGTCCTACAGCAGGCGCTATGCGCGCTTATGGAATTCCTCAGGCAGCTTGTGCCATCGAGTGCTTTATGGACGACATTGCAGCAGAAATTCATATGGACCCATTGGAATTCCGGAAACAGAACCTGATCCATGGCTATTATGAAGATGCATATCTGAAACCCATTGCAGCCAACACCAATGGTATTTTTGAATGCCTGAAAAAAGGTGCGGATTACATACATTGGGAAGAAAAACGAAAAGAATATGCTAACCAGACCGGTGATATCCGAAGAGGTGTGGGCATGTCTCTGTTTTCTTATAAGACAGGTGTATGGCCTATTTCTCTGGAAATTTCAGGAGCCAGACTGGTGCTGAATCAGGATGGAAGCATGCAGCTGCAGCTTGGCGCGACTGAGATTGGTCAGGGTGCAGATACTGTATTTTCTCAGATGGCCGCAGAAACACTTCATATGGATGTGGAGGATATTCATATTCAGACAGTGCAGGATACGGATGTAACGCCTTTTGATACCGGCGCTTATGCATCCCGTCAGTCCTTTGTGACAGGTACTGCAGTGAAGGAATGCGCAGAACTGATGCTTTCCAAGATTCTGGATTATGCAAAGACGCTTCTTCCTGACGAGAAGGGAGAATTAACCCTCGACCATGGCTGGATCTATGCAGATGGAAAACAGGTTCTTTCTTTGGAAGAACTGGCGCTGGAAAGCTATTACAGCCTTACCAATTCTTCTGCCATTACTGCAGAAGTCAGCAAGCAGGTTAAGAAAAATACCCTGGCTACAGGCTGTTGCTTCGCAGAAGTAGAAGTAGATTTGAAACTTGGAAAAATTAAAGTATTAAATATTATTAATGTACATGACAGTGGAACCCTGATTAATCCTCAGCTGGCAGAAATGCAGGTACATGGCGGTATGTCCATGGGTATGGGCTATGGACTGTCCGAACAGCTTCTTCTGGATGAAAAAACAGGAAGACCATTGAACGGAACCCTTTTGGACTACAAGATCATGACGACAATGGATACCCCTGATCTGAAAGCCGATTTCGTGGAACTGGAAGACCCCATGGGTCCTTATGGAAACAAGGCATTGGGAGAACCGCCTGCAATTCCAGGCGCTCCTGCAATCCGTAACGCAGTTCTTCATGCTACCGGCGTACCATTTTATGAAGTACCGCTGACACCTCAGCGGCTCATCGAAGGATTCCAAAAAGCTGGTTTGATTTAGAAGGGAGGCATTACGCATGTATGATATTGAACAATACTATAATGCAGCTACCGTGGAAGAGGCGGTAAATCTGCTTCTTGCCCATCCGGGAGCAAGAGTGATTTCCGGAGGAAGCGATGTGCTGATTAAGATCCGGGAAGGCAAGTTTGCCGGTACATCTCTGGTATGTATCCGGGACATTGAAGAAATAAAAGGAATCAAAAAAACAGATTCCGGTGATATTTATATAGGAGCAGGAACTACTTTTTCTCATGTGACAAATGATCCTGTGATTCAGGAATGTATTCCTGTTCTGGGAGAAGCGGTGGATCAGGTAGGCGGTCCACAAGTACGAAATATTGGAACCATTGGAGGAAATGTATGCAATGGAGCTGTCAGCGCAGACAGCGCTCCAACGTTATTTTCTCTGAATGCCCTCCTTCATCTGGCAGATGGAAAGGGTGGAAGAGTGGTTCCCATCCATGAATTTTATCTGGGGCCAGGCCGGGTAGATTTAAAACCGGGAGAAATCCTGACCCATATTGAAATTCCAAAGGAAGAATATGAAGGTTATCACGGTCATTATGTGAAATATTCCATGAGAAATGCCATGGATATTGCAACCCTGAGCTGTTCTGTGGTAAGCTTAACGGATCCGGAAAATCAGGTGTTGAAGGATGTGAGGATTACCTTTGGTGTGGCAGCGCCGGTACCTTACCGCTGTAAAAAAACAGAAGAAGCATTAAAAGGAATGGCAATCGGGGAAGAACTGTATCAGAAGGTAGAAGAACTGGTACGGGAAGAAATCAATCCCAGAGATTCCTGGAGAGCATCGAAGGCATTCCGTCTCCAGATTGGCGGCGAGATTGCAAAAAGAGCATTGAAAAAAACAGTGGAACTTGCAGGAGGTAAGAAGGCATGAAAAAGGATCTTCGTTTGGTACGATGTACAGTAAATGGAAAAGAAGTAGAAGAATATGTGGATGTACGGGAGTCTCTGTTGGATATGCTGAGAAACCGTCTGGGACTTACTTCCGTAAAAAAAGGCTGTGAAGTGGGAGAATGCGGTGCCTGTACTGTAATCATAGATGGAGAGACCATTGATTCCTGCATTTATCTTGCTGTGTGGGCAGAGGGCAAAAATATCCGTACTCTGGAAGGACTGGAGAAAAACGGAGAACTGACCAGAATTCAGGAGGCGTTTATTGAAGAAGGCGCTATTCAGTGTGGATTCTGTACCCCTGGTTTTGTAATGTCCGCGACTGTTCTTCTGGAGCGGGGAGAGAAGCTGACCCGCGAGGCCATCCGGAAACACATGGCAGGAAATCTCTGCCGCTGCACCGGATATGAAAACATAGTAAATGCAGTAGAAAAAGTAAATCAGGAGAATTTGGAGCATGAAAGCAAATAATATCATTCTGGTCCGGGGAGGAGGCGACCTGGCAAGCGGAGTGATTCACAGACTGCATGCCTGTGGCTACCGGGTGGTCATCCTGGAATGCAGCAGGCCCAGTGCGATCCGCAGAGAGGTTTCTTTCTGTGAAGCTGTTTATCAGGGAGAAGCGCAGGTGGAAGGTGTGGTTTGCAAACAGATTAAAGATCCAAAGGAATGTGAAAGTGTCTGGGCAGAGGGAAAAATCCCTCTGCTTGTAGACGTTTCCGGCACATTTGTGAAGGAACTGGAGCCTGACGCTCTGGTAGATGCCATTCTTGCCAAGAAAAATCTGGGAACCACCAGAGATATGGCGCCGTTGACCATTGCATTGGGACCAGGCTTTGAGGCGGGCAAAGATGTGGATTACGTAGTGGAAACCATGAGAGGACATGATTTGGGAAGAATCCTTTCTGAGGGATGCGCATTTCCCAATACAGGAATCCCGGGAATGGTGGGAGGCTACAGTAAGGAGCGGGTGATCCATTCACCGGCAGCAGGAACCATCCGGAATTTGGCGAAAATTTCCGATCTGGTGGAACAGGGGGATATTCTGGCTTATGTGGATGAAACTCCTGTTCTGGCTTCTATTTCCGGTGTGCTGCGAGGCATTATCCGGGATGGATATCCAGTATTTCGGGGGATGAAGATTGCAGACATCGATCCACGAAAGGAGCAGGTGGAAAACTGCTTCAAGATTTCCGATAAGGCGCGGTGTATTTCTGGAAGTGTGGTTGAGATTCTTTTATCAGAAGGAATTATGCCCAGATGAAAAGAAAGGCGCAGGAGATGAATAGGGAGTTT
Organism: uncultured Blautia sp.; assembly: GCA_937900135.1. Classification (GTDB taxonomy): domain Bacteria; phylum Bacillota; class Clostridia; order Lachnospirales; family Lachnospiraceae; genus Blautia_A. The sequence goes on along the minus strand of CALCDJ010000078.1, from coordinate 183,342 downwards.
CTGGAAGCACTGGAAATCCAGACCAAAAAAACAACAGGAATTGCAGTTGTAGGGGGCGGAGGAAAGACAAGTCTGCTTTTTCGTCTTACTGAGGAATTTCTCAGTATGGATAAGCGGGTAATTGTGACCACCACCACTCATATGGCTTATGAGCCGGAACGTCCTTTTGCCAGAGATGGAGAAGAACTTCTGGTGAAAAAACATCTTATGGAGCAGGGCTATACCATGGCAGCGGCCTGGGATGGCTGCTCAGAAAAAGTATCAGGGCTTTCCGAAGAAAAACTGGAAGCCCTGTTTCCTATGTGCGACGTTCTTCTCATAGAAGCAGATGGGGCCAAGAGGCTTCCTGTTAAGGTGCCAAGAAGCTGGGAGCCGGTTATTCCAGAGTGTTCGGGCTTGGTGATTGCAGTCGTGGGGCTGGATTGTCTTGGCAAAGCCATAGTGGAAACAGCCCACCGCCCCACAGATGTGGCTGCTTTTCTGGAAAAAAAACCGGAAGATATGTTTATGCCGGAGGACGTACTCTCTCTTGTAACTTCAGAAAGAGGGCTGAAAAAGGGTGTGGATCACCGGGAGTATGTGATATATCTTAATAAAGCAGAGCTTGCGCCTAAGGAAGCTGTGTCCATGACTGCAGAACTTCACAGAAGAGGGTACCGGGCAGCCTTTGGCAGTCTGAAAGAAGGATGGGCAGAAAAGGGGGAAGGAAGATGAAGCTGGGCATGGTGATGCTTTGTGCTGGGAACAGTCGGCGTTTTGGTTCCAACAAGCTTTTGTACGAAGTCCAGGAGAAACCCATGTATCAGTGGATGTTGGAAAAACTCTGCCATATTCGGGATTCACTGGAAGAAGAGACGGGCGTATCCATTACGCTGGTAGTGGTCACGCAATACCAGGAGATCAGAGAGCAGGCAGAAAGAGCCGGAGCCAGGGTGGTTCTGAATAAAGAACCGGAACGGGGGATTTCTTCTTCCATGCAGCTGGGGCTTTTGGAGGCAGGGGAGACAGACGCCTGTCTGTTTACAGTGGCAGATCAGCCTTGGATTCAGGAGGAAACCATAAAAAAAATGATTTTGCGATTTTTTTCCTCCGGGAAGGGAATGGCCTGTGTGGCTTTTCAGGGGAAGCCTGGAAATCCCTGTATTTTTTCAAAGCGGTATTATGGGAAGCTGATGGAATTAAGGGGAGACAGAGGCGGAAAAAGAGTATTACTGTCTCATCTGGAAGATGTAGAACAGGTTTTGATCGAAGAAGAAAGAGAGCTTTTGGATGTGGATCAAAAAATCGTTTACACAGAACGCATATGAGGCGTTTTCCTGACTGAAACAAAAATCCCGAAGAACCATGGAAAGGGGCATTGCGACTCCGTTTCAAAAATTCTTCGGGATTTTTTTTATGAACGTTTTTTTACGCTTTCTTCCACCAGACGAACGGTCTCAGGGGAAGGATTGGAGATAACAGCAGCAGCAATCACTTCACAGGGAGGATTCTCCCGGATGCTGTCTACAGCAGCTGTTACTGCGGATACATCGCCGCTTAAAAATACAGTGGCATGTCCGCCGCACTTGGTATTCCAGGTGCGAAAAGATACTTCTGAGGCCTTTAACATCTGGTCAATAACCAGAATGGCATTGCTGCTTCCAAGAACCTCTACTAATCCAAAAGCTCCATATGTCATAACAGTTTCCTCACTTTATTTGTTGATGGTCATGTTCAGCGCCACTTCTGTGTCGGCGGTAGGAGAAGCGATCACGGTGTGAGAAACCACTTTTCCCAAAGGTTTCGCTGTTTCCAGAGCCACTTCCATGGCTGCGTTTACGTCGGAGACACTGCCTCTCATTTTTACGCAGGCGCCGCTCTTGAGACGGTTACGTTCCACGCTCTGGATTTGCACATTGGCTGCCTTAGAAGCCGCATCCAGCGCCACATAGCAGGCAACCAGATTATCCAGTTCAAAAACGCCCACGGCCATACCATTATAATTCTCTGCCATAATACCTCCCTGTTTCTTCCAAACCTGGTTGGAAACTTTTTTCTTAGTACCAGTATACCTGTTTCTGCCATAAAATACAAGAGAAACAAAAATATTTCCTGTATAAATTTCTTGAAAAACAACAATAATTCACAAAAATCCACATAAAACAACGGATTTTGACAGTGAAATGGGAATTTGGTAGAATAAATGAGAAAGAAAAACAGAAGGATGGGAAATTGGTGAGGTGAGAGAGTGTGAAAAGAAACAGACGGGTACATCAGACAGATTTTTCCAGAGGAAGCGTGTATAGAAATATTCTGGAGGTGGCAGTTCCAATGACGTTTGCTCAGTTTTTGAATTTGCTGTACAGCATTGTGGACCGCATGTATATCGGGCGGATTGAAGAAGTGGGAACGCTGGCGCTTACAGGAGTGGGGTTATGCTTCCCGGTAATTACTCTGATCAATGCGTTTACCTTTCTTTTTGGAAATGGAGGAAGTCCCTTGTGTTCCATGGAACTTGGGCGGGGAAATCAGGAGGAAGCTGAGAAACTGATGGGGAACACGTTTACGATGTTATTGCTGACCGGAGGGGTTCTGATGGGGGCAGGGCTTTTGTTTTATCGCCCTTTGCTGTATCTTTTCGGGGCCAGTGACGTGACCTTTTCCTATGCAGCGGACTATATTCGGATTTATCTTCTGGGAACCATATTTGTGATGATTTCTCTGGGAATGAATCCTTTTATTAACAGTCAGGGCTTTGGAAATATGGGAATGAGGACGGTGTTAATCGGCGCAGTTCTCAATATTGTTCTGGATCCCCTTTTTATTTTTGTCCTTGGCATGGGAGTGAAGGGGGCGGCTATTGCCACCATACTTTCCCAGATGTGTTCTGCATTGTGGGTCCTTTCGTTCCTTACAGGAAAAAAAGCCAGTCTGAAGCTGAAAAAAGGGGCAATGCGCCTTGGTGTGAAAAGAGTGAAGGACATTATGGTTCTGGGAGTTTCTGGCTTTTTTATGGCCTTTACCAACAGTCTGGTACAGGTAGTATGCAATGCGACGCTGCAGAGCTATGGAGGGGATCTGTACGTTGGGATTATGACTGTTTTAAATTCCGTAAGGGAAATTTTTACCATGCCTGTAATGGGACTTACCAACGGCGCTTCTCCGGTGATGAGCTTTAATTATGGAGAGGGCGCTTATCAGCGGGTAAAAAAAGCCATTGGATTTATCACAGCCGTTTGTTGCACCTATACGCTTTTGGCCTGGGGAATCCTCCAGGTGATTCCGGAATTTTTTATTCGTATTTTCAATCAGGAACCTGCTCTTGTGGCGAAAGGAATTCCGGCTTTGCATATTTATTTCTTTGGCTTTGTATTTATGGCGCTGCAGTTTACCGGACAGAGTGTGTTTGTGGCTCTGGGAAAAGCGAAAAAAGCCACGTTTTTCTCCATCTTACGAAAAGGAATCATTGTGGTACCGCTGACCATTCTTTTGCCAAGGATATTTTCTCTGGGTGTGGACGGGGTATTCTGGGCAGAACCGGTGTCCAATCTTCTGGGAGGATGCGCCTGCTTTTTTACCATGATAGGGACAGTTTTGCCGGAGTTAAAAGAAGAAAAGACAAAATAAGAAATAAAAGAAGAATCTCTCAGGTGAAAACAGGAGAGATTCTTCTTTTATGGGTTTTTATAAGTGAATTTTTGTTCCGGTCTTGCCCTGGATACCGTCTTTTGCTTTTTCCAGAAGAGTGATCATGGCAGTACGTCCGGTTCCGGAGGAAGCGAAATCTACAGCAGCCTGAACCTTAGGCAGCATGGAACCAGCTGCGAAATGTCCTTCTTCAATATATTTCTGCGCTTCGGCTACAGTAAGGTCATCCAGCCACTTTTCATCTTCTTTGCCAAAGTTGATGGCAACCTTTTCTACGGCAGTTAAGATGATCAGCATATCTGCATCCAGCTGTTTTGCCAGAAGGCAGCTGGCAAAATCTTTATCAATAACTGCAGATGCGCCTTTTAAGTGATCTCCGTTTAAGGTAACAGGAATTCCGCCGCCGCCACAGCAGATAACAATCTTATTGGCATCTACCAGACTGTTGATGGCATCCTGTTCTACAATTTCTACAGGCTTAGGAGAAGCAACCACACGGCGGTAGCCACGGCCGGCATCTTCTTTCATAATGTGGCCATATGCACTTGCCATGTGATCTGCTTCTTCTTTTGAGAGGAATTTTCCGATGGGCTTGGTTGGATTTTCAAAGGCAGGATCGTTGGGGTCTACACGAACCTGTGTAACCACAGTAACCACAGGTGTTCTCATGAAACCGCGCTTACGAAGCTCTTCACGAAGTGCATTCTGCAGATCATATCCAATGTATGCCTGGCTCATGGCAACACTGACAGAAAGAGGAGTGTTGGGCTGCTGGGGATCTTCACGGGAAAGTGCAGCCATGGCATTGTTGATCATGCCAACCTGTGGCCCATTTCCGTGTACCACAACCACCTGATGTCCTTCTTCGATTAAGTCACAAAGTGCTTTTGCGGTAGTTTTTACAGCTACCATCTGCTCAGGAAGGGTATTCCCTAACGCATTTCCTCCCAGTGCAATGACGATTCTTTTTCTCTGATACATGAAAAAATCCTCCTTTTAAAGAGCAGAAGGGACTGTATGTATGACATACAGCCCCGATTGTTAGTTTTACATTATTTTGCAATTCTTGGAGCAGCTTTTACTTCCAGTTTATGAAGAACATCCTGGATGTTTTCAAATTTGGAAAGCATGATCATAGCAGCGATTACATATGGTTTGTAGCTTGCTTCTTTGTATAACGGGATTCTGTAACGGTCAAATACGGAAGCATCTACTTCACCGGTTTCACAGCTAACACCGGTAATATCAGCCGGCAGACAGTGCAGGTAGAGAGCTTTTCCGTCTTTTGTTGTTTTCATCAGCTCTTCGGTACAAGCCCAATCTTTGTGCTGTGCGTTCTGAGCAAGAAGTTCCTTCTCTAATTTATCGATACCCTCGAAGTCTCCCTCTGCGTACAGGTTGGTACGTTTTTCCATAGCTGCGAAAGGAGCCCAGCTCTTCGGATATACGATATCCGCATCTTTGAATGCTTCTGCCATATCGTTGGTTTTTGTGAAGGAACCACCGGTAGCTTCTGCATTTTTCTTAGCAATTTCTTCTACTTCCGGCATTACGTCATATCCTTCCGGATGAGCAAGAACAACGTCCATACCGAAACGTGTCATAAGACCGATAACACCCTGAGGAACGGAGAGCGGTTTGCCGTAAGAAGGAGAGTAAGCCCATGTCATAGCAAGTTTTTTGCCTTTTAAGTTTTCAACACCGCCAAATTCGTGGATGATGTGAAGCATATCTGCCATACACTGAGTCGGATGATCCACGTCACACTGTAAGTTTACAAGTGTTGGTCTCTGCTCTAAGATACCATCTTTGTTTCCTTCTGTTACAGCGTCCATGAATTCTTTCTGGTAAGCATGGCCTTTTCCAATGTACATATCGTCACGGATACCAATAACGTCAGCCATGAAAGAAACCATGTTTGCAGTTTCACGAACAGTTTCGCCGTGAGCAATCTGAGATTTTTTCTCATCCAGATCCTGAACTTCCAGACCAAGAAGGTTACATGCAGAAGCGAAGGAGAAACGGGTACGGGTGGAGTTATCACGGAAAATGGAAATTCCAAGACCACTTTCAAATACCTTTGTGGAAATATTGTTTTCTCTCATGAAGCGGAGAGCATCAGCAACTGTAAATACAGCTTCCAGTTCATCATCTGTTTTGTCCCATGTCCAGAAGAAGTCGTTGTTGTACATCTCTTTGAAATTTAAGCTGTTTAATTTATCAATATAATCCTGTAATGTTTTCATGAAAAATTCTCCTTTTAATTTTTTATTTGTGGCAGAGGGAGCAGGGATTTGCTCCCTTTGCAGTTATATTATTTGCAGTATGCCTGTGGAAGAGCAGCGTAAACAGCTGCGCATCTTACCAGGTCGATCTTCCATGTCTTTTCGTTAGGAGCGTGTGCCTGTGCTTCTGCGCCAGGTCCAAAGCCGATACATGGAATTCCGTTACGTCCCATAATGGAAACGCCGTTTGTAGAGAAGGTCCATTTGTCAGTAAGAGGACGGGCTTTTCTCATTGCTTCTGTTTCAGCGTTACCTAAACGTGTTTCTCCGTACAGACCTTTATAGGCTTCTTCCAGGGCTTTTGTAACCTTGTGGTCTTTCGGGATTGCCCATGTTGGGAAGTAGCACTCGATTTCATATACACATCCGGTATAGGAAGGACGGTCATAGTTGTACATGGATACCACAACATCATCGCCATATTTCTTTACGCTTGGCAGGTTGCGGATTTCCTCCAGACAGCTTTCCCAGGTTTCTCCAAAGGTCATACGACGGTCAAGAGAAACGGCACAGGAGTCAGCAACTGCACAACGGCTTGGAGAGGTGTAGAAGATCTGAGAGCAGGTAACGGTACCGCGTCCCAGGAAACGAGCTTCTTCCCAGTCTGGATTGTATTTTGGATTCAGCATTTTTACAAGACCTTTGATCTCAGTCTCATCTGCGTCATCATTTTCGTTAAGAGAACGAACATCCTGAAGAATATCCGCCATCTTATAAATGGCATTGTCTCCACGTTCCGGAGCAGAGCCATGGCAGGAAACACCCTTTACATCCACACGGATTTCCATACGTCCGCGCTGTCCACGATAGATACCGCCGTCTGTAGGTTCTGTGGAAACTACGAATTCCGGACGAATCTTGTCTTCGTTGATGATATACTGCCAGCAGAGACCGTCACAGTCTTCTTCCTGAACAGTTCCTACAACCATGATCTTGCAGCCTTCCGGGATCAGATCCATATCTTTCATGATCTTAGCGCCGTAAACAGCAGATACGATACCGCCGCACTGGTCAGAAACACCACGTCCGCCAACTTCTTCTTCTGTTTCATAGCCTTCGTATGGATCGAAGTCCCAGTTGTCACGGTTACCAATACCAACTGTATCAATGTGTGCGTCAAAAGCGATGATCTTTTCACCGGTTCCCATGAAGCCGATGACATTACCCTGTGGGTCGATGATTACTTCATCAAAACCAACTTTTTTCATTTCAGCAGCAATGGTATCAATGTGTGCTTTTTCATCGCAGCTTTCACCTGGGTTTTTAACGATAGCTCTTAAAAATTTTACCATGTCTTCCTGGTAATTCAGAGCAGCTTCATTAATTTTGTTATAATCCATTTTTTTGTCCTCCCATAAAATTATATAGTTGTTGTTACATTACTTGCTTAAAGATTCATTGGTTCCGTATAAACCATCCCATACGATCTCGCGGTAGCGAACCGGGTCGGTATCACCTTCTGTGGAGATCACAAGGATGTTTGAGTTTTCATCCAGTTTCAGAGCTTCCTTGAGGTCTGCGGCGCCTTCATCATGAAGAGCAGTGTAGCAAAGACCAAGAGGAATGGAACCGGACTCACCGGAGATCACTGCAGGGTCTCCTGGAAGAGGATTTGCATAAATACGGGTTGCCTTAGCGCTCATCCAGTCTGGACAGGAAGCGAAGACGCTTACGTGGTTTTTCAGGATATCCCAGCTGATGGTATTTCCTTCGCCACATGCAAGGCCAGCCATGATTGTCTGAAGATCGCCGGTTACATTAACCAGATTACCGGTTTTGGCATCTGCGGAACGATAGAGGCAGTCAGCTGCGCTGGCTTCACATACCACCATAACCGGAGGATTTTCTTTGTATTTGTTAGCAAAGTATCCAACAACAGCGCCGGCTAAGGAACCAACGCCAGCCTGAACAAATACGTGAGTAGGGCGGTCGATGCCGTCTTTATGTAACTGTTCGTCAGCTTCCATTACCATGGTTCCGTATCCCTGCATGATCCAGCCAGGGATTTCTTCGTATCCGTCCCATGCGGTATCCTGAACGATAATGCCGTGTTCTGTCTTAGCAGCTTCTGCAGCGGCCATTCTTACACAGTCGTCATAGTTCATTTCTTCGATGGTAACGGTAGCGCCTTCTTTAGCGATGTTGTCAAAACGAGTTTTTGTAGTTCCTTTTGGCATACGAACCACTGCTTTCTGGCCAAGACGGTTAGCTGCCCATGCAACACCACGTCCATGATTGCCATCGGTTGCAGTAAAGAAGGTTGCCTGACCGAATTCTTCTCTTAATTTATCAGAAGTCAGTACATTGTATGGAAGCTCGCTTACGTCACGTCCAAGCTCCTGAGCAATGTAACGTCCCATTGCATAGGAACCGCCAAGCACCTTAAATGCATTCAATCCGAAACGATAGGATTCATCTTTGCAGTAGATGTTCTTTACTCCAAGATAATCTGCAAGGGCGGAAAGTTTCTGTAACGGGGTTACCGTGTACTGCGGGAAACTTTTGTGGAATTCATTTGCTTTTTTTACATTTTCTACGGACATCAGTTCCAGATGTTTATCATCAGATTTCGGAACCTCGTTGACGGTCCATTTCAGTCCTTCGATCATAAGAATAACCTCCTTCAAAAAACTTTTTTTTGGACTTTTTCCTTTTGCTTTCTAATACTATCATACCATAAAAAATGGATTTTGCAATAGAAAAATACAAAAACTTTTAGGGATTTCAAAAAAAATTAGGTGCGTTGTAACACAGGAAAAAATGTGCTAAAATAAGAGTATCTTTTTTGTGAAATATGACATTTGCTGAGAGGAAAACTCCCTTTTGGTCAGTAAAGGAAAGGAGTCAATTATGGCAGTATTCCAGACATTTCGAGCACTGCGTCCTGTTCCGGAAAAAGCGGAGCAGGTGGCAGCCCTTCCCTATGATGTAGTCAGCCGGGAAGAGGCGGCCGCAATCGGAAAAGAAAATCCCTGTTCGTTTCTCCATGTGGACCGGGCAGAGATTGATCTTTCAGAAGAAACAGACCCTTATAGTCCCCAGGTTTATGAGAAGGCCAGAGAAAACCTTCGCCGCATGGAACAGGAGGGCATTCTGGTTCAGGATCAAATCCCCTGTTATTATCTCTATGAACTCACCAGAAAGAACAAGACCCAGACGGGAATCGTAGGGGTGAGTTCCGTAGATGATTATCTCAATCATGTAATCAAGATCCACGAGGATACAAGAGAAGAGAAGGAACAGGACCGGATACGTCATGTGGACTGCTGTGATGCCAATACAGGCCCTATTTATCTGGCTGCTGAATATCCCCCGGAACTTTTAACTCTGATGGAACAGTGGAAGGAAACCCACTCTGCTGTGTATGATTTTGCTTCAGAGGAAGGAATCCTTCATCGGGTCTGGGTAATTGACCAGGAAGAGCCCATAGAAAAAATCCGGGAAGCATTTACAGGCATTTCTTCTCTTTATATTGCAGACGGACATCATCGGGCAGCTTCAGCGGTCAGGGTTGCCCAAAAACGGCGGGAAGCTCATCCTGATTATACCGGAAAAGAAGCGTTTAATTTCTTCCTGTCCGTGGTCTTTCCCCATGACCAGCTGACCATTCTTCCCTATCACAGAATTGTGCAGGATCTGAATGGACTTGAGGAACGCGCGTTTCTTGCCAGCCTGAAGTTTAACTATGAACTGATGTTCATGCCAGGTTTTCCCTGTAAGCCGGTAGAAAGACATTCCATGGGAATGTATGTGGGCGGAGAGTGGTATCTGCTTACTGCCTGGCCGGATATTTATGAGAAGCAGGACCCGGTAGGGCAGTTAGACGTCTCTCTTCTTCAAAATAAGATTTTGTCTCCGGTTCTTGGAATTCAGAATCCAAGAACAGATGGGCGCGTCTCTTTTTGGGGCGGAACTCACAAGCTCCGGGAGCTTGCAGAAATCGCAGACCAGACAAAGGGTGTTGTCTTCGCAATGTATCCGGTATCCATGGAAGAACTGATGAACATTGCGGATGCAGGGCTTAAAATGCCGCCAAAATCCACCTGGTTTGAACCGAAACTTCGGAGTGGCCTGTTTATTCATAAGCTCTCCTAAGTGTTTCAGGCAAGAAGCATGTACAGGCTGTTACCGGTAAAGTTTCCGGTATTCAGTGGGGGTACATCCGTTCAGAAGGCGGAACATACGCAGAAAGGAAGAGATGCTGGGAAAGCCCGATTGCAATGCCACCTCAGTAACTGTGAGATCGGGATTCAGAAGCAAAGCTCTGGCATGGGCGATGCGCCGCTGGTTCAGGTATTTGTAAAAGGTGGTTCCGGTATACTGATGAAACAGTCTGGAAAAGTGATATTTACTGAAGCCTGCCATTGCAGCGATTTCTTCCAGGGCCAGCGCTTCTTTGAAATGTTCACAGATATAATTGGTAACCCAAAGGAATTTCTCCATGTATTCCTTTGGGTTATTTTGAGTTTCTGAGAAATTTCTGAGAAGCAGTTCTCCATAGTTTCGTCCAAGAACGCCAAGAATCTGAAGAAAACAGGCATAGGCGAAGGTTCCGCTGTAGGACCTGGAACTGGTACATTCTTCCCGAAGGCACAGAAGGAGCGAATAAAGCTGCTCATAAATCCCAGGCTGCTCTCTTCTGGTAATGTGGACAGCCGGGGACAACAGGGAAGAAAGGAGATTCAGCTCCCTGGATTCAGAGGAAGAGAGCTTGGCCTGAAAGATGAGCCGGGAGCCCTTTTCCGGTGCATAAAGTTCATGAATCACACCGGGACAGATAAGAAGAATATCGGTTTCTTCCAGAAAAAACTCTTCCCTGCCGCAGGTAACATGATAGCCGTTTTGGGTAGGCATGATCAGCTCAAAGGGAAGATGCCAGTGGGGCGGGTAATTTTCTGCTTCCTGATTCTGATGAAGAAGTACCTGTCTGTCTTTCTGGTACTGGACGGTTTCGTGGATGCCTTTGAGATGTTCGATCATGGAATCCCCCCTTTTGCAAATGTATTTCCATATCAGATACTCTTATTTTACCATAAAAAGAGGGGGAAAAGAAAGCAAGAATTGAGAATAAAAGCACAAGAATTACAAAGAGAATATCCTGGAAATCTGGTATGCTTGTAAATATGAGAAAAGAAAGCAGATCAGGTGAAAGGAGACCACATGACAAGAGAAGAAGCAAGAAAAAAAGCAGAAATACTCACTTCACAGATGACTCTTGAAGAGAAGACAAGCCAGATGCGTTACAATGCACCGGCAATCGAAAGGCTGGGAATCCCTGCCTATAATTGGTGGAACGAAAGCCTACACGGAGTGGCCAGAGCCGGACAGGCAACCATCTTTCCTCAGGCCATAGCACTGGGGGCAACCTTTGACCCACAGCTTCTGGAGGAAGTGGCAGAAGTAATTGCCACAGAGGGAAGAGCCAAATACAATGCGTATACAAAAGCAGGGGATCGGGACATTTATAAAGGGCTGACCTTCTGGGGACCGAATGTGAATATTTTCCGTGATCCCCGTTGGGGACGAGGACATGAAACCTATGGAGAAGACCCCTATCTCACCAGCCGCCTGGGTGTGGCTTATGTAAAAGGACTTCAGGGTCATGGAGAGACTATGCGGGCAGCGGCCTGTGCCAAACATTTTGCTGTTCATTCCGGCCCGGAGGATCTGCGCCATGAATTTGACGCGCAGGTAAATCAGAAGGATCTTCACGAAACCTATCTGCCAGCCTTTCGGGCGCTGGTAGAAGAAGCCGGGGTGGAAGCTGTTATGGGCGCTTACAACCGGGTAAATGGGGAGGCCAGCTGCGCCAGTCCCACACTGCAGAAGATCCTCAGGGAAGACTGGGGATTTCAGGGGCATTTTGTATCCGACTGCTGGGCAATCCGTGATTTCCACGAAAATCATATGCTTACGGCAACGCCCAAGGAATCAGCGGCTTTGGCAGTGAACAACGGATGTGATTTAAACTGTGGCAATACTTATCTCCATGTACAAAAGGCATGCAGGGACGGACTGATCCAGGAGGATACCATTACAGAAGCAGTGGTACGTCTGTTTACCACCAGATATCTCCTTGGAATGTTTGAAGCAAGTGAATTTGATACGATTTCCTATGAAACCGTAGAAGCGCCTTCACATTTGAAACTTTCCCAAAAGGCGGCAGAGAAGGGAATGGTTCTTCTGAAAAACAATGGAATTCTTCCATTAAAGAAGGAGAACCTAAGAACAGTGGGTATCATTGGACCAAATGCCAACAGCCGTGTGGCGCTTACGGGAAATTATCACGGAACAGCATCCCGGTATGTGACTATTCAGGAAGGAATTATGGATTACCTGGGAGATGAAGTGCGGGTATTGACTTCTGTGGGCTGTGAACTTTTCCAGGATCGGACAGAGGCGCTGGCATATCCTATGGATCGACTTTCTGAGGCAAAAATTGTGGCAGAGCAGAGTGATGTGGTTATCTTATGTCTTGGACTTGATGAAACAATGGAAGGGGAAGAAGGAGACACGGGAAACAGCTATGCATCTGGAGACAAAGTGGATCTTCAGCTTCCAAAGGTGCAGAGAGAGCTGATGGAGGTTCTGGCAAAGACCCATAAGCCGGTGGTACTTTGTCTTATGGCAGGAAGTGATATTGATCTGAGTTATGCCGCAGAGCATTTTGATGCCATTCTTCAATTGTGGTATCCAGGAGCGCAGGGCGGTCATGGGGCTGCCAGAATTTTGTTTGGAGAAGTTTCTCCATCTGGAAAACTTCCGGTTACTTTCTATGAATCTCTGGAAGAACTTCCGGAATTTACCGATTACTCCATGGAGGGAAGAACCTACCGGTATATGGAACATAAGGCGCAGTATCCCTTTGGCTATGGTCTGACTTACGGGGATGTCCATGTCCTTTCAGCCAGAATCGAAGAAAAAGAAGGACAGAGAGTTCTCTTTTCGGAGGTAGAAAACCGGGGCAGCAGAGAGACGGAAGAGGTGCTTCAGGTTTATGTGAAAAACATGGATTCTTCTTTTGCACCGAGAAATCCGGTTCTTTGTGGATTTTCCAGGATCAGTCTTGGGGCAGGAGAAAAGAAACAGATAGAGATTCGGATTCCTTCACAGGCGTTTGAAATTGTGGATGATAAGGGAAACCAAAGAGAAGAGGGAAGAAACTTTCTGTTTTATGCAGGCTGTTCCCAGCCAGATGAGAGAAGCCGGGAACTGACGGGAAAGACACCGGTGGAAATTTTTTACGAAAAGAATTAAAAAAAGGGAAAGTCAGAAAATTGCTGGCTTTCCCTTTGTCTTTCAGAGTCCGTATGTGAAAACTCAGACCTCCACAATATGTCCGGTCTCTTTGTTATAGCGGCAGTATTTGCCGTGTTCGGAGATGAAGGGCTGATATGTATTGGATTTCACATCTTTGATATAGACAATTCCCGTGGTGATCATCTGTACCAGGGAGAAACGTTCACTTAAGCTGGAAATCCATTCATACGTTTTATTCTTGGAAGAATTGGTCATCAGAAGGTTATAACCGTCTTCGCAGGCTTCCAGGGAAAAATACACCTTTTCACCTTTTCCTGTATCAGAAAAAACTTCACTTTCGATATAAGGAGAAAAGTTCTCTCTGACAAACTGGTGGAAGGTATCCAGTGTGTAGGTAATATGGGATACTTCATCTGTGATTCGGTCACCCCGTTCCAGACGTGTACGGATGATCTTCAAAACCTCAATGGTCCAGTTGATAAAAGAAATACTGCTGTATTCCATACTCTCCAACAGATGGCTGATCAAGTCTTTGGACAACACGTTGGAACGTACGGCTTCATTGTATAATTCCTGGTTCATATCTGTCTCTCTCCTTATCATGGTATTCTTTGATGATATCTGTTTTGATTATAAATCCCGGTATGCAAAATTGCAAGAAAAAAGCGGAGAAACGCCCTCTTTTGTCAGGAAGTGTTTAGAAAAAATTAAGAAACAGGGAAGAAAAAAATCAGGGATTCCTTACAAAATACACATATTTTTCTGGTATTCTGACAGAGAATGAAAACATAAAGGGGGTTCTTTATGACAAATGAACAATATCATGATCTGATCCAGCCATACGAAAGTGCAGGACAGATGATGCGTACCAGGCTGGATACCCTGAATAAAAACCTTTACTGTAAAACTACTGTTTCCCCGATTCACAACATCCTGTATCGTACGAAATCCAAAAGGAGCATCGAAAAGAAACTGGAAAAAATGGGTCATTCGGACAGTGTTCAGAATGCAAAGGATTATCTGAAGGATATTGAAGGGATTCGGGTAATCTGCTATTTTATTGATGATATTTACAATTTGGTAAATGCATTGAGACGCCAAAGCGAACTGATCGTAATAAAAGAAAAGGATTATATCAAAAATCCCAAGGTCAACGGATATCGCAGTTATCATATGATTCTTGCTGTTCCTGTATATTATCTGGATACTATGGAATATTTTCCCGTGGAGATTCAGTTTCGCACCATGACTATGGATCTCTGGGCAAGTATGGAGCACCGTGTCTGCTACAAAAAAATGCCGGAGCACCGAAAGGAGCTGGCAGAGGCATTCTGTCAGTATGCGGAAATACTGGGAAAAATAGAAGCGCAGTTTGAGGGATACAATGAAACAGGTATTTTGGAGGAGATTTAAGTCATTTCCCGGTGTTTTTATTGTTTTTTTAGAAAAAAACAGATAAAATAAAAAGAAATGTCTGTGATCCAGGGGGAAGCAAATAACTTGGGGCTCAGACGGCAGGAGGAATCATATGGGACTGATTAAGGCATTGACTGGTGCTGCCGGAGGTGTTCTGGCTGACCAGTGGAAAGAGTTTTTTTATTGTGAGGCTATGGAAGCAGAGGTACTGGTAACAAAAGGAAAGAAGAAGACCACCAGGCGCTCATCCAATACCAGAGGAACAGAGAATATCATTACCGATGGTTCTGTACTTACGGTAAATGAAGGACAGTGTATGCTGATCGTGGAACAGGGAAGCGTGGTGGAGGTCTGCGCAGAACCTGGGGAATATGTGTATGATGCAAAAACAGAACCTTCCGTTTTGGGCGGAGACCTGACAGAAGGACTTTCCGGGATGCTGGATTGGATCGGAGAACGCTTTACCTTTGGGGGAGAGGCTGCCAGGGATCAGAGAATCTATTATGTCAATACCAGAGAACTAATGGGGAATAAATACGGAACTCCCAACCCGGTTCCATTCAGGGTAGTGGATTCCAACATTGGACTGGATATGGATATTTCCATTAAGTGCTTTGGGGAATATAGCTATCGTATTACCAATCCTGTACTTTTTTATACAAATGTGTGTGGAAATATCCAGGAGGATTTTTTAAGAGAAGAATTGGACGGTCAGCTGAAAAGTGAATTGATGACAGCGCTGCAGCCGGCCTTTGCCATGATTTCAGAGATGGGGATTCGTTACAGTGCGCTGCCGGGACATACGGCAGAACTGGCTGGTGTATTGAATAAACTGTTAAGTGAAAAATGGGGCGCCCTTCGGGGAATTCAGATCGTTTCTCTTGGAATTTCCAGTGTCAAGGCGTCAGAGGAGGATGAAGCAATGCTGAAGGAACTTCAGAGAAATGCAGCATTTCGGAATCCTCTTATGGCAGCAGCTCATATGACCGGAGCACAGGCAGATGCCATGAAAGCAGCGGCAGCCAATCCCAATGCCGGTCCGGCTATGGCTTTTGCAGGAATGGGGATGGCTTCTGCCACCGGAGGTGTGGATGTTCAGGCTTTGTATGCCATGGGAAACAACCAGAGGGAAGCAGTACAGAAATCTGTACAGAAGCCTGTACAGGAGACGACGCAGTCCTGGACATGCAGCTGCGGTTCTGTGAATACGGGGAATTTCTGTCCTTCCTGTGGAAATAAAAAACCGGCGCCTGCAGTCTGGACATGCAGCTGTGGTTCTGTGAATACGGGAAATTTTTGCCCTCAGTGCGGCAGCAGGAGGCCTTTATGAAAGAAGTTCAGAATTATCAGTGCCCCAACTGTACGGCAGGACTTTCCTTTGACAGTGAAACGCAGAGAATGGTATGTGAATATTGTGGCAGTTCTTTTTCCATAGAAGAGCTGGAAGCAATGCTTCAGGAAAAGGAACAGCAGGAACATCCAGACTGTCAGAAAAAGGAGCAGCAGGAAGAGGCACAAGGGCAGAGAACGGATCTTTCCGGGATGCAGGCCT
Source organism: uncultured Blautia sp. (assembly GCA_937900135.1). Taxonomy (GTDB): domain Bacteria; phylum Bacillota; class Clostridia; order Lachnospirales; family Lachnospiraceae; genus Blautia_A. Next base: position 167,202 of record CALCDJ010000078.1, on the reverse strand, counting down.
GGAATTGTCCCTCCTGCGGCGCGGAGATCATTGCGGAGGAAACCACCGCAGCCATGAAGTGCCCCTACTGTGACAACCCCTCTGTAATTCCGGAACAGCTGGAAGGATTGTATGCTCCCGATTTTATCATTCCCTTCAAAAAATCAAAAAAACAGGCTGTGAACCAGTTAAAAAAGCATTATAAGGGAAAGTTATTTCTTCCAAAGGTATTCCAGGATGAAAATCATATTAAGGAGATCAAGGGGATCTACGTTCCCTTCTGGCTTTTTGACCTTGAAGCCTCCGGTGATTTTTCTATGGAAGGGGTACAGACAAGTACGTATCAAAGGGGAGAATATCAGTATGTAGAGGAAAGGTTTTATCAGGTGATCCGCAGTGGAAATATGAAGTTTCTCAAGATTCCAGTGGATGGTTCCAGGCAGATTAAGGATGAGCAGATGGAAGCTATCGAACCTTATTCCTATGAAGATCTGGTTCCGTTTCAAAGTTCCTATCTCTCCGGATACCTGGCCAATAAATATGATGTAAAACCAGAAGAACTGGAGGAGCGGGTAATGCAGAGAATGTCTTCCAGTGTTAAGAGTTATTTTCAGAGAACCTGTACAGAATATGACCGCATTCGAGTGCTACAGGAAGAAATCCATGTGACAGAGAAAGGGAAAATCCAGTATGGACTGTTTCCCGTCTGGTTTCTTAATACCCGCTGGAAAGGAGAAAATTATTCCTTTGTGATGAATGGGCAGACTGGAAAAATGATTGGAGATCTGCCTTTGGATGGGAAACTTATGGCGAAATACTGGATAAAGTGGCACGTTATTCTGACTTCGGCCATGGTGGCAGTGATGGTGCTTCTCCGTTTTCTGGGGGTGATGTAAATGAAGAAAAAAGGATTCATAGCAGGCTTGTTTCTGCTCCTGCTTATGTGTACGGCACTTCCGGTGAGCGCAGCGCAGTCAGGGGAACGAGGTGTATTTGATACATATGGTGTACTGGATCAAAAGGAAGAACAGAAATTCTCTGAAATCATAGAAGATATTTATCATCAGTATCATTTTGGCATTGCCCTTGTGGTGTCGGAGGATATCGACGGAGATGAGCGTCAGTATGCAGCCAGATTTATGCAGATAAAAAATATTGGATATGGGGATACCAAAGAGGGACTTTGTATTTTGCACCAGCCGGATGCCAGAAACCTGGCCATTGTGTTCCGGGGGCAGGCAAAGGATCAGTTCTCCAGTAGAATCCAGGACCGGATTCTGGATCATGCCATTCCTCTTTTAAAAGAAGAGGATTTTAGCGGCGCTTATGAAACCCTTCTTTTGGATGTGGAAAAAGGACTTTCCATTCTTGCTCAGGGAAAGGAACTTCGTCCTATGGATTTTTCCCAAACTGGCTGGCAGGCATATCTGGGAAAATGGGGGCTGATTTCTCTTTTGATCATGGCAATTCCCACAGGTCTGATGGTCTGGTATCAGGGATCAAAAATGAAGACCCAGCGTCCCATGGAAGATGCGGATTTCTATCTTGTGGAGGATCAGGTGGAGATCACCAGACGGGAAGACCGGTATCTTCGGACGATTACTTCAAGAACCAAAATTGAGGATACCAGTAAAAACAATGATTCCGGAGGGTTCAGTTCCGGAGGAGAGTCTTTTTCCGGTTCCAGCCGGGATTACTGAACCAGTATAGAAAAACTCCCCTTGTAAGGAGTTCGTCGCAGAAGGACGGTACTCTTTATCAGGGGAGTTTCTGTTACTTATTTGTTTACGTCAATGTAACTGTAAAGGGTGTATTTGGAAATACCGAAATAATTGGCAACCTTATCTCCGGATTTTGTGATAAGAAAGGCGCCGGAGTCATTCAGAAACTGGATGGCTGTTACCTTGTCTTCTTTGTTCATAAGGGCCACCGGCTTGCCTACCAGTGCCACAGATTCTTCAATTAAATGATCCAAAAGATCATTGACGCTGTGGGTAATCTCCTTCGGACGTTCTTCCTGGTTCACAGGAGTGACAAGGGGAGAGAGGGCGCTTTCAATCAGTGTCAGCTTGGTGATGTCATAATTAATGCTGAATACATAGTGCAGGCTTCCATCGTCGTCCCGTATGTAAGAAGTGCTGCACTTGAGGATTTTTCCGTCAGAAGTTTTCATAAGATATCCGGAATGATCCTGAAGATCTTCTTCTCTTTTTCCTTTTTTGCGGATGACATCGAACACAGCGCTGGAAGGTCCGTCTCCCAGACTGCGGTTGGTAACATGGCCGTTTTCGATGAAGACAATGGAATGCTCCGGATCATTGGTTTTCAGATCATGGATCACAACTTCGCAATCTGGTCCGAATAAAGTGGCAAGATCATGAGCAATTTGTTTTAGTACGGTTAAACGTCCCATTTTTGGTTCCTCCTGAATTGATTTTCGTTTTCCTTCCAAAATTTTCTTATAAAAAGTATAACACAGGAACCAAAAAATAAAAAGAAGTTTTACAAAAAAAATATGACCAGCTAAAATAAATTGGTAAAAATACACAAGAATAGTTGAAGCAGTGAGAAAATCATGCTATATTTGTGATAAGATACAAGATAATTCAAGAACAATACAGGAAAGAGGGAGAAGGATATGAAGTATTTGCTGAAAAATGGAACCGTTGTATCCGGAAACAGCTCCAGAAAACTGGATGTGTTGATTGAGGGGGAAAAGATTGTTTCATTGGGGGAAAATCTCAGTGATGCACAGGCACAGGTGTTTGATGTCAGCGGAAAACTTTTATTTCCCGGATTCATTGACGGACATACCCATTTCGATCTGGAGGTTGCAGGCACTGTGACGGCAGACGATTTTGAAACTGGAACAAGAGCTGCCTTAAAGGGAGGAACCACACTGGTGATCGACTATGCTTCTCAGGATAAAGGCGGCGGTACGCTGAAAGAAGGACTGGAAAAATGGCACAAAAAAGCAGATGGAAAGTGTTCCTGCGACTATTCTTTCCATATGTCTATTGTGGAATGGAATCCCCAGGTGGAAGCAGAAATTCCAGATATGATCCAGGAAGGGATCACCAGCTTTAAACTGTATATGACGTATCCGGCTATGATCGTAAATGACGGAGATCTTTACCGCATCATAAAGAGTTTAAAGGAACATGGATGTTTTGCAGGGGTACACTGTGAGAATGCAGAAGTGATCGACGCTTTGATCCAGGAAGCGAAGAAAGACGGGCGTTTTGGTCCGGAAAATCATCCTCTTGTCCGTCCGGATGAGATGGAGGCAGAGGCAGTCCATCGTCTTCTAGTGATCGCAGGACAGGCCAAGGCTCCGGTGATGGTGGTGCATCTGACCAACAAAAAAGCGTACGAAGAAGTGATGCGCGCCCGGGAAAAAGGACAGACCGTATATGCAGAAACCTGTCCTCAGTATCTTCTCTTGGAGGATAGTGTGTATTCCAGACCGGATTTTGAGGGGGCGAAGTTTGTCTGCGCGCCGCCAATCCGGAAAAAGGCGGATCAGGATTGTCTCTGGGAGGCTCTGGCAAAAGAAACAATCCAAACGGTTGCTACCGATCAGTGTAGCTTTACGATGGAACAGAAAGCACTTGGCAAAGAAGACTTCACAAAGATCCCGGGAGGACTTCCAGGGGTGGAGACAAGGGGCACACTTTTGTATACCTATGGCGTGAGAGAAGGGAAGATCACGCAGGAGCAGATGTGCAAGCTGTTAAGTGAAACTCCTGCGAAGCTTTACGGGGTATATCCGAGAAAAGGTGTGATCATGGAAGGAAGCGATGCAGATCTTGTGGTGTTTGATCCGGAAAAAGAGAGCGTGATCTCTGCGAAAACCCATGCATACAACACCGATAACAATCCATTTGAAGGATTTGTTCTCCATGGTGGGATCACGGATGTTTTTCTCCGGGGACACCATGCGGTGAAAGAGGGAGAACTGGTGGAAGAAAAACTGGGAACCTATATTTACAGAGAGAAAAATCAGATGTGAGCATAAGAATAGCCCCGGGGGAACTCCCGGGGCATTTTTAGCGGCCTTTTTCTGACCGCAGACGGATGAAAACGACTACGCCAATGACTGCAACGATCGCTTCTGTTACCGGATAAGCGCACCAGACGCCTGTGATTCTGAAAAGAGAAGAGAGGAGAAATGCCATAGGGATTAAAATCAAAAATCCTCTCAAAAAAGAAAGCATTTGCGCCGGGCGTGGGCGTTCTGTGGAAGTAAAGTAGGTCGCAGTAACCAGATTAAAACCAAGAAAAGGACAGGAGAGAAAGTACAGCCGCAGTCCTGGGACAGCAAAAGCCTGGAGCACAGGATCTTTTTCACTGTTAAAAATAAGAGTAAACGTAGGTGCATGAAAAAAGATTATGCCATAAAGGAGTATGGATAAAAGCAAGGCTGTGACAAGGGCATAGGTTCTTGCTTTTTTTACGTTTTTCGTATTTCCTGTTCCGTGGTTTAAGCTGAGTACCGGCTGGATTCCCTGAGCCAGTCCCGTATAGATGGCCACCACCACAAGAGAGATCACAGAAAGGATTCCAAAGGCAGCGACCCCGATGTTGCCCTCCAGACGGAGCAGAAGGAAATTAAATAAAAACATGACGACACCAGAGGCCGCTTCTGTAACAAAGGGCGGGACTCCGCTGGCGCTGATATCCAGGATATTTCGTCTGTCCGGTGCCAGGCTTCTGAGATGGAAGTTGTTTTTTCTCCTGAAAAAATAAGGGGACAAAACCAGAAGGCTGATGACCGGAGCCAGTCCGGTGGCAAGGATGGAACCAAGAATCCCCATATCCAGCGGAAAAATAAATACATAGTCCAGAATCACATTGGAGAGACTTCCGGAAATCATGGCAGTCATGGAAAGTCCGGGACAGCCGTCATTTCGCACAAAACACTGAAGAAGATTGTTCAGGAAAAAGGCAGGTGCGAACAAAAGCATAACCTGTAAATAGGTGTTGGTCAGAGCAAACATGGAATCGTCGGCGCCAAGGAGCCGGACCAGAGTTCCGGAAAACAGGATGCCGGCCAAAAAGAAGAGACTGGCAAAGGCGACAACCATATAAAATGCATTGGTAAAAATCTTGTTTCCCAGTTCTTTTTCACCCCGGCTTTTGGCAATGGAATACCTAGTTCCAGCGCCCATTCCAATCATCAGCCCGATTCCATTCATAAGGCAGAAGATGGGAAAAGCCAGATTCAGGGCAGTCAGTCCCACAGAGCCCAATTTGGCAGAAACAAAGAAGGTGTCTGCCATGGTGTAACAGGAGTATGCCATTTGTCCCAGAATGTTCAAAGAGACATATCTGAGAAAGTCTTTCAAAATATTTGTGTGTTTCATCATAAATCCTCCAGGTAAAACAAAAAAATCCCGCACACAAATAGCCTTTGTGTACGGGTGCGTTTCAAACCGATGGAAGTATCATAACATAAAGAACTGAAAAAAGCAAATGGTGTATCCCAAAAAAAGGATCAGCGTTCAAACTGTTTCAGATATTCGGCTACGGAGCGGGTCATTTCCCTGGAAAAGTCAGAATTATATTTCCGATTGCAGAAGGCTTCTGTCCAGTCTTCAAAGGAAGAATGACCGCACCGGCCGGTGAACATTTTGCGAAGCTCCTCACCGTCCATGGAACGGTAGGTATTTTCATGAACCAGATGCTCCTGTTCAAACCGCTGAGGCTTGGGGCGGTTTTTCTGCTGCTGGGTAGGCCAGCCAAATACCACCATGGCCGCTGGAAATACATAATCCGGGAGCTGTAACAGTCTGCGTTGTTCTTCACAGTTTTCCATGATATCTCCAATATAACAGGAACCAATGCCAAAACTTTCGGCGGCAGTTACAGCATTTTGGGCGGCAATGGCTGTGTCAGTCACTGCCAGCATCAGATCGCCTACGCCAGGCGCTCTGGGGGTACAACCGGCTTCCAGATAGGTGTCGTACCATTTTTTGCAGTCGGCACAGAACACCAGAACCAGAGGCGCTTTGGCAATAAAGGGCTGATGGTCACAGGTTTCAGAAAGAGCCTGCTTCAGTTCTGGATCGGTGATATTAAGAATGGTATATAACTGCTGGCATCCGGCGCTGGGAGCCTGAAAAGCAGCGGTTAAAATGGCTTGTTTCATTTCATCTGGTATGGGTCTGTCCTCATATACACGCATGGATTTGCGATGATATAAGCTCTGTAAGATTTCGTTCATATTTTTCTCCTTTGTTTTTGGATTATTCTTTGATAAAGGAAACGTCCTGCTCTGGGATTCCGGCTTCATCAGAAACATATCTTTCAACCTTCATATGAAGGTTGTAGAGTTCCCGAAGGCGGATGATTTTTTCCATATATAATTTCTCCCTTGTTCCTCTATTATAAGGGAATTTTAGGAAGAACGCCAGAGCGTCCCGAAAAAAGATTTTATCCAGGGTGAACAGATTGCGAAAAATGTGGTAAAATGCTTTGAGAAGATAGGACACTGGAAAAACAAGGAGGAACGCCTATGATTTTATATTTTACAGGAACGGGAAACAGCAGATATCTTGCAAAGAAGATTTCGGCAGAAACCGGAGAAGAACTTTTTTGCATCAATGAGAAAATCAAGGCCGGAGAAACCGGAGAGATCAAAGTCCATGGGAATTTGATTTTTGTTACCCCTACCTATGCCTGGAGGATTCCAAAGTTGGTCAAAGACTGGATCTTAAAGAATGTTTTTACAGGTGTGAACCGCGTGTGGTTTGTCATGAACTGTGGGGATTCCATTGGAAAGGCAGATTTCTATAACCAGAAATTATGTATGCAAAAGGGCTGGGAATATATGGGAACCCTGCAGATTACCATGCCGGAAAACTATATTGCCATGTTTCCGGTTCCGGAACCAAAAGAGTCAAAACGCATCATAGAAGAAGCCGATCCGGTGATAAAAATGGCAATCCAATGTATTGGAGCCGGGGAAAAATTTCCAGAACCAAAGCATCATCTGGCAGACGGGGTGTTAAGCGGGACGGTAAATAAAATATTTTATCCTCTGTTTGTAAAGGCAGATGCGTTTTTTGTAAAGGATTCCTGCGTGGGTTGTGGGAAATGCGAACAGCTTTGTCCTCTGAATAATATTCAGATCAAAGAGGGAAAGCCTGTCTGGGGAAAGAACTGTACCCACTGTATGGCCTGTATCTGTTGCTGCCCCAGGGAAGCCATTGAATATGGAAAAAAGAGCGTTGGAAAAGTACGGTATTATTGCGAATAAGGAGAAAAAGAGAGCCAGAAGATTTTAATTTATCAGCTGGCTCTCTTTTTGTATGAAAATACAGTTGGCGCTTTTTTATTTATGATGAATGGTTGACAAAAAACAGACATGCATCAGATGAAAAATGTATAAAAAACGATGTATTTCAAAGAAAAATAGAAACGTTTTATTGAAAAAATTGAGAGAAATCTCCTGAAAGATATAAAAATGAACAATTAAAATGCAGATTTAACTAGAAAAATGCATATATTAAACAAAAAAACAGTGGACAACCGTCAATGGTTATGATATATTGAGAAAAAAGGAAAACGAAACGTTACACAAGTAAACTGAATAGAAGATTTTGTGAAAGGTTCGAGAGAGCATATCACGAAGGAGGATGATTTCTGGACTGGGAATCTTTCGGGGAAAAAGACAGAGAAGAGACAAGGACGGGAATGCCATATGGTATTTGTTTGCCTTGTCTCTTTTTTATACAAATAACAGAAAAAGGAGGATTGATGTAAGAAATACGCAGCACCAGGGAAAAGGTTCCAGAAAAGTATGGAGAAAAGATGAAAATCTGAATCAAAAACAAAAATCTGACTGATTAGGGAGGAGTTGAAGAGACCTATGATAAAGTATGTACTAAAGCGTATTATGAGTATTTTTGCCACATTGTTAGTTGTGTGTACACTGACTTTTTTTATGATGAAAGCTGTTCCAGGTGGACCATTTACAGGAGAGAGAGCACTGCCGGAACCTGTTCTGGAGGCTCTGAACGAAAAATACCACCAGAACGATCCAATCCTAAAGCAATATGTGGACTATATGGTTGGTGTCTTTACATTTGACATTGGTCCGTCCTTTAAAAAAGTGGGCGTGAATGTGGAGGACATGATTGCAGATGGATTTCCTGTTTCTGCCAAAATTGCCGGAGTTACCGTTGTGTTGGTTCTGATCATTGGTGTACCTCTTGGAATTGTTGCGGTGCTGAATCGAGGGAAATGGCCAGATTATCTGGCGACAATCTTTACCACCATTGGCATAGCGGTTCCCACCTTTGTTATGGGATCGGTGATGCTGTATATATTTAGCTCCAAGCTTGGCTGGATTCCGGCATATGGTTTTGGAACCTGGAAACATTACATAGGCCCATGCATTGCCCTGGCATCTTTTTCCACGGCTTTCGTTATGCGGCTGACCAGATCCAGTATGTTAGATGTCATGAATCAGGATTATATTCTGACGGCCAAAGCAAAGGGGTTGCCGAGGCGGACAGTTATTTTTAAGCATGCGCTGAAAAATGCCATGATTCCGGTTGTTACTTATATTGGACCTATGACTGCAGGTCTGATGTCTGGTTCTTTTGTAACAGAGAAGATTTTTGCCATTCCTGGTCTGGGCAAGTTTTTCGTGGAGGCAATCAATAACCGTGACTATACGGTGATTATGGGAACTACATTTTATTACGCTGCAATGGCGGCAGTGATGATCCTGCTAGTGGATATCTTCTACGCGGTTCTGGACCCGAGAATCAAGTACGAGTAAGGAGGAACCTGTTTTGGATGAGAATATGAAAATTACAGAAGAAATGCTAAATCCTGTCCATTTCAGTGAGGAAGATGCACAGGAGGTCAGCGGTCCGAGCATGACTTATCTGCAGGACGTATGGAGAAGACTGAAAAAGAATAAGCTGTCGATTCTGGGGCTGGTAATTATTGCGGTAATTCTGTTTCTGGCAATTTTTGGCCAGGCAATCGCTGGAAAAGATTACAGCACACAGGAACTGTCTATGAGCAACATCGGTCCAAGGTTGACCTGTTACGATATTGGTACAGAAAATTACATTTATATCCATAAGGAATACACCTTATATGAAGTAACAAAGGATGGAAGAATCCTCCAGCGTTTAAAACCTTCAAAGGAGAATAAGGGGCAGCGTTACCGTGAATATGAGCTTGAGGGAAAAAAGGTAAAGCTGGATTACAAAGGTGCAGTAAAGGCAGCAGCACTGGAGAAAAAAGGAAAATTTGAAAAAGCAAAAGAACTGGAAAGAATTATTCTTACAGTTGACAGGGAAAAAATCCCTCTGGATCATTCCGTGAAGCTTTTTAATAAAGAGCATTGGTTCGGAACCGATTATCTGGGCCGTGACATGTTTGCCCGTGTCATGTATGGAGCCAGAATTTCTCTCCTGGTGGCACTGATTGCTTCTGTTGTACAGTTTTTTATTGGTGTTACCTACGGTGGTATTGCCGGTTATCTGGGGGGACGTGTGGATAATATTATGATGCGTATTGTAGATATTATCAGCACCGTGCCGCTGACATTATATGTGGTGCTTTTGATGGTGATTATGGGCTCTGGACTGAAAACGATTATGATCGCTCTTGGTTCCGTCTATTGGGTAGATATGGCGCGCCAGGTTCGTGGACAGGTGATGACCATCCGTAACCAGGAATATGTACTGGCTGCTAAGACGATAGGCGTTTCCAGAGGAAAAATTATGAGACGGCATCTGATTCCCAATGCGATGGGTTCCATTATCATTACCATGACTATGAGCATTCCAAGTGCCATATTTACAGAATCCTTCCTGTCCTTTATCGGACTTGGTGTTTCTGCACCGGCAGCGTCATGGGGAACTTTGGCCAGCGATGCTCTGGGAAGTCTCCGTGCTTACCCGTACCAGCTGTTTTTTCCATCTCTTTTTATCTGCCTGACCGTTCTGGCCTTTAACTTTGTAGGCGATGGTTTAAGAGATGCACTGGACCCAAAACTCAGAAAGTAAGGAGGTTGAAAATATGTGTGAAAAAATTTTAAAGGTAGATCACCTTGAAACTTCCTTTTATACCCATGCAGGCGAAGTCAAGGCTGTGAGAGATATCAGCTTCCAGGTAGAAAAAGGGAAGACATTGGGTATCGTAGGGGAATCTGGTTCTGGAAAAAGTGTGAGCCTTAAGTCTGTAATGCGTCTGATTGAGCATCCCGGTAAGATTAAGGGCGGTTCTGTGGTGTTTGACGGAGAGGAGATTTTGAACAAAACAGAAAAACAGATGCTAAATATCCGTGGACAGAGAATTGCCATGGTTTTTCAGGACCCCATGTCCTTTTTAAATCCGGTCTTTCGAATCGGCAACCAGATTATGGAGTCTATCTGCTACCATGAAAAGGTTTCAAAAGCAGAGGCGAAGCAGCGTGCTATTGAGCTTTTAAAGCTGGTTGGAATTCCTTCTCCGGAAGCCAGAATCAATAATTATCCTCATGAATTTTCCGGCGGTATGCGTCAGCGTGTGATGATTGCTATGGCTCTGGCCTGTCATCCGGAGCTTCTGATTGCAGACGAACCTACCACAGCGCTGGATGTTACCATTCAGCTTCAGATTCTGAAACTGTTAAGTGAAATTCAGAAAAAGGAAGGAACCACCATTATTTTGGTAACTCATGATCTGGGCGTTGTATCGGAGCTGTGTGACAGGGTAATTGTCATGTATGGCGGGAAGATTATGGAAGAGGGTACCGTGGATGAGATTTTTCACGAGCCTTTGCATCCGTATACAAAAGGTTTGTTAAATTCTGTTCCATCTATGAGCGAAAGTAAAAAACGTCTGATTCCTATTCCGGGTTCTCCTCCGGACCTTCTGAATCCGCCTGCCGGATGTCCATTCTGCTATCGGTGCAGTAAGGCCATGCAGCTGTGTGTGGACAAGGAACCAGGATATTTTGAAACAGAGACCGGTCATCGGTGTGCCTGCTGGCTCCAGAATCCGACCGTTCAGAAAATGCTGAAAAACAAGGGGGGAGAGTAGAAAATGGCTGATTCAAAAAATGATATCCTGTTGGATGTTAAGCATTTAAAAAAGTATTTTCCTGTGGTCAAGGGTATTTTTAAGAAATCCACAAGCTACGTGAAAGCCGTGGATGATATCAGCTTCTACATTCGCAGAGGGGAAACCTTTGGCCTGGTAGGGGAGTCCGGTTGTGGAAAGTCCACCACTGGACGTACGCTGATCCGGCTGTATGACGTAACTTCTGGTTCCATTGAATATGATGGTGTGGACATCAGCCGCCTTAGTGAAAAGGAAATGCTGCCTTACCGAAAAAAGATACAGATGATTTTTCAGGACCCTTATGCATCCCTGGATGCCCGTATGACAGTCGCAGATATTCTGTCTGAGCCACTTGGGGTTCACAGACCTGAGACAGGAAAGGCAGAACGTCAGGAAATCATCCAGGAACTTTTGCATCGTGTAGGTTTGAAGCCGGAATATGCCAGCCGGTATGCCCATGAGTTTTCCGGAGGCCAGCGTCAGAGAATCGGTATTGCAAGGGCACTGGCAGTTCAGCCGGAGTTTATTATATGTGATGAACCTATTTCTGCCCTGGACGTTTCCATTCAGGCCCAGGTAGTGAATATGCTTGAGGATCTTCAGAATGAGATGAATTTTACCTATCTTTTTATTGCTCATGATTTGTCTATGGTAAAGCATATTTCCAATCGTATTGGTGTGATGTATCTGGGAAAACTGGTGGAGGTTGCCAGCAGCGAGGAGCTTTACCAGCATCCGCAGCATCCTTATTCACAGGCGCTGTTATCTTCGATTCCAATTCCAGATCCTCGCATTACCAAGAATCTTGTACGTGAGCCGTTGTCTGGGGATGTGCCATCTCCTTTGAATCCACCAACCGGCTGTCATTTCCGTACCAGATGTAAGTATGCAAAACCTATCTGTGCAGAAGCAGATCCAGAACTTAAGGAAGTGGCACCTGGACACTTTTGTGCATGCCACTTGCTTAATAAATAGACCTTCATAATTTGCAGAAAGGACGTGACAACTATGGATATAAGAAATCAGATATTCGCGGAAAAACTGGTCAATTACTGTGTGGCTGTTAAGCCAGGCGATAATGTATTGATCGAAACCACTGATGCTGTCGCAACAGATATTGTCAGGCAAATCGTTAAGGAGGTTTATAAGGCTGGTGGAAATCCCTTTGTTAAGACCGTGATCGCCCAGGTGGAACGAGAAATTCTGATGAATTGTAACGAAGAGCAGATGAAGATTCGGGTAGAAAATGAATTTGCACTGTTAAAGCAAATGGATTGCTGTATTGTGGTTCGTGGCTTTGAAAATGCAGCGGAGCTTTCTGATGTGCCAGCAGAAAAGATTAACATTCAGAACAAAGTCATGTATGAACTGCGTAACTACCGGGTAGAGAAGACCAGATGGGTAGGACTACGATATCCAGGTGCAGCCATTGCCCAGTTGGCGGGCATGAGTCAGGAAGCCTACGAGGACTTTTTCTATAAGGTTTGCAACATGGATTATCAGACCATGTCAGATCATATGGATGCCTTGGTAAAACGAATGGAAGCTGCAGATCAGGTTCATATTCTGGCGGAGGGAACGGATCTTACCTTCTCTATTAAAGGAATTCCAGCCATCAAGTGCGATGCAAGAGTGAATATTCCGGATGGGGAAGTATTTACTGCTCCTGTGAGAGAATCAGTAAATGGCTACGTTACATTTAATGTACCTTCTCTTTATCAGAGTAAGACATTTGAGGGAATCCGTTTTGAATTCCAGGACGGAAAAATTATTAAGGCCACCTGTAATTATGAGAAGGAATTAAACAAAATACTGGATACAGATGAGGGAGCGCGGTATCTGGGAGAGTTCTCCTTTGGATGCAATCCGTTTATCACAGTTCCTACCTTTGATGGCAGTGTGGATGAAAAACTGGCCGGTTCCATCCATCTGACTCCAGGAGATTCTTATGAGGAGGCGCCAAATGGAAACAGCTCCAAGATCCACTGGGATCTGGTGCTGATGCAGACGCCAGAGTACGGAGGAGGAGAAATCTGGTTCGATGATGAATTGATTCGAAAAGATGGTCTCTTTGTTCCAGAAGATTTAAAACCGCTGAACCCGTGAATATAAAATGAAATGGAGAATAAGTTATGAAACATCACCTGAGATTTCGCCAGATCCACTTGGATTTCCATACCGCAGAATCCATTCCTGAGGTAGCGGCTGATTTTGATGCAGAGACCTTTGCAAAGACTTTGGCAGATGCCCACGTAGATTCTGTTACCTGCTTTTCCAGGTGCCATCATGGCTGGTTTTATTATGATTCAAAGAAATTTCCGGATTATGTACATCCCAATCTGACAAATCGGAATCTTTTAAAGGAACAGATTGAAGCATGTCACAAATATGGAATCAAGGTTCCTGTTTATACCACAGTCCAGTGGGATGCAAAGATAGCCAGAGAACACAGAGACTGGCTGGTGATCGGTCCGGACGGAGGCCCCTTTAAACAAAAGGAGTTTACACCAGGATTTTACAGAAATCTATGCCTGAATACTCCTTATGTGGATTTTCTTAAGGAACAGATCGCTGATGTGATGGAATGTCTTGGACATTTGGATGGTTTGTTCCTGGATATTCTGAATATTCAACCCTGCTGTTGTCCAAGATGCGTTGCAGAAATGCAGGGGATGGGTCTGGATGCTTCCGATGAGACCGTTCGCTATGAATTTGCCCAGATTGTGATGGACCGGTTTAAACAGGATATGACAAAGTTTATCCATTCTCTTCAGCCAGACTGTCCGGTGTTCTACAATGAGGGCTATATCGGTACCCGTCACAGGGGAACGCTGGATGCTTACACACATCTGGAAATTGAATCTCTGCCTGGAGGCAGCTGGGGATATGATCACTTCCCTGTAACTGCCAAATATACCAGAACCCTGGGACATGATTTTATGGGTATGACTGGGAAATTTCATTTAGATTGGGGAGATTTCGGCTCTCTGAGAAATCAGCCACAGCTGGAATACGAGTGCTTTAAGTCACTGGCTTATGGCGGAAAATGTTCCATTGGAGATCAGCTTCATCCTGGCGGCATGCTGGTGCCTGCAGCCTATGAACTGGTGGGAAATGTTTATAGTCAGGTAGAAGAAAAGGAGCCATGGTGCGACTATGTAATTCCTATGGCTGAGGCTGGCGTTCTTGCACCTCAGGAATTCTGCAGAGCCGGTACTGATTTTATGACACAGGATCTGGTGGGAGCAGTGAAGATGCTGACACAGTTACAGGTTCAGTTTAATGTTATTGATACTCTGGAGGACTTTTCCAAATACCGCCTTCTGGTTCTGCCGGATCGGGTTCCCTGCGACGATGCCCTGAGCCGGAAAATAGAAGCGTTTATTCAAAATGGAGGGAAAGTTCTTGCTTCCTATAAATCTGGTATCCAGCCAGACGGAAAGTTTGCGCCCTGGATGCCTGTTGAGGAACAGGAGGATGCACCATTTAGTCCTGATTTTGCAGTGTCTCAGGGGCTTTTGGGACAGAATCTGCCGGAAACAGAATTTGTGATGTACCAGAAGGGATTGAAGGTTTCACTTCGGAAAGACGCACAAGAGCTGCTGAAGACCAATGTGCCGTATAACAATCGTACCTGGGATCATTACTGCAGCCATCGCCACTTCCCATCTACTGGGCATTACGGCTATCCTGCAGCAGCTGGAAACGAACATGTGATTTATTTTGCCCATCCTGTTTTTGGAACCTATCAGCAGTTTGGAAGCCGCTGGGTCAAGACCTTTGTGGACAATGCCATTGGTGCGTTGTTAGGTGAGAGGATGATCCAGTGGGAAGGACCAAGCACTCTGGAATTGGCATTAAACCGCCAGGAGGGAGAACACAGAGACGTACTCCATGCACTGCATTACATTCCTGAACGTCGTTCTGAGGAGCTGGATTTAATTGAGGACCGGATTCCACTGTATGAGACCCGGGTATCTTTAAAGACAGGAAATACCGATGTCAGAATGGTACAGATGGTTCCCCAGTGTGAGGCTTTGCCTTTTGAAATTCGGGAAGGACGAGTGGAATTTATCATTCCAAAAATCGAAGGACACCAAATGGTTGAAATTGCGTATAACAATTAGAAATGGAGGAAAAAATATGAAAATGAAAAAGCTTTTAGCCACAATGCTTGCATCAACGATGGTTGTTACTATGCTCTCAGGCTTTGGAAATGAAGAAACAAAAGTGCTTGTAAAGGACGCTGTAGTAGAAGCGCAAGAAGAGGCGGAATCCACAGAAGAAACAGAAGGTCTGAAAGCAATCTCCTTCAACATCGGTCAGGAACCAACCACGCTGGACCCGGGGCTTTGTGCTGGTGTGGATGGATCTCTGGTCATCAGCCATCTGTATGATGGTCTGTTGCGTGAGCGCGATCACAAGATGGAACCCGCCACTGCGGAACGTTATGAAGTCAGTGACGATGGTCTGGTGTATACCTTCTATCTCCGTAAAGATGCGAAATGGTCTGATGGAAAACCAGTGACAGCAGGCGACTTCGTATTTGCATGGAAACGTGTGCAGGACCCGGCTGTTGCTTCTTCCTATTCCTGGATTTTTGATTCCGGTAATATCGAATCTTATAAAGCAATTGACGATACGACATTGGAAGTAAAATTAACGGCACCGTCTCCGGTATTCCTGAGCTTGTTGGGAAATGCCAACTTCATGCCACTGCGTGAAGATATCATTGACTATCAGGATGGCGGCTGGGCTGTGAACCCTGAAAAGGTTGTCTGCAATGGACCTTTCTACATGGAAAGCTATTCCGCAGGCGATAAACTGGTTATGAAGAAGAATGAAAACTTCTACGATGCAGATAACGTAAACATTGACAAAATTGACGCGCTGATGATTGTGGATACCACCACTGCGTTGACTGCTTATGAAGCAGGTCAGCTGGATGCGCTGAGCGCCGTTCCTCCGGCAGAGATTTCCCGTCTGATCAATGAAGATCCAAACTTTACAATTGAAGAAGGCGGAACCGTAAACTACTATTGCTTTAACGAGCAGGTGGAGCCATTTAAAGATCCACGTGTTCGCCAGGCTTTTACCTATGCCATTGACCGTGAAGCAATCTGTACAGACGTGCTGAAGGATTCTCATGTTCCAGCGACTTCTCTGGTTCCTGGTATCATTTATGACTCTGAAGGAAACATTTTTAACGAGGTTGCCGGCGATCACGGAATTGCTACTGATCTTTCAAAGGTGGAAGAGGCGAAGAAACTTCTGGCTGAAGCCGGATATCCGGATGGAGAGGGATTCCCGGAATTTGAAATCCTTTATAACACCGACGAAACCAACAAGGCAATCAGCGAAACCCTGCAGCAGATGTGGCATGACAATCTTGGGGTTAACTGTAAGCTGGTGAATATGGAATCTGCTGTTTTCCATCAGACTCGTGTTGCACATGATTTCCAGGTTTGCCGCGGCGGCTGGACAGGTGACTATGCCGATCCTCTGACTTATCTTGAAATTTATATGTCTGACAGCCCAACAAACTATCCTGGATTTAACAATCCTGATTTCGATAAGCTGATCACAGAAGGACGCGTACTGACAGGTCCAGAACGTTTCGAGAAATTCTATGAAGCTGAGAAGCTTCTGATTGAAGGTTACGACTTCATGCCGATTTCTTACGAGGGCGATACCGTGCTTGTAAACTCAGATAAGATTGATGGATGGGAGTGGACCTCAGGAGGTTACTACAACTTTGCGTACGCAGATGTTGTAGAAGAATAATTTAGAACAGACACCGGGGTGGAGACCGGTTGCGCAGGGACGGTCTCCATCTGCCGTAAAAAGTAAGAACAAATAAGAACAGCCCTCTTTCGTGATTACTGGAGAGGGCTGTTCTTGTACCTTAAAAATTTAAATAGCTGATAAAAGTGCGTCTACATCTTCTTCTCTGGTTGCCCAGCTGGTGCAGAATCGGCAGCTGTGATGGGTTTCATCCACAGGGCCGAAATCTTCAAAGGAAAAATCCCTGGACAGTCGTTCCATTTGCTCTTTGGACAAAATAGGAAACTGCTGATTGGTTGGGCTTTCGCAGGCAAAGGCATAGCCTTTTTTCTGGAAACCATCTCTGAGCTTCATAGCCATAGCAATGGCATGCTTGCTGATCTGAAGGTAGAGGTCATCGGAAAACAGGGTGTCAAACTGAATGCCAAGGAGACGACCTTTCGCGAGCATGGCACCACGCTGTTTCATGAGGGAACGGAAGCCATTGAGAAAATCAGGATCCGGAACCACAACTGCTTCTCCAAACAGAGCTCCCACTTTTGTGCCTCCAATATAAAAGACATCACACAGCTGAGCCAGATCTGCAAGGGTAACATCATTTCCTTCGGATGCCAGTGCGTATCCCAGGCGGGCGCCGTCAACGAACAGAGGAAGATGGTATTTCAGACAGATTTCACGAATGGCAGTCAGTTCCGCCTTGGAGTAAACCATACCAGTTTCGGTTGGCTGTGAGATATAAACCATACCTGGCTTAACAATATGTTCCCAGGCTCCGTCATGCTTCCAGCGCAGATAAGCGCTCTCAATGTCCTCAGCATGAATCTTGCCCTGGTAATGTGGAAGTGTCAGAACCTTATGCCCGGTGCTTTCCACGCCGTTGCCCTCGTGGACATTGATGTGGCCGGTTTCAGCAGCGAAAACTCCTTCGTGTGGACGCAGAATGGAACAGATTACGGTGGTGTTGGTCTGGGTGCCCCCAACCAGAAAATGTACAGCTGCATTGGGTGCACAGCAGGCAGCGCGGATCTTTTCTGCTGCGGAACTGCAGAAAGAATCTTCCCCATAACCACCGGTCTGTACCATATTGGTTTCGTTTAAGCGGTG
Organism: uncultured Blautia sp.; assembly: GCA_937900135.1. Taxonomy (GTDB): domain Bacteria; phylum Bacillota; class Clostridia; order Lachnospirales; family Lachnospiraceae; genus Blautia_A. The sequence goes on along the minus strand of CALCDJ010000078.1, from coordinate 149,262 downwards.
GAGAACCTTTGGGTGTGCGCCTTCCAGATAGTCACTATTGAAAAGAATCATGGAAATAGCCTCCTAAATTTTTTAGTGTATATCTGATATTTTATGCCAAAATATGAGAAAAAACAAGATATTTCACAAGCTTTTTCTTAAAGTTTGTATTATTCAAAATTTTATTTTATAATAAAAAAAATGCGCAAAGAAAGGAAGTAAGATACGATGAAAGAAATGATTTGCGAAAAAATAAAAGAAATGAGAACCTCCATTCTTTCCAACATTCAGGACAGCATCCGGATTGAAAGCGTCAGTGGAGAACCTTATGAGGGCGCACCTTATGGAAAGGGACCGAAGGCAGCACTGGAGCATGCGCTTCGTTTGGGAGAATCCTTCGGATTGAAAACCAAAAATGTAGATGACCGGGCTGGCTGGGTTGAATATGGAGAAGGAGAGGAAATGATCGCCATTCTGGGACATCTGGATGTGGTTCCGGCGGGGGACGGTTGGAATTATCCTCCGTTTGGCGGAGAAATCTGTGATGGCAGGCTGTATGGACGAGGAGTCCTTGATGACAAAGGTCCGGTGATCGGTGCCATCTGTGGCCTGAAAGCGATGAAGGATCTTGGAATCAAGACAAAACGCCGCATCCGTGTGATTTTTGGTTGTGCAGAGGAAACAGGCTGTGACTGTATCCATCATTATATTGCATGTGGAGAAGAACTTCCGTCAGCGGGCTTTACACCAGATGGTGATTTTCCTCTTATCTTTTTTGAAAAGGGAATGACTACTGTGGAGGCAGGAAAGAAAATACCGCAAATGGGAAACATTAAGGTGCTGCAGTTTGCAGGAGGTGTTGCCAAGAATGTGGTAACTCCTAACTGTACACTTGTGATGGAGGGAATCTGGAAGATCCCGGAGCAGGAAGGCGTTACGGTTACTGTTCAGGATGGAAATACCACAGTATATGCAGAGGGAAATGGCGCCCATGGCAGTACGCCGGAAAAAGGAATCAACGCAGCCATCCGTCTGTTAAAGGCAGTACAGCATCTGGATTTTGGCGGCGATTTCCAGCAGATGATGAATTTTATTCTGAAGGAAGTGGGAGAGGAAACCAATGGAAAAACATTGGGAATCTACTATTATGATGAAGAAACTGGAGAAACTACAGTGAATTTAGGGATTGTTTCCTATACCCCGGAAGAAATGCGTCTGACACTGGATATCCGCCATCCGAAAAATGCCGTGCAGCCAGAGGTGGCACAGAAGGTAGAAGAGGCTCTTGGAAAGTATGGAATGGAGGTTTTTGAGTCCAAACCTACGGAATGTCTGTATGTGCCTCAGGATTCCCCACTGGTAAAAACGCTGATGACGGTTTACAGGGAGCAGACTGGACGTACAGAAAAACCTATGGCCATTGGAGGGGGAACATATGCAAAAATGTTCCAGAATATGGTGGCTTTTGGACCGGTATTTCCGGATGAGCCATCTCTGATCCACCAGGCAAATGAGTCAGCGGATGTGGAGCAGCTGATGGAGGCGATTGAGATGATTACCATTGCAGCTGTAGAGCTGGCGGTTTAGTAATCATAAAAAAAGAAAGCTCTGGAAGCTGTTACATAGAAAAATCAAAAAAAGAAACCCCTGTCTCATCTGAAAGGAGGGACAGGGGTTTCTTTTTGAAATTTACAGATCAATAGAAATATGCTGTTCTGCAATGTTATGTTTCTTGGCATAGCCCGTCAGCATCAGAGTCAGAGCGCCGTCTCCGGTTACGTTACATGCAGTACCAAAGCTGTCCTGAAGGGCAAAGATGGTCAGCATCAGTGCAGTTCCGGCATCATCGAATTTCAGAACGCCGGTGATGATTCCAAGAGATGCCATAACAGTTCCGCCAGGAACGCCAGGTGCGCCGATGGCAAATACGCCAAGGAGTACGCAGAATAAGATCATGGTTCCAAGAGATGGAACAGAACCGTACAGAATCTTGGAAATGGTCATACAGAAGAAGACTTCTGTCAAAACAGATCCGCAGAGATGAATGTTGGCAAAAAGCGGAATGCCGAACTGTACCATATCTTTGCGGAGCGGTTTACATTTGTTCGCACACTGAAGCGCAACAGCAAGTGTGGCAGCAGAAGACATGGTTCCTACTGCAGTCAGGTAAGCCGGTCCATAATTCCGTACGACTTCCATTGGATTTTCTTTTGCGTAAGCGCCTGCAAGTCCATAGAGAAGCGCCATCCAGATAAAATGACCAAGCAGTACAATGACGATTACCTGTAAGAAAACAGGAAGCTGTTTGGTGATGGAACCCTCATAGGCGAGAGAGCAGAAGGTCAGTGCAATAAAGAATGGAAGGATCGGGATGATTACCTTAGATACCAGAGAAAGAACGATCTTCTGGAATTCATCCAAGATACCGGAAATCAATTTCGCCTTATTCCAGGTAGCTGCAAGACCAACCATAACGGAAAATACCAGAGCACTCATAACCGACATGATCTGGGGGATTGCCAGTTCAAAGACGATATCCGGAAGCGCCTTTAAACCTTCTACATCTGTTACGATAGAAAGATGCGGGATCAGCGCATATCCGGAAGCCATGGAAAACAGTGCGGCTCCCAGGGAGGAGGCATAAGCGATCACAATGGCAACACCCAGCATCCGGGAGGCATTGTTTCCAAGCTTCGTGATGGATGGAGCAATAAAGCCAATGATGATCAGCGGTACACAGAAGTTGATCACCTGACCGAGAATATACTTCAAAGTAACGATTACATTTAAAACACCAGTGACAAAACCTGAAGTCTCAGCAGAGTTCAGGATCAGACCAATAATAAGACCAAGTACCACACCTACCAAAAGTTTAAATGGAAGGCTTTTGAAAAAGCTGTTTTTTTTCATGAAATTAATTCCCCTTCTAAGGTTATTATACTCAGCATTCCCGGTTAACGTTGACCCGGTCAATCATAACATTTAAGATTTCCGTATCTGTTGAACGCATGCCCACACGACCAATATAGCCCATGCTCTTAATTGTTTCTTCCACATCTCCCTTAATGATACCTTCTCCTGGAAGAAAGCTCTTATTCTGGATGCTGAGGTGGAAGGCCATAAGGGCAGCATCCACGGAAGTGGCGATTTTTGCTGCGCAGGATGGCTTGGCACCGTCACATACAATACCGCCGATGTTTCCCAGGGTATTGATGATAGTCAGAGAAACCTGCTGATACGTACCGCCATACATATAGGTGATGCCGGCGCCGGCGCCGCAGGCTGCACTTACTGCACCGCAGTATGCAGAGAGACTGCCAATATAAAATTTCTGATGAATGGCAATGAGGTTACTGACTACCAGGGAACGATAGAGCTTTTCTCTGGAAATTTCCCATTCTTCCGCGTAGGCAATTACTGGAAGGGATACGGTCATTCCCTGATTGCCGCTTCCGGAATTGATGACAACCGGCATGGAACAGCCGCCCATGCGGGCGTCGCTTCCGGCTGCTGCTCTGGCGCAGGCCCGGGTAGTGATTCCTTTTCCCCATACATGCATCAGAGTTTTACCGATCTGTGCGCCATAATTATTGTCCAGACCTTCCTGGGAAATGGCAGAATTCATACGGATCTGGCGTTCCAGAAGATCTTTGACATCCTCAATCTTAACTTCATTGGCAAAGGTTAAGATATCCTTCACCGTTAAGGTGGATTTGTCAATGCCTGCATCGGTATCTTCTGCTTCCACTGGAATATCCAGAAGTACTTCGTCGTCCTTTACGATCTTTGTAATGTTGGTATGGTGATTGATGATGGTTACTTCAGCATAATGGTTGTCTTTCTTTACTTTGGCCACAATATAAAGATTGGCAACGCCTTCCACAAGAGAACAGGAACAGATACGTTGTTCCACCAGTTCCCGTGTCTTCTGGATGTGTTCCGGGGTGATTTCTTCCAGAACCTCCAAAGCCTTATCTGCGTTGCCGCCCACAACACCCAGGATTGCAGCCACATCGATGCCCTTCATGCCATCGGAATTGGGAACAGTGACACCCTTCACATTCTTGATGATGTTGCCGCTGCAGCTCATCTCGATGGTGTCTGGAAAATCGCCCAGAATCTGTCTTGCCTTAGCAGCAGCATAGGCAATGGCAATGGGTTCTGTACATCCCAGGGCAGGTACAAGTTCGTGCTTTAGAATGTTCAGATAATTACTGTACAAAGCAGAATCCATTATTCTCCCTCCTTCAAAAAGTTTATGCAAATATTATATTATACAGGGAAAAGAAACACAAGTTTTATTCATATTTACAAAGAATATTTTTTTTGATATCCTAAAGTTATAGAATGTAATAGACAGGAAGATAGGAGAAGAAATATGTATAAACGGATATATAATGCATTAAAAGAAAACGGGATGGCCAGAACAGCAGTGATCGTGGAAGGACCGGGAACCGGAAGCCGGTGTATGGCAGAGCAGGGGGGACTTTTTTCTGAAGATTCCGCAGACTGGAGCGGAATGGAAGCGCAGATTTTGTCTCAGGAAGAGACAGGGCTTCTCCTGGTGGGAAATCGGAAAGTCTTTGTGGAACTGTTTCGTCAGAATCCTCAGCTGATCATTTTGGGAGGAGGTCATGTATCCTGCCCTGTGGCCCATCTGGGAAGTATGCTGGGATTTCATGTAACGGTAATGGATGACAGACCGGAATTTCTTACACGGGAACGTTTTCCAGAAGCGGATCAGCTGATTCTTGGTTCCTTTGAAGAACTGTCAGAAAAAATTCCCCTTTACGAAAATGCTTATTATGTGGTAGTAACAAGGGGACATACAGGAGACAGTATCTGTGCGAGACAGATTCTGCGTCGTCCATATGTATATTTTGGAATGATTGGAAGTAAGACAAAGGTGCGGCTTTCCAGGGAAAAACTCATGGGAGAAGGTTTTACAGAAAAAGAACTGGATACCATTCATGCGCCCATTGGACTTCCCATCGGCGGTCAGCTTCCAGAAGAAATTGCCATTAGCATCATGGCAGAAATCGTACAGGAAAAAAACAGAAGATACCTTTCTTTTGCAGATGAGAAGGTGGAAGAGGCGGTGCTTAGTGGTAAAAAAGGAGTTATGCTTACCATTGTAAAAAAATCCGGCTCCTCTCCAAGGGGAATGGGAAGTAAGATGTTTTTGGGGGAGGATGGTTCCTCTTATGGAAGCATTGGCGGAGGAAGCGTGGAATACGAAGCCATGCAGCATGCATCTGTGGTAACGGGAACAGAACTGGTTTCTTATAACCTTTCTGTCAGTGACCAGCGTAATCTGGGAATGATTTGCGGCGGCAATGTAGATGTTCTCTTTGAAAAAATCTGAAAATAGCAGAAAGAAATGATTGTGTTTTGAAAAAAGTGTGATAGGATAAAATAAGATAAGCACCGGACTTTTAAGGAAAATTCCTGCGGAGAATGGACTGCCAGAGCATAGTAAATAAGGAAAAGAGAATTTCTGAACAATATGAGCCGGAGTCCGTGGGGGATTTCGGCTTTTTCCGTGTACAGTTCCTATCATGAGAAAGAACGTGCGTATCAAAAAAAAGAAGGAGAAAAATCTATGGAGACAAGAATTGCAGTGATTGCCATTATTGTGGAAGACCGTTCCAAAAGTGAAGAGCTGAATCAACTGCTCCATCAATATGGAGAGTATATTGTGGGCAGGATGGGAGTTCCTTATCGGGAGAGAGAGGTTTCTGTCATCAGTGTGATCCTGGATGCGCCTCAGGAAAAAATCAGCGCATTGTCCGGAAAACTGGGAATGCTTCCCGGGGTTTCCAGCAAAACCGTTTATTCAAAGCTGCCGGAGAAAAAGTAAATGAAGGCGCTCATTGATCAGTTATCTGAGACGAGGACACTGACAGCCCAAGAATGGAAGGCTCTTTTACAAAACAGAACAGAGGAGACAGACCTTTATGCAAGAGCACGAGCCAATGAGGCGCGGCAGAAGGTCTATGGAAACCGGATTTTCATCCGGGGTCTTATTGAATTTACCAATTATTGTAAAAATGACTGTTATTACTGTGGAATCAGAAGGAGTAACCGAAAGGCGATTCGATACCGGCTTAAGGAAGAGGAAATTCTTGCCTGCTGCCAGGAAGGGTATGCGTTGGGATTTCGCACCTTTGTGCTTCAGGGGGGAGAGGACGGAGCCTTTTCCCGGGGGAGAATGACAGCACTGATTCGGAATATAAAAGAAAGATATCCGGATTGTGCCCTGACCCTTTCCATAGGAGAAAAAACAGAAGAAGAATATGCCGCTTATAAAGAAGCAGGCGCAGACCGTTATCTTTTAAGACATGAAACGGCCAATGAAGCTCATTACAGGAAACTGCATCCCCAGGAACTTTCAGCAGAGAACCGGAAAAGGTGTCTGTTTACCCTGAAACGGCTGGGATTTCAGACAGGAGCCGGGTTTATGGTGGGCTCACCCTATCAGAACCTTGATACTCTGGTGGAAGATTTTTTGTTCCTAAAAGAACTCTCTCCGGAAATGGTGGGAATCGGACCTTTTATTTCTCACAAAGAAACACCTTTTTGCGACTGGGAAAATGGAACTCTTTCGGATACCCTGTTTTATCTTGCGCTTCTTCGTTTGCTTCTGCCGGAGGTACTTCTTCCGGCAACCACAGCCCTTGGCACCATTCATCCAAAGGGAAGAGAACTGGGAATCCTTTCCGGTGCCAATGTGGTTATGCCCAATTTATCGCCGGTTTCTGTGAGAAAGAAATATATGCTTTATGACGATAAGATCTGTACCGGAGAAGAGGCGGCAGAAGGGCTTATGCAATTAAAAAAACGTATGGAAGAAATTGGCTGCCACATTGTGGTGGACCGGGGAGATGCCATCAGAGAAAGGAAGAACGATTATGTATGATGTAAAATCCGCAAAAGCAACTGAATTTATTGATCATCAGGAAATTCTGGATACGTTGGAATATGCCAATGCAAATAAAGGAAACAGAGAGTTGATTTCCGGCCTTATTGAGCGGGCCAGAGACTGCAAGGGACTGACCCACAGAGAGGCGGCGCTTCTTCTGGAATGTGACGATCCAGATCTGGTAGAGCAGATGTATCATGTGGCGAAGGAAATTAAACAGAAATTTTACGGAAACCGGATTGTGATGTTTGCGCCATTATATTTATCCAATTATTGCATCAACGGCTGTGTATACTGTCCTTACCATGCAAAAAATAAACACATCCGCAGAAAAAAACTGACACAGGAAGAAATTCGTCAGGAGGTCATTGCTCTCCAGGATATGGGACACAAGCGTCTGGCCCTGGAAACAGGAGAAGATCCCAAGAATAATCCCATTGAGTATGTACTGGAAAGCATTAAAACGATTTACAGCATTAAGCACAAAAACGGAGCAATCCGAAGAGTCAATGTCAACATTGCAGCTACCACAGTGGAAAATTACCGGAAGCTGAAAGAGGCAGGCATCGGTACTTACATCCTGTTTCAGGAAACTTACAATAAAGAAAGCTATGAAAAACTTCATCCAACTGGACCGAAAAGCGATTATGCTTATCATACAGAGGCAATGGATCGTGCCATGGAGGGCGGAATTGATGATGTAGGCTGCGGCGTTTTGTTTGGTCTTGATACCTATCATTATGATTTTGTAGGACTTCTCATGCATGCGGAACACCTGGAAGCCCGGTTCGGTGTGGGTCCTCATACCATCAGTGTGCCAAGAATCTGTCCGGCAGATGATATTGATACAGCTGATTTTTCCAATGCGGTTCCAGATGATGTTTTCCAGAAGATTGTTGCAGTCATTCGTATTGCCGTTCCTTATACGGGAATGATCATATCCACCAGAGAGTCACCAAAATGCAGAGAAAAGGTACTGGATCTTGGAATTTCCCAGATCAGCGGCGGCTCCAGAACTTCTGTGGGCGGTTATGTGGAAGAGGAAGCCGAAGAAGATAATTCATCCCAGTTTGATGTAAGTGATCGAAGGACTCTGGATGAAGTGATCAACTGGCTCCTGGAACTGGGCTATATTCCAAGCTTTTGTACTGCCTGCTACCGGGAGGGGCGCACCGGTGACCGCTTTATGTCCCTGGTAAAAACCGGACAGATTGCAAACTGCTGCCATCCCAATGCGCTGATGACCCTGAAAGAGTATCTGGAGGATTATGCGTCTGTAGATACCAGGGCAAAAGGCTTAAAGGTGATTGAACGGGAACTTCAGAATGTGGGTCGGGAAAAGACCAGAGAAATCTGTGAGCGTCATTTAAAAGAAATTGAAGAAGGAAAGCGGGATTTTCGGTTCTGATATCCTCAGATATTTGTCGTTTTCTCTCGGGGGAATGGATCATACAGAGACTGACACCGGTAAAATACAGCCGAAAACACAGGATTCCCTTCCTGTATGGAAAAAAGACTTGCACAATACAGGGGAAATAGGGTATAGTTGTTAGGAAATGATTTCTGAGAAAAACAGGCTGTACATTCCTGCCGGGATAGGGAATCAGGTGGCATGAATGGACAGATCCATTAAACGTAAGAGATAGATAAAGGAGGAACTGACCATGAAAAAATGCGGGCTGTTTATACTGGCTCTTGGATTTGCCCTTGCAATTCCAGGCTGTGGATTTGAAGGAGCAGATCAGGCAAAGGCGATTGCCATTGAGGCAACTCCTACACCAGAACCCACACCGAAACCCAAGAAAGCGAAGAAACCCAAGGCAACGCCGACTCCGGCTCCGGTAATTGAACAGACACCAAGTGGAATCAAGGTAGAGAAGAAGGAAGGCACTTATTATGCAGCAGCAGATTTGAACCTTCGTGCAGATTGCAGTGCAGATGCAGAATGGGTAGCATCCCTCACAACAGGTACGGAGATTAAGAGCACCGGTGTCAGTGAGAACGGATGGATTCAGCTTGTGTACAATGAGCAGACCTGTTATGCCAGCGGAGATTATGTAAGTACAGAACCGGTGGCAGCAGCAGCGCCGGCGCAATAATCCATAAAAAAATAAGCAAACAGCCTCTCTGTTTTCTGCCGATTTGACAGGAAGCAGGGAGGCTGTTTTTTATTCCGGATAAACCAGACGGTCCGGTGTGATATTTAACAGCACCTCATCCAGAAATTTTCTGGCCAGGTATTTTGCCATGGGGAGGTTCATATCCAGATAGTTTCCGCAGTCTTTGGCAGAAGCTCCCGGAACTTCTCCTTCAAAATCACGGATAAAAGTAAAGGTTTCGATGAGAAGGGGAACAATGTCCTTGGATTCGTAGTCTCCGCTTAGAAGCAGATAGTTACCGGTGCGGCATCCCATAGGACCCCAGTAGATCATTTTGGACCCAAATTCTTTGTGGTTGCGCAGAAATGTAGCTGCCAGATGTTCAATGGTGTGAAGCTCCGCAGTATTCATAACTGGTTCCTCATTAGGGGAGGTCATACGGATATCAAAGGTGGTGACCACCTGATCGCCCACAGAATCCTTTCTGGAAACGTAAACGCCAGGCTGAAGTTTGATATGGTCTATGGTGAAACTTGTGATTTTTTCCATTTGTTTTTCCTCGCTTTCTGAAAAAGATTTCTTTTATCTTAACAGAGGAATGCAGAAGTATCAAGAGAAACACCAAAAGCCTTGGATTGACTTTATGCAAAGAGAATGATAAACTACTGTAAAAGTGCTTTCCATATTCAAATAGGAAAGTTCACGACGGAAATCATAAGAAATGACGGCAGAAATTGGAGGAAAAAACAATGATCGACGGAAAAAAAGTTTTATTCAGTGGAATGCAGGCCACAGGAAACCTGACACTTGGAAATTATCTTGGGGCGCTGAAGAACTGGGTGACTTTGAGTGACGAATACGAATGCTTTTACAGCGTGGTGGATATGCATTCCATCACTGTGCGTCAGGATCCGGCAGAACTCCGTAAGAGAGCGCGGAATCTTCTGACTTTATATATTGCAGCAGGCTTAGACCCCAAGAAGAATTGCATTTATTACCAGTCCCATGTATCTGGTCATGCGGAACTGGCATGGATTTTGAACTGCTTTACCTATATGGGTGAGCTCAATCGTATGACCCAGTTTAAGGATAAGGCTGCCAAGCATGCAGATAATATCAATGCCGGACTTTTTACCTATCCGGTTCTGATGGCAGCAGACATTCTTCTTTACCAGGCAGACGTGGTTCCTGTTGGTGTGGATCAGATGCAGCATCTGGAACTGACCAGAAATATTGCAGAACGGTTTAACAATATTTATGGAGACGTATTCACTGTACCGGAAGCATATATTGGTAAGGTGGGCGCTAAGATTATGAGCCTGCAGGATCCTTCCAGAAAGATGTCCAAATCTGACGAAAATCCCAATGGAAGTATTTATCTTATGGATGATCCGGATACGATTATGCGTAAATGTAAACGCGCGGTTACAGATTCGGAGGGCTGTATCTGTTATCGTGAGGAACAGCCGGGAATCAAAAACCTCATTGACATTTACAGTGCATGTACTGGTAAAACACCAGACGAAACAGTAAAAGAGTTTGAAGGCAAGGGCTATGGAGAATTTAAGCCGGCAGTGGGAGAAGCTGTGATCGGTGTGCTTCGTCCCCTTCAGGAAGAATTTGCCCGCCTGAGTAAAGACAAGGCATTTCTGGATTCCATCATTAAGGAAAATGCAGAGAAGGCCGGTTATTATGCGAACAAGACTCTGCGTAAGGTACAGCGCAAGGTAGGATTTCCGGACAGAATCCGTTAAGATTCTGACAGATAAGGAAATGGATCTTTGGAGGTAGAACAAAATGAAAAATCGTAAACTTTTGACTATGTTATGTGTAGCTGCTCTTGGCGCATCTGTGCTGACCGCCTGTGGAGAAACAGAAAAAAAAGACACAGCTGCCACAGAAAAAACAACAGAAAAAAACACCGATTCCCAGGAAGAGAAGATCGCAACCGAAGAGGAAGCAGAGGCAGCGGGATTCTCCGATGGAACTGATGCTGATGCAGAAACAGAAGAAGAGACGAAGGGATCAACCCAGACAGTTCTTCTGGATACTGAAGAGGCGCTCAGCGGTATTCATCATGCAGAAATTGAAATTAAGGATTATGGCACCATTTCACTGGAACTGGATGCAGATACCGCGCCGATTTCTGTAACGAATTTTGTGAAACTGGCACAGGAAGGCTTTTATGATGGATTAACCTTCCACCGGATCATGGATGGATTTATGATGCAGGGAGGAGATCCTCTTGGCAATGGAACCGGCGGTTCCGAAGAAACCATTAAGGGTGAATTCTCCAGCAATGGAGTGAAGAATGACCTTTCTCATGAGAGAGGCGTGATTTCCATGGCGCGCTCTTCAGATCCGGACAGCGCAAGCTCTCAGTTCTTTATTGTGCAGTCTGACAGCCAGTTCCTGGATGGAGATTATGCTGCTTTTGGAAAAGTAACAGAGGGAATGGATATTGTAGATAAGATCTGTGCAGAAGCAAAACCTGTGGATGACAATGGAACCATTCCGGAAACACAGCAGCCGGTTATGGAAACCATCAAGATCATTGATTAAGTAACGAAAAGGCTGGAAAAGGGGATGTGGCGTCGGTGAATGGCGTCCATCCCCTTTCTGATAGTTCAAAAAAGCAGTGTTTACCTGAAAAGAAATGAATTCCGGGAAAGAGGATTACCGGAGACGGATTACCAGCACAGGAATCGGGGGATGATTGGGGCGGTTATAATAGTCGCTTCTGATCACCAGATAGTCTTTGGGATTCAATTCCTTTAACCAGGAAAGAATGGTGTCCCGTTCTTCAAAACCGGTATCGCCGCCGCTGTAAATACAAAGGGAGAGAAGACCTCCTTTTTTTAACAGGGGAAGCGCTGCGCGTAAGGCGGAAAGACTGGATTCCCGCCGGGTTGCTTTTTGGTGGTCGCCCCCAGGAAGATATCCGAAGTTAAACACAATACAACTGACAGAATCAGGCTGCGCGTAAGATGCAAGATGTTCGTGAGAGTCCAGAATGAGCTGACAGTTTTCTGGCGCCTGTGCCAGAAGGAGACGCTCTCTGGTATGGATAAGGGCTTCTTCCTGGATATCAAAGGCAAGAACCTGTCCGGTATCCCCGCACAGGCAAGAAAGAAGCAGAGTATCGTTGCCGTTTCCCATGGTGGCGTCGATGCAGAGATCTCCAGGCTGAACCTGCTGCTGGATAAACTGGGCGCACCATTGGGTGACAGAATAATTTTTCATGAATACTGATTCCTCCAATCTGGCTGAGAAGAAAAGGCTTCTGCAGCCATGAATATCTTTATTATAACGAATAAATCGGAAAAAATGGTGTACAAAAATGAAAACACGAAGAAAAATCCATTGATTCCAGAATTAATCTGTTCTATAATACAACAGACAAAACAAGGAAGGAGTGCCATATGCTGAAAGGAAAAACGGTTCTTCTGGGAGTAACCGGAAGTATAGCCGCATATAAAACTGCGTATCTGGCCAGTGCACTGAAAAAACTTCATGCAGATGTTCATGTGCTTATGACCCGGAATGCGACGGAGTTTATCACCCCCATTACCTTTGAATCTCTCACTGGAAACAAATGTCTGGTGGATACCTTTGACCGGAATTTTCAGTTCCAGGTGGAGCATGTGTCCATTGCAAAAAAAGCAGATGTGGTGATGATTGCTCCGGCAAGCGCCAATGTGATCGGCAAGCTGGCCAATGGTCTGGCAGACGATATGCTTACCACTACGGTGATGGCCTGTAAATGCCATAAATGCATTGCCCCGGCCATGAATACCAATATGTTTGAAAATCCGGTGGTGCAGGACAATTTGAAGAAACTGATGTACTATGGATATGAAGTGATCCAGCCGGCTGTGGGATACCTTGCCTGTGGAGATACCGGAGCAGGAAAGATGCCGGAACCGTCAGATTTGCTTCCATATGTACTGAGGGAAATCGCTTACGAAAAAGATCTGAAAGGAAAAAAAGTTCTTGTAACAGCAGGTCCCACTCAGGAAGCCATTGATCCGGTGCGTTATATCACCAACCATTCCTCTGGAAAGATGGGCTATGCCCTGGCCAAAATGGCTATGCTTCGAGGCGCAGAGGTGACGTTGGTAAGCGGACCTGTCTCCATGGAACCGCCGCCTTTTGTTCATGTGGTTCCGGTGATCAGCGCCCGAGAGATGTTTGAAGCCGTTACTTCGGTGAGTGAAGAGCAGGACATCATTATTAAGGCAGCTGCAGTGGCAGATTACCGTCCAAGGGAAGTCAGCCAGGAAAAGGTGAAGAAAAAAGACGGCCAGATGGCAATTGAACTGGAACGCACAGACGACATCCTGAAATATCTGGGTGCTCACAAGCGTCCGGGACAGTTTTTGTGTGGGTTTTCTATGGAAACCCAGAATATGATCGGTAATTCCAGGGAAAAACTGGTAAAGAAAAATCTGGATATGGTTGCCGCCAATAATTTAAAGGTGGAAGGCGCCGGATTCCAGGGCGATACCAATGTGATTACCCTGATTACACAGGAAGAAGACGTTTCACTCCAGCTGATGAGTAAGGAGGAGGCAGCTTTTAAAATCCTGGATAAAATTCTTTCCATGATGGAAGGAATCCCCTGTTGCTGGGAACAGTAACAAAAAGTAACTGTATTGTATCCATTTTTATGGAACGATAACAAGGAGGAAAAAAATGAAAACAACAATCAAAAAAGACACTCGTTGGATGGTCAGTGTGGCACTTATGGCAGCCATTGTAATTCTTTTGGCCAATACGCCGCTGGGAATGATCCAGCTGCCAATTATTAAGGCGACAACTGTACATATTCCGGTCATCGTAGGCGCGATCCTTCTGGGACCAGCAGCCGGCGCAATTCTGGGAGCTACCTTTGGAATCTGCTCTCTGATCAGCAACACGATGGCTCCAACACTTCTTTCCTTTGCCTTCTCTCCATTTTTGAGTACCACCGGATTTAGCGGGGTTTTAAAGGCAATCTGGGTTTCCGTGGGCTGCCGCGTACTGATCGGTGTAGTTGCCGGATGGCTTTGGATTCTTTTGAAAAAATGGAAGACCAATTCCTACATTGCTTTGATCATCACAGGTTTTGTGGGCTCCATGGTCAATACGGTCATGGTAATGGGAAGTATTTATGTTTTGTTTGCACAGCAGTATGCTCAGGCGAAAAATGTGGCTTCCACAGCAGTTTTTGGACTGATTATGGGAACAGTCACTGCATCCGGAATTCCGGAGGCCATTGCGGCAGCTGTTCTTGTCACAGCGCTGGGCAAGGCTTTATTAAAAGTATATCGAAGTGTGCTTACTCCGGTTTCAGTAGGAGAATAACAGATAGGTGGATGTTTTATGATTCTTGCAATTGACATTGGCAATACCAATATTGTTGTGGGCGGTATTGACCAGGAAAAAACATATTTTATTGAACGGCTCTCCACAGTCCGGACAAAGACAGAGCTGGAATATGCGGTGGATCTCAAGACAGTATTGGATATTTATCACATTAAGAGAACAGATATTGAGGGCTGCATCATTTCATCTGTGGTTCCTCAGATTACCAACATTGCCCGTCTGGCAGCAGAAAAGATCCTGAAAAAAGAGGTTCTTGTTCTGGGACCTGGGATTCGGACCGGTCTGAATATCATGATGGACCAGCCAGGACAGCTGGGGGCAGATCTGGTGGCTGATGCAGTTGCCGGAATTGCAGAATATCAGGTTCCCCTGATTATTTTTGACATGGGAACTGCAACCACCGTTTCAGTGGTGGATCACAAAAAAAATTACATTGGTGGCATGATCCTTCCTGGAGTACGGATTTCCCTGGATGCTTTGACCTCCAGGGCCTCCCAGTTAAGCGGCATCAGCATTGATCCCCCAAAAAAGATCATTGGGAAAAACACCATCGAATGTATGAAGAGCGGCATTCTTTACAGCAATGCGGCTGCAATGGATGGAATTATTGACCGGATTGAAGAAGAACTGGGACAGAAAGCAACCATCATCGCCACAGGAGGACTGGCAAAAAAAATCATTCCTCACTGCAAGCGGGAGATCATTCTGGATGAAGACCTTCTTCTGAAGGGGTTGCTTGCCATCTATAAAAAGAACAGACCTGCCGGTATCTGAAAAAACGAACACAAAAAGAACAGCCTTTCTTTTTATGAGAGAGGCTGTTCCTTTTTTTATCTGCTTGAAAGACCCATTTTTTTTCTCCGGTACAGATAATAAATGATAAAAAGTATGGAAGTGGTAATCCAGGTAACCGGATAATTGAAAATGACCATATGAAGGGTTGGATGGAGTGGTACAACAAAGAAAATCCAGGCTATACGAAGAAAACACACTCCAAACATGGTAAGAAGCATGGGCATGATTACATCACTCATTCCCCGAAGGGCGCTGGAAAGGATTTCAATAAAGACAAAGGTGGCGTAGCAGGGAGTAATGAGCATGAGCATATCTGCCCCAATCTCAATGACTGCCGGGTCTCCTGTAAAAATCTGGAACAGGGGATAGCGCAGCAGGATGAGAAAGAGGGAAAGAAAAACAGAAACCACAAAATCCATGCCAAGACAGATACGCACGCTTTTTCTGATTCGGTCATGTTTGCCGGCACCATAATTTTGTCCCACAAAGGTGGTGATGGCAACACCAAAGGCAGCGCTCACCATCCAGAAAATAGCGTCCAGTTTGCCATAGGCTGCCCATGCAGCCGCTGTATCTGTTCCGTACACATTGATAGCTGCCTGAATGATGATGTTGGACAGATTATACATGGTAGACTGAAGCCCTCCGGGAAGCCCCACATAAAGCTGAGACTTCAAAACCCTTGTGTGAAAACGGATCTTTTTTAAGGAAAGGCGATAAATGTCTTTGGATGTCATAAGCGCCCGGGTAACGAGGATGGCGCTTACTGCCTGGGCGATCACTGTGGCAATGGCGACACCGGCAACGCCCAGACGAAAGATCAGTACCATAACAAAGTCAAGAACAATATTTAAAAGGCAGCAGACAATCAGGTAATTCAGCGGCCGTCTGGAATCTCCCAGTGCGCGGAGAATTCCGGAGCCAATGTTATAGATGAATACGAACACAATTCCGCCAAAATAAATCTGCAGATAAAGGGTGGAATCCGGGATCAGCTCCGTAGGTGTGTTCATGGCAAGAAGAACCGGTCGGGCAGACAGGATTCCCGCAATCATAACCAGGACGCTTCCCACAAGGGAAAAGGCATAGGCAGTGTGGATACTTTCGTTTAGGTTTCGCTGGTCTCTGGCGCCGTAAAACTGAGAAATGATGACACCGGCGCCGGCCGCCAGTCCGGTAAAAAATCCAACTACCAGGTTGACGATCATTCCAGCAGAGCCGGCCACACTGGCGAGAGCGGCCTTCCCTACATAACGGCCAACCACAACTGAGTCGATGGTGTTATAAAACTGCTGAAAAAAAGTTCCCAAAAGAATGGGAAAGAAAAAGAAAAGAAGCTGCTTCCAGATCACACCTTCGATGATCTGGTTTCCCTGAGCTGTTTTCTGGTTCATTTTTTAGATCCTCCTTTGTGAAATGCAAGTATAAAATCCTCCGGAACCGGAGCCGTGAACAACAAAGGCTCACCGGTAATGGGATGCAGAAACTCCAGTTGAAAGGAATGGAGCGCCTGTCTCTGTATTTTTTCATAGGATGGGTGATACAGATAATCACCGGGAAGGGGGTAGCCCAGATGGCGCATATGTACACGGATCTGATGGGTACGTCCGGTTTCCAGACGAAGGGCAATGAGAGACAGGTTGTTTTGATAATCCAGCCGTTCAAAGTGCGTCACCGCAGGTGCTCCGTTTTCCAGGCTGACTTCCCGTTCTATGGTGGAACCGGAAACTCTGGCGATAGGTGCAGAGATGGTTCCCTGAGAAGGGGTTTTTCCCTCAGCCAGAGCCAGATAGGTGCGGTGAATCTGTCGGTTTTTCATCTGGCTGGAAAGAATGGCGGCGCTTAACGCATTTTTGGCAAGGATTAGGGCGCCGGTGGTGTCCCGGTCCAATCGGTTGATGCAGCGAAAGATAAAGGTCTTTCCCTGGGAAGCGTAATAATAAGCCACTGCATTTGCCAGGGTGTTTTCGTAATTCCCCTGGGAGGGATGAATGGGCATATTGGAAGGTTTATTGACGACCAGAAGGTCTTCATCTTCATATAGAATAGAAACAGGAAGGTGTTTGGGCAGGATATGGGGAGAAGCCTCTGTTTCCAGAAGACGGATGGAGAGATGATCTCCTTTTTTCAGAAGTCTGTGTCCAAATCCCCGCTCTCCATTTAAACAGATGGCCTGTTTGTCTGCCTTCATGGCAGTAAGAATGTGGCGGGAAAAGCCGCGGGAACGCAGGAAGGAAAGAAGTTCCATTTCCTGTTCTTCTTCCTGGATTTCATAAGTAAAGATTCGATCCATGGGGTACTCCTTGCAGGCATGAAATTCATGCCGGATATTGATTCGTAACTTTTAGTGTACCATGTCCTGGCTGAAATTGCCAGAACTTCCGAAGCTGGAATGGAAATGTGGGGAAACGTGGGTTTTTCCGGTGAAATGAGCCATAAGAATTGACTTTTATAGGGGGAAAGAATATAATAAAGAACGGAATAAAAAAGAAAAGGTATTTTCAGGAAGCAGTTGAAAGTCCTGCGCAAGTCCGTTACTGTAAAAGCCAGATACTGGATACCTTTTTATGCGAACAGAAAGAGCCTGCGGCAACCGGGAGCTTTCTATTTCTATTCATTGAGAATCAGAAGTTTTGTTGCCTTCAACAAAACTTCTTTTTTTTACAGGAAAGGGAAATCATGGACAGAAAAAATGGGCTGGAAGATTACTATGTGATCCGAAATCAGAAAAAAATGCGCTTTGGGTATACCACTGGTTCCTGTGCAGCTGCCGCAGTAAAGGGAGCGGTGGAAATGCTTCTGGGAGGGAAGTCTCTTTCAGAAGTGACCTTGATGACCCCTAAGGGAATTCCTTTGTTCCTGGAATTAAAGGATGTGTGCCAGAAAGAACAGGAAGTGAGCTGTGCCGTGGAAAAGGACGGGGGAGATGATCCGGATACCACCCATGGTCTTTGGATTTATGCAAAAGCACAGCGAATGGATTCCACAGAAGAAGAGGCGCAGCCAGGAGATTTCATAAAAGAGGTGGAAGGCTTTCAGGTGATCCTGCGGGGCGGCGTGGGCGTTGGTCGAGTGACAAAGCCTGGACTTACGCAGAAGATAGGGGAACCGGCAATCAATAAGGTACCAAGAGCCATGATTTTTCAGGAAGTTCACGAGGCAGTTTCCAGATATGGAGGTAAGGGAACTCTGCTCCTTACGATTTATGTCCCAGAGGGGGAAGAAAGAGGAAAACGGACTTTTAATCCCCGACTTGGAATCCAGGGAGGAATCTCGATTCTGGGAACCACGGGAATTGTGGAGCCTATGAGTGAAAAGGCATTGATTGAAAGTATTGGCGTAGAAATGCGCCAGCATGTGGCTCAGGGAGAGACATATCTTCTGGTTACACCGGGAAATTACGGTGCGGAGTATCTGAAGAAGCATGGAAATCTTCCGTTTGAGCGGAATATCAAATGCAGCAACTATGTGGGAGAAACCATTGATATGGCAGTAAATCTGGGCGTGAAGGGGATTCTTTTTGTGGCCCATATAGGAAAATTTGTAAAGGTGGGAGCCGGAATTATGAATACCCATTCCCACAGCGCAGATGGACGTATGGAAATCCTGGCATCCAATGCCATTCGGGCAGGAGGCACGCTTTCCTGTGCAAAGGCCATACTGGATTGTCAGACCACAGATGAGGCGTTGGAAATTCTGGAAAAGAATGATCTTCTGCAGCCAGCCATGAAAGACCTTACCCAAAGAATCCAGTTCTATCTGGATCATCGTTCTTATGAACAGATTCAACTGGGAGCAGTGATCTTTTCCAACGAAAAGGGATGGCTTGGGCAGAGCCCGGATGCGGAAGCGCTGATGCATGCCTTACAGCAGCAGGAGCAGAGACTGCGTGGAAAATAATAAAATCTGAAAATAAAAAGAGCAGAAAATAAAGGAGAAGAAGACAATGGTACATTTTGTAGGAGCAGGACCGGGGGCACCGGATCTCATTACCGTAAGAGGAAAACAGTATTTAGAAGAGGCAGATGTGATTATTTATGCAGGTTCCCTGGTAAATCCCAAGCTGCTGGAATACAGCAAGGATGTGTGCACCATTTATAACAGCGCAAAAATGACGCTGGAGGAAGTAATCTCTGTGATGGAAAAAGCAGAGGAGAAGGGGAAAATGGTTGTACGTCTCCACACAGGAGATCCTTGTATTTACGGAGCAATCCGGGAACAGATGGATATTCTGGACGAAAAAGGAATTCCTTATGATACCTGTCCCGGTGTCAGTGCATTCTGTGGCGCAGCCAGCGCGCTGAACCTGGAATATACACTTCCGGATATCTCCCAGAGTGTGATTATTACCAGAATGGAAGGAAGAACACCGGTTCCGAAAAAGGAGAGCATTCAGTCTTTTGCAGCGCACAATGCCACAATGGTGGTATTTTTAAGCACAGGAATGCTGGAAGAACTGAGCCGCCGTCTGATTGAGGGAGGATATCGGCCGGAAACTCCCACAGCGATTGTCTATAAGGCAACCTGGCCGGAAGAGGAAACCTATCTTTGTACAGTGGAAACTCTGGCGCAGACTGCAAAAGAACACAACATTACAAAAACAGCGCTGATGCTTATTGGAGATGCAGTAAAGGCTTCTCATTACGATCGCTCCAAACTGTATGATCCAGGCTTTACCACGGAATTTCGTAAGGGAACGGATTCCCTCTAAAGAAAGGGGAAGCAGCGTATGAAGATTGCCATTATCTGCTTTAGCCTGACCGGCTGGGAGACTGCCAGCCGTCTGGCTTCCCATTTAAAAGAAAAAAATATGGAAGTGACCCTGGAAGGAAAAAGCAGGTATTTGCCGGACTCTGTCCGGGAAAGTGTGAAGGAATGGACCGGCATGCAGTTTACCTGTGCAGAGGGGATTATTTTTGTGGGCGCCTGCGGCATAGCGGTGCGGAGTATTGCTCCTTATATTGAGAAAAAAACAAAAGATCCGGCGGTGCTGGTGGTGGATGAATGTGGAACGTATGTGATTTCCCTTCTTTCCGGACACCTGGGAGGGGCTAACGAACTGGCCCTTGAAGCAGCAAAGGGATTGGGGGCCATTCCCATTGTGACTACAGCCACAGATCTTCATGAGCGGTTTGCGGTGGATGTCTTTGCAAAAAAGAATGGCTGCGCTCTTTTTCATATGAAAGCAACCAAAGAAGTATCTGCAGCGATTCTGGCTGGAGAACCGGTTGGATTTTACAGTGAGTTTTCTTTTTCTGAAGCCCTTCCAAAGGGACTGGTTCTCTGTGACCGGGAGGGGATCTCCCTGCAATCCGGGGGACAGAAAGGAAAAAAACTTCCCATAGGGATTGCTGTTACTATACATAAAGGCTGCCTGCCCTTTTTTACTACTGCGCAGGTGGTCCCAAAGGCAGTAACCATGGGAATTGGCTGCAGGAAAGGACAGGAAGAATCGGTAATTCAGGCAGCGGCAGAAGAGTGCCTTACCCGCATAGATCTTTACCGGGAGGCCATAAAAGGCTTTGCCAGCATTGATCTGAAAAAGGAAGAAGCTGGAATCCAGGCGTTATCTCATGCCTGGCAGATTCCATTCTGGACGTATACAAAAGAGGAGCTGCTTCAGGTGAAGGGGATCTTTACCCCGTCTGCATTTGTGCAGAAGATTACGGGAGTGGACAATGTATGTGAACGAAGCGCTGTTCTTTCCGCAAATAATGGGACATTAATACAGAAAAAACAGGGCAGGGACGGAGTAACCACAGCAGCTGCCCGCGTAGATTGGAGGATTCGTTTTGAATAAAATATATGTTGTTGGAATTGGACCGGGAGCTTATGAACAGATGACTGGAAAAGCAATCTGTGCATTAAAGGAAAGTGATGTAATCATTGGATACACCGTATATGTGGATCTGGTGAAGGAGTATTTCTCTGAAAAAGAATTTCTCACCACACCCATGAAAAAAGAGGTGGATCGTTGTGTTCTGGCTTTTGAGGAGGCAGAAAAAGGAAAGGTTGTTTCCATGATCTGCAGCGGAGATGCCGGTGTCTATGGAATGGCTGGTCTTATGTATGAAGTGGGAGAAAAATATCCTCAGGTGGAACTGGAGATTATTCCAGGCGTAACAGCTGCCACAGGCGGCGCTGCGGTGCTGGGAGCGCCGCTGATTCATGATTTCTGTCTGATCAGTTTAAGCGATCTTCTTACCCCCTGGGAAAAAATCGAAAATCGTCTGCTCTGCGCAGCGAAGGCAGATTTTGTCATCTGTCTCTATAATCCTTCCAGCAAGAAGCGCCACGATTATCTTCAGAAAGCCTGCGATCTGGTGATGAAGTATCAGTCGCCGGATACAGTTTGTGGAATCGTTGGACATATTGCAAGAGAAGGGGAGGTTTCCCGTGTGATGACTTTAAAGGAATTACGGGATACCCAGGTGGATATGTTCACAACTGTATTTATCGGAAATTCTCAGACAAAAGAACTTCATGGAAAAATGGTAACACCGAGAGGATATCGAAATGTATAAAGCCATTGTGTTTGCAGGAACAACGGAAGGGTACGAACTCTGCCGGTTTCTTGCAGAAAACTGCGTTTCGGTCTGTGGGTGCGTGGCAACAGAATACGGGGGAAAGTCTCTGGAAGAAGGGCCTTTTCTCCATATTCGGACAGGACGATTAAATGAAGAAGAGAT
Source organism: uncultured Blautia sp. (assembly GCA_937900135.1). GTDB lineage: Bacteria > Bacillota > Clostridia > Lachnospirales > Lachnospiraceae > Blautia_A. Next base: position 127,411 of record CALCDJ010000078.1, on the reverse strand, counting down.
GAGTGTGTTTCTGAGAGATGAACAGCCGGAACTTGTGCTGGATGCGACACATCCTTATGCGGCAGAGGTAACAGAGAATATCTGCAGCGCCTGTGAACAGACAGGGGTGGAATACCAGCGTGTGCTCCGGGAAGAAAGTGAGCGGGAAGCTGCGATCTATGTGGATTCCGTAGAAGAGGCCATTGCATATCTGGAAACACAGAAAGGAAACATCCTTCTCACCACAGGCAGTAAGGAACTGAAAAAATTTACATCCCTTTCTGATTATGAGAACCGGATTTATGCAAGGGTCCTATCCCTTCCCTCTGTTCTGGAAACATGTAGGGCAGCAGGCTTTGAAGGACGGCATCTCATTGGGATGCAGGGGCCGTTTTCCAGGGAATTGAATCGGGCCATGCTTCGCCAGTATGAGTGCAGGTTTCTGGTGACAAAGGACGGCGGACATGCAGGGGGCTTTTTGGAAAAAATGGAGGCTGCCCGGGACTGCGGCGTTCAGGCGATTGTCATTGGACGGCCCAAAAAAGAAACCGGTCTTTCCCTTGGAGCTTGCAAAGATATGCTGGCGAACCGATATGGATTTTCTGTTAAGAGAAAAATCACCCTTCTGGGAATTGGAATGGGAACAGAAGAGACGCTGACCATAGAAGGGAAAAAAGCTCTGCAGGAAGGGGATCTGCTCATTGGAGCAAAAAGAATGGTGGATGGTGTACGCCGTCCAGGTCAGGCTTTTCTGTATGAATATCGAAGCGAAGCCATTGCCGCATATCTGGATGCGCATCCCCAGTATCAGAAGGTAGTGATTGCCCTTTCCGGAGATGTGGGCTTTTATAGCGGAGCCAAGAAGCTCCTGGAGGTTCTTGGAGATGAGACAGAGGTTCTTTGCGGTATTTCCTCTGTGGTTTATTTTATGGCAAAAATACATCTCTCCTGGGAGGACGCAAAAATTGTCAGCGCCCATGGAAGAAGCTGTAATCTGGTGTCTCTGATTCGTCAAAATCCCAAGGTGTTTGCAATTCTGGGAACGGCTGACGGAACAAGAGAGCTGGCGCGGCGTCTGGTGGATGCCGGACTGGGGCAGGTAGGCCTTTATGTGGGGGAAAACCTGTCCTACGAAAATGAGAAAATCTTCCACAAATCGGCAGAAGCGCTGGTGGACTATCAGGGAGATGCCTTAAGTGTGATCTGCGCCTGTAATCCCAAAGCCTGTCCATCTTACGCAACCCATGGAATTCCAGATGGAGAATTTTTGAGGGGAAAAGCCCCTATGACAAAAGAAGAGGTACGAACGGTTTCTCTTTCCAAGCTTCGTCTCAGGGAAGATTCTATCTGCTATGATGTGGGAGCCGGAACCGGTTCTGTTTCCGTGGAAATGGCTCTTCGCGCCCACCAGGGCACCGTATATGCCATTGAGAAAAAAGAAGAGGCCATTGGGCTTCTGAAAGAAAATAAGAAAAAGTTTGGTGTGGATCATTTAAAGATCATAGAGGGAACGGCTCCGGGGGCCATGGAAGAACTTCCGCCGCCTACCCATGCATTTATCGGCGGTTCCTCTGGAAATTTAAGGGAGATTGTTACCCTTCTTCTGGAGAAGAACCCACAGGTGCGTATGGTGATCAACTGTATTACTCTGGAGACTCTTACGGAAGCGCTGGCTGTTTTAAAGGAACAGGCGCTTGAAGAAACGGAAATCGTACAGTTGAGTGTTTCCCGGGGGAAGGAGCTGGGCTGTTACCATATGATGATGGGAGAAAATCCCATTTATATCATTACCTGTCAGAAAGGAGAACACCCATGAAACTTCCAAGAATTCTTCTGGCAGCAGGGGCCAGTGGAAGCGGAAAAACCCTGATCACCTGCGGTCTGCTCCAGGCGTTGGTCAACCGGGGGCTGAAGGTGGCATCCTTTAAATGCGGACCGGATTATATTGATCCCATGTTTCATAGTCAGGTTATTGGTACAAAATCCCGAAATCTGGATACTTTTTTTACAGGTGAGAACCGTACCCGCTATCTGCTGAAAAAAAACGGAGAAGGTGTGGATCTGGCGGTGATGGAAGGCGTTATGGGGTACTATGACGGTGTGGGAGGAACCACGTTTCTGGCCAGCGCCTTTGATCTGGCAGATACCACAGACACGCCGGTGATTCTCATTGTCAACAGCAAAGGAATGAGTGTTTCCCTGGCGGCCTATATTAAAGGATTTGTGGAATATCAGAAAGAAAGCCACATCAAAGGGGTCATCTTTAACCAGATGTCTCCAATGCTGTATCCCCGGATGAAAAAACTGATAGAAAGTACTCTTCCGGTAAAGGTTCTTGGATATGTGCCTAAGGTGGAGGATTGTGTCATTGAAAGCCGCCATCTGGGACTGGTGCTTCCGGAAGAAATTCCAGAATTAAAGAAACGGCTGAATGCTCTTGCAGAAATTCTGGAGCAAACGCTGGATATCCAGGGGATTTTATCTCTTTCCAGAGAAGCGCCCTCTTTTTCCTGTCAGGAGAATCTGGAAGAAGAGGAGAAGGCCTTTGGGTATCATACGGAGAAGCCTGTACGGATTGGTGTGGCCAAGGATGAAGCGTTTTGCTTCTTTTATGAGGACAATTTCCGTCTTTTAAGAGAGATGGGAGCAGAACTTGTCTGGTTTTCTCCTCTGCATGACAGACATCTTCCAGAGGAACTGGATGGATTGCTGTTATATGGGGGGTATCCGGAATTGCATGCAAAGACGCTGGAAGAAAACACCGCCATGCGGCAGGAGATTTTTCAGGCTTTACAGGGTGGGATGCCTGCAATGGCAGAATGCGGAGGCTTTATGTATCTTCATGAGACGCTGGAAGATATGAAGGATGGGCAGATGCGAAAAATGACAGGAGTGCTTCCTGGAAACGCTTACCGCACGCCGAAGCTTGGCCGGTTTGGTTATATCACCCTTACAGAGGCGAAGGAAGAAGGCTTTGGTCCCATTCCTGCCCATGAATTCCATTATTACGATTCCTCAAACTGCGGAGAGGCTTTTTATGCGGCAAAACCCCAAAGTACCAGGGGATGGAACTGCATGCACAGGACAGACACGCTTCTGGCCGGGTTTCCGCATTTATATTACTATGGAAATCCCAGAGTTCCCGGAATGTTTCTGGAAACCTGTGAACAATACAGAAAAAAAAGGAAGCAGGAAAAATAAAATGACGTATCATATGTTTGCACTGGCAGCTGGATTTCTTCTGGATCTCTGTTTTGGCGACCCCAGGTGGATGTACCATCCGGTGTGCCTGATCGGCAATCTGATCTCTCTTCTGGAACGGGGGATTCGCAGATTTTTTCCAAAAACAGAGCAGGGGGAGCTTCGCGGCGGTTTGCTGGAAGTCATCCTGGTCTGCCTTATCTGCGGAGGAGTTCCCTTACTTGTTCTGACATTTCTTTATAATCTGATGCCGTGGGCAGGTTTTGTACTGGAGACGTTCTGGTGCTATCAGCTGCTTGCCACCAGATCTCTGAAAGAGGAGAGTATGAAGGTTTATGAGGCTCTGACAAAGGGAACCATAGAGGAGGCCCGCTATGCGGTTTCCATGATCGTGGGCCGTGACACAGAAAGCCTGGATGAAGCAGGTGTGACAAAGGCTGCTGTGGAAACTGTGGCAGAAAATGCTTCAGACGGAATCCTGGCGCCTATGTTTTATATGGCTCTTGGGGGAGCGCCTTTGATGTTTCTGTATAAGGGCATCAATACCATGGATTCCATGCTGGGATATAAGAATGACAAATATCTCTATTTTGGAAGATGCGCAGCCAAACTGGATGATGTGGCGAATTATCTTCCAGCCAGATTGTCCGGCTGGCTGATGACAGCAGGAACTCTTTTTGTGGGACTGGATACCAGACAGGCTTATAAGATTTTTCGTCGGGACTGCCGCAACCATGCCAGTCCCAATTCTGCGCAGACAGAATCCGTTATGGCAGGAGCCCTTCAGGTACAGCTGGCAGGAAATGCCTGGTATTTCGGGACTCTTTATGAAAAACCATCCATCGGAGATGCCATTCGTTCCGTGGAACCGGAAGACATCAAACGTGCCAATCGGCTTTTGTACAGCACTGCATGGCTGGGACTGATCCTTTGTCTTGGGCTGGGAATGCTGGCAGGAGTCTGGTTACCGTAAGTCTGCAAAACCATGCAGTGAAAAAAGGACACAGGAGAAACGACATGAAAAAACACGTACATGGAGGCAATGTCTATCAATATGAAGGCTGTCTGGATTTTTCAGCCAACTGCAATCCTCTGGGAACTCCGGAAGGGGTGATAGAGGCGGCAGTCAGAAGTCTTGCCAGGATAAAAGACTATCCACAGGTGGGATATGCACCTTTAAGAGAAGCGCTGGCAGAATATGAGGGAGTCAAAACAGACCAGGTAATCTGCGGAAATGGAGCAGCAGAGCTGATCTTTTCCCTTTGCCGGGCAATTCGGCCAGGCCATGGGATGCTGGCGGTTCCTTCCTTTGCCGAATATGAACAGGCGCTTTTAAGTGTGGACTGCCAGGTAGAGCATGTGCTTCTGAAAAAAGAAGAAGGCTTTGTTTTTGGAGAGGACTTTGTTCAGGCTCTTCACAGAGAACTGGATGTGGTATTTCTCTGTAATCCCAACAATCCCACAGGTCTTCTCATTGACGGAGAACGACTGAAGGAGATTTTGAAAATCTGCCGGGAGTTTCAGATTCTTCTGGTGGTAGATGAATGTTTTCTGGACTTTGTTCGGGAACCTCAAGCTCATACGCTGAAAAACGTTCTGGAGGATTTTCCAAATCTCTTTTTATTAAAAGCCTTTACCAAACGCTATGCCATGGCAGGCTTGCGCCTGGGCTACGGACTAACTGCAAACCAGGAACTTCTAAGGGAAATGGAACTGGTGACGCAGCCCTGGAATATTTCCAGTGTGGCAGAGGCAGCGGGAATCGCAGCCTTGAAGGAGCAGGCTTATGTGGAGGAAGGGCGCAGACTTGTGTTTGAGGAAAGGGCTCTCTTAAAAAAGGCGTTGGAGGAGATGGGACTGAAGGTCTATCCTTCTCAGGCAAATTATCTTTTTTTTGAGGGGCCGGAGGATTTCTTTGAACAGGCAGTCCGGGAAAAGATTCTGATCCGGGACTGCAGCAATTATCAGGGACTTACCCGGGGCTTCTACCGCATTGCGGTGAAGAACCATGAAGAGAACCAGGCTCTTTTGCAGGCATTTCGCCGTATCCTGGAAGAAGGGAAGGAAAGGAGAAAAACAGATGGCTAAATCGATCATGGTGCAGGGAACCATGTCCAATGCAGGAAAGAGTTTGCTGGCCGCCGGGTTATGCAGGATTTTCAAGCAGGACGGGTATCGTGTGGCACCTTTTAAGTCTCAGAATATGGCTTTGAATTCTTATATTACAGAAGAAGGACTGGAAATGGGACGGGCACAGGTGATGCAGGCAGAAGCGGCAGGAATTGCTCCCTCTGTTCTGATGAATCCCATTTTGCTGAAACCTACCAATGATGTGGGTTCCCAGGTAATCGTAAACGGAGAAGTGCTGGGAACTATGAGTGCCAGAGATTACTTTGCATATAAGAAGAAACTGGTGCCGGATATATTAAAAGCCTATGAAACTCTGGCTGCTCAGAATGATATCATAGTGATCGAAGGAGCAGGAAGTCCGGCAGAAATCAATCTAAAGGAAGAAGATATTGTAAATATGGGTATGGCCAGGATGGCAAAAGCTCCGGTGCTTCTGGTGGGTGATATTGACCGGGGCGGCGTGTTTGCCCAATTGGTGGGAACCCTGGAGCTTCTGGAGGAAGAAGAACGCCAGATGGTAAAGGGGCTGATCATCAACAAATTCCGCGGGGACAAGACCATTCTGGACCCGGGCATTTCCATGCTGGAAGAAAGGGGTCAGGTTCCCGTGGTGGGAGTTGCTCCTTATCTGAATATTCAGGTGGAAGATGAGGACAGCCTGACGGAACGTTTTGACCGGAACCAGGAAATTGGCCAGATTGACCTTGCAGTGATCCGTCTGCCCAGAATTTCCAATTTTACAGATTTTAATCCTTTTGAAAGCATTCCAGGGGTATCTCTCCGGTATGTGAAGCATCCTCATGAATTAAAGAATCCGGATCTGATTCTTCTTCCGGGAACAAAAAATACCATGGAAGACCTGATGTGGTTAAGAGAAAGCGGACTGGAAGCGATGATCTTAAAGGCTGCAGCCCATGGAACCATGATTTTTGGAATCTGCGGCGGCTATCAGATGCTGGGGGAAAGTTTAAGCGACCCTCATGGAGTGGAAGCAGGAGGAACCATGCGTGGTATGGGGCTGCTTCCCATGGATACGGTGTTTGCAGAAAAGAAGACCAGGACACGGGTAACAGGAGTCTTTGGAGAAATGCCAGAATGCTTTGGACCTTTGAAAGGGAAAAAGCTGTCCGGATATGAAATCCACATGGGAGATACCATCCGAAAAGAAGGCGCTTCTGCAGCTGTGTGCATCCAGGATCAGGTAAGTGGAGAGGAAAAGATGGACGGAACCTTTTCGGAGAATGTGTGCGGTACTTATGTACACGGCATATTTGACCGGGAGGAAGTGGCAGAATCCATGATCGAAGCCATTGGAAGAAGAAAAGGGATTGACGTATCAGAAATGACTGGTGTGGATTTCCAGGCATTTAAGGAAACCCAGTATGACCTTCTGGCTTCTGAGCTTCGGAAGCATCTGGATATGAAAAAGATTTATGACATCCTGGAGCAGGGAATAAAGGAGAAATAAATGAAAATTCAACTGGAAAATGTAAAGCCCATGGAAATTGAAAAGAGAAGCTTCGAGATCATCACCGAGGAACTGGGGGAGACCCCTTTGATTCCCGGAACAGAGCTGATCGTAAAACGATGCATCCACACAAGTGCAGATTTTGATTATGCAGAAAATCTTTGTTTCTCAGAGCAGGCGGCAGAAAAAGCCATGGAAGCCATCAAAAAAGGCGCCTGCATTGTAACGGATACCCAGATGGCAAAATCCGGGATCAACAAACGGGCTCTGGCGCGTTATGGAGGAGAAGTGTTCTGTTTTATGTCTGACGAAGACGTGGCAGAAGCAGCCAAAAGGAATGGAACCACCAGAGCAACTGCCTGTATGGATAAGGCAGCGCAGATGAATCGTCCTCTGATCTTTGCCATTGGAAATGCGCCCACAGCGCTGGTACGACTTTATGAGCTGATTAAGGAAGGAAAGCTGGCTCCGGAGCTGATCATAGGTGTTCCTGTAGGATTTGTCAATGTGGTACAGTCCAAAGAGTTGATTATGGAAACAGAGGTTCCATATATAGTAGCCCGGGGAAGAAAGGGAGGCAGCAATATTGCCGCCTGTATCTGTAATGCGCTTTTGTATATGATTGATAACCGCAGAGATTAAAAAAGTGACAGAGCTTATGGCTCTGTCACAATCTTGCGAAGAAGGGTTAAGGCAGGAAGAAAATCCTCTGTTTTCATGGAAGAACAAGAAAGAATCACAGTTATCCCTTCCGGCCCCTCTTTTTGGATCTGAAGCCCCAGTCCCTGTGCGCGGGCCTTTCGGGAAAGCGCATCTTTGGAAAGCTTTGTAGAAAGGGTCAGAGCCAGGCTGGTTCCGGCAGCGCCGATCTTAATCGGGACTTCGGTACCGAAAACCCTTTCCACTTCCTGAAGCAGTTGATGCAGCTTGGAGGAATAGAGACGGCGCAGTTTTCTGGTCTGGGCAGCAAGATGTCCGTCCCGAATGAACTGGCAGAGAGCAATCTGCTCAGCCTTGGAGGCTGTTTGATTGTAGCAGGCCGCCTTTTCTTTGTAGGCAGCAAGCAGGCCAGGGGGAAGAACCATGAAGCTGATTCGGATGGAAGGGAGCAAAAGCCTGGAGAAGGAACCGATATAGACCACATCCTGTCCTCCTGCAAGACTGTACAGGGACGGGGTGGGTTTCTGAAGGTAGACAAATTCGTTTTCAAAATCGTCCTCCAGGATTATGCTGCCGTGTTCCTGGGCATAGCGGATCAGTTCCAGTCTCCGGGAAACAGGCATGATTTCCCCCCATTTGGTCATGTGTGCCGGAGAGACGTAGATCACACCGCAATCCTTACAGCGGTAATGGATCTCAAAACCATGATCTGCAAATACGGTGCTGCCCTGAATAAAGGATGGGGTAGGGAAAGAAACCGTTTTCTTTTCTTTAAGAAGGGGACAGAGGATGTGAAGAAGGCTCTGGACACCGGCGCCCACCACAATATCATCGGCTGTACACAGGATGTTTCTCCGTTCCCGGATATATGCGGCCAGGGTTTCGCGAAAGTCGGATTCCCCCTGGGGTTCTCCGTAAGAGAGCAGCCGTTCATCCTGGCGAAGAGCGCTTTTCAGGTAACGCTGCCAGAGATCAAAACGGAAGCTTTCCCGGTCCACACCGGAGGAAGCAAAGTTGTAACGCAACTTCTGGATAGGAGTGGAGGCGGGAGGAGATAAAAGCTTGGGATGGGCGGCGATGTCTGTGACATAATAACCGCTTTTGGCTCTGGAGATGATATAACCTTCTGCAGCTAATTGCAGGTAGGCGCTCTCAATGGTAGTCCGGGAGAGTTTTAATTCCTGGGCGCATTTACGCAGGGAAGGCATCTTGCTTCCCGGAAGAAGCTTCTGCTCCAGAATCAGGGATTTATAATAATGGCAGACCTCCAGATAGAAGAATTCTTTTTTGTTGGTTCGCTGTAATTGTAATTTCATAACATTTCCTTTAGCAGGCATTTTTCTTTTTTACATAGTGATTGAGGATGCCGCCTCCAACGATAATAGCAAGGGCAATGGCAACTACTTTTTTTGCGGCCTCCTGGGGAAGCTCATCCTTGGAACCAATGGAGTCCCGGTGAAACGTAAAATCATAACTGATCTCGTGAGGGGTTCCCATGGCAGTGGTGTCTGCAATATATTCCAGCGGCTGATCCAGATCAAGGATTGGCACAGTAAACTGGGAATTCACACCTTCTTCACTTTCGTTGAGATACTTCTTTCCCTGGACGATCATGTAATCGTAATTGGAACTGCTCCAGGTAAGACGGGCATAGGCTCTGGCATCCTTAACGATCATAAGTGTCGGGGAAACCACACCGGCTTTTCCGCTTCCGCCTACGCAGTCTACCAGAATAGAGTATTCTCCATCAGGGAGATCCAGGACAATGGCATCTTCCTGGGCGGCTGCCTGAACTGAGAGACTTCCAGAGAAAAGAAGCAGGGCTGCCAGGAGAAGGCAGAAATAATACGGAGAAAATTTTTGTTTCATTTAATCACCATCCTAAGTTAAATATGAAATAATGTACAGGAGAAAATTCACCTGACTGAAAATAATATAACATTTTTAAAATAATTAGTCAATATCAGAAGAAAATACAGTGAGAGGAGAACAAAACAATGAATGGAATTTTATACGGTGTAGGAGTAGGACCTGGAGATCCGGAACTTATGACCTTAAAGGCAGTTCGCATGATCCAGGAAAATGAAGTGATTGCAGTTCCGGGAGCAGATGTTCGGGAAACTGTGGCTTATCAGATTGCGGTACAGGCAGTTCCGGAGCTTGCAGAAAAAGAATTGCTTCCTATCTATATGCCTATGACTCATGACAAAGCAGTGATGGAGGAAAATCACCAGAAGGGCGCAGCAACAATGGAGGCTTACCTGAAACAGGGAAAAAATGTGGTATTTCTTACTCTGGGTGATCCTACTATTTATTCCACCTTCAGTTATCTGCAGAAAATTGTGGAAGCTCATGGATTTCAGACAGCCCTGATCAGTGGAATTACCTCTTTCTGTGCTGCAGCGGCAAGAATGAATCTTCCTCTTGTGGAATGGAATCAGCAGCTTCATGTCCTTCCGGCAGTTCATCAGCTGGACAGCACACTGGATCAGCCGGGAACTTATGTCCTGATGAAATCCGGAAGAAAGATGAATCAGGTGAAGGATATTTTAAGAGAAAGCGGACGCCAGGCAGTTATGGTGGAAAACTGCGGAATGGAAGAGGAACACATCTATCGCAGCGTAGAGGAGATTCCAGACGATGCGGGGTATTATTCTCTGATTGTTGCCAAGGAGTGATTCATGATTGAACTGAAGAATCTCACAAAGAAATTTGACCAGTTTACCGCTGTGGATCATCTGAATCTTCAGATTGAGAAGGGGGAATTTTTTGGACTTTTGGGACCAAACGGTGCAGGAAAAACCACGACCATCAGTCTGTTGTCCACTCTTTTGCTTCCCACTCAGGGAGAAATTCTCATTGACGGGCAGCAGCTGAACCGGAAACGACCGGATCTGAAGAGAAAACTGAGTGTGATCACCCAGGAGTATTCCATGAGACAGGATATGAATATGGATGAAATCATGGAGTATCAGGGAAGGCTGTATTTTATGCCCCGCAAAGAAATCCGCGCCCGGACAGAAGAACTTCTGGAGTTTTGCGGACTGATTGATTTTCGCAAAAGAAGTGTTCGGAAGCTGTCCGGGGGAATGAAACGAAAACTTATGGTATGCCGGGCCTTGCTGACCAGTCCGGAGATCCTTCTTCTGGATGAGCCCACAGCAGGTATGGACCCCATCTCCAGACGGCAGATGTGGAATCTTCTGCGCCAGCTCAACGAACGGGGACTGACCATTGTACTGACGACCCATTATATCGAAGAAGCCCAGTCCCTCTGCAAAAGAGTGGCGCTGATGAACAAGGGAACACTGCAGGAAGTCAACACCCCGGAAGCCTTTATTCAAAAGCTGGGCGCTTATGCAGTAGACGAAACCAGTACAGAGGGTGTGAAGAGTCACTATTTCGCAGACAAGGAGGCGGCGATTGCCTGTCTTTCCAGGATTTCAGGAAGCGCAGCCATGAGAGATACAACATTGGAGGATGTTTTTGTGGAGCGGGTGGGAAACCACTTATCAGCAAAATAAGCCTCAGACAGGATGAACATATGGGAATCATAACAATTTTATGGGAAAAATGGACAGAATTTAAAAGAGATTTTTATAAGATCACACTGGCTGCCATGGTGGCGCCGCTGATGTATCTGATTGTTTTTGGGATGGGGATTCAGACGATGTCTCATGGAGAGCCGTATCTGAATTTCCTGATTCCAGGTGTGGTTTCTCTGACAACCATGAACGGAAGTTTCAATGCGATTGCCCAGAACCTTAATGTACAGAGATTGTATGAAAAAGCCTTCGACCAGGTGATGATCTCGCCTACGCCTCTGTGGCAGTTCGTGGTAGGGCAGATTCTGGGAGGAAGTCTGCGGGGACTTTATGCAGGCTGCATCATTCTGGTGCTTACCATTCCAGTGCGTACCGGGCTGGTATTTAACGGAATTTCTTTTCTGGTGATGTTTTTAAACGGAGCGGTGTTTTCCGCCATTGGTGTGGTGGTATCGTTTCTGGCAAAGAATCATGCGGATGTTCCACGTTTTTCCAATTATATCATTATGCCCATGGCATATCTGTGTAACACCTTTTTTTCTACGGAAAAAATGCCGGGAGTCATTGGAACTGTAGTGTCGGCGCTGCCGCTGTCCAAAACCAGCGGTTTGATCCGTGGGATTTCCCAGGGAGGAGCGGCTGATCCAGGCGCAATTCTGGTGCTGATTTTGTACCTGGCGATTTTTACAGGAATTGCCTTCTGGTTTATTTATAAGAAGAAAAATCTATAGTATTTTTCCAAAAAGATCCCCGGAAGATGGGGCAGCAACAAACAATTGACAGAACAAATCTGAGTGTTTATCATTACATATAAGCGTTACAAAGGAGAGAAAAGAGTATGTGTATTTCCATGATCGGTGTGGATCATAATCTGGCACCTATAGATATTCGGGCTATTTTTGCTTTTACGAAAAAAAATGCAGGAGAGGCAATGGAAAGGCTCAGGGGAAAAGAAGGAATCCGGGGCTGTATCATTCTTTCCACATGCAACCGCCTGGAGATATGGGCAAGCCTGGAGGAGGACGCAGAGCTTTCTCTCTATGACTGTCTCTGTGAACTGAAAGGCATTCATGAGACTTCTTATCAGGAATACTTCGTGAAAAGAAGGGGAAGAGAAGCAGTGGAGCATCTGTTTTATCTGACCAGCGGTCTGAAATCCCAGATTCTTGGGGAGGATCAGATTCTGACTCAGGTAAAGGATGCCTTAAGTCTTGCCCGTGATCATTTTGCCACAGACAATGTTCTGGAGGTTCTGTTTCGGATGGCAGTAACTGCAGGGAAAAAAATAAAAACAGAGGTGCCCATTGCCCATGGAAATCCCTCTGTGATCCACCAGGCGATACAGTTTTTTCATGAACAGGGATATTCCTTCCGTGGAAAAACCTGTATGGTCATTGGAAATGGAGAGATGGGTAAACTGGCAGCTCAGACTTTAAGGGAAGCCGGAGGGGATGTAACCGTAACCATCCGTCAGTACCGAAGCGGGATTGTGAATATCCCGGAGGGCTGTAAACGAATTGATTATGGAGCGCGGATGGAATACCTGCCCCAGTGTGATCTGGTGGTCAGCGCTACGGCAAGTCCTAATTTCACACTTCGGGAAGAATTATTTGAAGAGGTGGAGCTGACAAAAACACTGATACTCATTGATCTTGCCGTACCCAGAGATATTGAACCGGAACTTGGAAAACTGGAAGGGATTACGCTGTATGATATGGATAGCTTTTGCAAAAAAGGAGTTTCTCTGGAAACTCAGGAGAGCTATAGGGAGGCAGCAAAGATCGTGGAAAGTCAGATGGAAGAATTCTTCCAGTGGTTTAACGGAAGAGATCTGATTCCAAGAATCCAGGAAATTCGGGAAGAGGCAGTTCATGATTTTAACCTGCGGATCGCAAAAATACTAAAGCACACACCCATGGAAGAGGCAGACAGAGAACATCTCTCGGATGCCCTGGATACCGCCGCAGGAAAGGTGATCAATAAGCTGATCTTCGGTCTTCGTGACAGTCTTGATCAGGAGGCATTCCTGGAGTGTGTGGCAGGACTGGAGAAATTATATGAAGAATAAACCATACTTTCCAATGTTTGTGGATTTGTCTGATAAAAAAATTGTTGTGGTGGGCGGTGGAAATATTGCCACCAGGAGAGTGAAGACCCTTCTCTCCTTTACAAGAAATATCACTGTAGTGGCGCCTCAGATGACAGCAGAGCTTCTGGAACTGGGAAAAACCGGTAAGATTGAAGCCTTGCTACGTCCGGTGAAACGACAGGATTTTGAATTTGCCTATATGGTCATTGCAGCCACCAATGACTGGAAGGTGAATGAACAGGTGTACCGTGTCTGTAAGGAAGAGGGCGTTTATGTGAATGTGGCAGATGATAAAGAGAAGTGTGATTTTTATTTTCCAGGCGTTTATATGGAAAATGAGCTGGTGGTGGGAATTACAGCCAGTGGCATGGATCACAAAAAGGCACGCCGGGTGCGTCTTGCAATCGAAGCGGCCATGACAGATACATTAGGAGACAAAGACAATGAAAAATAAAGTGGTGATCGGAAGCAGAGAAAGTGCGCTTGCAGTTTTGCAGAGCCAGATGGTAGCTTCCTTTATCCGGCAGGAGCATCCGGAGCTTACGGTGGAAATCCTTACCATGAAGACTACCGGAGATAAGATTCTGGATCGTACTCTGGATAAGATCGGAGGAAAAGGACTTTTTGTAAAGGAATTGGATAAGGCGCTTCTGGAGGGCAAAAGTCAGTTGTCGGTACACAGCTTGAAGGATATGCCCATGGAAGTCCCGGAAGAACTCCCTCTTCTGGCTTTTTCCAGGAGAGAGGACCCCAGAGATGTGTTGGTGCTTCCAGAGGGAGTCAGGGAGCTGGACCCCAAGAAGCCTCTTGGCTGTTCCAGTCAGAGACGAACCTTACAGCTTCGGGAATTATATCCGGAGATGGAAGTAAAAAGCATTCGCGGAAATCTGCAGACCCGGCTTCGGAAGCTAGATTCCGGGGAATACAGTGGATTGATCCTGGCAGCGGCAGGATTGAAACGTCTTGGTCTGGAACACCGTATTTTCCGGTATTTTACGCCGGATGAAATGATTCCCGCTGCCGGACAGGGAATCCTTGCAGTCCAGGGACGGAAGGGAGAAGACTATGCATTCCTGGAGGATTATAACGACAGTGCAGCCTGGGCGGAAGGCAGGGCAGAACGTGCCTTTGTGCGCCGGCTGGATGGTGGGTGCTCTTCCCCGGTAGCGGCTTTTGCTGTGGCAGAGGGTGAGCAGCTCTTTCTCCGGGGACTTTATTACGATGAACAGAAAAATCAATATAAAAAAGGGAGCCTTTCCGGACCGGTTTCTCTGGCGGAGCAGCTGGGGATTCAGTTGGCGGAACAGCTTCTGAAGGCATGCAGCAAAGGAGAACAGGGATGAAAATGGGAAAAGTATGGCTGGTAGGCGCCGGACCTGGCGATATTGGCCTGTTTACCTTAAAAGGAATGGAAGTATTAAAACAGGCGGAAGTGGTGGTATACGACAGCCTGGTGGGACAGGGGGTTCTTTCTCAGATTCCCGGGACTGCCCGCTTGATCCATGTGGGAAAAAGAGCCAATCATCACACCATGCCCCAGGAAGAGATTAATCAGGTACTTCTTGAGGAAGCCAAAAAGGGTTATCGGGTTGTTCGGTTAAAAGGGGGAGATCCCTTCCTGTTTGGCCGTGGAGGAGAGGAACTGGAACTGTTGTCTCAGGAGGGGATTCCTTATGAGGTGGTTCCGGGTGTTACTTCGCCTCTGGCGGTTCCGGCTTATAACGGGATTCCGGTAACGCACAGAGATTTTTGTTCTTCTCTGCATATCATTACCGGACATAAGCGCGCGGGAAAGGAATATGACATTGATTTTCAGGCGCTGGTCCGCACAAAGGGAACTCTGGTTTTTCTCATGGGAGTCAGCGCGCTGGGGGATATCTGTCAGGGGCTTCTTGCAGGAGGTATGGAGCCGGATATGCCTGCCGCCATTCTCCAGAAGGGAACTACCGCAGGACAGAAGCGGATTGTGGCTACGGTTTCCACTCTGAAGGAAGAGGTGGAGAAGAGAGGCATTGAGACACCGGCCATCATTGTTGTGGGCAGGGTCTGTACTTTGGCAGAACAGTTTGCCTGGTATGAAGCCTTGCCTCTGGCAGGATGGAAGGTTCTTGTGACAAGACCCAAAAATCTGATTTCCAGGACAGCTTCCAGTCTCCGTCGTCTGGGCGCTGAGGTACTGGAGCTTCCAGCTATCAAAACGGTGCCCCTGGAAGACCAGAGTCGTCTGAAGGCTGCTTTTTCCAGACTATCCGGATATCAGTGGATTGTTTTTACCAGTCCCACCGGAGTGGAAGTATTTTTTGAGGAAATGAAAAAACAGAGAGTGGATCTTCGTTCCATTGGTGGCGCCAAGTTGGCTGCCATTGGAGAAGGTACCAAAAAGAAACTGGAGGAGCATGGGCTCTTTGTGGATTTTATGCCAAGTGTGTACGATGGAGATACCTTAGGGGAAGAACTGGCCAGAGAGCTAACCGGCGGTGAGCAGATTCTGGTTCCAAGAGCAGAAGCAGGAAATGCCAATCTGATTGCCAGTCTGGAAAAGGCCGGCGCAGTGGTGGAAGATGTTCCAACTTACCAGACCCTCCATGAAAAATCCCAGCTCATCGATGAAAAAAAGGAATTTGAGTCCCAAAAGATTGACTGCGCTGTATTTACCAGCGCATCTACCGTACGAGGCTTTGTGGAAGGAACCAGCGGACTGGATTATACAAAAGTAAAAGCTGCCTGCATTGGCAAACAGACAAAGGCTGCGGCAGATGCATATGGCATGGAGACCTATATGGCAGAAAAAGCCACCATTGAGAGCCTGATCTCCCTGGTGGTGGAAATGAAAGGCAAGGAGTGATAAAAAATGGAACTGATTCAAAGACCAAGAAGATTAAGAGGCAGTGAGACATTACGAAAAATGGTACGGGAAACAAGAATGGACAAGTCTTCCCTGATTTATCCTCTGTTTGTGCGGGAGGGAAAAGATGTTGAGGAAGAAATTCCCTCAATGGAAGGGCAGTACCGATACAGTGTGGATCGCCTTCCTTATGAACTGGAACGTCTCAGTAAAGCAGGCGTAAGCAATGTGATGCTGTTTGGAATTCCGGAACATAAGGATGAGATGGGAAGCGGTGCCTACGACCCTGACGGAATTGTGCAGAGAGCCCTTCGGGAAGCCAAAAGACAGTTTCCGGATCTCTATTACATTACAGACGTATGTATGTGCGAATATACATCCCATGGACATTGTGGAGTGCTCTGCGGTCATGACGTGGATAACGATGCCACATTAAAGCTGCTGTCCAAAACAGCGCTGTCTCACGTGGAGGCAGGGGCAGATATGGTGGCTCCTTCTGACATGATGGATGGCCGTGTTCGGGCAATCCGGGAATCTCTGGATCTTCATGGATTTAAAAACATACCGATTATGTCTTATGCAGTGAAGTATGCTTCCGCCTTTTATGGTCCTTTCCGTGATGCAGCAGGCTCTGCTCCGGCTTTTGGAGACCGGAAAAGCTATCAGATGGATTTCCATAACCGCAGAGAAGGAATGAAGGAAGCCTTGACAGACATTGAGGAAGGCGCAGACATTATTATGATCAAACCAGCTCTTTCCTATCTGGATATGATCTCAGAAGTTTCCAAAAACACCCATGTGCCCATTGCAGCCTACAGCGTCAGCGGAGAGTACGCAATGGTAAAAGCAGCGGCAAAAATGGGCTGGATCGAGGAAGACAGAATTATCTGTGAGATGGCAGTGGGTGCGTACCGTGCCGGCGCTCAGATTTATCTTACTTATTTTGCCAAGGAACTGGCCAGATTCATGGATGAAGGGAGAATCGGATAATGACAAGATCAGAACAGTTATTTGCCCGCGCAGTGAAACGGATTCCAGGGGGAGTGAACAGCCCGGTTCGCGCTTATGGAGCCATTGGAGAAGCGCCGCGGTTTATTGACCATGCAGAAGGCAGCCACATTTATGATGTGGATGGAAGAGAATACATTGACTATATTGATTCCTGGGGTCCTATGATCCTGGGGCACAATTTTCCGGCAATCCGGGAAAGTGTGCAAAAGGCCTGCGAAAAGGGACTGAGTTTTGGATGTGCCACGGAAATTGAGGTGGAAATGGCAGAATTTATCTGTGAACATATTCCCCATATCGAAATGATCCGTATGGTAAATTCCGGCACAGAGGCAGTGATGAGCGCAATCCGTACGGCGAGAGGTTTTACGGGAAGAGATAAAATCATTAAGTTTGCCGGCTGTTATCACGGGCACAGCGATGCCATGTTAGTCAGCGCTGGTTCCGGGGTGATGACCAGCGGTGTTCCTGACAGTGCCGGTGTTCCCAAGGGCTGTACCCAGGATACTATGACTGCCATTTATAATGACCTGAAAAGTGTGGAGCAGCTTCTTGCAAGCGCACCGGAGGAAGTGGCAGCTGTGATTGTGGAGCCCGTGGGCGCCAACATGGGTGTGGTACCTCCGGCAGAAGGTTTTTTGGAAGGACTTAGAAGCCTTTGTGACAAATTCGGAGCCCTTCTGATCTTTGACGAGGTAATCACCGGTTTCCGCCTTGCCTTTGGCGGTGCAGCAGAATATTTCCATGTGCGTCCGGATCTGGTGACTTATGGAAAGATTATCGGAGCAGGAATGCCAGTGGGCGCTTATGGCGGAAGAAAAGAAATTATGGAAATGGTTTCTCCAGCGGGACCGGTTTACCAGGCAGGTACCTTAAGTGGAAATCCCATTGCCATGGCCGCAGGACTGACACAGCTTCGTTATCTTCTGGCGCATCCGGAAATCTACACAGAACTGGAAGAAAAGGGAAGGAAGCTCTACGGTGGAATAGAAAAGATTCTGGAAGAAAAAGATCTCTCTTTCCAGATGAATCATGTGGGCTCTCTTGGAAGTTTATTTATGACAAAGGAACCGGTGGTGGATTATACCAGCGCCAAGACATCGGATACCAAAGCTTTTGCGGAGTATTTTAAATATATGCTGAGCCAGGGAATCCATATGGCGCCTTCTCAGTTTGAGGCAATGTTCCTCTCCGCAGCTCACACAGAGGAAGACATTGAGAAAACCCTGGAAGACATTGGGGCATATTTGTGATTTTTTTTGCCAGATGCTACGGTAAACTTGTCCAACAGGTGGGTTTGTGATATAATGGGTGTAATTAGTAAGCATGCTTCAGTGTGCGTAAGACAGTAGGAGGCAAGACTAAATGGGGAAAAAGAAATATGTGGCTTACGTGGGAAGTTATACCCATGGCAACAGCAAGGGAATTCAGGTATATGATGTGGATGTGGAAGAGGGAACTCTGACTGAACGAAGTGAAGTGGAAGTGAGCAACGCCTCCCATATTGCCATATCCAAGAACAGTAAATTCATTTATTCCATCGAGGACGAGGGAGTGGCTGTTTTCCAGAGAGACGAAAATGGAGATCTTACAAGAATCAACAGTGTGGACATTGACGGAATGCGCGGATGCTTTCTTGCCACAGATGTTGACGGAAAATATCTGTATGTGGCAGGCTATCATGACGGTAAGGTGACAGTGGTACATACCCACAGAGATGGACGTCTGGGAAGTCTGATGGACGGAGTGTTCCATAAAGGTCTGGGAAGTGTGGCAGAACGTAACTTCCGCCCTCATGTAAACTGTGTCAGACCTACACCGGATAACAAGTACCTCTGCGCAGTAGATAACGGTATTGATCAGGTGAAGGTATACCGGATTAACAAGCGCCGTCATAAACTGGAACTGGTTGATATTTTAAGATGTCCCAGAGAAAGCGGGCCGCGTATCATCCGTTTCAGCGATGATGGAAGATTTGCCTACCTTCTTTTTGAATTGAGTAATGAAATCAAGGTATATAGCTATGATGGAAGCGGCAGCACACCGGAATTTGAACTTCTGCAGAGCATCAGCACCCTGACAGCAGAAGGGGCGAAAGATGCCATTCACGATGCGGCTTCTGGACTGGCACTGGCGCCGGATGGAAAGCATTTATTCTGCACAACAGCAGGGGAGAATACGGTATCCATGTATGAGATCGACAGTGAAACAGGTCTTCTCACGAACAAATTTACCCTGCCCATCAGTGGAGAATATCCCAAGGATCTTGTGATTTTCCCGGATAATCAGCACATTGCCGTTGCCAATCACGGAAGTAATACCATTACCACCTTCCGGGTGGACTATGAGAAGAATCTTCTGATCATGAAAGGAAAACCAAGAAAGGTAGAGGAACCCAACAGCATCCATATCTGGGCAGTACCGGATGAGGAAACCCTGAAAGAACCTTTTTCTACAGATAGTGGAAATGGAACAGAATAAACTGTTCATATAAACAAAACTGGAAGTAAACAGACCTGCTGTCTACTTCCAGTTTTTCTTATCTCTGATAGAAGCTTCGGATGTTGTCTAACCGGGCGCTCATATTGGAGAACAGAGCGTCGGTAAGGGTGAGCGCACACATGGATTCCACCACCACCACCGCTCTTGGAACAATGACTGGATCATGGCGGCCATGTATTTCAAGAGACAGATTTTCTCCATCCTGAGTGATGGTCTGTTGAGGCTGACTAATGGAAGGGGTGGGTTTTACCGTAGCCCGCAGAAGGATTTCGCTGCCATCACTGATGCCGCCCATAATTCCTCCTGCATGGTTGGAGGTTTTGTGAATCACATCTCCTTCATTTACAAAACCATCGTTATCGGTGGAACCGTTTAAAAGAGCGGTCTGGATGCCGTCTCCAACTTCTACGGCCTTGACTGCGCCAATGGACATCAAAGCCTGGGCAAATTTCGCATCCAGTTTGTCAAAAACCGGATCGCCAAGACCGGCAGGAACTCCCTGAATCCGGCATTCAATCACACCGCCTGCGCTGTCGTGATTTTTCATGCAGGTATCCAGATAAGCGCCTGCCTGTTCTGCGGCAGAGGAATCCGGCATATAAAAAGGATTTTTCCAGATTTCTTCCGGATCAAAGCTCTGGATAGAAACCGGTCCAATGGATCTGGCATAAGTACAGAAGATAATTCCCAGTTCCTTCAGGAGTTTTACGGCAATGGCGCCTGCAGCCACACGTCCTGCCGTTTCCCGTCCGGAACTGCGGCCGCCTCCACGGTAATCCCGAAAACCATACTTCTGGTCATAGGTGTAGTCCGCATGTCCTGGACGGTAGGAATAAGCGATGTTTCCATAATCTCTGGAACGCTGATCCATATTTCGTATCATAAGTGAGATGGGGGTACCGGTGGTCTTACCCTCAAAGACGCCGGAGAGGATTTCCACAAGATCTCCCTCCTTACGCATGGTGGTGTAATGACTCTGACCTGGTTTCCGGCGATCCAGGAATACCTGAATATCCTCTTCCGTGAGAGGGAGACCGGCAGGGCAGCCATCTACCACGGCTCCAATAGCCTTGCCGTGGGATTCGCCCCAGGTGGTTACGGTGAAACGGTTTCCAAAAGTTGATCTGCTCATATGCTGTCCTCCTGTTGGATCTATGTGTAATCTTATTATGTCGTGATTTGATACGACTTTATTATAGCGAAGTGTTAAATTTTTGTAAAGGAAAACCATTGTAATTGACAAAAATCATGGTTCTATTTATAATGGGAATTGTATTTTTAAAAATGGGATAATAGGGAAAAAAAGAAAAGAAGGGAAGTGTGAAACGTGATCAGGATTTTTAAAACAATAGACGGCTCTATCCATCAGATTCAGGAACCCCAGGATGACTGCTGGATTGCTCTGACAAATCCCACAGCCACAGAAATTTTCGAGATATCCGAGCGATTTCAGATAGAGGTAGATGACCTGAGAGCCCCTTTGGATGAAGAAGAACGTTCCCGTATTGAAGTGGAAGATAATTATACCCTTGTCCTGGTAGACGTTCCTATGATCGAGGAAAGAAATGATAAGGACTGGTATGGAACCATTCCTCTTGGCATTATTGTCACGGAGAAGATGATCTTTACGGTCTGTCTGGAAGATACTCAGGTACTGACAAGATTTATGGAAGGCCGGGTAAGAAATTTCTTTACCTATATGAAGACACGGTTTATTCTGCAGATTTTGTACCGGAATGCCAGTATGTATCTGCGTTATCTGCGTATTATTGACAAGAAGAGTGAGCAGGTGGAAGAAAAACTTCATCTGTCTACCAGAAATCAGGAATTAATCGAACTTCTGGAACTGGAGAAATCTCTGGTGTACTTTACTACGTCGCTTCGATCTAATGAAGTGGTGTTGGAGAAGCTTCTGAAAATTGAAAGTATAAAGAAATATCCGGAAGACACAGAACTGCTGGAAGATGTTATCATCGAGAACAAGCAGGCCATTGAGATGGCGAATATATACAGCGGTATTTTAAGTGGTATGATGGATGCTTTTGCTTCTGTTATTTCTAACAACCTGAATATTGTTATGAAGGTATTGGCTATTATTACCATTGTGATGAGTATTCCTACCATTGTGTTCAGTGCGTATGGAATGAATGTGAATGCAGCGGGTATGCCGTTTGCGGGAAGTCCATGGGGATTCCTGGGCATCATCCTGTTTTCTGTTGCCATCAGCATCATTGCTGCACTGATTCTTTCCAAGAAGAAATTTTTCTAAAGTTTCACCAATAAGTGTATAAGAAAAGGAGATTTATGAGACTAATTGAAAAACTGGAAAGAAAATTCGGTCGTTATGGAATTCCGAATTTAACTTTGTATATAATCATCTGTTATGTAATTGGCTATGTATTGATGTATACGAATCCAAGCATTTTAGGCTGGTTAAATCTGGAACCGGCATTGATTTTAAGAGGACAGATCTGGAGACTTGTGACCTGGGTAATCGCACCTCCAGGCGGACAAGACCTTTTCTGGTTTGCCCTGGCGATTCTGTTCTTTTATTACCCGATTGGAACTTCTCTGGAACGTGCATGGGGAACCTTCCGGTATACCCTGTATATTTTTTCAGGTTTATTCTTCACTGTGATCGCAGCATTTCTGTTGTACTTTATCACAGGAGGAATCGGAATTGGTTATCTGTTTTCCACAACCTACATCAGCTTATCCATTTTTCTGGCGTATGCTATGACATATCCGGATACCACCTTGCTGCTGATGTTTGTGATTCCAATAAAGATGCGTTGGATGGCAGTGGTATATGGTGTGTTGATCCTGTCTGATGTGATTAATTTTGCAAGAAGAAGACAGTGGTTTATGATCTTCCCCATCGTAGCATCTCTTTTGAACTTTGTATTCTTCTATTTTGGAACAAAGGATCTGAGCCGCTATAATCCCAAGGAGATCAAGCGCAAAAAGGAATTTCAGAAGGCAATGGCGCAGAGCAGAGTGTACACGGAAAATGGAGACATAGCTAAGCACAAATGTGCCATCTGTGGACGAACAGAGAAAGATGATCCCAATCTGGAGTTTCGTTTTTGTTCCAAATGTAATGGAAATTACGAATACTGTCAGGATCATTTATTCACACATACACATATAAAATAAGACTAGGGAATACGAGGAGAGCATCAATGAAAAGAACGAAGATAATTTGTACTTTAGGACCGGCAACAAGCAGAAAAAATATCTTAAGGTCCTTGATGAAAAATGGAATGGATATTGCGCGATTTAATTTTTCCCATGGTTCTCACGAAGAACACAGAGAAAGAGTGGACATGATCAAAAATCTGCGGGAAGAATTAAACAGCCCTGTGGCCATGCTTCTGGACACCAAGGGACCGGAAATCCGTACCAAAAATCTGAAAGATGGAAAAAAGGTAACGCTTCATGCCGGAAGTACCTTCGTTCTTACCACAGGAGATTATGTGGGAGATGAAAACAAGGTTGCCATTACCTACGAAAATCTGTATAAGGATGTGCAAAAAGGAGGAAAAATCCTCATTGATGATGGTCTGATTGAACTGGAAATCGAGGATATCAAACATGGAGATATCATCTGTAAGGTGCTGAATGGAGGCGAACTGGGAGAAAAGAAGGGAGTCAATGTTCCTTATGTAAAAGTGAAGCTTCCGGGAATCACAGAGCAGGACCGGGAGGATATTCTCTTTGGAATTTCTCAGGAGTTTGATTATATTGCAGCGTCCTTTGTACGCAATGCCAAGGTGATCAAGGAAATCCGTCAGCTTCTCAATGAGAACGGTGGTAAGAAAATCGGAATTATTGCCAAGATTGAGAATGCAGAAGGGGTAGAAAATATTGACGAGATCATTCAGGCATCAGATGGAATCATGGTGGCCAGAGGAGATCTGGGTGTGGAGATCCCTGCAAGCAAGGTTCCCCATATTCAGAAAATGATCATCCGCAAATGCAACGAAAACTATGTTCCGGTTATTACAGCAACACAGATGCTGGATTCCATGATCCGTAATCCCCGTCCCACAAGAGCAGAGGTGGCGGATGTGGCCAACGCTATTTATGACGGAACCGATGCAATTATGCTTTCCGGGGAAACTGCAGCAGGCAAATACCCGCTGGCAGCTCTGAAGATGATGGTAGAAATCGCAGAGACAACAGAACCTATGCTGGATTACAAGATCCATACAAGAAACAGAAATATGTATCGTCAGGGACGTGTGTCCAGCGCTGTGGGACTGGCTGCGGTACGTACAGCAAGGGATTTGGAGGTAAAGGCCATTGTAACCCCAACGATGCAGGGGCAGACCGCATGGCTGATTTCCAATTTCCGCCCGGAGGTGCCGATTTATGCTATCACACCAGATGAAACAGTGCAGCATCGTCTGCAGCTTGCCTGGGGTGTTTATCCGCTGAAGGGGTATGAGAAGGACTCTACAGAACATATTATTTCCCAGGCCATGAGTGTGGTTCGTCGAAAACGTCTGATCAAAAAAGGAGATTTAGTGGTATTTACCGCTGGTGACCCAGCGACCAATATGAGAACCGGTGAAGGTGCGGTTACGAATATGCTTCACCTTATAGAAGCCAAGTAACAAACGAGGAGAGATTATTATGAAAAAAAAGCCATTTGTCACGCTGGAGAAGCTGCAGGAGATCACTGCGCAGTATCCAACCCCCTTTCATCTTTACGACGAAAAAGGAATCCGGGAAAATGCACAGGCATTGAAGGATGCTTTTGCATGGAACAAGGGATTCAAAGAGTTTTTTGCAGTAAAAGCCACTCCTAATCCGTTCCTGATCAAAATTCTTCAGGAGTACGGCTGTGGCTGTGACTGTTCTTCCATGACAGAACTGATGCTTTCCAAGGCACTGGGCTGCAAAGAAGGAGACGTGATGTTTTCTTCCAACGACACTCCGGAAGAAGAATTCCGCTATGCCAATGAGATTGGCGGAATTATCAATCTGGATGACATCACTCATATATCATGTGTAGAGCGGGCGGTGGGATATATCCCAAAAACCATCAGCTGTCGTTACAATCCAGGGGGACTTTTTAAGATCAGCAATGATATTATGGACAACCCGGGAGATTCCAAATATGGAATGACCACAGAACAGATTTTTGAAGCCTTTCGCATCCTGAAAGAAAAAGGAGCAGAAGAGTTCGGAATCCATGCATTCCTTGCAAGCAATACAGTAACCAATGAGTATTATCCCATGCTTGCAAAGATCATGTTTGAACTGGCTGTGAAACTTCAGAAGGAAACAGGCGCCCATGTGAAATTCATCAATCTGTCTGGCGGTATTGGAATTCCTTATAGCCCGGATCAGACCCCAAATGACATCCGTGTAATCGGAGAGGGGGTTCGTAAGGTATATGAGGAGGTTCTTGTCCCGGCTGGTATGGGAGATGTGGCAATTTACACAGAACTTGGACGTTTTATGATGGGACCTTATGGATGCCTGGTGACCAAAGCCATCCATGAGAAGCACACCCACAAGGAATATATTGGCGTAGATGCATGTGCAGTAAACCTGATGCGTCCTGCCATGTATGGCGCGTACCACCACATTACCGTGATGGGTAAGGAAAACCAGGTATGCGATCACATGTATGATGTAACAGGTTCCCTTTGTGAGAACAACGACAAGTTCGCCATTGACCGTTATCTTCCGAAGATCGATACCGGAGATCTTCTGGTGATCCATGATACCGGCGCGCATGGCTTTGCTATGGGATACAATTACAACGGTAAGCTGAAATCTGCAGAAATCCTTCTTCATGAGGATGGAAGCTTTGAACTGATCCGTCGTGCAGAAACACCAGAGGATTATTTTGCAACCTTTGACTGTTTCCCCATTTATGAAAAAATTATGGAACAGAAATAGAAGAAAAATAACAGGCATACCAGACGATTGCTATGATCGTTGCGGTATGCCTGTTTTGAAATGGGGATTGGTTGTATTTTCTTGTACGACTTTCCTGATCAATAAAAAAAATCCTGATGAAGTATGAAAATGCTTCCATCCAGGATTCCCAAAATAAAAAACGAAATGTTATTAAAAAATTTCAAATGCCGGCAGCGGGACTTGAACCCGCACGTGGTTGCCCACAACAGATTTTGAGTCTGCCTCGTCTGCCATTCCGACACGCCGGCGTTTGAACCGATATTTATAATACCATACTCTGAGTCATAAGGCAAGAACTTTTTGAAACTTTTTGAGAAATGTCAGAGGTACTTGTAAATGTATGAAAAGTTTATGAAATCTGTCTGGAAACCATAGAAAACAAAAAAGAAAAGTGCTATGATACCTTTTAAGAAAACCCCTTTCTATCTTTTCTGCTTGATATAGAAGAGATTTTCTGAATGCAAAAGAGTTTCTGACAGATTTGAGCTGTCAGCGACAGATGGAGGAAACGCATATGAATCTTGGTGACAAAAAACCAGAAAAAAGGCCCATATATATTTATTATATCATTGTGGCCGTAGTTATTCTTCTGTTGAACTTTTTTGTGCTCCCTATGCTTCGGGAAGGAAGTGTGAAAAAGACAGATTACAGCACCTTTCTGAATAATGTGGAACGTGGAAATGTAACAGAAGTTACCGTAGACGGAGACTATATTTACTATTCAGCGCAGGTCAATGGTGTGGAAACCATGTGTAAGACCGTTGCTATGAATTATCCGGATCTTGTAAAAACACTGGATGAAGCCGGGGTGAAGATGGAAGCAGCAGAACCGGCTACCCAGTCTGTATTTTTAAGTATTATTTTAAGTTATCTCATCCCCATTGTAATCTTTATCTTCATTGGGCGCTGGCTCAGTAAGAAGATGATGAATTCCATGGGCGGCGGTCCGGGAGGCGCAATGTCCTTTGGCAAGAGCAATGCCAAGGTCTATGTGAAGTCTTCTACAGGAATCAAGTTTTCCGATGTGGCCGGCGAGGATGAAGCCAAGGAACTGCTTACAGAAATCGTAGATTATCTGCACAATCCTCAGAAATATACGGAAATCGGTGCCTCTATGCCTAAGGGCGCGCTTTTGGTAGGCCCTCCCGGAACAGGTAAGACCCTTCTTGCCAAGGCAGTTGCAGGTGAGGCGGAAGTTCCCTTCTTCTCCATTTCCGGTTCGGAATTTGTGGAGATGTTTGTGGGTATGGGTGCAGCCAAGGTGCGTGACCTGTTTAAGCAGGCCAATGAGAAGGCTCCCTGTATTGTGTTTATTGACGAGATTGATACCATTGGTAAGAAGCGTGATGGCGCTGGATTTTCTGGAGGAAATGATGAGCGTGAGCAGACCTTGAACCAGCTTCTCACAGAGATGGATGGTTTTGATGGCTCTAAGGGCGTGGTCATTCTGGCGGCAACCAACCGTCCGGATTCCCTGGACCCGGCACTTTTAAGACCGGGACGTTTTGACCGGAGAATTCCGGTAGAGCTTCCGGATCTTCAGGGACGAGAAGAAATCCTGAAGGTACATGCCAAGAAGATCCGAATTTCCGACAGTGTTCGTTTCGATGAGATTGCAAAGGCAGCAGCCGGCGCTTCCGGTGCAGAACTTGCCAACATCGTGAATGAGGCAGCCCTTCGTGCAGTCCGTGACGGCAGAAAATTTGCCACACAGGCAGATTTTGAGGAGAGTATCGAGGTTGTTATCGCTGGTTATCAGAAGAAGAACCGTGTACTTTCCAATAAGGAAAAACTGATCGTATCCTACCATGAGATTGGTCATGCGCTGGTAGCAGCCAAGCAGACAGAATCTGCACCGGTGCATAAGATCACCATTATCCCTCGTACTTCAGGGGCTTTGGGATATACCATGCAGGTAGACGAGAAGGAACACTTCCTTATGACCAAGGAGGAACTGGAGAATAAGATCGCCACCTTCACCGGTGGACGAGCTGCTGAGGAACTGATCTTCCATTTCATTACCACAGGCGCATCCAACGATATTGAGCAGGCTACCAAAATTGCCAGAGCCATGATTTCCAGATATGGTATGAGTGATGAGTTTGATATGGTGGCCATGGAGAGTATGAGCAACCAGTATCTTGGTGGAGATTCCAGCCTTGCCTGCTCCTTTGAAACCCAGACAACTCTGGATAAGAAGGTTGTGGAACTGGTGCGCAGACAGCATGAGAAGGCGCTCCAGATTCTGAAGGACAACATAGGAAAGCTTCATGAACTGGCCCAGTATCTTTATGAGCATGAAACCATCACCGGAGATGAGTTTATGAAGATTCTGGAACAGCCCACACCAGCTGTGGAACAGAAGGAAGAAAGCGAGACAGAAGCATAAAAGAAAAGGCATTCCTGCTTGGAACATACCAAATGCAGGGATGCCTTTTTCTTGGGGAATCAGATTTCTGCGCATTCTTTTAGGATGGCGTAAAGTTCTGGCTGCACCTTTTTCAGGGATACCGGAGATCCTTTTTCATCCAGAAAACAATGCTTGGTGGAACCTGTGGTGCGAAGTTCATGGGTCTGATGATCCCGCACTTCGTAAGAAAATTTCAGCCGGATGCCATTGGTAGCCTCCACCCGAAGGGTGATATCTACTTCGTCTCCGAAGTATACCATGGAGCGATACTGACAGTTGGCTTCCAGAACCGGGCTGATCAGCTTTAATTCTTTTTCGATTCGCTGATAGGAATATCCAATCTGTTCCAGGAAGTATACCCGGGCCTCTTCAAACCAGCGGATATAGTTGGAATGGTGGATAACGCCCATCTGATCCGTTTCGTAATACTGAGTCTTGTGCGTGTAAGTAAAGGTCTTCATATGACTGACACCTCGTTTGTCTTTTCTTTGCATTATAACATAGCTTGTCTTTTCCCGTCTATTCCGTTATAATCAAAAAGAAATAAACTTCGTTGCAAAAGGCAGCGAAACTTCCAAAGGAGGGAAGAGAGGATGGACTGTCATTTGGCAGAGAGCATGGTGACCCGTTATATCAGTGGCACCCTGACCATATATGAGTTGGAATTGTTTTTGGAGCATATTCAGACCTGCTCTTCCTGTTATGAGGAGCTGGAAACCTATTACATTGTCCACAATGCCGTGGAGCTTTTGGACGAAAATCAGGAAGAGGACATATTTGACTTTAAAAATCTTCTGGAACAGGATTTGCGCCGCGCCAGAAGGCATGTAAAAAAGAAAAAGATCATCTGGGCGCTGGAGGCAATCGGGGTCTTTTTGCTTTTGGGCGCTCTTGCCGCTCTTTTGATTTATGTAGTTGTGGAGACTGGCGCATTTGTGTAAGTCTGATGTATGGAAAAGCAAAAAACGACAGCAGGAGGAACACATGAGTGAAAAAATTTTATTGATCGATGGCCATAGTATTTTAAATCGCGCATTTTATGGCCTTCCCGATCTGACCAACGCAGAAGGCGCGCATACGGGAGCTGTATACGGATTTCTGAATATTCTCTTCCGGATTCTGGAAGAAGAAAAACCGGAATATCTCACCGTTGCTTTCGATCTCCATGCGCCAACCTTCCGCCATAAGATGTATGAAGCATACAAAGGAACCCGGAAAGGAATGCCCCAGGAACTTAGAGAGCAGGTTCCCCTTATGAAGGAGATGCTGACTGCTATGGGGATTTCTGTGGTAACCATGGAAGGCTATGAGGCAGATGACCTTTTGGGGACTCTGGCCAGAAGAAGCGAAGAGAAAGGGATGGAGGTAACCATTCTTTCCGGTGACCGTGACCTTCTTCAGCTTGCCACAGACCGGGTTATGATCCGTCTTCCGAAAACAGTAAGAGGGAAAACCACCATAGAGAATTATCATACCCAGGAGGTTCTGGAGAAGTATCAGGTGACGCCACCTCAGATTATAGAACTGAAGGCCCTGATGGGGGATGCTTCAGATAATATTCCAGGTATTCCAGGTGTGGGAGAGAAGACAGCGACGAAGCTGGTGGTGGAGTTTGGCTCCATTGAAAATGCCCATGATCATCTGGAAGAAGTGAAACCCAACAAGGCAAGAGAATCCTTAAGAGAGCATTATCCCCTTGCGGTGCTTAGTAAAACTCTGGCTACCATTGAGGTTCATGTACCTCTGGAGTTTTCTTATGAACAGGCCCGTCTGGGTGATTTATATACAAAGGAAGCGTATGAACTCTGTCAGCGTCTGGAATTTAAAAATCTTCTGGGAAGATTTGATCAGGTCGTTGTAGCAGAAGAGGGATTGGCAGACGAATTTTTTACCTGTGAAGAGCTCACAGGTGCAGAATCACTTTTTGAAAAGGCTTTGGAAAAGCCTGCTGTGGGTGTGGCTCTTCTTCTGGAAGGAGGAGCGGCATACGGTCTGGGTCTTGCCCTGGATGCCAGCGAGGTCTATTACATTCCAGTCGGCGGCATGATTACCGAAGAATATCTGGTGACAAGGCTGGAAGCCCTTTCTCAAAAAACAGTTATTTGCAGCATGGATATCAAAAGCCTGCTGAAAAAAGTGACGATTGCTCCAGAAACCCCTGTATTTGATGCCGGAGTAGGTGCATATCTTTTGAATCCGCTGAAAGCTGCTTATACCAGTGAAGATCTGGCCAGAGAATATCTGGGAGGAAAACTTCTTCCATCCAGAGAGGAGCTGCTGGGAAAACAGACCTTCCGTAAGGCATGGGAAGAAGGGGCAGAAGGGCTTGGAACCTTTGCCTGCTACCAGGCGTATGTTTCACTGGAATGCAGGGAGCCCATTGAGAATGCATTGCAGGAAACAGGAATGGAAGGGGTTTACCGGGAAATTGAGCTTCCTCTTATTTTTACACTGGATTCCATGGAAAAACGGGGAATCCGGGTAAAGGGAGAAGAACTCAGGGAATATGGAGAACAGCTGACTGTGCGGATTCGGGAACTGGAACAGCTGATTTACCAGCAGGCAGGAGAGGAATTTAACATCAATTCTCCCAAGCAGCTGGGTGTGATCCTGTTTGAAAAAATGGGAATTCCAGGAGGAAAAAAGACAAAGACCGGTTATTCTACAGCGGCAGATATTCTGGAAAAACTGGCTCCCCAGCAGCCGATTGTTAATGATATTCTGGAATACCGTCAGCTGACCAAGCTGAAATCCACATACGCAGATGGACTGGCGCAGGTGATTGAGGAGGATGGACGAATTCATACGACCTTCCACCAGACGATTACAGCCACGGGCCGAATCAGCAGTACCGAACCGAATTTGCAGAACATTCCCGTACGCATGGAGCTGGGAAGACTGATCCGGAAAGTATTTGTACCGGAAGATGGCTATGTATTTCTGGATGCAGATTATTCTCAGATTGAACTGCGAGTGCTGGCGCATATGTCCGGAGATGAAAAGCTGATCCAGGCATACCGGGAAGCGCAGGATATTCACCGCCTTACTGCCTCTCAGGTATTCCATGTTCCTTTTGAGGAAGTGACAGAACTTCAGAGAAGAAATGCCAAGGCAGTGAATTTTGGAATTGTATACGGAATCAGTTCCTTTGGGCTGAGCCAGGATTTGAGTATTACCCGAAAGGAAGCTGCAGAATATATTGAGAATTACTTTGAAACCTATCCCAAAATCAAAGGCTTTCTGGATGAGCAGGTGGAACATGGAAGGGAACAGGGGTATGTGGTTACCATGTTTGGTCGCCGCCGTCCGGTACCAGAGCTGAAATCCAGTAATTTTATGCAGCGTTCCTTCGGAGAACGTGTGGCCATGAATTCGCCCATTCAGGGAACTGCCGCAGATATTATTAAAATTGCCATGAACCGGGTAGAGAAACGGCTTCAGGAAGAACATCTCCGTTCCCGCCTTGTGCTTCAGGTGCATGATGAGTTACTGATTGAAACCCATAAAGAGGAAATTCACCAGGTTTCCCGGATACTGGAAGAAGAAATGAAGGGCGCAGCAAAACTTCTGGTGGAACTGGAAGTGGATATGCACCAGGGAAACAGCTGGTATGAGGCGAAATAAAATGAGAGTGATTGGAATTACAGGAGGAGTAGGCGCGGGAAAAAGTACAGTCCTTGCCTATCTGGAAAAAGAACTGGGTGCGTATGTGATTCAGGCGGATCAGGTCGGGCATCAGGTAATGGAGCCAGGCGCATGCTGTTACGAACCTGTTCTTGCCCTTTTTGGAAAAGATATCAAAAAAGAAGACAAAACCATTGACCGGAGACGGGTTTCCGATGTAGTATTCAAGAATGAAGAAATGCGGGAAAAACTAAATGCTCTGATCCATCCGGCAGTTAAATCCTATATCCTGGACCGTCTGGAAGAAGAAAAGGCGAGAGGAAGAGAACTTTTTGTTGTAGAGGCTGCTCTTTTCTTTGAGGATCATTACGAGAACTTCTGCGATACAGTCTGGTACATTCATACAGAGGAAAAAATCCGTATAGAGCGTCTTATGGAAAGCAGAGGATATACAGAAGCGAAGGCGAAGGAAATCATAAAGAGCCAGGCATCAGAAGAGTTTTTCCGGGCGCACGCAGATTATGTCATTGAAAACAACGGGGACCTGTGGGCAACCTGCCGGCAGATCCGGGAAGGAATAGCAGAAAAATGAGATTTTGCAGTATAGCCAGCGGCAGCAGCGGAAACTGTATTTACGTTGGTTCAGAAAAGGCCCATGTTCTGGTGGATGTGGGAATCAGCGGAAAAAAAATGGAACAGGGTTTAAACAGCATTGACCTGTCGGGAAAAGATATTGACGGTATTCTGATTACCCATGAGCATTCCGATCACATCAAGGGCATCGGGGTGATTGCCAGAAAATATGAGATTCCCATTTATGCAACCGGAGGAACGGTGGACGCCATGTCCCGTATGAGTTCCCTGGGAAAAATTCCAGAAGGGATTTTTCGGGAAATCCGGGAAGATGAGCCTTTTTTTATCAAAGATCTTCGGATCAATCCCTTTAGCATCCCTCATGATGCCGCCCATCCGGTGGGATATCGTCTGGAATGTGGACAGCAGTCTGTGGGAATCGCAACGGACCTTGGAAAATATAACGAGTATATTGTGGAAAATCTTCAGCATCTGGATGCGCTGCTTCTGGAGGCGAATCATGATATCCGAATGCTTCAGGTGGGGAAATACCCTTATTATCTGAAACAGAGAATTTTGGGGGACAGAGGACATTTGTCCAATGAAAATGCAGGCAGACTTCTCTGCAGGCTTCTCCATGACAATCTGAAGGCGGTTTTTCTTGGCCATTTAAGCAAAGAAAATAACTATGAAGAGCTGGCGTATGAAACCGTATGTTCAGAAGTTACCCTTGGTGACAACCCTTACAAATCCCGGGATTTTAAGATCCAGGTGGCAAAAAGGGATGGCATATCAGAATTAATTACAGTTTAGAAAGGGAAAAGACAATGAAAAAAACAATCATCACAGTAGTAGGAAATGATACCGTAGGAATCATTGCAAAGGTATGTACCTATCTTGCAGAAAACCATGTAAATATTCTGGATATCAGCCAGACCATCGTACAGGGATATTTTAATATGATGATGATCGCAGATACCAGCGCTTCCCAGAAGGATACCGGCACTCTTTCCAAAGAACTTGCAGCATTAGGCGATGAGATCGGCGTACTGATCCGCTGCCAGCATGAAGACATTTTTAATAAAATGCACAGAATCTAAGGAGAGAGATCGATGATTAATATATTTGAGGTAAATGAAACCAACAAAATGATTGAGCACGAAAATCTGGATGTGCGTACCATTACCATGGGAATCAGCCTTCTGGATTGTATTGACAGTGATCTTGACAGGGTAAATGAAAAAGTCTATAAAAAGATCACCTCCTATGCCAAAGACCTGGTTTCCACCGGAGAAAAAATTTCCATGGAATATGGGATTCCCATTGTCAACAAACGAATTTCCGTAACCCCTATTGCTCTGGTGGGCAGCGCTGCCTGCAAAAGTACAGAGGATTACGTATCCATTGCAAAAACGCTGGATCGTGCAGCCAAGACAGTAGGTGTGAATTTTATCGGCGGATATTCTGCGCTGGTAAGCAAAGGGATGACACCGGCAGAGGAGCTTCTGATTCGTTCCATTCCCAGAGCGCTTGCAGAGACAGAGCGTGTCTGCAGTTCTGTAAACGTGGGTTCCACAAAGACGGGCATCAACATGGATGCAGTGAAGCTCATGGGAGAGATTGTGATGGAGACAGCCAAGGCAACCAAGGATCAGGATTCCTTAGGCTGCGCCAAGCTGGTGGTATTCTGTAATGCCCCGGATGATAACCCGTTTATGGCAGGAGCCTTCCATGGCGTGACAGAAGCAGACGCTGTGATCAATGTGGGTGTCAGTGGTCCTGGTGTGGTTAAAACTGCGCTTGAAAAGGTCAGAGGAAAAGATTTTGAGACTCTTTGTGAGATGATCAAGCGTACTGCATTTAAAGTAACCCGTGTGGGACAACTGGTTGCAATGGAGGCATCCAAACGTTTGGGCGTTCCCTTTGGTATCGTGGATCTTTCTCTGGCTCCAACTCCGGCAATCGGGGATAGTGTGGCAGAAATCCTGGAAGAAATCGGTCTGGAACGAGTTGGCGCACCGGGAACTACAGCGGCGCTGGCATTATTAAATGACCAGGTGAAAAAGGGGGGCGTAATGGCTTCCACAGCCGTAGGAGGACTTAGCGGCGCATTCATTCCAGTCAGTGAGGACCAGGGAATGATTGATGCGGTCAATGCAGGCGCACTCACCATTGAAAAACTGGAAGCCATGACCTGTGTCTGCTCCGTAGGTCTTGATATGATTGCGATTCCGGGAGACACCAAGGCGTCTACCATTTCCGGACTAATTGCAGATGAGGCTGCCATTGGAATGATCAACCAGAAAACCACAGCTGTACGTGTGATTCCGGTAATTGGCAAGGGTGTGGGAGAAACCGTGGAATTTGGCGGTCTTTTAGGTTATGCGCCGATTATGCCGGTCAGCGCCTTTTCCTGTGATGCCTTTGTGGAACGTGGAGGACGGATTCCGGCTCCAATCCACAGCTTTAAGAATTAAGGGATGCTTTAAAAAAAATAAAAAAACAGTTGACAGAATCAATTTGAAGTGTTAAAGTAATAAACAGTTAAACCGATGAGGAAGAAGAGTAAACAATCAAGTGACATTCCAGAGAGCGGAGCATGGTGGGATTCCGTATGAAGCAGGTTGTTGAATGGCCTTCCGAGGGCGGCCCGAAATATAGAAGAGTAGGCGCCGACGGGAACCGAACCCGTTATCCATCAGGAGTGTATGTTTGTACATGAGAAAGTGGACATTTTGTCAAATTGAGTGGTACCGCGATAATAAGATTTTATTACCGTCTCAAGCATTAGCTTGAGGCGGTTTTTGTTTTTTCTGAATGACAGGTTTTTCCTTCAGACAAAACAGGCAGACCTCTCCGGCAAGAGTTCTTTCTCAAGACAAAAACAGGGAATGTAAGATTCCGGAAACAAGTTTATGGATGAGAGAGGAGAACAAACACATGAAAAAAACAATTACAGCAAAGGTATTAGGAGCAGCGTTACTGACTATGGCCATGACAGGCAACACCAACGTTCTGGCAGCAGAAGAGTACACCATCGGGATTCAGCAGTTTGCAGAACACGGTTCCCTGGATAATTGCCGGGAGGGCTTTTTGGAAGGCCTGAAGGAAGAGGGCATTGAAGAAGGAAAAAATTTAACAGTGGAGTACAAAAATGCAGCAGCAGACATGGGAACCGCGGGACAGATTTCCAACAGCTTTGTTTCATCTAAGGTGGATCTGATCTGTGGAATTGCAACACCAAGCGCTCAGAGCTGTTACAACGCAGCAATGGAATCAGAAATTCCGGTGATCTATACAGCAGTGACAGATCCGGTGGCCGCTGAACTGGTGGACGAAGAGGGAAATCCCGTGGGAGAGATCACAGGAACCAGTGACCGGCTTCCAGTGAAGCAGCAGCTGGAAATGATCCGGACCATGCTTCCCAAAGCCAGCACCATTGGAATCCTGTATACTACCAGCGAAGCCAATTCCGAATCTGCGATCAAAGACTATGAAAGCATGGCCCAGGAGTATGGATTTATCATTGAAACCGCAGGCATCACAGCCACCGCAGACATTCCTCTGGCAGCAGAAGGATTACTGGGAAAGGTGGACTGTCTTACGAATCTGACAGACAATACAGTTGTAAGCTCTCTTCCCGCAATCCTGGAAATGGCAAATGAAAAAAATATTCCGGTTTTTGGAAGTGAGATTGAGCAGGTGAAACTTGGCTGCCTGGCAGCGGAAGGACTGGATTATGTGGCTCTTGGAAAACAGACAGGCAAGATGGCGGCGCAGGTATTAAAGGGAGAAAAGAAAGCTTCAGAAATTCCTTATGAGACCATAGAAGAGGCGAGCTTATATTTGAATACCAAGGTGGCGGAGAACCTTGGAATCGAGGTTCCGTCAGAACTCACGGAAGAGGCAGCAGAAACCTTTAAAGAAATTACAGAATAATCATGGAGGCCAAGGGGCATGGATTTTATCATTACCATTCTGGAACAGGGATTTATTTACGGAATCCTTGCATTAGGTGTATATATTACTTACAAAATACTGGATTTTCCGGATTTGACAGCAGATGGAAGTTTTCCTCTGGGGGCGGCTGTCAGTGCGGCAATGCTTACACGGGGAGTAAATCCTTTCCTGACACTGCCGGCAGCCTTCCTGGCCGGCGCGCTTGCCGGAGTCTGTACCGGACTGATTCACGTCAAAGGAAAAGTAAGGGATCTTCTTTCGGGAATTATAATGATGACTGCACTTTGGACCATCAATCTTCGGATCGCAGGCACCTCCAATGTTCCCCTGTTTTCCAAAGAAACGATTTTTAAGAATGGATTTCTGGAGGCTCTGCTTCCAGAATCCCTCCTTCCTTATGGAACCATTCTGGTGATCCTGATTCTGGCTTTTCTCACAAAGGCGGTTCTGGACTTTTATATGAACAGCAAATCCGGTTATCTTTTAAGAGCAGTAGGCGACAACGAAAAACTGGTAACTTCTCTTGCCAGAGATCCGGGAAATATCAAAATACTGGGCCTTGCCATTGCCAATGGTCTGGTGGCTCTGGCAGGATGTATTTTCTGTCAGGAGGAACGGGTATTTGAAATTTCCATGGGAACAGGCGCCATTGTTATTGGACTTGCCAGTGTGATTATTGGAACCAGTCTTTTTAAACGTGTGACTTTGATAAAAGCCACGACATCCGTGTTCATTGGTTCTGTTTTTTATAAGGCCTGTACGGCGGTTGCCATGAGGAATTTTGAGCCACAGGATATGAAACTGATTACATCCGTCCTGTTTCTGATTGTTTTGCTGATCAGCATGGACAGAAAGAAGAAGGTGAAAGGACATGCTTGAACTGAAAAATATCTATAAATATTACAATCCGGGAACCGTGAACGAGATGTGTCTTTTTCAGGATTTTAATTTTACTGTTAAGGACGGAGAATTTGTTTCTGTTGTGGGAAGCAATGGTTCTGGAAAAACTTCTATGTTAAATATTATCTGCGGAAGTATTCCAGTGGAATCCGGACAGATTTTTCTCGATGGAAAAGATATTACAAAGGCAAAAGAATTCCGAAGGAACGAAAAGATTGGAAGGGTTTATCAGAATCCGGCGCTTGGAACCTGTCCCAGTATGACCATTTTGGAAAATATGTCTCTGGCAGATAACAAAGGAAAAAGATATGGCTTGGGAAGGGGCACCAATAAAGGAAGAATGGAGTATTACAGAGAACTCCTTCGCCCGTTGAATCTAGGGCTGGAAGATAAGATGCACGTAAAGGTGGGATCTCTTTCCGGGGGACAGCGCCAGGCCATGGCGCTTCTGATGTCCACCATGACACCCATTGAATTTCTGATCCTGGATGAACATACCGCAGCTTTGGATCCCAAGACCGCAGAGATCATTATGGAACTCACGGGAAAACTGGTAAAAGAAAAGCATCTGACCACCATTATGGTTACTCACAATCTGCGTTATGCAGTGGAATATGGGGACCGTCTGGTGATGATGCATCAGGGGGATTGCGTCATTGACTGTGCAGGAGAAGAAAAAACAGCCATAACCATTGATGAAATCCTGGAAAAATTCAATGAAATCAGTATTGAATGCGGAAACTGAGCGTAGAAACTCAGTCCCGGATCAATACCGGCTTCTGGTATTCATGTACAAAGGGCCGTTTTTCCTTTTGGGAAAGAATGCTCTCGTATAAATGAGAAGCAAAGATATCCTGAGAGAGGGTGGCAAGACCATCTGCATCAAGGAGTTTTGGGGCGTTTGCCAGCTTGGTAAGAAGGGGCAGACGTCCTTTTTCTTTGATTCCTTTCAGGAGAGGAGCGGCGCTTTTCTGAAATCCCAGAACCCGGGCATAGGATACCTTCTTTGGTGTTTCTTCTATATGAAGAAGGAGATGGAGAAGGGCTCGCTGGATTCTGCTGCGTGTCAGTTCTCTGGTCTTTAGAAGGTCAGTGAAAGAGAGGAAGCCCTGATATTCATTCAGACGATTTTTGATTCGTCTGGCAAGCTCCGGAGAAAAATCCATATGGCGGCAAAGGTCTTCCTCGGTGGAGGACAGAAGAAGATAATGAAGCAGAAGATCCAGATCCTCCTCTGTTACGAAGGCTTGCCTGCAAAGAGCATCCTGAAACAGAGAAAATGCCGGTTCGGGAAGGGCAGAGGCCAGCTGAGAAAAGTCATGCGTTTCTTCTTCTTTTGACGAAGAAGCGTCTTCCCCGATGTGCCGGGTAAAAAACGCACGGATGGCTGAGGCGGAGGGCATGGGAGTGTCTGTAAGACATTGGGAATGATATTGGGCGCCCTCCCGGCGAAGGGTGACAGGGGTAATGGAGCTTTTCAGAGATCGAAGTGCCTTACAGTATTCAATACCAAGAATGTTGTTAGGACTGTTAAGAAAGGCAGAAAATCCTTCCTCATCAAACATGGGGTTGGCAGCCTTCTGGTAATGAACCAGCGCCTGGCTTCTGGCAGAGGGAAAATTCATTCCTGTTTTCAGGAGTTCCTTTAAATGCTGCCGATAGGCAGAAGGCTCCTCACATAAGATTTCCGCAGTCTGGTAAAAAGGTTCCATATATCCTGCTTCACTGCCAAAGCATAAAAGATCGGTAACCCCGATTCCATCGAGAAGTTCTACGCCTCCTCTGGCAAAAAATTCAGCACTGGCACAGGCGTAGGAAACAGGAAGCTCCAGAACCAGATCCGCGCCGCAGCGAAGAGCCATATCTGCCCGGAGTTCTTTGGAAAGAAGGGCAGGCGCTCCCCGCTGAACGTAGTTTCCGCTCATAACAACAACGATATAATCTGCCTTTAATTGGTTCCGGCAGTACGAAAGCTGGAACTGGTGTCCCAGATGAAAAGGATTGTATTCTGCGATAATTCCCACTGTTTTCATAAATTGCACCTCAAAAAATACCAGTTTGTGAAGTATTCTACCATGGAAATGCTTGAAATACAAGAAGTCAGGGGTTATAATAGATTTAGCTATGAATTTAGAAAGGAGCAATAACCCATGGGATTTATTGACGTATTAAAAGACAGAGCGAGAGCAAATGTAAAAACAATTGTATTACCAGAGACAGAGGATATGAGAACTCTGGACGCAACTGAGAAAATTTTAAAAGAAGGAATTGCGAAGGTAATTCTTGTTGGTAACGAAGAAACTGTAAAAAAGAGCGCTGCAGAAGGCGGATACGATATCAGCGGTGCAGAAATCATTGACCCTGCAACATCTGAGAAGACACAGGGCTACATTGACAAATTAGTAGAGTTAAGACAGAAAAAAGGCATGACACCGGAGCAGGCAAGAGAAATCCTTCTCAATCAGTACCTGTACTACGGCGTTATGATGGTAAAAATGGGCGATGCAGACGGTATGGTATCCGGTGCCTGCCATTCTACCGCAGATACCTTAAGACCATGCTTACAGATCCTGAAAACAAAACCAGGAACAAAGCTTGTTTCCGCATTCTTCTTAATGGTAGTTCCAAACTGCGAATATGGTGCAAACGGCGCATTTGTATTCGGCGATTCCGGTCTGGTACAGAACCCGAATCCGGAAGAACTGGCAGCAATTGCAGCATCTTCTGCAGAATCCTTTGAACTTCTTGTTCAGGAAGAGCCTGTAGTTGCTATGCTTTCTCATTCCACAATGGGAAGTGCAAAGCATGCAGACGTAGACAAAGTAGTAGAAGCAACCAAGATTGCAAAGGCAGAGCATCCGGAACTGAAACTGGATGGAGAATTCCAGCTTGACGCAGCAATCGTTCCAAGCGTTGGCGCTTCCAAGGCTCCAAACAGCCCGGTTGCAGGTAAAGCAAACGTTCTGATCTTCCCTGACCTGGATGCAGGTAACATTGGATACAAACTGGCTCAGCGTCTTGCAAAGGCAGAAGCATACGGACCAGTTACCCAGGGTATTGCAAAACCAGTCAACGACCTGTCCCGCGGATGCTCCGCTGATGATATCGTTGGTGTTGTTGCCATCACAGCAGTTCAGTGCCAGGCAGAAGATAAATAAGAAAGTACATATTATTTAAAATTAGGAGAGTAAAATCATGAATGTATTGGTTATTAACTGTGGTAGTTCTTCTTTAAAATATCAGCTGATCAACTCTGATACAGAAGCAGTTTTAGCGAAAGGTCTTTGCGAAAGAATCGGTATCGACGGAAGACTGGTTTACCAGAAAGCCGGATGTGACAAAGAAATTACAGAAGCTTCTATGCCTACTCATAAAGAAGCCATCCAGATGGTGCTGGATGCTCTTACAAACGAAAAAACAGGCGCAATCGCAAGCCTTGCTGAAGTAAATGCCATTGGACATCGTGTGGTACACGGCGGTGAGAAGTTTGCTTCCTCCGCAGTAATCACAGACGAAATGATCGCAGCAGTAGAAGAATGTAACGATCTGGCACCTCTTCACAACCCTGCAAACCTCATTGGTATTCGCGTATGTGCAGATCTGATGCCAGGTGTACCTCAGGTTGGTGTATTTGATACCGCATTCCATCAGACTATGCCGGCAAAAGCATATCTGTACGGACTTCCTATCGAATACTACAAAAACTACAAAGTAAGAAGATACGGCTTCCACGGAACTTCCCACAGCTTTGTATCCAAACGTGCAGTGGAATTCCTTGGTCTTGATAAGGACAACTCCAAAGTGATCGTATGCCACCTTGGAAACGGTTCTTCCATCAGCGCAGTGGTAAACGGCAAATGTGTTGATACCACCATGGGTCTGACTCCGCTGGAAGGTGTGGTTATGGGAACCCGTTCCGGTAACATTGATCCAGCTATTATGGAATATATTGCAAAGAAAGAGAACCTGGACATTGCAGGCATTATGAATGTTCTCAACAAAAAATCCGGTCTTCTTGGACTTTCCAACGGATTATCCAGTGACTTCCGTGACTTAAATGAAGCAGCAGAAAGCGGCAACGAAGATGCAGCAAATGCCATTGAAGTTCTCTGCTACGGTATCGCAAAATTCGTAGGCGGCTATGTGGCAGCGATGAATGGTGTAGATGCAATTGTCTTCACAGCAGGAATCGGTGAGAATGCAATTCCGGTTCGTGAAAAAGTGGTTAGCTACTTAGGCTACCTGGGAATCACTCTTGACAAAGAGGCAAACGGTGTTCGCGGTGAAGAAATCGTGATCTCCACACCGGATTCCAAAGTTAAGGTTGCTGTAATTCCTACAAATGAAGAACTTGCAATCTGCCGCGAAACAGTCGCACTGGTATAAAAAGTAGATACGCTTGTCTTTCAGAGGAAAAGGGATGCTGCCCGGCATTCCTTTTCCTGTTGTAAGGAAGAAATCAAGTTTGTTTCCAAAAGTGACAAAATACTCGTTGACAAATACTGGTTGGATATGTATAATTTATTAGGTGTGGATAGGAGAAGATTATGCAGATACATTTATCAGAAGTTTTATCCTGTGAAGGAAAGTCTATTCAGAAAACCGTTGCGTTTGAAATGGATGCGATCCGTTTTCAGTTGGGAAGTTATCCGGTGGTTGACAAGACTCCGATAAGCCTGACGATTACCAATACAGGCAACAAGGTTCTTGAACTTGAGGGTGAGGGAGAGATTACAGTAGCAATCCCCTGTGACCGTTGTTTAAGTGAGGTTCCTGTAAGAATTCCTTTTCAGATGAAGAGGAAGCTTGACATGAAGCTGACGGAAGAACAGAGGGTGAATGATCTGGATGAGAGCAGCTATCTCACCGGTATGGACCTGGATGTGGACCGGCTGGTCTACCTTGAGGTACTGATGAGCTGGCCTTTGAAGGTTCTGTGTAAAGAAGACTGCAAAGGAATCTGTAGCCAATGTGGAAAGAATCTTAATGACGGTCCCTGCGATTGCAAGGACGAACCGAAAGATCCCCGCATGGCAGCTATCAGTGATATATTTCGTAAATTTAAGGAGGTGTAACATATGTCCATCTGTCCAAAGAATAAAACATCTAAAGCAAGACGTGATAAGAGAAGAGCAAACTGGAAAATGAGCGCTCCGAACTTAGTAAAATGCAGCAAATGTGGTGAGCTGATGATGCCTCACAGAGTTTGCAAAAACTGCGGAAGCTATAACAAAAAAGAAATCATTAAAGTGGAAGACTAATCCAGACGTAAAAAACAGGATGTTTGCCAATGGCAGACATCCTGTTTTTTTCTTACTTTTCATACCATACAAAAATCATACCTGATCGAAATTGCTAAGAGCAGCATCCAAGTCATCCATTCCGTTCTCGAAATTTTCCAGAATTGCCTGCTTTAACCAGTAGGACTTATATAATTCATGGCTCATAGCAGGAGAATATACTTTCTGGTGTCCCTGCAGGCGGTAACGAAGTGCGCCTTTTTCAATCAGCTTCATCAGAAATGTATTTACGGTTTGACTGGCCCAGTTCTGCCCCTGCTGATTAAAATACTCCCGGATCATTTTTCCCGAAAACATTTGCAGATCTTCTTTCCAGATATAGCACATGATCATATACTCAGTTTCAGTTAATCCCAATTTACCGGACAAGATAACACCCCCTTTTATAGAGTAATGCATTTCATATTCATTATACCGCATTTTGAAGGAAATTCATATCCTTATTTTTACATTCACATAGAGATTTCTGAAAAAAAGATGTAAACATCAAGAACTTCGGATTTTGTATCTGCGGGGAAAAGATTGTGATGGCGTTTTTTTTGTGCTATAATGCCTAGAGAAAATGGGGAGGAACATTCCAGATGAATATTTTGAATATTGAACATATCAGTAAAATATATGGAGAAAAAGTAATTTTTGATGATGTTTCCTATGGAGTACATCAGGAAGACAAGATTGGTATCATTGGGATTAATGGAACAGGAAAGACAACGCTTCTCAGGATTCTTGCCGGGCTGGAGGAGGGAGACGAGGGACAGGTGATTCGTCAGAACGGTTTGCGTGTGGCCTATCTTCCGCAGAATCCGGAGTTTCCAAAGAAAGCTACGATTCTTTCATATGTGGCAGAAGGACAGACGGAGAAAAGCTGGAATCCGGAAACAGAAGCCAAAATGGTTCTGAATCGTCTGGGAATCTCGAACCATGAAGAAGAAATCGAACATCTTTCCGGCGGACAGAAGAAAAGGGTAGCCCTTGCAAGAACCATTGTAAATCCCGCAGACGTTCTGATTCTGGATGAGCCAACCAACCATCTGGATAATGAGATGGCTTCCTGGCTGGAGGATTACCTGAATCAGTTTAAAGGCGTGGTAATCATGGTAACCCATGATCGTTACTTTCTGGATCGTGTGACCAATAAGATTCTGGAAATCAGCCATGGAAAACTTTATAGCTATGAAGCCAATTATTCCAAATTCCTGGAAATGAAAGCAGAGCGGGAGGAAATGGAACTGGCATCAGAGCGAAAAAGAAAAAGTCTTTTACGTATGGAAATCGAATGGGCCAAGAGAGGATGCCGGGCCAGAAGCACCAAGCAGAGAGCCCGTCTGGAACGTCTGGAAGCATTGAAAAATGGAAGCGCTCCAGTGACAGATCAGACAGTGGAATTAAATTCTGCCAATACCCGTATGGGAAAAAAGACCATTGTGCTGGATCATATTTCAAAAGCCTACGGAGACCGGATCTGTATTCAGGATTTTAGTTATATTGTTCTGAAAAACCAGCGTCTTGGCATCATTGGTCCCAATGGCTGCGGCAAATCCACGCTTTTGCGCATTCTTGCTGGAGAAGTTTCTCCGGATCAGGGAACGGTGGAAGTGGGAGAAACCATAAAGATCGGTTATTTTTCCCAGGAAGTGGAGGATATGGACAACAATCAGCGTGTGATTGACTATATTCGGGATGTGGCAGAATATATTCCCACAAAAGAGGGACTAATCAGCGCCACAAAGCTGCTGGAACAGTTTCTGTTTGATTCTGCCATGCAGTACGCGCCGGTATCTAAGTTGTCCGGAGGAGAAAAAAAGAGACTGTATCTTCTGAAAATCCTGGCAGGAGCGCCTAACGTACTGCTTTTGGACGAGATTACCAACGATATGGATATTCCTACTCTTACCATCCTGGAGGATTACCTGAATTCCTTTGATGGAATTGTAATTGCCGTTTCCCATGACCGCTATTTTCTGGATAACCTGGTGGATCGGATCTTTGCCTTTGAGGGAGAGGGAAGATTGACACAATATGAAGGAGATTATACAGATTATCTGAGGGCGAAGGGGAACAGAGAAGAAGTAACCGTTTCTTCAGGAGAAGAGAAGGATACGGAAGGAAAGAAGGCTTCTTCCGGTAAAAACTGGAAACAGAACCAGAATCAGCCTGTAAAATTAAAGTTTTCCTATAAAGAACAGAGAGAATATGACACTATTGACGAGGAAATCGCCAAGCTGGAAAGTAAGCTTGCCAGACTGGAAGAGGAAATTATGGCCAATGCCACCAATTCCGGAAAACTCAATGAACTGACCAGAGAAAAAAATGAAGTGGAACAGGCTTTGGAAGAAAAAATGGATCGCTGGGT
The DNA here is from genome assembly GCA_937900135.1 of uncultured Blautia sp. Taxonomy (GTDB): domain Bacteria; phylum Bacillota; class Clostridia; order Lachnospirales; family Lachnospiraceae; genus Blautia_A. Next base: position 82,927 of record CALCDJ010000078.1, on the reverse strand, counting down.
ATATTTGAACGACCTGGCAGAACAGATTGAGGCACAGAACCAAAAATAAAAAGGAGCTGGGAACGATGAAGAGAGGTCCAATGACTACATTATGTTATATTGAAACAGAAGATTCTTATCTGATGCTCCACCGCATCTCCCGGAAGGAGGATGTGAATAAGGGAAAATGGATTGGGATTGGGGGACACCTGGAAGAAGGAGAAAGTCCCGAGGAATGTCTCCTTCGGGAAGCCAAGGAGGAGACAGGACTCACCCTTACTTCCTATCGGTTTCGGGGTCTTGTCACCTTTACCCAGGATGGGTACGGAACAGAATATATGTGCCTGTACACGGCAGCTGGGTTTACAGGAGAATTGGGCGAGTGTGAGGAAGGAGTTCTGAAATGGGTAAAAAAATCAGAGCTTTCCAGTCTGACACTCTGGGAAGGTGACAAGATCTTTTTGAAGCTTCTGGCAGAGGAGGCTCCGTTCTTTTCCCTGAAGCTGTCCTATCAGGGAGACACACTTGTGGAGGCTGTTCTTGACGGAAAGCCTCTGGAGATCGAAAAAAAGGAAATTTGAGATTCTATTGACTTTTTTCCTGCTTCTTTATATGATAAAAGGCAGGATTTATAGTCATAAAAGAAGGGCGGAGCTGATGCTTCGCGCTTTAGGAGGAAGAAAAAATGGCAGAAATAGTAAAAGTAGTAGTAGATGCAATGGGTGGGGACAATGCGCCGGTGGAACCTGTAAAGGGCGCTGTGGAAGCAGTGAAAGAGCGGTCTGAGATTCAGGTGCTTCTCACAGGAATTCCGGAAGTGATTGAAAAAGAACTTGCCAAGTATCCAGACTGTCCAAGAGAGCGTATTCAGGTAGTGCCTGCTTCTGAGGTGATCGAAACAGCAGAACCTCCTGTTTTTGCGATCCGTAAGAAAAAGGATTCTTCCATTGTCGTAGGTTTGAATCTGGTAAAAAAGAAAGAAGCCGATGCTTTCGTATCTTCTGGCAGTACCGGAGCAGTTCTGGTAGGCGGACAGGTTCTGGTAGGAAGAAGCAAGGGAGTAGAACGCCCGCCGCTGGCACCGTTGATTCCCACCAGCAAGGGATTTTCTCTTCTGATCGACTGCGGCGCCAATGTGGATGCCCGTCCTTCTCATCTGGTTCAGTTTGCAAAAATGGGTTCCATATATATGGAACACGTGATGGGAATCAAGAATCCCCGGGTGGCCATTGTGAATAACGGAGCAGAAGAAGAGAAGGGAAATGCTCTTGTGAAGGAAACCTTCCCTCTTCTCAAGGAATGTAAAGACATCAATTTCATTGGAAGCATTGAAGCCAGGGAGATTCCTTCCGGTTATGCAGATGTGATCGTCTGTGAGGCATTTGTTGGAAATGTAATCCTGAAATTGTATGAAGGTGTGGCAGCGACTCTGGTAAAAGAGATAAAGGCAGGAATGATGAGCAGCTTAAAGAGTAAGGTGGGTGCCCTTCTGGTGAAACCTGCGCTGAAATCCACGCTGAAAGCCTTTGATGCCACAGAGCATGGAGGAGCGCCTCTTCTTGGTCTGAAGGGACTGGTGGTCAAGACTCATGGCAGCGCCGTTGCGGTGGAGATAAAGAACGCCATTTTCCAGTGTGTGCAGTTTAAGCAGCAAAAGATCAACGAAAAGATTGCTGAAAAAATCTATGTACCGGAAGAAAAAAAGGCAGAAGAATAAAGACTGGATATCAGTGATTTCAGGAATGGAGGAGAAACACGTTGGAACTGGAAAAATTAAAAGCAATTATTGGAGAGGTGCTCAATGTAGAGGCCGATACCCTGACAGAGGATACTTCCTTTGTGGATGATCTGGGGGCAGACTCTCTGGATCTCTATCAGATTGTCATGGGAATTGAGGAAGAGTATGACATTGAGATCGAGAATGAGCTTGTGGAACAGATCGTGACCATTCATGATGCTGTGGAAGCGATTCACAGTATCGTGGAACAGCAGTAATCATGTTAACAAAAATAAGCAGAAATAAAAATTGCCGAATGGGGGGAACTGCCAGGTGCAGTTCCCCGGCTTTTAGATTGGAGCGAATATGAAAAAAACAGAAGAATTGGAAAAAATCATTGGTTATTCCTTTAAAGATAAACAGCTTTTGAAAAAAGCTCTGACCCACAGTTCTTATGCAAATGAAAAGAAACTGGGCAAGCTGGGCTGTAACGAGCGTCTGGAATTTCTGGGAGATGCCGTTCTGGAACTGGTAAGCAGCGATTACTTTTATAAAAATTTTCCAAAGCTTCCGGAAGGGGAACTGACGAAGAAACGCGCAAGCATGGTATGTGAACCAAGCCTTGCTTACTGTGCAAGAGAATTTTCACTGCCCCAGTATCTTCTTCTTGGTAAAGGCGAGGATATGACAGGAGGAAGAAACAGGGACTCAATTGTGTCCGATGCAACGGAGGCTCTTTTGGGCGCCATTTATCTGGATGGTGGTTTTGCTAGTGCAAAAGAGTTTGTTCTGAAATTTATTTTAAATGACATGGAAAATAAGCAGCTCTTTTTTGATAGCAAGACCATCCTGCAGGAAATCATTCAGGAGGATGGAACCAAGTCTGTGCAGTATGAGCTGGTGAAGGAGGAAGGTCCGGATCATAATAAGAGCTTTACGGTAAATGTGCTGATCGATGGACAGGTACTGGGAAATGGCACTGGTCATACGAAAAAAGCAGCAGAACAAAAAGCAGCTTATGAGGCAATCCAGAAGCTGAGACAGGAACTGTAAAACAGATACGATGAGGGAACTATGTATTTAAAAAATATTGAAGTACACGGATTTAAATCCTTTGCACAGAAAATAAATTTTGAATTTCATAATGGAATCACAGGAATTGTTGGACCAAATGGAAGTGGAAAGAGCAACGTAGGTGATGCAGTCCGCTGGGTACTGGGAGAGCAGAGCGCCAAGCAGCTGCGAGGGGGAAACATGCAGGATGTCATTTTCTCCGGAACAGAAACCAGGAAACCTTTAAGTTTCGCTTCCGTTGCCATTACCCTGGACAACGGGGATCATAAGCTACCGGTGGAATTTAATGAGGTGACAGTTACCAGACGGCTGTATCGTTCTGGTGAGAGTGAATATCTGATCAATGGAAGTCCCTGCCGATTGAAGGATATCAATGAAATGTTTTATGATACCGGTATTGGAAAAGAAGGATATTCCATCATAGGACAGGGACAGATTGACAAGATCTTAAGCGGAAAGCCGGAAGAACGCCGGGAACTGTTTGACGAGGCAGCTGGAATTGTAAAGTTTAAGCGGAGAAAAAATACCACCATCAAAAAGCTGGAGGATGAACGTCAGAATCTGGTCCGTGTAACGGATATTTTAAGTGAGCTGACCAGACAGCTGGGGCCATTGGAACATCAGGCAGAGACTGCCAAAATCTATCTTTCCAAAAGGGAATTTCTGCGGGAACTGGATGTCAATCTGTTTCTTACTCAGCAGGAGGAATCTGGAAAAGCATTAAAGGAACTGGAAGAAAAACATGCCCTCACCAAGGAAGAACTTTCCGGTATGCAGGAGGAATACAGCCAGACCAAGGTGGAATATGAGCGTCTGGAGCAGGAACTGGAAGAACTGGATGCAAAAATGGAAGCGCTTCGTGAGGAAATCCAGAAAAATGCGCTGAAGAAGCAACAGCTGGAAGGTCAGATCAACGTGCTGGCAGAACAGATTTCTTCCGGAAAGCAAAATGCAGACCATTATCGATCCAGAGAGGAAGCGTTGAAGGAAGAAATTCTCCAGAGAAATCAGATGAAAGAAAAGCTGGAACAGGAGGGGGAGGAACTTCATCTCCGTCTGAAGGATACCAGAAGCAGACTTAAGGAAGAAGAACAGCATCTGGAAAGAATTCTTTCTAATGAAAAGGAATGCAGCCAGGCAGTGGAAGAAGGTAAAAATGAGATCATTGAGATCTTAAATGCCCGCGCAACCACAAAAGGAAAGGTGCAGCGTTTCGATACCATGCGGGAGCAGATGGATATCCGCAAGGCAGAGATCAGCCAGAGAGTTCTGCGCCTGAAAAGCGAAGAAGAAGAGCAGACCAGCATCAAAAAGAAGGTTCAGGCAGAATATGATACCATTTCCGGGATGATCCAGTCCATGAATGAAGAATGTGTACGTCTGGATGGCGCAGTGACAGAGCTTCAGCAGGAACTGAAAAAACAGAATGCCCAGATGGAAGCAGGACAGACTGCTTATCACAGAGAAGAATCCAGGCTGTTTTCCCTGAAAAACCTGGCAGAGCGTTATGATGGATACGGCAACAGCATTCGCCGGGTTATGGAACAGAGAGAGAAAGTACCGGGAATACACGGTGTTGTGGCAGATTTGATTCAGGTAAATAAGGATTATGAGCTTGCCATTGAAACCGCCCTTGGAGGCAGCATTCAGAACATTGTCACAGACAATGAGCAGACAGCCAAGACCCTGATTGAATTTCTAAAAAAGAACCGTTATGGTCGCGCTACCTTCCTGCCGTTAAGCAGTGTCAGCGCCAGAGGAGAGTTTGCTCAGAAAGAAGCTTTGAAGGAGCCTGGAGTGATTGGAATTGCCAGTGACCTGGTAAGCGCAGACCGGCAGTATCAGGGACTGATTCGCTATCTTCTGGGCCGGGTGTTGGTGGTGGATCATATTGATCATGCCATTGCCATTGGAAGAAAATATCGTCATACCCTTCGGATGGTTACCATTGAGGGAGATTCTTTGAATCCTGGCGGTTCTATGACTGGTGGTGCTTTTAAGAATAACAGCAATCTTCTGGGAAGACGACGGGAAATTGAGGAACTGGAGCAGATCGTTAAGTCCCGTAAACAGGCACTGGAAGATATGCAGAAGGCCATTGATGAAAACAGAAGCAAACGAAATGTGCTCCGGGATACCATTGCAGAATTTCAGGAAAAACTCCGACGCCAATATGTGGCGCAGAATACCGCTAAGATGAATCTGGCTCAGCAGGAGGAGAAACTTCAGGAAATTCGCAGCGGATACGATCAGATTGCCCGGGAGCAGATGGAGTTGAAACGTCAGGTTCAGGAAATTGAGACAGACCATATCCGCATAGAGCAGGAGCTGGAAGCTTCCATAAAGGATGAACAGGAATTAAGCGTTTTCATTGAAACCAGACAGAGAGAACTGGAAGAGTGGAAAAACGAAGAGACCAAAAAAACAAAGGAACTGGAAGGCATTCGTCTGGAAGCATCTACCCTGGAACAGAAGCATGCATTTGGTCAGGAAAATCTTAACCGTCTTCTTTCGGAAATCCAGAGCTTTGAGGAAGAACAGACGCAGATGCGGGAACTCTTAACCAGTACAGGAGAAGAACTGAAACAGAAGGAGGGTTCCATTTCTGACTTAAAGAAGGAAATTCAGGCATGTCAGGAGAAGGAGGAGCGTTCAGGGATTCGTATGGATCACTGGCAAAAGGAAAAGGAGGCCAGAAACAAAAGCCACAAATCCTTTTTTGAAAAAAGAGATGTCCTTTCCCAGCGGATCACCCTTCTGGATAAAGAGAGTTTTCGTCTGGCAGGTCAGATGGAAAAACTGGAGGAAAGCCAGGAAGCCCGGATTTCTTATATGTGGGAGGAATACGAGATTACCCCCAACAATGCGCGATCCTATCAGAAAGAGGAACGAAAGGATATCCAGGAACTGAAACGGGATATTGCAAAGATGAAAGAAGAGATCCGGAAGCTGGGTTCCGTTAATGTAAACGCCATTGAGGATTACAAGGAGCTTCTGGAACGACATACATTCCTGTCCAATCAGTACAATGATCTGGTAACAGCGGAAAAGACCCTGATGGAAATTATTCAGGAGCTGGATGAAGGAATGCGGAAGCAGTTTTCAGAGAAATTTCAGGAAATCCAGAAGGAATTTGACAAGGCATTTAAAGAGCTTTTTGGCGGGGGAAAGGGAACACTGGAGCTTTCAGAGGAAGAAGACATTCTGGAAGCCGGAATTCGGATCATCTCCCAGCCGCCGGGAAAGAAACTGCAGAATATGATGCAGCTTTCCGGTGGAGAGAAGGCATTGACAGCCATTGCTCTTTTGTTTGCCATTCAGAATCTGAAGCCGTCTCCCTTCTGTCTGCTGGATGAGATTGAGGCGGCGCTGGACGATTCTAATGTGGGACGTTTTGCAGGATATTTACAAAAGTTGACGAAGAACACACAATTTATTATAATAACACATAGACGCGGTACCATGAATGCAGCAGATCGACTTTATGGTATCACGATGCAGGAAAAAGGAGTTTCTACTTTGGTTTCTGTAGACCTGGTAGAAAATCAGCTGACCAAGTAAAAGAAGGAGACAGAGATCATGGCAGAAGAAAAGAAAGGCTTTTTTAAGCGGCTGGTAAGCGGTCTTACAAAAACGAGAGATAACATTGTAAAGGGCTTTGATTCTATTTTCAGCGGATATTCCAGCATTGATGAGGATTTTTATGAGGAATTGGAAGAAATTCTTATCATGGGAGATATTGGAATCAATGCCACAACCTCTATTCTGGAAAACCTGAAATCCCAGGTGGCAGAGAAACACATCAAGGATCCTATGGAATGCAAGCAGCTTCTGATTGACAGTATCAAAGAAGAGATGGAAGTGGACAGCACAGAGTATGAATTTGAAAACCGAAAATCTGTAATTCTGGTGATTGGCGTCAACGGTGTGGGAAAAACCACTTCCGTGGGGAAACTGGCAGGAAAACTGAAGGATCAGGGAAAAAAAGTGGTTCTGGCAGCGGCAGATACTTTCCGTGCAGCAGCCGGAGAACAGCTGACTCAGTGGGCAAACCGGGCTGGCGTGGATATCATTGGGGGACAGGCAGGTGCAGATCCGGCGTCTGTCGTTTATGATGCGGTGGCAGCAGCCAAGGCAAGAAATGCAGACGTACTTTTGTGTGATACGGCGGGCCGTCTTCATAACAAAAAAAATCTTATGGAGGAGCTTCGTAAGATTTACCGGATACTGGAACGGGAATACCCGGAAGCATACCTGGAAACCCTGGTGGTTCTGGATGGTACCACAGGACAGAATGCGCTGGCACAGGCAAAGCAGTTTTCCGAGGTGGCAAATGTTACAGGAATCATTCTTACCAAGCTGGATGGAACGGCCAAGGGAGGAATTGCGGTGGCAATTCATTCAGAACTGGATATACCGGTGAAGTATATCGGTGTGGGAGAAACCATTGACGACCTGGAAAAATTTGATGCAAACACGTTTGTGGATGCTTTGTTTAACGTACCAGGAAAATAAAGGCAACAGCCAAAGTAGATATACCGGGAACCGGGACAGGAGGAGAGTTATGCTTACATTAGAGAGTTTTGAAGAAGCATCAGAAGTGGTAAAAAAAGTAACACAGGAAACAAAGCTGATTAAGAGCAGCTATTTTTCAGATCTGACAGGGAACAAGGTGTTTTTTAAACCGGAAAATATGCAGAGAACCGGCGCTTATAAGGTGAGAGGCGCTTATTATAAAATCAGCACCCTGTCTCAGGAAGAACGGGAAAAAGGACTGATCGCAGCATCTGCAGGAAACCATGCCCAGGGTGTGGCTTATGCTGCGCACAAGTTTGGAGCTAAGGCTGTCATCGTTATGCCTACAACCACTCCGCTGATCAAGGTGGAGCGGACCAAAAGCTATGGAGCAGAAGTGGTATTAAAGGGGGATGTGTATGACGAAGCCTGTGCATATGCCATGGAATTGGCAGAAAAGGAAGGCTATACCTTCATTCATCCCTTTGATGATCCGGCAGTAGCAACTGGACAGGGAACCATTGCCATGGAAATTGTGCAGGAGCTTCCGCTGGTGGATTATATTCTGGTTCCAGTGGGAGGGGGCGGTCTGGCAACAGGAGTTTCCACCCTTGCCAAGCTTCTGAATCCCCATATTAAGGTGATTGGTGTGGAACCGGCCGGTGCAGCCTGCTTAAAGACCTCTTTGGCAAAAGGCGAGGTAACGACACTGAAGCATGTGAATACCATTGCCGATGGTACAGCAGTACAGACACCAGGAGAAAACATCTTCCCATATCTGCAGGAAAACCTGGATGGAGTTATTACCGTGGAGGACGATGAACTGATCGTTGCCTTTTTGGATATGGTGGAAAATCATAAGATGATCGTAGAAAATTCCGGACTTTTGACAGTGGCAGCGCTGCGTCATCTGGACTTTACCAACAAAAAAGTGGTTTCTGTGTTAAGCGGCGGAAATATGGATGTGATCACCATGTCTTCTGTGGTACAGCATGGTCTGATTCAGAGAGACCGTATCTTTACAGTATCTGTGCTGATTCCGGATAAAGCAGGTGAACTGGTGCGCGTAGCAACCATTATCGCAGAAAACCAGGGAAATGTAATTAAACTGGATCATAACCAGTTCGTAAGCACCAACCGTAATGCTGCTGTGGAACTGAAGATTACCATGGAGGCGTTTGGTACCGATCATAAGAATCAGATTGTAAAGGCGCTGGAAGCAGCCGGTTGTCGGCCAAAGGTAATTCGTACCAGTTTGTAAAAGGTATTTGCGTACAGAACGAATAGAAAAGGCCCCGGTCCAAAAGAAGGAAATTCTTTTGAACCGGGGTCTTTGATACTTCTTATGTATTATTTGACTTCAATCAGTTCATATTCATCTGTGCCAAGGCCGATTTTTTTGGCATGGGCAATACTGGTTCTCCAGTTGGTAGAAGGAAAGACTGCGCTGAAGTGGTCATGTCCTTCGTGGTCTGCTTCTGACAGAGTGGTATTGGAGATGGCTGGCTGTGCATTAACGGCATCGGCGCAGGCAACATCCAGAGCAACCGGGTCAAAGGATGCGAAGAAGCCCACATCCGGAACAATGGCAGCGTCATTTTCTGCGTGACAGTCACAGTATGGAGATACGTCGATGACAAGACTGATGTGGAAACTGGGACGTCCGTCCAGAACTGCTTTGGAATATTCCGCAATCTTGCAGTTTAAAATATCGTTGGACTCATCGGAAGCAGCCAGAACCGCATCTTTTGGACAGACACCGATACATCTTCCGCAGCCGACGCATTTGTCATGGTCAATGGATGCCTTTCCGTCTGTGAAGAAAGGAGCATCATGAGCACAGATCTTGGCGCATCGTTTACATCCAATGCAGAGATCCTGGTCAATATGAGGCTTGCCGGCACTGTGCATTTCCATTTTGCCGGCGCGGGAGCCGCATCCCATACCGATATTTTTCAGGGTACCGCCAAAACCAGTTGCCTCATGTCCCTTGAAATGAGTCAGAGAGATAAAAATATCGGCATCCATGATAGCTTCGCCGATCTTGGCTTCCTTAACGTATTCCCCGCCTTCTACCGGGATATACACTTCGTCAGTTCCCTTCAGTCCGTCTGCAATAAGAACATGGCATCCAGTGGAAAAGGGGGAGAAGCCGTTGGTGTATGCGCTGTCCAGATGGTCCAGTGCATTTTTTCTTCCGCCTACATAGAGCGTATTGCAATCGGTAAGAAATGGTTTGCCGCCCAGTTCTTTTACCACGTCTGCTACGACCTTGGCATAATTGGGACGAAGAAAAGCAAGGTTGCCTGGTTCGCCGAAATGAATCTTGATTGCAGTATATTTGCCTTCAAAATCTATATTTCCAATTCCTGCTTTTTTTATGAGGCATTCCAGTTTGTCTAATAAGCCATTGTTAAAACCAGTCCGCATATTGGTATAAAAAACTTTTGCTTTTTCCATAGGAAATCCCTCCTGCTTTTTTACATAGTAAAAAGTTTTCTAGTAAAATGATACCTTATATTAAGAAAATAAGCAAGAGAAAATCCCCGTTCCTTCTTGATTTGTAGAAATACATGGAGTATATTGAAATTGATCGACAGGAAAGATTTCTATAGATATATTGCAACGAAAAATGGTTGGAAACAGGAGGGGTAAAATGATAACAGAAGATTATATGAAGGCATATAAAGCAGGAAAAAAAGATTACCAGTCAAGGCTGCTTCGAGGAGTATCCCCCACATTAAAAATACTGGATGATATTCTTCCAGATCGTGGTTCTTATTCAGAAGTACCGTTGGGGTTGGTACAGATTCCCATGGACCAGATTGACGGTACCAAGACCGGTGGACGCAGCAGTGCTTTTGCAGGAAATTTTATGCCAATATTGAAACCGGAGACAGAGTTTGCTCAGAAATGGTCTGATTTGAGCATCAGCCATCTGGAAGAGGGAATCCGGGAGCCGGTAAAGGCTTATGAATATATGAACCGGTTCTATATTCTGGAAGGAAACAAAAGAGTCAGCGTATTGAAATATTTTGGGGCAGTTTCGGTTCCGGGAACTGTAACCCGTATTCTGCCGAAGCGAACCGATGAGAAAGAGAATCGGATCTACTTTGAGTTTGTGGATTTTTACGAGCTGTCTGGAATCAATTACATCTGGTTTACCAAGGAAGGAAGCTTTGCAAAGCTCCAGAAGGCAGTGGGAAAAGAAAAGGGAGAGGTCTGGACCGACGATGAAAAGCTGGATTTCAGTTCGGTTTATTCCAGATTTACCGCAGAATTCATTGGAAAAGGGGGAGATAAGCTATCTATTACTCCTGGAGATGCTTTTCTTTCTTTTATTACAATTTACGATTACCAGATTCTTTTGAATAAGACAGTCAATGAACTGAAGACTCTGATAGGAAAGGCCTGGGAAGAATTTGAATTGCAGGAAACAGATCAGGAAATCGATCTGAAGATGGCGCCTACGGCAGAGAAAAAGCCGCTCTTGAATAAGCTTCTGCCTTTAAGCACGCAAAAACTGAAAATTGCTTTTATTTATGAAAAAACACCAACTTCCTCAGCCTGGACCTATGCTCATGAACTGGGACGCCTGCATCTGGAACAAACCTTCCCTGATGAGGTGGAAACACTTTGCTTCAGTAATATTACAGTCGGAACTGTGGATGAAGTGATCAACCTGGCAATTATGAAGGGCTGCAACATTATTTTTACAACCACACCTGCTTTTGTACAGGCCAGTGTTAAGGCTGCCATTGCCAATCCCCAGGTGAGGATTTTAAACTGCTCACTCAATACATCCCATCGTTATATCCGTACTTATTATGCCCGGATGCATGAAGCTAAATTCCTGATGGGAGCTATTGCAGGCGCCATGGCAGAAAACAACCGTCTGACTTACATTGCAGATTATCCTATTTTTGGAACCATGGCAAATATCAATGCCTTTGCCCTGGGAGCAAAAATGATCAATCCAAGAGCAAAGGTATTCCTGGAATGGTCCTGTCTTAAGGGGTATGATCTGGATGAGTGCATCAGAAGGACAGCGCCGGATGTGGTTTCCGGAAAGGATATGGTGATTCCGGAAGAGGCTTCCAGACATTTTGGCATTTACCGTATGGAAAAGGATTCTCCGGTGAATCTTGCAATGCCTTTGTGGCACTGGGGTAAATTCTATGAACAGCTGATCCGCACGATTATGGATGGAACCTGGAAGTATGATGATAATTCTGCAACATTAAAGGCAATCAATTACTGGTGGGGAATGTCAGCGGGGGTAATCGATGTAATCTGCTCTCAGAACCTGCCCAACGGAACGAAGCGCCTGGTGGAAATCTTAAAGGATACCATCCGAAGAGGAGAATTTGAGCCGTTTTCCGGTGTTTTATATTCTCAGAACGGTGTGGTACAGGAGAATCCTAAGAAGGCTCTTTCCCCGGAGAAAATCGTGACCATGAACTGGCTTTCTGACAATGTGATCGGAAAGATTCCGGAAAAAGAACAGTTAATGGAAGGCGCCATGGCAGTTACCTCACAGCAGGGAATCGAATTGGAATAGAAAGGTTTTAACACATATGAAAATACTTGCAATAGCAGATGAAGAGTCCTCGTATTTATGGGATTTTTTTGACAAAAGTAAGGTGGAAGGCGTGGATCTGATCATCTCCTGCGGAGATTTGGACCCCAGGTACCTTTCCTTTCTGGTGACGCTTGCTGCGGTGCCGGTGCTGTATGTACATGGCAATCACGACAACAAGTATGATCATATCCCGCCAGAGGGCTGCACCTGTATTGACGATAAGATTTTTGTATATGAGGGAGTGCGGATTCTGGGGCTGGGAGGCTCCATGCGGTACAAACCCGGCTCTCATCAATACACAGAGTCAGAAATGCGCCGTCGGGTAAGAAAACTGTGGTTTCAGCTTTTTCGCCACAGGGGATTTGATATTCTGGTGACCCATGCCCCGGCTTATCAGCTCAATGACGGACGTGATCTTCCTCACCAGGGATTCAAGGTATTTCTGGATTTACTGAAAAAATACAAACCCAAATTTTTCCTTCATGGACATGTACATATGTCATATGGAAGAAACCATAAGAGATATGATAAATATAAGGATACCCATGTGATCAATGCTTATGAACGATGTATTTTTGAATTTGAAGATGAAGATCCAGGACTTCATCTTCGATAATCATAGAAAACTTGTTTTTTGTCAATAAAAAACACTTGACACCCGTTGGCAAATAAGGTATGATAGCCAAGGTGATAATCAGATGGAGAAATTTGTAGAACAGACATTACTGTATGATTTTTATGGAGAACTTCTGACGAAGCGACAGCAGCAGATTTATGAGAGCGTGGTGTTGGAAGATTATTCCCTAAGCGAAGTAGCAGAAGATCTGGGAATCAGCCGTCAGGGTGTACATGATATGGTCAGACGCTGTAACAGGGCCCTGGAGGAATATGAAGAGAAACTTCATCTGGTGGAGAAGTTCCTGAATATCCGCAGGCAGATTAAAAAGATCCGCCAGCTGGCAGGAGAATATCAGGCGGAAGACATTGCGGCGATTTCCAATGAAATATTAGAGGAGTTATGATACATGGCATTTGAAAGCTTGACGGAAAAATTACAAAACGTATTCAAAAAGCTGAGAAGCAAGGGACGCCTCACAGAGGAAGATGTAAAGATTGCTCTGAAGGAAGTTAAGATGGCTCTTCTGGAGGCCGATGTAAACTTTCGTGTGGTGAAGCAGTTCACCAAGTCCGTACAGGAACGGGCAGTTGGACAGGATGTAATGAACGGTCTGAATCCCGGACAGATGGTGATTAAGATCGTAAATGACGAACTGGTCAGTCTGATGGGAAGCGAGACAACAGAACTTCCTATTAAAGCAGGAAATGAGATCACAGTCCTGATGATGGCAGGTCTTCAGGGTGCCGGTAAAACAACAACGGTGGCCAAGCTTGCCGGAAAGCTGAAATCCAAAGGTAAGAAACCTCTTCTGGTTGCCTGTGACGTATATCGTCCGGCAGCGATTAAGCAGTTGGAGGTAAATGGAGAGAAGCAGGGCGTAGAAGTCTTTTCCATGGGTGATAAACAGAAGCCGGTGGATATTGCCAAAGCAGCTCTTGAGCATGCGAAGGCGAATCAGCAGAATGTGGTTCTGATCGATACCGCCGGACGTCTTCACATCGATGAAGATATGATGCAGGAGCTTGCAGAGATCAAAGAACACATTCAAGTGGATGCGACTGTGCTGGTGGTGGATGCCATGACTGGACAGGATGCTGTGAATGTGGCCCAGACCTTTACAGATAAGGTGGGGATTGATGGTGTGATCCTGACTAAGATGGATGGCGATACCAGAGGTGGTGCGGCTCTTTCCATTAAGGCAGTTACCGGAAAGCCAATCCTTTACGTAGGTATGGGAGAAAAGCTTTCGGATCTGGAGCAATTCTATCCGGAGCGTATGGCTTCCAGAATCCTGGGAATGGGCGATGTGATGAGCCTGATTGAGAAGGTGGAAGCATCCGTTGATCAGGAAAAGGCTCAGGAGATGCAGAAGAAGCTGAAGAAAATGGACTTTGACTTCAACGACTATCTCACCAGTATGGAACAGATGAACAAGATGGGCGGTCTTGGAAGTATCCTGAATATGCTTCCCGGTGTGGGCAGCAAGATGAAGGATCTGGAAGGCATGATCGACGAAAAGGCAATGGATCGTACCAAGTCCATTATTCTTTCCATGACCATGCAGGAGAGAAGCAACCCTTCCATTTTGAATATATCCCGGAAACAGCGCATTGCCAAAGGTGCAGGCGTGGATATTTCCGAAGTGAATCGTCTTGTGAAGCAGTTTGAGCAGAGCAAGAAAATGATGAAACAGATGCCTGGACTTATGGGCGGCAAAGGTGGTAAAAGAGGCGGCTTTAAGCTTCCCTTTTAACATAGATATCAGAGAAAAAAGAAAATAACCAAATACATGGAGGAAAACAAAAATGGCAGTAAAGATCAGATTAAGAAGAATGGGACAGAAGAAAGCACCTTTTTATAGAATCGTTGTAGCAGATTCCCGCTGCAAACGTGACGGAAAGTGTATCGCAGAGATCGGAACATATGATCCGAACGTAGAGCCAAGCGCAGTAAAGGTAGACGAAGAAGCAGCTAAAAAATGGCTTGCAGCAGGTGCACAGCCAACAGAAGTTGTTGCAAAAATCCTGAAAAATGCCGGAATCGAAAAATAAGAAAATACCGAGACAGGTATTTCTGTAACGTCCCGATAAGGACGAGTCAGGGAGGTATGTAATGAAAGAATTAGTAGAAGTAATTGCAAAATCTCTTGTTGAAAATCCGGATGAAGTAGTCGTTACCGAAAAAGAAAAAGAAGACGCGGTGATCATTGAACTGAAGGTTGGGCCTTCTGATATGGGTAAGGTCATCGGACGTCAGGGCAGAATTGCAAAGGCTATCCGTACGGTAGTAAAAGCGGCTTCTTCCAAAAGCAGCAAAAAAGTGATTGTGGATATTCTGCAATGAAAATAAGACCAGGAGCTGTGGAAACATGGCTCCTGGTTTACTATAATAGGAGAATTTGGATTTCATGGAAGATTTGTTAAAAGTAGGTGTGATCACAACCACACATGGAGTACGGGGAGAGGTGAAGGTATATCCTACCACAGATGAACCGGAACGCTTTTTGGAACTGGATTATGTGCTTTTGGACACCGGAAGAGAAAAACTTCATTTGGATATTCAGAATGTAAAGTTTTTTAAAAACCTGGTAATCCTGAAGTTTAAAGGTGTAGATAATATCAACGACATAGAGAAATATAAAGGATGCGACCTTTGGATTCCGAGAGAAGAAGGTCAGGAACTGGGAGAAGATGAATACTATATCGCAGATCTTCTGGGGCTTTCTGTGGTTTTGGAGGATGGAACTGTTTTCGGAACTCTGAAGGATGTTATGGAAACCGGAGCCAATGATGTATATGTGGTGGAAACAAAGGATGGTAAAGAAGTGCTTCTTCCGGCAATCCATGAGTGCATCCTGGATGTAAACCTGGAAGAAAATACCATGACCGTACATTTGATGAAAGGGCTTTTGTAAATGAATTTTCATGTTTTAACCTTATTTCCGGAAATGATTCAAAATGGAATGCATACCAGTATCACAGGACGAGCCATTGCCAAGGGTCTGCTTAGTCTGGAGACAATTAATATCCGGGATTATGCGTTTAACAAACACCAGAAAGTAGACGATTACCCCTATGGAGGCGGCGCTGGAATGCTGATGCAGGCGGAACCAGTATATCTGGCCTATGAGTCCGTGGCAGAAAAGATTGGCAGACGTCCCCGGGTGGTTTATCTCACACCCCAGGGAAAGGTTTTCCATCAGAAAATGGCCAGAGAAATGGCCAAAGAAGAGGATCTGGTATTTCTGTGCGGGCATTATGAAGGCATTGATGAGCGTGTTCTGGAAGAAATTGTAACAGATTATGTTTCCATTGGCGATTATGTTCTCACAGGCGGTGAACTTCCAGCTATGGTTATGATGGATTCCATTTCCAGAATGGTTCCAGGTGTTCTGAATAATCAGGAATCTGGAGAGACAGAGTCATTTGCCGGAAATCTTCTGGAATATCCCCAATACAGCCGTCCGGAAGAGTGGCATGGAAAAAAGGTTCCGGAGGTTCTTATGTCCGGACATCATGGGAATGTAGATAAGTGGAGACGAGAGCAGTCCATTATCCGTACGGTAAAATGGCGCCCGGATCTTCTGAAAGGCGCAGACCTGACCAATAAAGAATGGGCTTTTGTCCGTCAGTTGAAAAAACAGCAGAAGGAAGAGATGGAAAAGAAAGACTGAGATCATCATGGACTTCCATTTATAGATCAAAAACAGAGGGCAGGAGATTGCCCTCTGTTTTTGATTTGATTCTGAGTGAATAGCATCATCAGTAATTAAGGAGTTGAATTTTTGATGCGGGATTCATATTGTTCCATGAGTGTAATAAATTGCTCTACATTTTCTGTGATCAGATTTTGAAATTCCAGGGGAAGAACGGAAAAGTCTTCTTTTAACAGAACACTGGAGGCTGGTGCAGGCATGGGCAGATAATCTCGTAGAAGATCATTGCCTGGAAGTGAGAAAATCTGACAGATTTTTATGAACATTTCCAAACTGCAGTTTCTCTGGCCTCGTTCCAGGTTACTGTAATGTGTTAGAGAAATATCAAGCATGTCTGCCATTTGCTGCTGAGTAAAGTTGGATTCCTTGCGTAGCTGTTTTAACCGGTAGGAAATATTAACAGCAGAAACAGGAATTTTTTTGTTATCATTTGTATCAGCCATTTGAAGCTCCTCCTTTTTCTATTCCTTTAATCATAGAAAAAATGGAAAATAATGGAAGAATCCAATAGAAATAATTTATTCTATTAGATTGTAAAAAGGAAAAAAATACAACAAAAAGAAAGAAATACTGCTGATAGGACAGATTTTGAAAGAATGTGGTCTATGGAATTTCTGAATTGGAACCAGTGACCGTGTAGCTGGAAAATTGCTTTACGTGTGGGAAAAAGGGTGTTATAATACAGAAAGTTTAACAAGGAGAATTGGGATATGAAAACATCAGATTTTTATTATGATCTGCCGCAGGAACTGATCGCACAGGACCCGTTGGAAGATAGAAGTTCATCCAGGCTCATGCATCTTTCCATAAAGGATGGAAGTCTGGAACACAGACATTTTACCGATATATTGGATTATTTAAAGGAAGGGGACTGTCTGGTGATCAATGATACGAAGGTAATCCCGGCCCGTTTATATGGTCATAAAGAGGATACGGGAGCCGTGATTGAAATCCTCCTTCTTAAAAGAAAAGAAAATGACATCTGGGAATGCCTGGTGAAACCAGGAAAAAAAGCCCGCCCCGGTGCAAAGATTGTATTTGGAAATGGAATTTTAAAAGGCGAGATTGTAGATGTAGTAGAAGAAGGAAACCGTCTGATTCAGTTCCATTACGATGGAATTTTTGAAGAAATTCTGGATCAGTTGGGAGAAATGCCACTTCCGCCTTATATTACCCATAAGCTGGAAGATAAAAACCGTTATCAGACGGTATACGCAAAAAATGAAGGTTCTGCCGCAGCGCCCACAGCAGGTCTTCATTTTACCAAGGAATTGTTGGAGGCCGTACAGAAAAAAGGTGTAAAGATTGCGCACGTCACCCTTCATGTGGGACTTGGAACCTTCCGCCCGGTGAAGGTAGATGATGTGGAACAGCATCATATGCATTCGGAATTTTATGTGGTGGAGGAAGACCAGGCGAAACTGATCAACGACACAAAGGCGCAGGGAGGCAGGGTAATCTCTGTAGGTACCACAAGCTGCCGTACTCTGGAATCAGCAACTGGAGAAGATGGCATTCTTCGTGCCGGAAGCGGCTGGACAGAAATCTTTATTTATCCGGGCTACCACTTCAAAATGATCGATGGACTGATCACCAATTTCCATTTACCGGAATCCACGCTTCTGATGCTGGTTTCCGCACTTGCTGGAAAAGAGAATATTATACATGCCTATGAAGAGGCGGTGAAAGAGCGGTATCGTTTCTTTTCCTTTGGGGATGCGATGTTTATACAATGACACCAAAAATAAACTGAATAGTTGATACGAAAAAAGAGCCGGGAAGTTATTATTCCTGGCTCTTGTCAACTGAAGAATAAATGAAACGGTGAAGTAAACCGTTTTTGAACACAATACTGCCTATCTGCCCGTTTGAATTGATAGTGATGCTGTCGATGATGGAATTGAAGAAATCCTTCAAAATTTGCACATCGGTATTTGCTGCCAAACGGCGATAATTTATGTACGAACTGCCGGAGAGTTTCTTTGAAATAATGAAGGCGGTAGCTTGACGGATAAAGTCTTGATCTGTGATGGATCTCTCGGTGCGTTCGCAAGTGCTTATTTCAGAAAGCCGCATTTCTATGTCCTCATATGCCTCAGAGATACGGTTGCGTTCAGTTATGTATTCCTGTTCGCTTATGGAATCCTCTGAATACATATAAAGCCGCTTCAGGCGTTCCATAGCTCGCTCCAATTTCTGCTGTTCTTTTTTCAGCTTTGTTACTTCTGGATTAGCTACCGGTTTCCTTGATTTCTTTTTAAGCCCGGATTTTGTATTTTCCGGCAAATTCTCAGATAGAACAGTAAACATTTCTTTGATACCTTCTTCGCCAAGATGATCCACATTATCGAATACTTTTCCGTACAAAAGCATACGCTGAAGGTCCTCCTGGGTGCGGATCAATGCGAAATTCCGTTGAGCGTTCAGCATATTCAGTATAAAGTTGATAGTAAATTCTCCGACAGTAGAATCCGTTGTATCGTGGCATCCCTCAGAGATGTGCCTTCGTTTGGAAGGACAAAGGTAAATAGATGGTCGCCAGCCGTCACCACTCAGCGCCTTCCCGGTGCTGCTGGTAAGCATCTGACCGCAGTTTTCGCAGAATATCATACCGGAAAACACATGGATATTTTTCCGCTTCACAGAGACATTGCTGCCTGATTTGAGGCGTGAGTTTCTGGAAAGTTGAGATACAATTTTTTGCTGGCGTTCTTTTGGGAACAAAGCAGGATGATGGTTTTCAAACACGATGAAATCCTCCTCCTTATTCAGAATCTGAGTTCCAGTGCTGAGAGATGTTTGGTTATATACATAATCTCCGATACTGAATGGATTGACAAGGATTTTATGTACCTGAACAGGACTCCATAGATTACCGGCTCTTGTCCGGTGTCCGAGTTCGTTCAGCTTTCTGGCAACATACAGAAGTGAATGACTGGACTCGTAGAAGTCGCACATAAGCAATACGACTTTCTGTTCTTCGGAGCAGATAGAAAATTCCCTGGTATCATAGTCGTAGGAAAATCCGTATGGGATGCGCCCACCGTTCCATTTGCCGGAAGCTGCTCTGGATAGCATTGTGGCGGTTACACGCTCAGAGGTCATTTTACGCTCCAGCTCTGCAAAAACGAGGATGATTTTAAGCATAGCTTCGCCCATTGCGGTACTGGTATCAAACTGCTCGTTTTTACTTACGAAAGTTACATTAAGACGCTTCAACTCTTCATACATAGCGGCAAAGTCAAGAAGATTCCTGGAAATACGATCCAGCTTCCAGACAAGCACATGAGAGAAAAGTCCAGAACGAATCATCTTCATCATACGCTGATAATCTGGTCGGTCTGTATTTTTTGCAGAAAAACCGGCATCTTCAAACACTTCATAGTCTTCAATATTCAAAGCATATTTAGCATAGTTTATCAACTCCTCCCGTTGCAGAGGAAGAGAGTCCCGGTCTATCTGATGATTAGTAGAAACACGAATATAAATAGCCACACGGCGGCAGAGAGTCGGCATGGTATCTATTGTTTTCTTGAAAGCCATGATAACCTCCTAAAATCGTCCTACGGATAATCCGGTGGATAGTCCGTAGGACTGTCACGAAAATATTTTGATTGCTGTTGCAATGGTTACGGAACCGGCGTATTGCATGGTATAAGATCATACTTGACAGCAAAAAAATAGAAACACTGTAAAATAAAGATTTTTAAGGCTGTCCGGCGGATAATCCTACGGACTGTCCGGTGGATAATCCGATGTAACCATTACCAGTACCATTACCTATATATCTATATATAAATATATAGTCCGTCCGAGGACAATCCGATGGACAGTCCTACGGACGAATTGGTTTATACTACCTTTCCTGGAAGTAGGTTTGACAGATGAATTTTCCACTCCATAAGTTTCGTGAAGTAGAAGCTATACTCTTCTCCAGAAGTAGTAGTAATCAAAAGCACCTTGTTGAATAGGCGCTTTTTCTCTTGGACAGATGAAATGTCTGAAAGCGGAATGTCAAATTCGTAACTTCCCTGAGTGAGATTTACAAGAATACCCATAGCAGCGATTTTTGCAAGACTATGTTTAGAGTATATAAGTCTTTGGTTTGTTAAAAGACCGTATCCGTTTTCGACAAAAGCACCCTTTATGCGGTTGCAAGTTCCTTGAATAAGTATTTTTTCTTCCATGATGTTTTCCTTTCTGCCACGCCATAACGCAACAGAATGTCACATCAGGCTATGGCAATAAAAAATGAGATACAAAAATCAGAACAGATGTTCTTATGGGGGGGGGGTAGAGCCTAAGTCCAGATTTTCAACCGCCTCTCTCAATTCCTCGTATGTAGCTTTTGCAGGAGAAAGAGACAGAAGAGAACTGAGGGAAATGCTTTTCTGGTCCTTGCATCGGATGTCAAGAACCGATGTAGGCAGAAGATAAAATTCCCACTGTTCAAGTTGAAGCGGCGTTTCGCTCCGATCTTTGCTTGCGTACAAGCAGAACACATAGAGGTCGGACCACCTTTTGACATCATCACTAAAGTCATTTTCAGAATCCCATGATCGAGCTGGGCGGATGCTGAACTGTATTTTTGAAAGACGATCAGCATTCCAACTCTGGAGATATGCGGAGCATTTGACTTCGATTTTTCTCCCAGAAGGAGAAAGTAAATCATAGGGAGTCCAGTCCTGGCGGGCTTCGCTGGTATCAATGCCTATTGCAGAAGCAACGAGGAACTCAGCCAATGCTCCACGAAGGGTATTGTTCAGCAGATCAGAAGAGTTCCACGCCCAGAAGTCACTAAGTAAGATCCCGGCAGGCATACCCTCGTAGGTAAAGTGTTCGTTTCCGGTCAAAGTTTTCATGATTTTTGCACCTCCAATCTTTGAAAAAATAAAGGCGGCAAAATGATTTGCCACCCGTTCTTGCGATTCCAGAGAAATAGCAATGCTATTGCCTGGAGATATATGGCCGTAATAGATATGACCTATTTCGTGAAATACCTGATAGACCGCCTCTGTTAGCGGAAGAACATCATTATAGGCAATCACATAAGAATTAAGGCGTTTGCTGAAAAAGGAAAAAGCCTTTTTGCTGAACAGTTCTTGTAATTGCCAGATATTTAGTTCCATCCGCAGAGAGACAGAATGGTATGTGACGATATGAAGATCGTACTCTATTCGTCCTCGAATTTTTTTATAGCTGCCTGACGAGAAGACGAATCGTTAGGATTCCATTGATCTTGTCCGGATGCAGCTATCTTGAAATCAACAGCCTGATATTTGTCCAAAACCGCCCAGATAACCTTACGATCACTTTCTGATGCTTTGGAGTAGCAAGAAAACAATTCTTCCATCTCAGGAGATAAAGATTGCCTGGAGGCAATCGGGCTGAGTCCAAGAAGATAATCTGTACTTACATCCAGGGCTTCTGCAATGGAAACAATCAGATCAGCTCGTGGCATTCGCTTTGTATCGGTTAGATACCGGGAAATGGTTGCTTCGGTTGTATGCGCCTTGTCTGCGAGCATCTTTTGTGTCATGCCACGCTGTCTAAGTAGGCTGTATAAAATATTGGGAAAATCTTTCATAGTATCACCTCTGAAGTATCATATCGTATAATTACCGAACAGTAAATAATACTTACAAAAAATATAATTTCATTATTGACAATTACCATGCGGTAAGATAAGATGATGACATAATCAATAAACAAAGGAGGTGCAGGAATGGATAGCACAAGGCTCCGGGAACTTCGAGCCGGAAGGAGGATTCCCCTTGAAAAGTTGGCTGAAGTAATCGGGAAGTCGATTGTTTCATACAGCAAGAAGGAAAGGGGAGAAGTTAAGTTCAAGCCAGATGAAGTGATCGCATTATCTGAATTTTACGGGCTGTCATACGATGAGATGAACGCCATTTTTTATGACAACAACTTACCGAACGGTAAGTTTGAGGACTTGAACAAAATTCTTTCGGGCCTCGGTATCATTTAGGTTTAGTTTAGCAGACAAGGAGAAAAAAGAACATGGATTGTGGATGTGTAAATACGGGCATAAGCATCTACTTCCAGTGCAGGATTTTGGCAGCAAAGAACAATGTATATCTCAAAAGCCGGGAAAGTGCGGCAGAATACTTCGGTATTTCTGTTTCGTCTTTAGCAAATTATGAGAGGGGAATCACAGTACCACCTCTGGATTTGATAATGATGATGGCGGATGTTTATGGGGCACCGCAGTTGAAAAATCTGTATTGTTTAGAGCAGTGTCCTCTTGGAAAGCAGCAGCCGGTATCGGCAGAGATTAAAACGCTGGAAGCAGTAACGGTTGGAATAATAGCAAAGCTGGATGAAAAAGACATCGAAAAGATGCGCAGAGAACTTCTGGAGATAGCTGAAGATGGAAAAATATCTCCGGATGAAGAAGATGATTTTACAGCTGTATCAAAAGAACTGGACAAGTTGGCGGTATCTATCAGCGAATTACGGCTGATAAAGGAAAAGCTGATAAAGAAAAGTGGTGATGCTCGTGGATGTTGAGAAAACAAAAGAGTATCTGAAAACCGAGTTTGGTATTGAGACAGTTGAGGAGTTAGAAGAGGCTTGCGAAAAAACAAGCGATATAGACATTGGATTATTCGTAACGCCGATATTTTGGAAAGAAAGGAGAGTGGCACAGTGAGAAGACGAAAGAAGAAACGAATCATGATAGGCGAGAAAGTGATAGGAGCTGGCTTTTTTCTATTCCTCTTCATGGGTTCGGCGCTGGATGGCCCAGAATGGAAGATTCCTTTGGTCGGAGCGATTATCGGCGTGGCAATTATGAAAATAGGAGTGGTTATAGCAAGAATGGAGGGACCGGAATATGTGTAGTCTTTGTTTGAAGACACCTTGTGATAGCAGATGTCCGAATGCACCAGAACCAAAACCGGTTGTGAATTGCAAGGAGTGCGGCGTAGGGATATTTGAAGGCGAAAGGTTTTATGACAGTGAAAAAGGACCGATATGCGAGGATTGCATGGATGATATGACAGTATCAGAAATGCTGGAACTGTTTGGAGAGAAATTTACAATAGCGGAGATGGTATAGATGGAATTGAATGAGAAAGGGCTTCCATTTTTCTCAGAACTGAGATTTGAGGATAAGCGCCATATTTATACATTGGGAGGGCAGATTCTTCCGAGTGTTACAACAGTGATGAAACCGCTAGACGAAGCGTTGTACCGTGGGATAGATGAAAGTGTTATGCAGATGGCGGCGGAAAGAGGAACAGCGATACATAATGCGGCTGAAAATTTTGCCCTGTACGGCATAGAGGATATTGAACCGAGATACGAAGGATATTTTGAAGCGTTTCTGAAGTTTTGGGAAGAGCAATCTCCGGAGCCGTTGGCAACGGAAAGCAGAGTGTATCACAAATTTTTACGGTACGCCGGAACGGCAGACTTGCCATGCGTGATTGATGGCAAAAAGGTACTGATAGATTACAAAACATCAGCAACAGTAAATCGGATGTTGACCGGAGTGCAACTGGAAGCCTATGCGAGAGCATATGAGAGTCACGGGTTTAGATTTGATGAAAAGGCTATCGTACATCTAAAGAGCGATGGTTCCTACCAGATGGTAAGATACAAAGCCAATGACATAGAAAGTTGGCAGGTATTTTCTTCCTTGATGGTAGTTTGGAATCATATACAAA
This sequence comes from uncultured Blautia sp., assembly GCA_937900135.1. Lineage (GTDB taxonomy): Bacteria > Bacillota > Clostridia > Lachnospirales > Lachnospiraceae > Blautia_A. The sequence continues at coordinate 59,035 of CALCDJ010000078.1, read as the reverse complement.
AATACAAGTAGGAGGTCATGTGAAGATGGCGAACAAAGCAAAGTTATTGATTATTGCGGATGAAAAAGGCATGAGAGCAGAAATCGAAGGTACACCTTCGGATGTTATGTGTTTGGTAAAAGCAGCATTGGAAAAAGGAAACGCTACATTGCAGAAGCATCCTTGCATAAGCAAAGAGGATGCTGATGATCTGATTGACGAAGTGATCGAAGATTATCAGACCGAAACTAAGATGGGCGAGAAGGCGGCGATTTTGAGAAGAATTGCAAAGATGGCAAAGATTTTATAGGAGGATTTTATGAGCAAAGAAGTTACGGAAGCAGTAGTAGCAAAAATAGAAACACCAGCAGAGCTGGTGCGGGAGGAGGAACTTCAGCAGAGTAATAGCCTGGTTGAGAGACGAGCCAAAGAATTGAAAATCTTAACCAACGAGGATTATGAAAAAGCAGCTGAATTTGGACAGAAAATCAAGATTCAGGCAAAAGTAGTCACAGATTTTTTCAAGCCAATGAAGGACAGTGCTTACAAGGCACACAAGGCGGTATGCGACAGAGAGAAAGCGATGCTGAAACCACTTCAGGAAGCGGAAAGAATTTTGAAAGGGAGTATCGCTGCATATCAGAAAGAACAGGAAAGGAAAAAGAGAGAGCTTGAAGAACGGATGCGGTTAGAGGCTGAAGCGGAAAGAGATAAGAAACTGAGTGAAGCAGCGGCTGCTGAGGAAGCTGGTAATCTTGCGGAGGCAGAAATGGCTCTTGCAGAAGCACAGATGGTTGAAACGGTAGCCGCCAGTACAACGGTTGTAATGAATACACCAAAGACAAAGGGTATCGGGACAGCTAAAGATTGGGAGATTGAATCAATAGATCGTGAAAAGGTTCCGGTTGTATTTTCTGGAGTGGAAATTAGACCGGTTGATGAAAAAGCAATCATGCGGCTTATTAGAGCGACAAAGGGAAGTATTCAGATTCCGGGAATCAAGTATAAAGAAACAGTAAAAGTGAGTATCAGGAGGTAAGCAAGATGGCAGAGAATATGTTGAGTGTTGTTAAGTATGATGCTGGCGGCGTAGAAATAAAACTGGAGCCGGAAACAGTCAAGAATTATTTGGTAAGAGGTAATGGTAAAGTAACCGATCAGGAAGTCCTGTTCTTCATCCGGACTTGTCAGGCGCAGAAGTTAAATCCGCTGGTATACGGAGAAGTGTATCTGATTAAGTTCGGAAATGAACCGGCGCAGCTTGTTATTGGAAAAGAAACCTATATGAAGAGGGCATTTAAGAATCCGAATTACAATGGTATGAAATCAGGAATCGTTGTTCAGCGTGGCGAGGAAATCATACAGAAAGAAGGGACTTGCCTCTATCCATCAGAAACGCTTCTGGGCGGCTGGTGCAGAGTTTATCATGAACTGAACAATAAGGAAACGGAAACTTTCAAAGAGGTATCGCTTCAGGAATACCAGAAGTTCAAGGATGGAAAGCCTATGGCGAATTGGGGAAGCAAGCCATGCACCATGATTGAAAAAGTAGCAGTTTCCCAGGCGGTAAGAGCAGCGTTCCCTGATGATTACCAGGGATTATATACGGCGGAAGAATTTGGTTACACAGATCGGGATGCAGAGAAAGGACAGGTTCTTGATACCGGCGCAACAGGATCAGCCGGAACTGTATGTGACGAGGTGGTTTACATTTCACAGGAACAGCGGCAGGAGTTTTTTGACCTTGCTACTGGATTCTACGGAAAGAAAAAAGGAAATGCAGTTGTAAAGTACATTTGCAACAATATGGGCCTGGATTCAACTACGAACATGACAGTAGAACAGTTTGAGGAAGCAATGGCTGTTCTGAAAAATGGAATCGAAGCGGATAAGAAAAATGCGGCTCAGGAAGAAAGCCATTCTGAAGATGTAGAATCAGAAAATGAGTAGTTCTAAATGGCGGTGGAAACATTTCTGCCGCCATCAAAAAGGTGGTGATGGTATTGGCATGGATTAGCGTACATGACCATGTGGTAGGAGGAAAACTCCGAGAATTGGCAAAAGATATTGGATGTTCGCAGAAAGAAGCTCTCGGAATCCTTGTTTCTCTGTGGTTATGGGGGCTGAATAATGCAGACCAGACCGGGAAACTTCGTAGTTGTGATAAAAGTGATGTAGCAGAGGCGGTTTTCTCAAATGGATTAAGTGAAGGGCTGGATAAAATGGAAATTGTAGAAAGCCTCATTTCACAGCGCTGGATTGATGAAAATGAAGAAGGAGATTTATACCTACATGATTGGGACACATGGCAGGAACAGTGGTATAAGTTTCTGAAAAATAAGGAGTACGATGCAGAGCGAAAACGGGCTGAAAGAGCCAGAAAAAAAGCTGAGATCATGAAAAAAGAACAGATTGAGGAAAGCTCTGAAAGCAATCCGAAGGATAATCCTACGGACAGTCCACCGGACGCTCCTACGGACAGTCCGATGGATGCGAAGAAAAAACCCAGAAAGACAGTGAAAAAGAAAGTTGAGAAAAAGCAATATGCAGAGTATGTTTCGCTGAAGGAAGAAGAGTATAGCAAGCTGGTATACGGTTATGGAGAAAAGGCTACCGAGAAATTTATCGAAGTGCTGAATCTCTATAAAGGATCTACCGGAAAGACATACAAGAGTGACTACATGACAATTCTGAACTGGGTAATAGATAAGGTCAATGAGAAATATCCGGGATTGATACAGCGTCCGGCTCCGGAGGGAGTGTCAAAAGAAATCCAGGGAGAGAAAACGCCGGAAGATAATCCATTCGGGCAGTGGAAGGAGTAGATGAAAAGTGATAGGAGAAGTTACAGAAAAAGTGCTTGCCAGTATTGCGGATTCGGCAGGTTCGCTGCCCGATGATTACATCGGGAGCGATGGTCTTCTTTATTGCGGGCAGTGCAATACCAGAAAAGAGCGAGAAATCATTTGGTTTGACGGTAAACCGAAAAAAGTGCCGGTAATGTGCAAATGTAGAGCTGAGGAAGAGAGATTGAAAAAAGAGCAGATGCAGAAGGAGGAAGAAATGCGGAGTATCCAGAGGGCTAAAGTTAGCAGCATGATGGATGATACTTTTAGAACGGCTTGTTTTGCGAATTATCAGATCAGGAACGGGAACGAAAGGCATCTGAAGGTGGCAAAAAAATACTGTATTGAATTTAGTAAAATGTACGAGCGAAATCAGGGCCTGCTCTTTTGGGGAACGGTTGGAACCGGGAAAAGCTATACCGCAGCTTGCATTGCAAATTATCTTCTGGAGGCGAATACATCGGTTGTAATGACATCGTTTGTCCGGATATTGCAGGAAATGCAGGGATTCGACAGGGAGAGGGAAGAGACATTTACCAATAAGCTGAATAGCGTGAAGTTACTGATTATTGATGACCTGGGGGCTGAAAGAAGCACAGATTATGCTCTGGAGAAGGTATATGGAATCATTGATAACAGATACAGAGCCAAGAAACCGTTGATTCTCACAACGAATCTGACTTTGCGGCAGATGCAGGAAGCTACTGATATTCGATACGCCAGAATATATGACAGAATATTTGAAATGTGCTACCCTATGGAGTTTTCCGGAGTGTCATGGAGAAAAAGAGAGGCGGCTCAGAGGTACGAGGAAACAAGAAAAATACTGGAGGGATAACATGGATGTAAAGAGTGTTGGACAGAACATAAAAGAGATTCGTGAAAAAAAGAAAATAACACAGAAAAGACTGGCAGAATTGTCTGGGCGTGGAGAAAGTGCCATAAGCAATTATGAGAGTGGTGCGACTGATATTCCATGCTCGGCGCTGTTGAATATAGCCAGGGCGTTAAATTGCCAGCCAGAGGAATTCTTCGGAGTAACACATGATGGGTTTAATCCTATTGCAGAATTAAGAATTTATACCCAGGAAGACCGGCAGATGGTATCTGGAATTTTGGTAAAGAACGGGTATACAGTCCGGCAGATTAAGGTTCCGAGAGAGAAAGGAAAAAGTAACTATCTCTGCCTTCAGGCTAAGCTGGAGGAATCCAGCCTAGAGAGTCAGTAGGAGGTGCGGCGATGGTTAAGTTTACTGTATATGGAGAACCAAAAGCGAAAGGAAGACCGAGAGTATCCGTAAGAAAATCTGCTGACGGAGAAAAGACCTTCGCCAGAGCTTACACACCAAAGAATACAGTGATGTATGAGAATCAGGTAAAAGCAGAATACGGAGTTCAGTGTGATAACTTCCGGTTTCCAGATGAAGCAATGCTGGATGTTCGGATTTTTGCCTTTTATGGGATTCCGAAAAGCGTTTCAAAGAAAAAACGGCAGGAAATGATAGAGGGGAAAATCAGACCGGTAAAGAAACCGGATTTCGACAATATCGCAAAGGTTATATGCGATAGCCTCAATGGTATTGCATACAGAGATGATGCAATGATCGTGGACGGGATGTTCCGGAAATATTATTCGGAGCAGCCTAGAGTAGAAGTGAAGATTATGCAGATTGGAGGAGAACATGACACCTAATGAAGAACTGTTGATTGAAGCATTTATGAGACATTGCTTTTCTTGTCCGCTGGATGATAATGCTGAAATTGATTTTGAAAGAGAGTGCGTAGGTTATAGAGAACCTGGATGCAAAGAATGTATTCTGAAACATATAGAAAATTTGAGATAGGAGAGTGAGCGATATGGAGGATTACAAGGAGTTACGAATTGAGGCAGATACTTTTGACAAGCTGAGAAGAGATGCTGACATTGTGTTGCAGAGGGCGCTTGGAACCATGAAAGAGAAAGAGAGCATGGATGGAAAGGTAACAATCACGATTGATATTAAGCTGGTTCCGGAATTTATACCGAACTATGATCCGGCTATTCAGGGAGAAACCAGAAAGATTCTGAAACCAAAATTCGACCACAAGGTTACATCCGCCATTAACATCAAGAATGAGGAAAAAGGAAGCGTAAACCCGGAGATGGCGATGGTATGGGATGAAGATAAGCAGGAATATGTTTTGACTTATGTAAATAATACCTCTCAGCGAAGTATCTTTGATACGGATTTCCAGGAGGCTATGAACCGAGAAGAAGAACCGGGAGTTCCATTATTGGAGGGAGATGTGATAGATGAAGGAGCGCTTCCGGGACCGGTAGATGGAGAGGCAAGGATTGAGGATTTCCATGAAGAAGACGAGGATGACGGATATGGATATGAGGATGTAGTGTAAGGCAAAGGCGGTTGAGCTATCAAGCTGGACCGCCAGAAAAAGGAGGTTTTATATGCGGCTTACAGAGGTTTTTAAGAACATACTCAATAAATTTATCCATAGGAATCCTAAAAAAGAACCAGAGGGCATCCAGATAGCCACAGAGCCTATTGCTGAACCGGAAGAAGCTCAGAAGATAGTGCAATCTGATTACGATAGGCAGCAAAAGCTAATCAGAAGATACCGAGCATACGCATTCCACCATAAGAAAAAACGCATCCGGAAAAAGTACATGAAAAAACTATTAGAGGCATCGCCGATAGACCGTTTCGCTTTTCTTATCCGAAACGGAGGGGTAACACTTGAGGCTATGACAAAGAATGTAAGTAACTGGATGAAAATAACAGGGGAAGAGTATATGCCGAAGAAGGATTTGCTGCATGGAACGACAGGGAGTCATAAGTCAGATCATCCAGACAGCAAAATAGAAGGAGGAGTTCGATGAAGAACAGGATGCAGAGTTTTGTGAATAGAGGGAATAACCTGATCGAGAAGGGGAAAACAGAGGCAGCTATCAAAATGCTCCTTCAGGGGTTCGACTATTATTCCAAAAGAATTGTAAATGCGATACAGCCATATGCTACATCGGATGCGGGTATGCTGGTAATTGTGCTTCGCTATTTGGCAGATCAGATTGAGCAGAAAAACCAGGGAGCAAAGGAATTTGCGGAAGAAATGTCAAAGATTCTGGTATTCCCGGAACTGGAGGAGATTGAAAAGATAGAGAAGCCAAACCGACATTGAGAGGGATGTAGATGTATGAGTACGCAGGCATAACAGGTTATAAGCCGGATCGGGATGGTACTCATTTGAAGATATTTATACCGGACCGACATCTGGAAGAAGCAATAGTAAAGAAACGGATTAAAGATTGCATGATCTGGCTGGATGATGGAAGACATATCAGCGCAGAGCAGAGAAAAAAAGCATACGCCACAATCCGGGATATTGCAGATTTTACCGGGTATGCACCGGAGGAAATGAAGGAGAGGCTGAAGCTGGAACATATTATCCGGACTGGCTGCAAAGAGTTTTCCCTTTCAGACTGCACTATGGACACAGCCAGGGAATTTATCAATACTATGTTGGACCTGGCACTTGAAATGGGTATTCCGCTGATGGATTTCGGGAGCAACCGGACTGATGACATAGATCATTACCTATGGGCTTGCTTGAAGAATCGAAGATGTGCTATTTGCGGAAGATATGGGGAAATTCATCATGTAGACAGCATCGGGATGGGGAATGATCGGGAAAAGGTGAATGACTCTAACCATCGGAAGATATGTTTGTGCAGAATCCATCATACAGAGGCGCATACCGTAGGGATGGCTAAATTTGAAGAGATGTATCGGGTGTATGGAATAAAGTTTGAGGAGGAAATTGACGATGAAAGGAAAAATAAAGAATTAGAAAAGGAGAAAAACTATGGATAAGCAAGGAAACACAATAGCAGGGAGAAAACGAAATGATGAATTTGATTTTTATGAAACTCCCAAATGGGCGACTGAAAAAGCAGTGGAAGCAATGCTGACAGATGGGGTATTAAACAAATACGAACAAATCTATGAACCGTGTGCAGGAGCAGGAGCGATTACAGATATTTTGAACGTCTACGGATTTGAGAACATAAAAGCAAGTGACATACAGACTGCGGATTATATAAAAGGACACAAAGGCGTGGATGTGTACGACATTGAAGACGATGCTTGCGAGGTCGTGTTTACCAATCCACCTTACAATTTGATGACAAAGGGGAATATGCTTGCAGAATTTCAAAGAATAGCAACAAACAAAGTTATTTTATTACTGAACATTTTCTACCTGTCAAGCAAGGAAAGAAAGCAGATGCTGGAAAATAGTCATTTGCGTCATGTTTATATACACAGTGACAGAGTGACAATGTTTCCATATGGACAAGAGAAGCCGAAAAATGGCGGTACAAAAATGTACGCATGGTTTGTATGGGATAAGGATTACAGAGGGAAACCAACAATAAGTTGGATCTAATAATAGAGGGGGTAAGGAACGGTGAGAACGGATAATCCATTTGGAAATTGCAGAAATTGCGGGGACCGGATTTTATGGATTCGGACAGCAGCCGGAAAGAATATGCCGGTAAATCCAGAATTGATAAGCTATCGTGCGGTTCCGGGAGGAAAAGAGAGAATTGTTACGCAGGACGGAAGGGTGGTTGCCGGAGAAAAAAGCAGTCCGGAGGTTGCTGACGGAATCGGGTATATCTCTCATTTTGCAACATGCGGGAAGTGAGGAGAAAATGACAAAGCAGGAAGCATATAAATCCTTCCGGTGTTGGCATTGTTCGTATAGGTATAGCGATAGCGGGGAATGCCTCTGTGGAGATCCGGATGATGAAAATTGTCCGAGAGATATGGGAGAACCGGAAGGGATAGAAGAGTAAAAGAAAAGGACAGCCCATCAGTAAGGCCATCCTCAATGTGTCTCGCAAACATATTGTAGCAGAAGTGCAGGAAAAAGGCAATCAGCGAAAAGGAGGATTTTACCGATGGGAAAGAATGGCGGAAGACAAACACTGAGTAAGGAAATGCTGGAAGCGATTGCGGAGAAGGCGGCGGAGATCGCTGCGGCGGTGGCAACAAATACTTACCAGCAGAAAGTGAAGGAAGAAGAGAAAGCGAAGTTCGATAAGAGATACAAAAATACGAAGCTCCTTCTGGAACATTATCGGGATTTCTCAGATTATGGGGAGAGGGCGATATATAGAATCTATGAGGAGTTGGACGAGGACATCGTAGACATCATCGAACTTATGGAGGGAAGAAGGTCGGATAGCGATGGAAGGATAGAAAGCATAGAGAGAGGGGTAATGAGGACAAAAGTAATCATGAACCATGTGAATACCATGCTGGAAGTATACAGAAAAAGCTGCGAACAGTCTCCGTACAATGAGGAGAAGCGCCGGTGGAGGGTAATTGAGGGGTTATACCTGAATAAAGTGCCGAAATCAGTGCAGGAAATCGCAGAAGAAGAATTTGTAAATGAGCGTACCGTATACAAGGACATTAAAGCAGCTTGCAAGCGTTTGACGGCTCTTATCTTTGGAATTGATGGCTTTGAACGGTAGAATGGAACCACGGGACAACCACAAGGGCAAAACGAGGGCATTGACAGTTCAACTTACCGTATGGTAAGATGTAACCCGTGAACAACTCATATGTCACTCCTTAAAAATAAGGGGATTCCGATTGACACTAGACAGTAAAGGGCTAGAATGAAGATAAGGCAACTTACCAAAAAGTAATTTACAGAGGTGATGGAAATGATTCGGAAGAGTGACATGGTAAGAAGTCTGGTTGCAGAACATCAGTACAAGAAAGCATTAAGGATTGCAAAGGACTTCCGGCTTGGTATCACAGCAGAGCAGTCATTGCGGATGAAGAAAGCGTATGAGTGCATGGTACATGAAAGGTTCTACATATCCCTGGGTGAAGACACGAAGGCAAGAATTGCTGAAGGAATTGAAACATTAGTCGGCATCTATGGAAGGGAGAATGATAATAATGCCAAAGTTGTATACCAGCAGATTTAGTAACAAGGAGTTGGAAACGGGGAAATATACGGTAGTCGGAGTTGTCCGGAGTATGCCAAGATTCCCAGTGAAGTATAGGATTTCCGGCGACATCATACAGATAGCACCGCCGGGATACCTCTGGAATGAAAATGATAGAGCAAGATTCAGAGAACCGTACTTCAGACATTTAGAAAAAAGTGGATACCCAGTCATCGGGGCTATCATTCAGTCGTATCTGGATGAAGGAAAGGATGTAGTGCTTTGCTGTTATGAAGATGTCCGGAAACCTGGTGAATGGTGTCATAGATTAGTCTTTGCTGAATGGTGGTACGAAAAGACGGGACAGAAGATAGAAGAGCTTCCAGATCCGTCACCGGATCCCGGAGAGAAGCAAAGGAAGAAAGAGGAACAGAAGCGGAGAGAAGAAGAGTCCGGATATGAACAGTTATCGTTCATGAGCGATTTGTACCGCACAGTTTATCCTCATTACAATACCTAACCGCTGATAGCTTAGTGTTAAAGCACCCGGCTCTTTACCGGGAGGACGCAGTGTTTGATTCCTGCTCGGCGGACCAAAAACAATGCCTCACTCAGAAATGGGTGGGGCTTTTCTTATGACTTGGATTTGTGCAATGTGACAGTAGAGGTTTCTCCGATCACGGGGAATATAAAATTACTGATTGGTAAGTATACACAATAAAGTTGTGAAAGTGTAAAGCGGTTGGTTTATGCAACGGCTTTTCTTATGCCTGGGATGTTTTACTGTGGAATCCAGAGGTTTTACAGTTCCGGGCAATAAAATACACAGAAAAGAAGGAGGAAAAGGAAATGGCGATGTTTCAGAATCCTGGGGCATTCTTCCTGGGAACACTGGTTCCATCGGAACAAAAGTTCCTGAAGGTGCTTTTGGAAAATGCCAGAAAGAACGGGTACACAAAGTTCGTAGAGCCGTGTGCTGGTGCATTTGCCATGTCACATCTGGCAGTTCAGTCCGGGTTCAAACCGAGTGAGGTTGAGTCTTCAGATGTTTCTATGTTCACATCAATCATGGGATATGCGGTAACGGGTAAACCATTGGACGAGTTGGAGATTCACGCCAAAGGCTTCAGCGATGAAGAATTGCTGGATCCTGCGGTGGCGATGTATGCGTGGAAGTATCTCAGCACAGTAAAGAACGCTGGCAAGGAGTATTTCTATAATTTCATGTTAGACCTGGCAAGCCGGAGGGAGGAACACATTAGAAATATTCGGGAGCAGCTAGAACGAGCAAAAGGAATCCTGAACGGAATGAACTACCGGGCGCTGGATATGTGGAAGCATATGGATGAGGTTCTGGATGATGAACATTGTATTGTTATTACGAATCCACCAACATACGCCGCAGGATTTGAAAAGTATTATGATACCGGCGGCATGATGACCTGGAAGGAACCAGAGTATGGAATCTTTGATCCGAAGACAGGGTTGCAGGAGTTCATGGATTTATGCAAGGATGCAAAATGCCTGGTACTTTGTTACGAGGAAAACGAACCAGGAAAGACTGCCGGAGAACCGGTATTTGCCAGATATGGTGTCCGTAGTGGTGTAAATGTGTATCTTACAGCCAATAGACCAGAAGAGGCAACAGCTCTGGCTAATGGAAAGAAGATTGCCAGACCGGGCGAAAGCAAACTTAGTTGTCTGGAATGTAGTATGCTGCCAAGAGATTACGAAATCACAGAAAAGACAAAGGTGCAGTTATGCCAGATTGAAAGGGCGGAAGCTCAGTATTACCGTCAGTTGTGGACTCACAACTTTGTTGGCTCCTCTGCGCCGATCAACATAGCTGTTCTGATTGATGGGAAAATAGCTGGTGTATTTGGCGTTGATAAGGCAGCGCTTACTATGGGAGCATTTGGTACTCAGGTATCGGATGCTCTTTTCCTGATGTATGGAATGACGGTTCCGCATATCAAGTATCGGCTGGGAAGATTGTTGACTATGTTGGCTCAGAACAGAGAATTTGTATATAAGATATGCACAGATCTGGAGAAAGAAAAGGTCGGACATCTAAAAACAGTCCAGATGACGAAGTATCCAGAAGCGAAGGAAATGCGTGGAGTTATGAAATTGACAAAGCGTGTTCCTGATCCGAAGATGGGGTTCCGGCTGACTTATGAATCAGAGCTGAAGGACCGGACAGAAAAAGAAACGCTGGCAGAATGGTTAAGGAGGGAAAATAAATGGCAGAAGGAAAGAGCGAAAGCCAAAGCAAAATCCGATACGAGCAAATAGCTGATATGGGTTCTGGGCTGATTATCGCAAGAGTTCCAGCTGAGTGTATCAGGGAGCAGGACATAAACGCCCGGATTATGAAAAATGAGATGCAGCGACAACTGACGGACAATATCAAGAAAAGAGGTCAGCTTGAATCGCTGCCTTTTTGTGCATTAACAGAAGACGGCAACAGAATTGAAATTATTTCCGGGCATCACAGAATACGCTCCGGAAAAGATGCAGGAATTAAAGAGTTCTTTGTTATCTTGGATGTCAGCGGCCTGAATCGTTCTAAGATTGTGGCAAAGCAGATTGCACACAATGCGATCAGCGGATTTGACGATCAGTCCACATTGAAGGAATTGGCTAAGATGCTGGAAGATGTGGATGATATGATAGAAAGCTATGCCGGAAAGGATATTCTTGAAGAACCGGAGGCAGAGCTGGAAAAGTATTTGTCCCCAACCGTAGATTTTGATTGGAAGAATCTGACATTTACATTTCTTCCACACCAGATTGCAGATTTGCAGAAACTCATTGATGCACTGGAAAGTACAAAACCAGATTTCCTCGGCGTTGCTGATATAGAACAGTACAAACCATTTCTTGAAACCTTAACAAAGTATCAGCAATTTGCCAATGTTAAGAATACTGGAGCTGCCATTCACGCCATGATTAAGTGTACGGAGCAGATGTTTGAGAACATTGGTTATACAGAAGATAGCGAATGGGTACAGCTGACAAGCATTTTCGGTAGTAGTGCCGTACCGGCGGAAGCGGCAGAAATTATTCAGGAAGCAGTAAAGAAGATGGCGGACGAAGGCGTGATAGGTTCTAAGAATAAATGGCAAGCCATTGAATACTTGGCAGCTGAGTACCTAGCCGGGAAGTAGGATAAAGCATGGCAGCACCGTTGAAATATAACCAGGCATACCACGATGACTGGGCTTGGTCCTTAGCCATAAAAGGTGCTACCGATGTGGAAATAGCTGAAGCCTTCGGAATATCGGTCAGAACACTGAATAGATGGAAGAAGGACCATGAAAGTTTCATGTTAGCATTGACAGCCGGAAAGGACCAGGCGGATGCGAAAGTGGAGAAGAAATTGTATGAGCGTGCCATCGGATACCGGTACACAGAAAAGGAGACGGTACTGGAGATGGATGCGGACGGGAATAGAAAACCCTTGAAAGTAAGAACGGTAGAAAAAGAATGCCCTCCGGATGTGCTTGCACAGATGTACTGGCTGAATAATAGAAAGTCAAATCTGTATAAGAGGAACCCTGAAAACTTCATCAAGCAAGAGGTAATTGACACAGAGGATGATGTAGTATTCTATCTCCCGGATAATGGAAGGGACGGTGATCCGCATGAGTAAGGGGCGGATTATTATTAAGCCACAGCCGGGACCGCAAGAACAGTTTTTAGCAACGCCTGCTGACATTTGCATCTATGGAGGAGCTGCCGGAGGTGGCAAGACCTACGGATTGCTCATGGAAGCAATGCGGCATAAGAACAATGGAGATTATGGTGCAGTTATCTTCAGACGGAATTATACCCAGGTAACAGCACAAGGCGGTTTGTGGGATTCCAGCAGAAGCCTATATAGAAATATTCGTGACGCTGTACCCAGGAAGACACCGAAACTCCATTGGGAATTTGCAAGTGGGGCAAGCGTGAACTTCGCACATCTCGGAAGTGATGATGATTGCGAAAGCTGGCAAGGTTCTCAGATTACAATGATAGGATTTGATGAATTGACACACTTTACCAGGTATCAATTTTTCTACATGATGTCTCGAAATCGTTCTGATGCGGATATAAAGCCTTATATCAGAGCAACTTGCAACCCGGATGCAGATTCATGGGTAGCAGACTTCATTGCGTGGTGGATAAATCCAGACACCGGATACCCGATACCGGAGAGAAGCGGGAAAATCAGGTATCTGGTAAGAATCAATGATGAACTGATATGGGCGGATGCAAGGAAAGACTTGATAGACCGGGGAATTGATGCAGATGAAATCAAGAGCGTTACATTCATTGCAAGTACCCTTCAGGATAATCAAATTCTGATGAAGAGGGATCCGGGCTACCTTGCAAACCTGAAGGCATTACCTCTTGTAGAAAGAGAACGATTGCTCTACGGAAACTGGAAAATCAAACCGGCGGCAGGACTGTTCTTCAAGAGAAGCCAGATTGGAGCATTTCTGGAAAGCGTTCCGGAAGATGTTACGGTATGGGCAAGAGGATGGGACCTTGCTGCAACAAGTGAGGATGAAGACGGCGATCCGGCATACACGGCTGGCGTTCTTATCGGCAAGCGGAAGAATGGCAGATATGTTGTTGCGAATGTAACCAATGTAAGATTAGCCGCTGGGGATGTGCGAAAGCATATCAAGAATACTTGCATGATGGACAAGAAGAAATATAAACGAGTGATTGAGAGATTGCCGCAAGATCCTGGACAAGCCGGAAAAGACCAGGCACAGAGTTATATCAAGTTCCTTGCAGGCTTCGTTGTGAAGACAATACCTGAGTCCGGAAGCAAGGAAGCGAGGGCGGAGCCGTTTGCTGCACAATGGCAGGCTGGTAATGTAGATCTCGTTATGGGGGAATGGAACGAAAGCTATTTGACACAGCTTGAATCATTCCCGGAAAGTAAATTTAAGGATATGGTAGATGCAAGCAGCTCGGCATTTGCAGAGATTGAGACAAAGAATACAGCTTCTCCGCCGCCGGGTGGATTAAGCAAAGAAAGTTATTGGAGGAGGTGATAGACAATGGCACGAACAGACGAAATTGGTCGGATAGGTCAAAAACGGTATGGCGGTACTTTTTACGAAGAGTTTCTTCGGGAACTCAGAGGAAAGAAGGGAATAGAAACATACAGAGAGATGGCTGAGAACGATGATACAATCGGAGCCATCCTTTTTGCTGTTGAAATGCTTATCAGGCAAGCCTCCTGGAATGTAGAACCTGGTGGAGATACACCGAAGGACAAAGAAGCAGCAGAGTTTGTGGAGCAATGTATGCACGATATGCAAGACACATGGACGGATACCATTTCAGAGATTTTGTCATTTCTGACATATGGATGGAGTTTCCATGAAATTGTATACAAGAGGAGAATGGGCAAGACCAGAGATCAGAAAACCAGAAGTAAGTACAATGATGGGTTGATTGGATGGAGGAAGTTGCCTATTAGAGCGCAAGAAACACTATATCAGTGGGAATACGATGACGAGGACAACTTAATTGCTATGACACAGCTACCGCCTCCGAATTACGGTCTGATTACAATTCCTATGGATAAAGCAATGCTGTTCCGAACAAAAAGCCGGAAGGGGAATCCGGAAGGACGCAGCATTTTAAGAAACGCCTACCGGTCCTGGTATTTTAAGAGAAGGATCCAAGAATATGAGGGAATCGGAATAGAAAGGGATTTAGCTGGATTGCCCGTATTCACAGCACCAGAAGATATTGCTATATGGGATGAAGATGATCCGGATATGGTAAAACTGAGAACCGGCATGGAAGCGATGGTTCAGAAAATCAGAGTAGATGAATTGGCTGGCATCGTAAAGCCGCATGGATTTGAATTTGAATTGCTCAATTCCGGAGGAAGTAAGCAGTTCGATACGAACGCTATCATTCAGAGGTATGATACCGGTATGGCAATGACTGTACTTGCAGACTTCATTTTTCTAGGGCATCAACAGGTCGGAAGTTTTGCTCTCAGCTCTGATAAAACAGAGCTTTTTTCAATGGCGATTGGCGCATATCTGGACATCATATGTGAAACTTTCAATAGTCAGGGGATTCCTCAGCTCATAGATGTTAATGGAAGTCACTTTGACGGAATTACCGATTATCCAAAGTTGGCTCATGGTGATATTGAAAATGCAGATATTCAGAAGTTGGCTGCCTACATTAAGGATATGACTGGCGTAGGAATTTTAGTTCCGGATGATGGTTTAGAAGATTATGTCCGAGAAGCAGCCGGACTTCCAGAAAGAACATCTGACACACGAACTATTGACGATAAGAGAGTGAAACAGCAAAACCAAAATGAACCTCCAGATTTGGGATTAGAGGAAGAAGAGGAGGAGCTGCCGGAAGAAACCATTAAGTCTGCAAAAACACGGCTGGGGAGGGACGGATAATGTTTCTCTTCAAGAAGGTAAAAGGAAAAAGGCGGCTGAAAACACAAGCCAGTTTAGAAGTTCTGAGCCGATTAAATAATTATCTGGATGAAAATGTGGAAGAACCGGTAGAGTTTTTAGTTGGATTCTGGAAAGACCAAGAGGATGCCTTTACTTATAAAGAAATCAGACAGGCAATTCTGGACGGGGCAATATCAGAAGAAACTATGCGGCTATGGATGCAGGATTATTCCATACTGGTAGCTGAAAAAATGTATCCGGTATGGGAAAAAGCGCTGGCGGCTGGTCCGTTCGGGCAACCGATCATGGATGCCTTTGCGGATGAATTTGTGTTTAATACACATACGGCTTCTGTTCTTTCGTGGATAAACGAGCGAGGCGCCGATTTCATTACTGCGGTTACTCAGGAACAGAAGAAAGCAATCAAAGCTATGCTGACACGCCATGTAGACGGAACATACACAGTAGATGAACTGTCCAGAGTGATACGCCCATGTATAGGATTGACAGAATCCCAGGCGAAAGCAAATCTCAGGTACTATGACAGTGTAAAGGCGAAGCTGCTGGAACAACATCCGAAGATGAAGCCGGAAAATGCCAGAAAAAAAGCCAGAGAAGCGGCAATGAAATATGCGGAAAAGCAACATAGGCAGCGAGCATATGACATTGCTCAGACAGAAATGGCGTTTGCCTATAACAAAGGAGCCGATGAAGGGATAAGACAGGCACAAAGCCAGAATCTTCTCGGCGTGATGGAAAAAAGGTGGAGTACATCCGGAGATTCCAATGTGTGTGATATATGCAGGGCGTTGGATGGGACGCAGATACCAATGGATGATGAATTTGACTTCAAAGGCAAGATTTTATTTGCCGGTCAGAAAAGAACGCCTCCGGCACATCCAAAATGCGCTTGCGCTGTTCTTTACATCGAAGTATCTCCGCCGGTGTTCAAAGAAGGAAGGAGTGGTTAAAATGCTTGTATTTGGCGATATGGTTCATACTGAAATAAAATCTCCTGGAAGTAAAACAAATCGAACCCAGAGCGAATCAGAGGTTCACAAGAGGAGTCTAAAAGGTAAATTCAAAATACACAAGTCAGACGATGATGAAATGCTGGCGTTCGGGTGGGCTAATGTGGCTATCACAGAAAACGGAGAGCAGATTTCAGATTTGCAGGAGGATATGGTAGATCCGGAAGTATTGGAACAGGCAGCATACCAGTTTGTAGAACTCTACCGTGAAGGCGGAGAGATGCACGAAAGAGGCGGATGCGCTGTTTTGGTAGAAAGCATTATGTTCACGAAAGAAAAGATGGCTGTCATGGGCATTCCTGAAGGAACATTACCGGAGGGATGGTGGATTGGATTCCGTGTTACTGATCCTGATGTGTGGGATAAAGTAAAATCCGGAGAATACCCAATGTTCTCCATAGAAGGAGAGGCAGTCAGAGAGGAAGTAGAGGAAACAGAAGAATGATAATCCATCAGACACCCGAAAAGGTGTCTTTTGTATTATAAAAATCCAAGAAAGGAGGAAGCGGAGAAGTGGCAACAAAATTAAAAGATTTGAAGATTACGAAGGTGGATTTTGTGGACAAGGGTGCGAATCCAAAGGCGAACATCATGCTGTATAAGAATGAGAGTGGTAAGCCAGGAGGAGAACCTTCACATGAAGAACATCCGAAGCATGAAAATGTTTTGAAAAGATTCGTTGCTGCTATTGGGAAAATTGCAGGAATGAAGCCGGAAGAAATAGATGCCACCGTTGAAGTGATTGAGAAGGGCGGAGCAGAAACATTCGGTGAGAAGCTGGCAGAGCGTAAGATGCGGCAGATCAACGATGAAATCTGGGATATGTGTTACGCTTTGCAATCCTCTCTTTACTCCATTATTTGTGATGATGAGGCAAGAGATAATGCACAGGAGCTTATGCAGACGAGCCTGGAACAGTTTTCAGAAACAATGACATCAGCAATTTCTCAGTGGGCATCGGGGACCACAGCCAGCGTAATCAAAAAGTCATCCGAACCGGCTTCAGAAGAGGCTGTTAAATTCATGCGATACAGTAAAGAGCGCATTGAAGAAATGATTGCAAAAGCTGAAGGCGGAGAAGATGGGGTAACAAACAATGCTGCAAGCAGCATTGAAAAAGGCAATGTAGCGAAAGGAGAAGAAGAGACTATGATCGACAAGAGTTTACTGACACCGGCAGAACTTGCATTTTTTGAGGACATCGAAAAAAGATGCAGCGTAGCACCGGGCGAGGTAGAAAAGGCTGACACAAAAGGAAAGGCAACCGAAGAAGAGGAGGAAGAGGATGAAGGTGGAAAAGGCAAAAAGCCTGGCGTAAAGAAATCAGCATCTCCGCAGGAAGATATTTATGCTGGTCTTCATCCGATAGTAGCGGCTGAATTACAGCGTTTACAGAAGAGAGCAGATGAAGCAGATGAAAAAGAACTGATGGATGTAGCCAAGCGCTATGAAATTATCGGAAAGAAACCGGAGGAACTGGTTCCTGTTCTGAAGAGCCTGAAAAATGCTGGCGGGAGTGCATATGCAGATATGATTAACATTCTGGATGCTTCAGTAGAGGCAGTGAACAAATCCAGTATGTTTACTGAAATCGGAAAGAGTGGCGAATACGGTGGTGAAACAGATGCCTGGTCCAAGATTGAGAAGAAGGCAGATGAAATTCAGGCGGCGAGTCCTACCATGAGCAGAACGGCTGCTATTGATATGGCTTGCCAGCAGAACCCGCAGCTTGTACATGAGTATGAAAATGGAATTTAAGGAGGGAAAAAGATATGGCAACTTATCTCGGAACTACAATCAATGAAAGCCCTACTATCGTAGTGACCGCTGGTGCAGACATTAAAGCTGCTCAGGGAAAGGCTGTAATGCTTACAAAGGGAAAGGCGACCACGCCGACTGCCGGTGCAAATGTAATCGGAATCATTCCGCTGTCTGAGGACGAAGAAATCAAGAATGGATCAGACTTCACAGTTCAGGTAAAAGACATTGGAGCATGGGTAGCCAGTGAAAAAATCGAGGTTGGAGATGAATTGACAACCGATGCAAACGGATGTGCAGCAAAAGTCCAGAACGGTAACTTTATTACAGCTATTGCTCTGACAGCAGCAGAAAAGGCTGGAACAATTATCAGAGTTCAGCTTATCAAGGCTGGATATAAGCCAACAGCATAAGGAGGAAAAAGATTATGGGAAACAAACAGGTAACAAACGGTGATATTCAGGCGAGAATCATGAAAGGATGGAAGCCGAATAGATACCTTAGCAATATGAGCATGGCATACTTTGCAAATCCGGGCGATTGGGTAGCAACTAAGCTGTTTCCAATTTGCCCGGTATCTCTTACAACGAGTTTTTATTACACCTTTGCGAAAGGCGACCTTGCTAGAGACAATGTTCAGAGAAAACCGGCATACGGCAAAGCAAATCCGGCAGTAATGGGCCACACCGACAATACCTACAAGTGTGAGGTGGATCAGATTATTGTGGGAATCGACCAGATTGGAACGCTGGACTTCCAGAGAAGCAATTCTCCGGCATCCATTGATCCACGCCGTTCCAAAGTAAGATTTACCGCTGAACAGATGAACCTTCATCTGGATGTTCAGTTCGCAAAAAATTTCTTCCATGAAGGTGTATGGGAAAACGAATTTGAAGGTGTAGATGGTTCTCCTAGTGGAAATCAGTTCCTGAAGTTCAACGATGCAAACTTTGATCCGGTGCATTTCTTTAATGCTCGCCGCAGAGAGATCAAGCTCAGCGGTAGAAGAGAGCCGAATAAACTGGCACTTGGATATGATGCGTATATCGCATTGACTGAACATCCGGACATTCTGGAGCGTGTGAAGTACACTGGCTCAACTGCAAATCCGGCAATCGTAACCAGACAAGTTCTGGCTCAGATTTTGCAGATTGATGAAGTCACTGTTCTGGAAAGCACATACAATGTTGCTGAACCTGGACAGCCGGATGATATGCAGTTTATTTGTGACAGCAAGGGCGCTCTTCTTTGCTACGCAACTCCGACACCGGCGATTGATGAGCCATCCGCAGGATATATCTTCACATGGGATATGCTTGGTAATGGTAACTGGATGGCAACAGATCAGTTTGAAGGAGAAGGCGGTACGCATACTGAGTTCATCGAAGGTTTGATGTCTACGGATATGAGAAAGACTGCTGATGATCTGGCTTGCTACATGAAGAATTGTGTGTAGGAGGTGCGATATGAGCGAGTTTGCTTGTAAAAAACCTATTACGCTGTCCGGAAGAAGTTTTACCTATGGGGAATTGATTCCGGATGGTTATGTCTTGCCGGAAAGGGCGCTGGCATTGCTCCGTAGCAATTACATTGCTGCTATTGAGCCGGGAGCTTTGGCGGAAGATGTAGTAACGCCTATTTTGCCATTCCAGAGCGATAATGGGGAAACCCTTATAACAATCCCGATTATGGCAAAAGAAGGCATCCAGGAGGCAACCATGAGTTCTCAGAGCGTAATTACGGTGCTTACTATCTTGCAGGAGAACACAGAAGAAGCCACAAAGAAAATCTCAGAAATGGAAGAGATGGATGCCCTTATCCTTGTTCACGCAGTGGATTCCAGAAAAGGAATACAGAAAGCGGCTGAGGAGAGGGCAGCACAGCTCAAAAAGAACTTAGAGACGGAGGATTCTGAGAAGGGTGATGCCTGATGGAAAGAAAGTACACATACGAACCGGAGAAGATCAGTGAAAACAGCAAGGACAGAATGAGGTTTGAACTTGGCGATACGATGGTAGAGGGCGGAGCAGATACATCCGCCCTTGCTGATGCTGAGATTACGGCAGCTTTGGAAATGTATCCTGGGAAATGGAAAAGAGCGAAGCTGGCATTGCTGGAAAGTATTTGTAGGAGATTTGCTTATGAGCCGGATACAAAGACCGGTCCGTTATCATTTTCTTTTGGAGAAAGGGCAAAGCAGTGGAGAGAAGACTATGAAAAGTTAAAAAAGGAGGTTGCCAATGGCTGCGTTTCCGTTCCCTGTTTTGGAGTTGGAGCTGATGGAAAAGAAAAACAGCCATATTTCCATACCGGAATGATGGAAAATGGGGAGGCGAAAGAGCTATGATGCGTTCGTTTATGTATCTCAGACCTGGCAATCTTGCGAAAGATTTTATCATAGAACAGCGTAGCACTTCTCTGAGCGAAATCGGAAGACCAAAGACAGCATATCAGGATGATGGAAATTGTATGCTGAAGGGAGTTCTTGCAGAGGCGGATACCCGGCAGAAAATGAGATGGGAGCAGTTGCAGCATCCGATCACGCATACGATTGTTCAGACTGGAAAACCTATGGCGGAAGCTGAGGATAAGCTGGTTTTAGGGAATCGGGTATTTCTGATTCAGGGAGTAGATGAACCTGGAAGTCTTGGCGTTTGCACCATTTACTATGTGGAAGAAAGGGCTGATGTGAAATGAGTGCGGGAGGAAGACTTAAAATAGCTGTGGATGAAGTGGTAAAAAATGTCGGAAGGCAAGCAATATCACGAGGAACCAGAGCTGTAAATGCACTAAGAAATGCGGAGTTAGAAGTCCTGAAAGGGCAGCGAAGCGGTAGAGTTTACAAAAAGCCTTATAGCAGAGCTACTTACACAGCATCAGCTCCGGGAGAACCACCGGCAAGAAGAAACGGTGCATTACGCCTTAACTGGCATGGAGAAGTGAAAGGTGGAAACATCGGAAGCGGTGGCACTCAAATAGTAGCGGTGCTGGAGAGCGAACAGCATTATGCGGGATACCTGGAAAATGGTACAAGCAAGATGGCTCCACGCCCGTACAAGGACCGTATCATTGAAAAAGCCACTCCGGAAATTGTGGCTATCTACAATGAACCGTACAGTTAGGGGGTGCGACGATGAAGTTGATTGTGGATTCTGTGTCAAAGGTATTTGACATATCGGTAATTGAAAAAGGTTATCTCATATTTGCGAAACACCGAACCTGGCCGGACGGAAAGGCAGGATTTGTAACCGCTGTTAATGACAAGAGGATTACAGTTCAGTATCATCCAGGAATAGCCAATGTCACGAACCATTTTTTTCTTCCGGCGGAAGAGGTTGCTGCTGGCGAGTGGGAAGTGCGTTGGACCAAAGACATGAAAACTGTTTATGAGTATGAAGGGTAAGGTGACAGGATGACATTGGAAGAACTTCTCCGCAAGTGGTTTTTAGGGAGAGAGAATATTTCAAAAAAGCTGGCAAGGTTCGGCGATAATCCTGCGATTTTTTATCAGACAGCTCCAGCAGATAATCAAGTCGGATGGAGGGAGCAATATCCTAGAATTGTATATACAGTGGATATGCAAGCGGATCAGGAAAGGAAAAGTGCCGGAACATTGCAAGTAAGTTTGCTGTGTGATGAAGTGGGTACACCGCCGGAGGAAATAGAACCAGATGTAAAAAACAGCTTGAAGGATTTACTTATTCAGCCTGATTCTGGGTTTCCTTATTGTTTTACCTGGTCCAGAACAGATGCCTTCGAGATTCCGGAGAGAGAGACAGGTACAGATACCAGAATTTTCGGCATGGAAATCAGGTTTGATATTTTGGAATATGTAAGCCAGGAAACAACGGATCCGGATCCAGTCATGGCGTTAAATCAGTACATCAAAGAGACTATTCCAGAAGCGTTCGTTCTCGGAGCTGATAAAATGAATGAATATAAGACACCGGCTCCAAGTGAACCGGTATTTTATTGCAGACTTGAAGGAGTGGAAAAAAGCAGAGAAACCAATACGGTAGCATGGATGGACGGCAAGATTGCTGTCCATGTTTTATGTCCGGCGGCAGATTTGCGGCTGAAATGGGTGATGGCATTAGCGAACGGTCTATCTCTGGATGGAGAAGTCGTAATGCTGGATAAATCCCCTATGAGAATCAAGAGATTGCAGGTAAATAACAAAGCGGATTATTTGAAAGAGGGACAGCTTTTTGTAACAGTTCATTATGGGCTTTTAAGATACAAGCCGAAAGAACACATGATTACATCAGCTAGAGTCTCTGCCAATTAGGAGGTTTGAAAAGATGGAAAAAAAGGTAAACTCCAGTGCAAAAACACCGGAGAAAAACACATCAGAGCCTTTATACACAGTAGCAGAACTGGCGGAAAGTTCTGAGAAAGTGTTCGGTAAAGATGTAAGAAAAGAGTGTGTAATGGCTGCTTTCCGGTATGCCGGAAAAAAGGAAGCCACGAAAGAAGAGGCTAAGAAAATTGTCACAAGCTTTTTGAAGAAGGAGGTTAAATAGGATGGCAGGAACATACATGCTTGGAGAAACGAAAGTAAGACCGGGTTCTTATTTCAATATCCAGAAAAAAGGGGATGGACCGGCTTCCGGGGCTAAAAACGGAATTGTTGGCATACTGTTCAAGTCTGATTGGGGACCGCTGAATCAGGCTGTCGAGGTAAGTGTAGATGACGGATATGAGAACATTTTTGGAACCGGCGGTACAACGGATGCGATCGGTCTTGCATTTGAAGGCGGGGCAATCACAGCGATTTGCTGTCGTGTTGGAAATGGCGGAACCGAGGGAAATGTTAAGCTGAAATTGAAAGGTGGAGAGACAGATGCGGTTTCTATTACCGCAAAATACCCAGGCAAGAAAGCATTTACCGTATCCGTAAAAGATAAACTTTCAGACGAAACTATGAGAGAGTGCATTATTTACTCCGGAACGAAAGAATTTGAAAAGGTATCCTTTGCGAAGGGCGGAGAAGACGAGGTGGCGGCTTTGGTGGCTGCTTTTTCTGATTCTAAGAATTTCAAAGTGGCAAAGCTGGCTGAAGCAAAAGGAGAGCTGGAGGCAGTAACCCAAACAGCAATGACACCGGGTACTGATCCAGAGACTACCACTCAGGATTATAGTAATGGTTTTGTTGCTATCGAGCCTTATTTCATGAATACGGCTTGCGTAGATACGGAGGATACTGCCGTACACGGTCTTCTGGATTCGTTCCTTGATCGCATTTTTGATGTGGGGCAGCTTGTCCAGGGATGTGTTGCAGAAAAGCAGTCCGTAGAGTTAGAGGACAGAATGGCTCATGCAGCAGCCTTTAATACAGAGAAAATGGTATATGTTCTGAACTCTGCATTAACCAGCACTACTTATGGAGAAATCGAAGGATACCAGGCGGCGGCGAAGGTTGCTGGAATGATTGCGGCAGTTGCGGCAAATGCTTCGTTGACACATACGGTCTTGGATAAGGTAACGGAACTGAGAGAACGGCTCACGCCTACTCAGATGACAAAAGCAGAGCAGTCTGGCTGTCTGGTGCTTAGTGTGAATAAGAACGGACAGATTTGGATTGATAATGCTATCAATACGCTGGTTACTCCGGCTGATAATCAGGATGAAGGTTGGAAGAAAATCCGAAGAACCAAAACCAGATATGAAATGATTACAAGAATGAACGATCAGGCGGATTCCCTTATCGGAAAGGTGGACAATGACACAAATGGGCGTGCTACCATCATCAGTCAGCTTCAGGGTGTCGGAGATGCAATGATTGAAGAAGGGAAGTTGACAGCTTGCACAGTAGCAGAAAGTTCTGTTTACAAAGCAGATGGCGACAGTGCATGGTTTGAAATTGACTGCATCGACAAGGATTCTGCTGAACACATTTACTTAATGTATGCGTTCAGATTTAGCACTCAGGAATAAGAAGGGAGGATATGAATAATGCCTATCAATGCAAGAGCAGCCGGAGATTCCCGGCACGCAAGAACCGGTAAAGATGGGGCTTTCTACAACAAAGACGGCGTAATGCTGGCAAGTGTAGAAACCTTTACATCTAATGTAACCTGGAACAACGCAAAGTACAATGTGCTTGGCGATCCGCAGGAACATGAAACATCTGCATCCTATGCAGTAAATTTAACGATGACTCAGGTAGTTGTAGAAGACGATCAGTTCATCGTAGAACTGTTTGAGGCGATGGAATCTGGAATCACTCCATGTTGGGATTTCCAGGGAACACTTACTGGCCTGAATGGTTCAGAAGAGCGTGTTGTATACAGAGATTGCCTGCCGTCAGGACAGGTAGATTTACAGAATATCGCCGTAGGAGATGTTATCAAGAGAGCATGGAACTTCTTCGTAAACAGACCGCCGAAGCTCCAGAGCTTGCTGTCAATCGGTTAACCATCAGGGCATTACATCAAAGGCGGTGTAATGCCCGAATATTTTATATTAGGAGGACAACAGAATGGATAAGGAAAAGAATGTAGCTCAGGTGGAAGAAAGAGAGTTTACTGAGGAGCAGACCAAAACGCAGCTGCGTATGTTTGAGGGCGATTTTATCAAAGGACTGATCGCTGCCGCAGATTATAAGACAGAGGAAACTCAGCGTATCGAAATTATCAGAAATGGAGTGCTGTTCTTTGCATTTAACATCCGGGCGCTTGGAGAAGAAGAGTACAACAAGTGTAAAACGAAGCACACAAAGTATGTCCGCAATAAACAGCTCGGAATTAAGTTGCCTGAAGATACCAATACGGTAAAATATCGCTCTGCGATTATCTACGAGGCAACAGCGAAGGAAGACAGAGATAAGCTGTGGGATAACAAGAGCGTTTGGGATGCCCTGAATGATAAAGGCTGCCAGATTATGAACGGGCTGGATGTTATTGAGTATACGCTGAAGAGTGGAGAGAAAGATAAGATCATCGAAGCCATTGACAAACTTAGCGGATATGACAGCAACAATCTGGAGGAAGTGGCAAAAAACTCATAATGGCCGGAGGAAAGGCCACATTACTCCATCATATTTTCCAGAAGACCGGAATGACGCCGGATGAATTTTACCAGAAGCCCCCAGGAGTGAGGGCTTTTTTGTTTGCCTCTATGGAGGTAACGCTTGAATCTTACAAGGAAGGAGGGGACAAATAAATGGCAGAGACAGTAAGAATTGAAATACCGATTGAAGTCACTGACAATACAGATCCAGAACTGTCAAATATCACAGACAGCCTAGAAGATGTAGAACAGGCGGCAAGGCGGGCTCAGAACTCTGTTGATCGGGCAGGAAGAACAGTAACACAGTTCGATAGGTCGGCAAACAGAACCCAGCGGAGCTTATCAAGTTGGATGAAGCAGAAATATCAGGTATTGTTAGAGGCGAAAGACAAAATTTCTCCTATCCTGGATAAACTGAAAACCGGGCTTAGAACGGTAGGCGGGAAAACATGGAATGTAACCATGAAAGCTGTTGATTTGGCAACGGCTCCTATCAGGGGTGTTTTGAATCTGCTAAAAAATCCCGTCTTCCAAGTAGGAGCTGTCCTTGGGGTAAGTATAAGCCTGAAGGACACGGTTGATACCTATGCGGATTTTGAGGCAACCATGAGCCGGGTGCAGGCTCTTTCCAATGCGAATGCATCACAGATGGAACAGCTGACAGCAAAAGCGAAAGAAATGGGGGCACAGACGAAGTTCTCAGGAACTGAATCGGCAGAAGCATTTACCTATATGGCTCAGGCTGGATGGCAAGTTCAGGATATGGTTGATGGTATCGGCGGAATTATGAGTCTTGCAGCAGCAGACGGTCTTGATCTGGCAACTACAACGGATATTGTTTCCAATGCACTGACGGCGTTTGGAATGAAAGCAAAGGATACCGCAGAATTTGCTGATGTTCTGGCAGTAGCATCATCAGCTACCAATACGAATGTATCTGATCTTGGCGAAGCATTCAAATATATAGCACCGGTAGCGGGAGCGATGGGGTATTCCATTCAGGATGCCTCTATTGCACTTGGTTTGATGTCCAATAACGCAGTAAAAGGCAGTATGGCCGGAACATCGTTAAAGACAGCACTTGCAAATATGGCAGCTCCAACAGACAATATGGCGGCAGCTATGAAGAAGTACGGTATTAGCCTCACAGACAGCGAAGGAAACATGAAATCTTTAAAGGGTGTTATGGACAATCTCAGAAGTAGTCTGGGAGGGCTTTCTGAAACAGAACAGACAGCAGCGGCCAGCACGATATTTGGCAAAGAGGCTATGGCCGGAATGCTTGCAATCATCAATACCTCTGAAGAGGACTATAAGAAGTTGACAGAGGCTATCAATGAATCTGAAGGTGCTGCTGATAAAATGGCAGATACGATGCAGGATAATCTGAAGGGTTCCCTAGAACAATTAGGCGGAGCCATTGAAACGGTACAGCTTAGCTGGGGAGAACGAATGAAGCCGTATATTTTGGCATTGTCCGAAATGCTTCAGGATAATATGCCAGAGATTGAAGAGTTCGGTCTTAAAGTTTTTGATGCTATCGACAAGAAAATAGAGTCTATTCAGGATAAGATTGCAGAGTTTACCAGTACAGATGAATGGGCAAACGCAGACGCATTTGGAAAATTCGGAATTGCATGGGACGAACTGATTGCGGAGCCTTTTTCTGATTGGTGGGATAGTAAAGGTCATGACTTCTTCGTAGGAAAAGCCGGCTCTTTAGGAAGAGGAATCGGAACGGCGGTTTCAACTGGAATCCTGGCATTGCTTGGAGTAGATGTATCAGATGTTGCCGGGGAAGGGGCAAGCGTAGGCTCTGCTTTCGCAAAAGGGCTGATTGACGGATTTGATGTAGATGCACTTCAGGAAAAACTATGGGGAGCAATCAAAGGCATTTTCTCCAATGCTGGAAAGATATTGCCGGGAGGAGATAAGGCGGATCTTTCATCGTGGATTTCAGCGGCAATGATTGCAAAGGTAGGGATGCCTTTGTTAAGTGTTGGAGCAAAAGGAATTAGTTTCGGTAAAAGTATTTTTGGAAGCAGCACAACAACAGCACCAGGAGGAGGAACCACAGTGGTTCCCGGAATTGGACGCAGGCTTTTAGGAAGTGCCAGTGCGGGAACTGGCTTACTTGGCTTTGGTGCAAATACCGCCATAAAACTCGGAGCCGGAAACCTTGCAGGAGGTGCTTCGCTATCTGCCGGTGCTTTATCTGCTCTTGGACTTGGAGCTACTGCTGGTGGAATTGCCGGAGGGGCAAGCCTTATTAGTGGTGGATTTGATCTGTACAAAGGATTTACCTCGAAAGACAAAGACGAAGCGGCGGCTTATAAAGAATCCGGTGCATGGAAAGTCGGAGGTGTAGGAGCTGGCGCAGCTGCTGGTGCTGCACTCGGAAGTGTTATCCCTGGACTTGGTACTGTGGTAGGCGGATTGATTGGCGCTGGCGTAGGCGGAATCGCTGGATGGATTAAAGGTGACAGCGCAAAGAAGGAATATGAAGAGAATCTGAAAAAAGCACAGGAAGAGGCAGAAGCATTAGCATTAGCTGAAGAACAGGCTAAGTACGAATCTCAGGATTTGAAAGATGCACTTGCCGATACCAGCATGACAGCTGAGGAATTTGGACAGAAGTTCCAGAAAGCAGTTGGCGAAAATCTTCAGAGCCATTTCGGAGATGTCAAATTATCCATGCAAGAAATCCAAGACATAGCCAGAAAAATGACATTTGGGGACAATATAGAGGCGGTAACAAAATTTAGCGATGCCTCTGCGGAAGTAGAGCAGACATACAGCAATATGGAAGCTGCTATTTCAAACATGGACAAGTTGAACTGGAAGGCAAGCCTCGGATTGAAATTTGATGATGCAGATACTCAGGAATACCTTGCCGGGGTAGATGCCATGATCCAGAGTGCAACAGACTACATTGAGAGTAAGCATTATGAAGCAAAGACAGCTATTGATCTGCTGATTGAGCCTAATTCCGATGTGGATGTCACTACTGGATTGAATACGGTCTATGCGAGCCTTCAGGAACAGATCAACAGTCTAGGAAATGACCTGACAGCTAAAGTGAATGTAGCATTGGAGGACGGTGTGATTACGCTGGATGAACAGGCTGAAATTACGAACTTGCAAAATCAGATTACGGAAATCACACAGAAGGTATCAGATATTCAAACGGAGGCTGAATTTAAGGCACTGAAAATCAAGTACAGCGGTGCAAACTTGGATGCAGATTCTTTTGCGGAATTGCAGGCGGAATTACAGGAACAGGTGGAAAGTGCCACCCAGACATATGATGAATCACTGAAGGTTGGCATTGCCAGCCTCGAATTGCAGTTAAGCGAAGGTGCAATTTCTCAGGAGCAGTATGACGAACAGCTCCAGGCTTTAGCTGACGGATACGAGGCGAAAATTTCCGATATGCAGGTTACTGTTGAAAATTTCCAGTTGGAAGCAATCGCAGAAGCCTACGCTACAGAACTGGACGGAATACTTCCGGATATTGAAGGCACAACCGCAGAAAAGTTGCAGACGGCTCTTCATAATGCTATGGCGAGTGGTGTAGATGTTACCACTTGGGATACTGAAACGGCATCTCAGTGGCTCGGACTGGACAGCCTAAGCATGGAAGCTCAGACGGCTATTACAGAGATGATGAGTGGAGTTGCGGAAACAATACCTCAGAGTATGCAGGAGCAGATTACAACAGCATTCAGCAGTGTAGATATGAGTGGAGCCTATTCAGGCGTTGACTTCGTAGGTCCGTTTTCCAACGAGTTTTATGAGCAGATGGCAAATGCTGATTTGTCAGGTGCTTACACTCCTCTGGTAGAGAATATCAGCACAGAACTGCCAACGCAGTTATCGCTGATTGACTATTCAGGAATTGGCACACAGGTTGGCACCGGCGTAGGAGGAGCAATTCAGAATACGGATATGGGACCGATCAACTCAGCCATCACAACCTTGAAAGGAAATACGGGAACTGCTATTGATACAGCGTTTGCACCGGGCTTCAATACCACAACGCCAGTTACTATTACGGCGAATTACAAGCTGGCGAATCCGTCAGCTACAATCAGTTTCTCTGGAGGCGGTTCCGGAACGGCAACGGTAAATGCGAGCATCGCATCCAATGCCAACGGAGATATTGTAAATGGACCGCTTCTTTCCTGGGTAGGAGAAGATGGACCAGAAGCAATCATTCCTCTTGGAAGCAAGAGAAGAAGCAGAGGACTTAGTTTGTGGGAAAAAGCAGGAGAGCTTTTGGGTGTAAAGAAATATGCCGAAGGCGGTATTGTAGAAAACTCACGATATACCTCAAATCCGTTCCAAAACTATGAGGACTTAAATTCCATCAATGATACGCTTGCAAAAGCACCACGGGGCAATCACGAGTTCTCAGAAGGGGATATGGAAGATACCACATCTACGGAACCGGTTGCAGTTAAGTCTGGTTCTGGAGAAGGAGAAAGAAAGACAGAAGTTCATGTGAATGTAAGCCTTAATCCTACATTCCGTATAGACGGAAACGGCGGAAATGAATCGGATATTATCCGAGTAGTCCGCACACACATGAGGGAGCTTGCAGACGAAATCGGTGGAGAATTGGCAGAAAGATTAGAAATGGTCTTTTCAAATATGCCAGTCAAGGAGGCGTAAAGTTATGGATATATTTTTGAGTGAAGTATCAAATAAAAGTTCCAGCTTTACATTTCAATCTCTTCCGGAAAGAATCAAAACGAAGTTCGGAACCAAGTATCAGAATTACGACATTATCTCAAAAGGAACAGTAAAAATTCCGAGAGGATTGGAAGCTGAGACTATTTCATGGGACGGAACATTTTACGGGAAGTCTAAAAGAAACGAGGTTATGATTCGTGAGTGGACCTCTCCGGCTGAATGTGTTAAGGTTCTGCGGAACTGGATGATAAAAGGAACTGTACTCCGGCTCTTAGTCACTGAAACAAATATCAATTACGATGTGACGATCAGTGATTTTGAGCCGATAGAAACCGGAGCTTATGGGAACATCGACTACTCCATTACATTCACAATTTATAAGGAACTGAAGATCTACACAACATCAGAATTGAAAATCGCTGCCTTTGTAAAAAAGACGGTTCCAAGACCGACACCGGCTCCTCAATCAAGTAGAACGCATACAGTGAAAAGTGGCGATACTTTATGGGGGATAGCAAGCAAATACTATGGAAGTGGAACCAGCTGGCAAAAAATCTATTCCGCCAACTCTTCTACGATTGAAGCCACAGCAAAGAGATATAGAGGCGGACGAGGCAGCGATAACGGACATTGGATTTATCCGGGAACAGTTCTGACGATACCATAGGAGGTGCAGGATGATTGATGTAGCAAACATTAAGTACCGCCTTGTGGTTATGACGGAGGATAAAAAGCAGTACAACATTAAGGAATTTGTGGAAAACTTAGGCTGGGAGGAGAATGACGGTGAATTAGCTGTTAGAATCTCCTTCACAGCCAAAAACGATAAGACAAGCGCCGGACTGATTTCATCCCTGGCAAAGCCGGGATGCTTGGTCGGCGTTTTTGCATCTCACGGCTCCATAGACGAGGAAGTTGCCAGAGGGTATATTACCGATTGGAAGCCTACACTTTCAGGGAGCAAAGATAAGTTCGATGTTACTTGCTATGACGAACTGTATAATTTGCAGGAGAGCCAGGAGCTTATCTATTATTCCTCTGGAATAGGAACAAAATCGGCGATTACCAAAATCTTTGATGACTGGCAGATTCCGATGGATAAGTATGAAGGACCGGATGTCACCCACGGGAAACTTGCGTATAAGACGGAAATGCTGTCAGATGTACTGTTAGATATTCTGGATGATGCAAAGAAAAAAGGTGGAGGTTCTGCCATGATCCGAGCTGCCAAAGGCAAAGTTAGCGTTATAGAGTGGGGCAGCAATACAACAGTATATCATTTTGAAACAGATAACACAAAGCAAGTGTCACATAAGAAAAGCACATCCGGAATGATTACCAGGGTAAAAATCATCGGGCAAGAGGATGACGATGGGCGTTCCAGTGTAGAGGCTGTTGTGAACGGGCTTACAAAGTTCGGTGTCCGTCAGAAGATTTATATTCGTGGGAAGGATGATAGTGTAAGTGATGCACAATCAGCAGCTCAGGAAATCATTGACGAAAAGGGGCAGGTAAAAGAAGATATTACCGTTCAGGCTCCGGATATTCCGTTTATCAGAAAAGGCGATCTGGTTCACATGACAGTAGGCACATTGAAAGATTACTATTATGTGAAAGGAATCCGGCACGATGCAGATAGCGGATCTATGACGATGGATTTGAAAAAGGCAGTGACGGAAGTGATTAAAAACAACCAGGTCACAAAGAAATCTTATAATGTGGGAGATATAGTGTATTTCAAAGGCGGGAAACATTATCTGTCTTCGTGGTCGGGCGCACCTGGATATAATGCGAGAGCAGGAAAAGCAAAGATTACATTCGATCCGAATTGCCCGAATAACGGAAAAGCGCACCCGTGGCACTTAATTCACACGGATGGCAGTAGCAATGTTTATGGATGGGTAGATGAAGGAACTTTTGAGTAGCAGGAGGTGGTGCTTATGCCGTATCAGGGAAATCCTGGAGTGAGTAAGCTGGGAAAGGTTTTGTCACAGCGCATGGCAAAGCAAGGAGAAAGCGGACTAATTTTAGATTATGGGAGCATAGAAGGAGATTACAGCCTGAAAACAAATACATTTCCGATCCCGATACCTAAAGGGGATTATACGGTATGCAGATGTGCCGGAGGATTATCCTTTGAAATCGGTGGGGGTCAGCATAGCGGACACGAATCCGGAAATGGCACACACGGACATCAGGTTTCTCTTCCGGCAATCAAGCCAGGCGATAGAGTGCTTATTGCATGGGTTCAGAATGAGGTGACAGTCATTGATGTAATCGCCCCGGCGAGTGCGTTGTAGGAGGTATGTTATGAGCGAAAATATGTTATTCCCTACGGTGGAAGTACCGGAACTCATTCAGGAATCAGAACAGTATGACGAAAAATATAAGCCAAGCGTATTGTGGGATTTGGAAGCTGGGGATTTCGTGAGAAATGGAGCGAACCAGCTACTTGAATGTGATGGACGAGAAGCGTACCGGGTTTGGTGTGCAAAAGTAGTCAACACAGAACGCTATACTTGTTTGGCGTATTCAGATTCCATAGGTACAGAAATGGAATCTGCTATAAAAGAAAAGAGTAGCGGAGCCGTGGAATCGGCGATTGAGCGAACGATAACAGAGGCGCTGCTTGTGAATCCTCGTACAGAATATGTGCGGGGATTTGTTTTTACATGGAATGGAGATTCTGTGGTTTGCAGTTTCAATGTAAAAGGAATTGAATGGGAAGAGTTTCCGTTATCAGTAACAGTTGGAAACAGAGCAAGGAGGTGAGAAACATGGCAGATGAAAGATTTGAATTTGTCGCTCCGGATTTTGTGTCAGGCAGTAACCCGGAGGAAATTCAGGAAAGAATGATGAATAATCTTCCGGCAGATATTGATGATATGCCGGGCGGATTTCCTTACGATTTTACTATGCCGACAGCGTTGGAGAAATCAGAGCTTATTCAGTTCCACCTTGTTAGAACATTGATGCTTATGTTTCCAATGTGGGCATGGGATGAATGGCTTGATCTGCATGGAAGACAGAAGGGAATCAGCCGGAAGGAAGCGAACCGGGCAAGCGGGTATATTACATTTGAGGGAGTTTCCGGAACGAGAATTGCAGCCGGATTCATAGTATGTACGCCTGCAACGGATGTGTCTTCTTCTTTGGAGTTTTCCGTAGAGGAAGAAGTTATTATACCAGAAGAAGGAAAAGTTAAGGTTCCAATCATTGCGGCGAATGGCGGTATTGCTTCTAACACAAAAGCAGAAACGGTTATTCTGATGCTGAGGCCAATAGAAGGTATCAGCCGATTGTATAACGAAGAAGATATTACCGGTGGAACAGATGAAGAAGATAATGAATCGTATCGTGAAAGAATCATGGAAGCCTATGAATCCGAGGGGACCTCCAACATCGGAAATGATGCAGATTACAAGAGGTGGGCGAAGGAAGTTGTTGGAATCGGAGATTGTATTGTAGTTCCAACATGGAACGGACCAGGAACGGTTAAGCTGGTTCTGGTGGATTCAAACGGAAGACCGGCGAATGAGAGGCTGGTAAAAGCCGTATATAATCACATCATGTCTCCAGATGATAGAGAGAAAAGGCTTATGCCGACAGGAAGCGCGGACCTTACAGTGGTTGCGGCAGATACTAAGATTATCAGCTATGGCTGTACAGGGTTATCTTATGACAGCAGCACAAACATAGAGCAGATTGAATCCGATTTCAAAGATGCAATCATGAAATATTACGCATCAGCCAAATTGGAAAATATCATTCGATACAACAGAGTTCATTCTATTCTAACAAATCTTCCGGGAGTCCTTGACTTTGCCGATTTGAAGATAAATGGTGAAGAAAAGAATATTCAGTTAGACCAGGACGAATATCCGGAAACCGGGGAAGTTCAGTTTTCGTAGGAGGGAGGAATGAGTATGGATTTAGAAAAATTTCCTTCCAGTGAATCAGCAAAACGGATGCTCCGTTCAGTGGACTCAGGCGGATTCTATGATAATTCTTATGTGGGAAAATGGATTTTTCAGATCATGGGATTAGAGATGGATGAAGCAAAACAGATTATTGAGGAATTGCCGTATCAGGCATTTCCGGAAACTGCGACTTGGGGACTTCGATACCATGAACAAAAGTATGGGCTTCCAGTCCAAGAAGGACTTTCGTATGAAGAACGGCGCAGACTGATTTATAGTAAGCGTGATGAACGAGCGCCTATGAACCCGTACCACATGGAAGTTATTTTGGAAAATATCAGCGGCAGAAAAGCTCATGTAGATGATGAGTCCGGTCCTGTAAACACTTTTACGGTTACGCTGGAAGCTGGAGACAATGTGGTAAATGTGGCTGCTCTTATAAAAAAGCTGAAGGAGATCAAGCAATCCCATGTAGCCTTTACCATGAAATTTACTTCTTTAGCTAAACTGGAACTATGTGGAAGAGTCCATAGATGGACAGCCTATTATACACAGTGCGGCACTTCCCCGGCAGTAAGTTATGGCTTGCGTATGGCAGAATCGGGAATAGATATTGCACCAGAAGCATCCGCACATAAGTATGAAATTCCGATGACCGGAGAATCTGGAGGAACAGGTCAATATCCGAAAGTCAGCGTTGGTTTGAAAACAACAGAAGGAACTGTTGAAATAATGGCGGAGACAAGAGGATTTGAGGTTTCCTATCCGGTTGCGAGCGAAGAAATGAAAACAGGAACGCACCCTAAGACGGGAAATCAGGCTGCCTATGTAGAAGTTGGGCTGGATGCAGAAATGAGTGCTGAAGGCTACAAGTATCAGAATGATGTTGCTGGTACGGTTCCTGGTACTTCTATCGGGATAAAAGAAGCAGAAAAGGGGTTGGCTCCAGAAGTTACCACAGAGTGTTACCAGGTACGGTATAGACTTTGCGGAGAGACTTTTGAGATATAAAGAAGGAGGGATATACAATGAAGTTGCTTACAAGCGAGGCGATTCAGGGGTATCGGGATTACACGAAACGCACGATTGCCTACGCAAAGTACAAAATCGGTTCGGTTTACCATAAGGCAAAAATCGAATCGGTTGATGTGACAGAGGAAGGTTTGGTAGAAATCTCATTCAAGATTGAGACGGCAATTACCGGGGCTGCAACTGTCACAGAAATCCAGCTGTATGATACGAACAACAATCTTTGGCTCTCGAAACAGGAATCCTTAAAAATGGATTCTGTTGCCGAGGGCTTTTATTATGTCTGCCAGCTGGAAATCAGCGAAAGGGAGGTTGAGGAATAATGAGAGACCTTGTGAACTGGAAGGACCATGTTGTTGAGTTTCCGGGAAGATACGAGGAAAAGGATTTAGGCGGTGGCTTAGTTCAACACACGGCATCTCCTGGAAAAGTAAAGCAGCAAGGAACACCACAGAACGCTACAAATTTCAACATTATGGATATGGCGGCGCTGGAAGCAATGCTGATGGCTTCAGAAAATGCCAGGAATATTCTCCACATCGGCAGAATTTTGGAGGGGCTGTCTGGAGACAAGATTCAGGTTACGCTTACCAATTCCCAGAAATATCCGCATAACAATTCAAAGAAAACGGTTCAGTTGCCGGTAACGAAAAACAACATGAAATATACCATTACTTGCGAAGTTGTGGAAGTTACCGGAGGGGCGGTTGGAGAATTTGAGTTTACCGATAAGCTGCTCAATGGATTCAAGATTGCATATACCGGCTCAGCATCCAAAGTCATTGTGAATTGCTATGTGAGAGGAGGTGTATAGGCGTGGCGAATGTGATTATCAAAAATGAGAACCGAAAAGCTGATGCAGAACACATCATGAAAACTTATGGCGTGGACAGAAGAGATCCAGCCATGAGGGAAGCGGCTGAGATTGCAGCTGCAAGAACAAATGAAGCAGTTAGAATGTCACAGAACAGAAGGAGGTATTTCTGATGAAAGTAGTATATCTGCCGGAAGACGGCACAAATTTCATTCCCTATGAAGTGATGGGGAAAAACATTGATTTCAACGATGGAGATTTGATGTTCAATGTTTCAAAGAAGGAAAGGGACTACGAGGTTGTGATTGATATTTGCCAGGATTACACAGGAGCATTGGTTATGGGTGCTGATTCTGGCGAAAGATATGTAGCACAGCTTATTGTACCGGCAAGAGAGTACATTGAGACAACCGCAGTAAATCCAGACTATGATCCGGAAAATGAGGAGAGCATGGAATCTCCGACTGTTACAAATAAAGAACCGGTTCCTTTCGATATTAACAAATGCGAACTGAGATTATGGGATATGGAGGTATAAGAGATGCCAAATTTTGATGATTTTAAGTTAGCGGTTGAAGCAATGACGGGCGGTAAGAATACCGTCCTTTTTGATGATATGGGAATGCCGTCTGTTATGGTTCCTTTTCCGAAAATGAAAATTGCGGAAATCATGAGTGGAGGAAGTCAGAATATCCATCCAGCATTTTCAGTGGGCGGTGTAGAGAAGGATGTACTGTATGTGTCAAAGTTTCAGAATATTGTACTGAATGACAGAGCGTACTCGCTTCCTATGCGTGATCCGAAGGTTTATGTTACATTCGATCAGGCATTGACATTCTGCCGCAACAAAGGAAAAGGCTGGAGTTTAAATCCGTATTCTCTATGGAGTGCGATTGCCCTCTGGTGCAGAAAAAATGGAACTATGCCAAGAGGAAACAATTTCTGGGGAAAAGACTACACATACCAGCATGAAAAAGGCGTTCCTTGTGCGTGGGAAAGCAAGGAAGCGGAATCACATCCGGGCGAACCAGCACGCTGCCTTACCGGTTCTGGACCGGCTACATGGTATCATAACTGGATGCCGGATGGAATTGCCGATCTGAACGGAAATGTGTGGGAATGGTGCGCTGGTATGCGTGTGAAAGATGGAGAAATCCAGATTATTCCGTATGCGAACAGTATGCTGGCGGAAACAAATATGGGAGACAAGTCAACAGAGTGGAAAGCTATCAAAAAGGATGGAACTCTTGTTGAGCCTGGAACAGCAGATACTTTGAAATGGGATTGGGTATCAGGAAAGATTCAGCTTACTTCCGGTGCGGTATCCTACAAGACGGATCAGGGAAATGGCTGTCAGTATAAGGATATGACTCTTAATTCTTCTGTATCAGCGGCTCCGGAGATTGCGAAGGCATTGTTATTATATCCGGATGAACCGGGCGGAGACTATGGCGGCGATTATCATTGGGTAAATACTACCGGCGAGCGTTTGCCGCTTTGTGGGGGCAGCTGGTACAGCGGTTCTCGTGCCGGTGTGTTCTACGTGCACCTGGACCACCCTCGGTCCCTCTCCAGCGGCGATGTTGGCTTTCGCTCCGCTTTCTGTGAACTGTAAAACCGAATCACTGTTTGCTCTGCGGTAGCAGAGCTTTTTGCTTTTAAGGAGGAACGAAGTGGAATGGCAAGAGATAAATGAGACGGTGAACGGAGAACAAAAGACTGAAAACTTGCGAATCCGCATGAAAATTATTGATATGATAGAGTACGCAATGCCACTAATCGAAAGGTGGAGCGTACCGCATCAAAAGTTACTCGGAGACAGAATTGCAGCTTGCATGGAAGATATGTTGGAACTTGCAAACGAGTTGGAATTGGCTTACTCCAAGAAAACGCCTCATAAAAATCTGGATATGAAGAATAAAGCATTGCAGGATTATGTAACGCTTGCATACCGTTTGAAGTATCTGAAAGGTGCAACATCTCATGCTGAATGGACACGGCGTTCCAAAGAAATCGGCTGTATGTTAGGCGGTTACAAGAAATGGCTGTACGATGATACTCCGTCTACTGCGAAAAGCAGTGGAAAGCAGCAGACATCAAGCAGTAAGAAATCATATCAGTGCCGGTCCCGATAGGGGCTGGCACGATGGGAATAGGCTATCGCGTTTGCCGCTTTGTGGGGGCAACTGGAACAACGGTTCTAATGCCGGTGTGTTCAACGTGAACCTGAACAACCCTCGGTCCATCTCCAACAGCAATGTTGGCTTTCGCTCCGCTTTACTCTCATATGCCAGAGGCGGCAAGTTCAAGGACTTACCGACAGTGCGAGAGGATAAAGGAGTCTATTTCCACTCTGGGCTGAAAGGCAGGAGAAAAATGGTGCTATTCGAGAGTGGATAGCATTGTTCCGGCGGACACAAAGAAAACCGGAACACCTATGGATGCCGCAAGTAAAGAGATTGAAAGCTGCTACACATAGATTTCTAAAGGAAAATCGTAACATGAAAATAAAGAATGTCTTTGACGAAATATTTTCCATCGACAATCTGTATGCTGCCTTAGAAGATGCTTCACAAGGTCGAAGATACAATAAAGATGCTTTGATATATAATCTGGACGTTTGGGCTATGGTTCAAGAAATCCGGAACGAAATCTTCAACGGTACATACAGTATTGATCGGTACTACATATTTTATGTGTACGAACCGAAAAAGAGAATGATAATGTCAATTTCATTCAAACACAGAATTGTCCAGTGGGCTATTTACCGGGTAATAAATCCTGTTCTGGTTAAAGGATATATAGAAGATTCCTACGGCTGCATTCCGGGAAGAGGAAGCCTAAGCGCCATGCAAAGGCTAAAATACTGGGTTGTAATGGCAAGCCGAAAAGAAGAACAATGGTTTTACCTAAAACTGGACATAAGCAAGTATTTTTATAGAATATCCCACCGGGTATTGAAAAAGATTCTTGCAAAGAAAATAAAAGACAAAAGACTGCTGAAGGTATTGTATTCCATTATAGACTGCGAGCATACACCTTTTGGCTTACCGTTGGGGCGTTCTCCGGGCGATGTGCCTTTGGAAGAACGCCTTTTTGATGTCGGTATGCCGATTGGCAATCTTCTGTCACAGTTGTTTGCAAATGTCTACCTCAACGAATTAGACCAGTATTGCAAGAGGGAATTGCAGATCCGGTTCTATATCCGTTATATGGATGATGTAATTATTTTGTGCAATAGCAAATTACAACTCAGAATTTGGAAAGATCAGATAGAACAATTCTTATTGCAAGAGTTGGAACTGCATTTGAATAAAAAGACTTGCATACGCCCTATCGGACAAGGAATTGAATTTGTAGGATACCGTATATGGGCGGAACGGGTAGTGATACGAAAGAGTACCACATTAAGAATACGGAGAGCGTTGAGAGGTATGTCGGCAAAGTATACGGATTACAAGATTACGATGCAGGACTTTTCAGAAACCCTTCAGAGCTATCTTGGTATGTTGGAGCATTGCAATAGCGATGCGTTGATAAACAAGATTCTGGATGAAATAGTGTTGACACACAATAAAGAAAACCAGGAGGAAGGCGATGAACCAGGAGGAATTTTTGGAAGTGCAGAATACGATCATAGAGAATCAGAGATATATCATTTCTGAACTCATGAGGCGTTTTTGCCTAAATTCTGCGTTTGATTTAGATGAAGAATTGGTTAGGATGATTCGGGAAAATAACCAGATGGTTGAAAAACTGAACACGCCACCATAAGAAGGGAGGGATGAAGGATGCTGATTAGAGCTGGACCTGAGAATTATGAAATGAGCATAACAGTATGAGGCGGTGAAAAATGGACGAATTTTTAGAAGTATTCGGTGGAATGAGGCTTGGTACAGTAGTTCTCTTAATTGCTGCTTTTATCTTTATGTGGAAGACATACAAGAAGGTAGAGGCGTATTTCAAGGATAAATACGAGATGGAAGCTGAAAAAGAAAAGCAAATGAAAGATATTCTGGGACAGGTGCAACAGTATCCTAAATGGAGAGAGCAGAGTATTGAACGGCAGAAGGAGTTTTCATCAGAAATCAATGATTTGAGAAATACACAGAAAGAGATAATCCAAGAGCTGAAGGACATCGAAGAGAGAAGGAAAAAGACTAAGAGAAATGAGTTGCGTGATAGGCTGCTTCAGAGTTACCGCTACTATACCAGCAAAGACAAGAACCCGTTATTGGCATGGTCTGTAATGGAGTCTGACGCTTTCTGGAAAATGTTCGGAGATTATGAAGAGGCAGGCGGGGACGGAGATATGCATACTACCGTACAGCCAGCCATGAGATTACTGGATGTAATCCAGATGAATGAAGAAGAAAGAATATCAGAACTCATGCAGAGCCGGAAATGACCTAATGAGCTATTCTCCGGCTTTTATAATGCAACCAAACAAATCCTCACTGGCGGGATTAAAAGGCAGCCAGGGAACAATCAGAGGCTCACAGAGCCAAATAAACGAAAGTTATACAGGAGGTAAGTATCATGAAGAAAATTGATTGGGTAAGAAAACTGACAAGTAGAAAATTTTGGGCAGCGGTAGTTGGTTTTGTTACTCCGCTGATGATCGCTGGAGGAGCGCAGGAAAATGCAATCACTCAGGTTACTGCAATCATCATGGGCGGCGCAACGCTGATTGCCTACATCATCGGGGAAGGGTTGACCGATGCGGCAAATGCTGGAATCGGAGAAGGAACTTTAATCGAAACAGAGATTGACGAGGAATAGTAGTCTGCCGGAGCCTGGCATAAGTCAGGCTCCGTTGTGGGGGTAAGAGAATGAAAAGCAAAGAGTTTCTAATATGGTTTTTAACGGCACTATTCGGGGTGCTGATTGTTATTTGCTCCGCCTTTCTAATGACAGCTCTTGCGGTTACGCTTCCAGAAGAGAAGAATATAGGGAGCGTGGAAACTCAGAATATTTCATCTGAAGAAAACTGTCCGGAAACAATGAACGGACAGGTTACGATTTACCACGATGGAGAAAAAGCATATCAATACGCCGGACCATTCGAGGTAAAATGTCTGAGTGGGAAGTATGAAATTACAATACGGACAGAACGGTGTTCTTGTTTTGAAAGGAGAAATACGGAATGATGAAAGGGATTGATATTTCAAAATGGCAAGGCAGTATTGATTTTTCAAAAGTTGCCAGGAATGTAGAATTTGCCATTTTGAGAGAAGGATACAGAAAAGCTATTGACGAAAGATTTTTAGAATATGTGGCTGGGTGCAAAAAGTACGGTATTCCGATTCGGGGCGTTTATCATTTTTGTTACGCCACATCAGCCGAAGGGGCAAAAGAAGAGGCGGCTTCCTGCCTTGCAAATATACAGAAGGCAGGACTTGGCAAAAATATTGTTGTGTTCTTTGATTTTGAGTACGACACAGTGAAGAAAGCTGCTGAAAAAGGAGTGAAGCTCGGAAAGAATGAGTGCATTGCATTCACGAAGGCATTTTGCTCCTATGTGGAAGAGCAGGGATATACAGCTGGCGTGTATTGCAACCTGGACTATTACCGGAATATGTATACGCCAGATGTTCTGGAAAAGTATGTATTTTGGCTTGCGGATTATTCCGGAAGCCCGGATGTGAAATGTGATTATCAGCAGTACACAAGCAGCGGGAAAGTTCCTGGGATCAGCGGAAATGTAGATATGAATTATTATTTTGGAGAGAAAAAGGAGGAAGAAACGATGGGAAGAACAGCACAGGATACATTGAATGTTATGAGAGCCTGGCTTGGATTTAGCGAGGCGAACGGAAAATTCAAACAGATTATTGACCTTTACAATTCCGTGAAGCCGCTCCCTCGTGGCTATGCGGTACAGTACCATGATGAATGGTGTGATACAACAGTGTCTGCCGCAGGCATCAAGGCAGGAACCTCTGATCTGATCGGACGGGAGTGCGGATGTGAGCAGCATATCAAAATTTTCATCGGGAAGGGTATTTGGATTGAAGACGGCACGATCACTCCGAAACCGGGCGATATTATCCTCTATAATTGGGATCAGTCCTATCAGCCTAACAACGGATACTCCGATCATATCGGATTCGTAGAAAGTGTTTCTAACGGGCAGATTACTTGCATTGAAGGAAACAAAGGAGAAGCAGTTGCACGCCGTGTTCTTTCCGTTGGAAACGGAAATATCAGAGGTTTTGCCCGCCCGAAATACAGCGGGGAGGGAACGGCTCCGGTTAATCCGGTAACGCCTCCGTCATCTGGTGGTTCGCTCAATAAAAATGTTGCATGGTACGGCGTTGTGAATACGGGAACGCTTAATGTCAGAACATGGGCCGGAACGGAAAATCCGAATCTGAAATCTTATCCTACGATTTCTCAGGGCACAAAAGTTGGTGTTTGTGAAACTGTACAGGATAAAGACGGTGATCCGTGGTATTATGTGCAGATTAAAGGGAACCAGGGAGAAAAGTATGGTTTTGTTGCAGCGGCATACATTACGAAGCAGTCTTCCAGCAAGCCAAATGCAGACACTACGGTTTCAGATGATGGAGTAATTACCAAAACTCCTCAGTGGGTTGGGAAAGTGACTGCTGATGCTCTTAATGTTCGTACATGGGCAGGCACAAACAATCCTATCATTAAGTCCTGGCCTCGGCTTGGATATGGAAACTTAGTTGATGTCTGCGATGTAGTAAATGCTACTGATGGATCCAGATGGTACTATGTCAGAATTGATGGAAGAATCTATGGATTCGTTCATTCAGCATATATTGCAAGAGCATAACGCTAAATATATCACACCCTCTGCCGGGAAACTGGCGGAGGGATTTTTTTATTTGTCGAAAAGATGTGGAAAGCAGTGAGGTGCTGTGGTATTATAGAGATGCTGTCGAACCTCCAGCAGAAGGGAGGTGGTGTTATGGAATACATAATCCGATTTCTTGTTTCGGTTATGGCGAGTGTAACTGGCTATTACATCCGCAAGTGGTTAGATCGAAACGATAAAGACAGCTAACCCAAAAAAGAAACCCCAGAGACTGGCCTCTCTGGGGTTTCGCTTTGGCTATGGAATACAATCCGATTTCTTAGCTAAGATTATAATATGCCACTTCCAGAGAAAAGTCAACTGTTTCTTGCGTCCGCCGGATAATCCACAGGACAGTCCATAGGAAAATCCACTGTAACCAGTACCATTACCATTACCAGTACCAGAATAATAAAGAGAATATACGCAAAACCGCCGTATGCGGTCTTGCTTTTGCACGCACATCTAAAATGTACGAATTGCACAAAAAATGAATGAGCTTTTTGACATATCAAGTCCCAGTCGATTCCACAGAAATTTTCAATATCTCCTTCGGCAAAAAGATAAAATCAATCCAGAAGCATTTCAGAGGCTTTTAAGGCATATCTCAAAAATCAGTCCCTTCCTTATATAAAGCATATCGTTTATTTCCACAATATTTCCGCAAATATAAATTTAATGATTGACACTTACCGAACGGTAAGGTAAGATGATAGCAAGATAAAAATTACCAAACGGTAAGGAGGATAAACCATGAAGAAAGAATATAAAGAAATCAGACAAATCAATGCAGATTCCCTTCGGAGACTTTGTATTTCAAAACGCTGGTATACCGGCGGAGACAATGCAGCATATAACCATTTACTGTATGATCTGGCAGATGATAAAGAAAATATTACCACAGAAGACATCGTAGAAATCGCTCAGGACATTATGGAACACAGCGATACAGATCAGGAGCTGACAAGCATCTGCTTTGATGTGGCGAGAATAGCGACTACATTTTTTGAGGAGGTGTAATTGTAATGAACCTGGTGCATAACCCGATAGTGAGAAAAAGTCCAACCATTCTTGTTCCGCTCGATAGTTTTCTGTTTTTACAGGATAAGAGTTTTTATGAAAGATGCGGAAAACATCATAGCGAGAAACAGATGCAACGGCTTACAAGGAACTTTGAACAATTTAGCTATGGAGGATACAAACAGCTCATGAGCGGAGATCTCGGTGGTTGTAATGGAGTTCCTGAAAATGCGTGGGAAGAACACCGCTGGACTACATGGAGCATAGAGGATATGAAAAATATTCTGAACGAAGCTGGACTTTCGTGGAAGAACGGCGAAGAAGTAGAATACATTTCGGTTTAGAAAGGAGCAGTAAGAGTGACGAGAACATTCTATCAGGACCGCTGGAATCCAGATAAGACATGGGAGGTAGTAAAGCTGGTCGGCGGATACTATCTCCGGCAGTACATTAAAGGAAAACAGTTTGGGCGTGGGATTCGGACCACAAAGAAATATATTCAGAGTATTGGAATTTTTGATTTTGAGAAGAAGGAGGCGGTGTTGTGAGTACAGAAAGTAGATACGCCGATTTATACATCTTCATCCCGGTAATGAAACAGATTATTCGTATTGCAGAAGGCACTGGAGATAATCTTCTTCCGGAAGATATTGAAGAAGGCTATGTTGACTATATTTATTACGAACAGTATGAGTTGAGCCAAGATTTTCCGGAAATAGACGGTGGACAAGTTTTGCTGGAAGAAATGTTTAGAGATAAATTTAGCTGCACAGAAGAGGCGATTGGAGATGTGCTTAGTATGGCATATGGAACCTATGAAATTGATTATGTGGTTTTGAAAGGAAAAGAAAATGAAAATCATTAGACCGGCACATACAGAATATCACGAGGAATTGAACTTAGAATACAGATTCCGGAATGATCCGGAGGCGGGGTTCGCTTTTCCGTGGAAGGATGGAAAGGTAGTTCTTAATAATCTGTCCGAAAAGAATTTCATGTGGTGCTTAAAGCATCCAGAAGAAGTAGAAAGTCTTGGAGTTGTTACGAGAAAATCATCATGTAGCGTTCCGGCGCTTGCAAGATGTGAATGTGGAGAAGAGTTTTTCTTGGAAGATAGATATTATGGGTGCTGCCAATGCCCAGGGTGCGGAAGATGGTATGCCATTGCTGGGTATGAGGTAAATCCGCCGGATGAATGGGAAGAGGATTTGGAGGAAGACGAATGGTAAAGTGGAGCTTACGGGATTCAACTGGTTGTAAACAGCGTGGAGAAATAGAATTGGCTCAGATTCCAGGAGAACTGCTTCGCTTTGAGCGTGAGGCGGCAAGAATAATGAAGCGGACTGGAGCAGACCATGTGTTGTACGGAATCAAGATATACGATCAGGATGACCGCTTAGAGACAGTACAATTTTACATGAATCCAATGGATGATGATGAATTTTATCGTCTGACAGGGCGAGTAAGAAACGCCATGATTTACGCCTTGCATAATCACAAGAAAAAAGAGTAGGTGCAAAACGGAATAATATAAACTTTCCGATTGACACCAGAGGTGGGTAAGTTAAGATAA
This sequence comes from uncultured Blautia sp., assembly GCA_937900135.1. GTDB lineage: Bacteria > Bacillota > Clostridia > Lachnospirales > Lachnospiraceae > Blautia_A. Next base: position 14,125 of record CALCDJ010000078.1, on the reverse strand, counting down.
GATTATAGAAAAACTTACCAGTTGGTAAGTTTGGAAAGGAGGATAGTCCGTTGGGCAAGAAAAAGAAGCAGAAGAAAAAAGAACTGCTCGAACAACAGCTTCTCAAATACCAGAAGATAGAGTGCATCACCAACATTCTATTAGCTGTAATCACTATTATTTCTGTGATAGTAACAGCAATTCTTAACTGGTTTAGCTGATTGAACAAACAGTTCTGCGGAGGGGAGCAGGAACTCCCTTCCGTCTGCTTAGTATAGCATAGAGAGGAGCGAAAGTAAATGAGGAAAGCGAGAAGGATTTTGGTAGTGCTATTGGCGTTTCTGATTTGCCTGACAGTGCAGAAAGGGCTGAACATCCTGAATGGTATGGCTCTCATAATTGATGCAATCATGGTAATTATTTTAGCAGTAGTAGAGCTTACAAGAAAGTAGAGGTGGAGGATGGTGGATAGAATTGCTTTCAACAAAGCAGCAGAAAATCTCATAGAAATTACAAAGGTTTTCGTTGAAGAAAATGCCGAATATGACTTGCTGGAAAATATTGAAAGTAGTACTTGGAATGAAAAATTCATTGATTGGTCGAATGAGTTTGAAGAGCAGCACAAAACTACGGACTGGAATAGTGGAGAGTACGGCGAATACTATGATGAAATCAGAAAATATGCAAAAGAAAAAATAGCAGAGTATTTCAAGGAGGAGCAGACATGGAGAAGAAAGTGATAACTGAAGAACAGTTTAGAGGAGTATGCAAGCAGGCTTTACCGCATCTGAAAGAGTTGATTGAAAATCTTCGTGAAATAGGATTTGATGGCATGACATCTATTACGGTTGCTGGCGATGGGTACATTTCATTGGATGCCTATGATAGCGGGTGGAGTCTGCTTAAATTAGCCGGAGAGAATGAAGCACGAATTAGGAAAGAATTTGATGGAATAGATATGCAGGAGGAATCAGCGTGAAATATTGCATAGCAGTACAGGAAACATTGCGTAGGGAGATTGTGGTGGAGGCAGACAGTCTGGAAGAAGCTATAAATCATGTAGAAAGCGAATATGACAAAGAGAATATCGTTTTGACAGCAGATGATGCGTGTGTAGAACCGGATATTTTTGAAGTAGATTGGTATTCAGAAAAAGATATAGAAGAAATGGAGGCAAATTATGACATTAGGAACGGCAGCGGCAGGATCAGTGAAGGCTGGAGGCGGCACATACAACATCGGTTTCAACGATGGAGATGAAACTCAATTTGATGCGTATGATCTGGCGGAGCTTTTGGATTGCTGGGTGGAGTTTTGTGCGGAAAATGGATTTCAGACAAACAGTGTAGACTATGTGGAAAGGGTGTGTGAGTAATGGAAGAGGTAAAAAGAAAGGGGCTTAACAATGTATTGAATCTGAGCTTCAGCGTAGTGGTAACTGCTGAAGATATTGATGACATTATGGTATCAGCACTGGAAGGCGGCATTACCCATTGGGCAAATCGGGCAAAAGTTCCAGAAGAGAAAAGAGCGGCAGAGTGGGGGCATGAACAGATTGCGAGAGATGGAGAACTTCACATCCATGTAGTTGAACCGTTCGATCAAGATGATACAGAATGGTACATTCTTACGAAAGAAAAGTTTCTAAATGGTTTGGCGAAATATTTGAAGGAACCAAAGTATTCAGATTGCTTAGAATTTGTGAATCATGAACTAAGAATAGATACCTGCTATATTGATGCAGATGTGGCAGATACCATTATTCAATACGCACTATTCGGGGAGGTTGTCTATGGATAATTCAGAGACAAGAGAATATGTGAAGGTCGGGAGCTTCAAACCGGCGGATGAAATGAACGAAAAAGGTGCAGTGATAGAGCGTGATTTTTACAGACAGGGAAACATCTTCAAGGATGAAGAAGCGTATCTTGATAAGGAGCATCCAGATAAAGTCTGCTATATTCCAGAGCTAAGCGATTCTCTTTATACAAGGCAAGATTTTTTGGATATGTGCAACGGGCAAGAGGATATAGCTGATCGTATTTTTGAAGCGGTGGACTGGCAGCATCCGGAGACTTATCTGGAAGAACAGTGGGCGGAAGAGCTTGCGAAATGTCCTGCGTGTGGGAAATGGTTCTGGTGCTATGGAGAACATTATTGCCCGCATTGCGGAGCGAAACATGATGAAGAGCCAGATGATAACGCTTGGTATGTTGAAAAATGGTACGATGAAGATTTGATAAATGCCTTAAAAGAAATCGGAGTAACTGCAAGTGAAAAGAATTTGGAAAGGCTGAAGTCTGAGTGCTTGCATATTTTCGATGATAAATCAACGAGAAATGAAATGCTGGCAGACAAAGCGAGAGAAATTTTTGAGGAGGAGTAGTATATGTCAATAACAGATGCGTTCAATAGTGAATTAGGACAGGAAGTTAAAAGGCTTCGAGAAGAGAATGAAGAAGTTCACGCAGCTGTGGTCCGAAAGCAGAAAGAACTTATGGAAATGCGGATGGACATGGTTACGGAAGAGTGTCCAGAATGCGGCGCAGAAAATACCTTCAAGTGGAGTGTTCTTAGAAATGGCTATCAGGCGTTTTGTCCTAAATGCGGATTCCCTATGATGTTATGCAGCGAATGTATGATAGACAATGATAACTTCTGTGATTGGGATGGGGATAAAAGTTTATGTTACCGCATGGTGGAGGAATTTTGGAAGAGCCTGGAAGATGTTCCGTTTAATGAGGACGCTGATGGAAGATTGATCCTGGCAAATGATTATCGGTTTATGGTCGGAAGCAGAGAGATTGCGATGTTCCCGAAAGGGACGGACAGAGAAGAGATTTGGCACTGGTTCGATGAAAACCATCCGAAAGGTGTGGCATATCTGCTGTACAGAGGGGAAAATAAAACAGAGGTATATTTTTCTATCGAGGACGGGAATGATTTACAGCTTGATATTGCACACACGAGAGAAGATGCTATTAGTAAATGCAAAGAAAATCCAGAGGCGAGAGAAGTTTTTGCCTTTCGGATGATTGGCGAAAACCACGAACTGCTGAGTTGCGTTTTCAGCAAAGATAATGAAGGCGGCAAAGAGGAATGAAAGAAAAAATATGGCGTTATTACGAGGAAGGAAAAGAAGAGCGATATACATTAAAAGCACTGGAAGAGTATTTCGGCAAAGAGCCTGGATTGCAAGAACAGAAAAAGCAGGGAACGCATTTCTCTGATTGGTTAAGGGAAATGGAGCATATGCAGATATTGATACCGGAGGGATGTTGATGGAAATTAAACCAAGAAAATTAAGTGATCGTGGCGGAATTATTACAATGCCATTAAAAGCGAATGTGCCGGATCCGAATGATAAATCGTGGGAGGAAACAAGCTGCCCAGAATGTGGGGCTGTATGTTGGAAACGCCCTCTTCCAAAAGGATTCAGCGAAGATATGTTTGACGGAAGAATGTGTACTATGTGTGCATTAAAAAGAGGATTAAGGTAGAAGGAGAGCATTATGGTAAATTTAGAGTTAGGAACCGTTGATAACGGCAAAAGCATGTCAGAAATCCTAAAAGATGCCTTAGATGCAAAAGGGTATTCTCAGAGGGAGTTTGCAAAAAAGATGGGATGGACACCGCAGAATTTTTCTCAGAGATTAAAGAAGAACTCTTTCACAGCCGAAGAGTGGAGGAGCATGGCATATAAGCTGGGATATGAAGTAAGGCTTGTTGAGTTGGAAAGCGGAATTGAATTTGAAAGCAGGAGAAAAGGGCATGGTCGCCGTGTGCGACAGGTTGTAAACGGCGTGTTGTATGATACTCATAAGGCAGATATGCTTTGCGGTGATTTTTACCGTGATGGAATCAATGAGTATATTGATGGCATGGCGTTTGAGCTGTATGTAGATTGTTTTGGGCGATTTTTTGTAGCAAGGTACACTGACTGGGAAAATGGTTCGGATAGTATTACGACAATCGGAAAAGAAGATGCGTACAAACTGTACCGCAAGTATGGAGATGGCTCATTGAAAGATGGTATCTTCATTTAATTTCGTCCTAAACTTACCAAACGGTAATTACATTATAATTTGGGAAACATGGTTTGAAATGATGGAAATTACCAGACGGTAAGCTAGAATGATGATGTAACAAAAAACAACCCTTCCAGACGGGCATCAGGAAAGGTTGTAAAACTAGCTGGAAGCTACGGTTTTATAATAGCAGTTCAAGTATAGCATAACCGCAGCTTCGGCGCAATAAGCAAAGGAGTGAAGTTATGCAGAGTTTAGAAAGTTGCATCATCAAAATGAACAAAGTATCTGCCCTGATCCGCATGATTGACGATACCTTCGTAAATGGGCGTGTCGGCTTATCTAATGATGAAGACGGTATACAGCTGGAGCAGTCATTGAATTTACTGAGAGAAGAGTTCGGAAGAAACCTGGAAGATTTGAGAACAGCGTATTATGGAGGTGCGGTATGAGCAGATATGAATTTGAAGATAAGAATTGCGTGGTATACGCAGATGAACGGTTCGGAGAAATCAGGACAGTCAGAGATGAAAATGGCGAGCGCCGGTATGTTGGTATTGATATTGCTGATTGCATGGGATTTGAAGCTCCCAATAAAGCAGTTGTTAGGAGTAAGATTCCTGGGAAAATGATAAAGGTTCCCTGGGTATCCGGAAACCGGCATGGAGAGACGAACGCAAGATGCTTCAACAAAAAAGAGGCTGAGAAGTTCATTAAGAATGGTATGTTGCCACCAAAGGGATTTAAGGATTGGTTTACAAAGGAAGTGGCTACGGAAGAGTGTGAAAAAGATGTTGCGGTCCGTATTCCAGAAGTTTTGGACCAGCAGAAAACGGATGTGAAAAATGAGAACTTAACATTATCGGGCGTGTTTGCAAGATTAGACGAAATTGTATTAGAGATTATGGTCTTGAAGAAGGAACTGGCAGGCACATTGGAAAAGACTACATAAATTTGTCCGGAGGTTTATTCCTCCGGATTTTCTATTGTGTAAAGTTGTAAGTTTATTTCCAAAATATTTCCGCAAATATAAATTTAATGATTGACACTTACCGATTGGTAAGTTAAGATGATAGCAAGATAAAAATTACCAAACGGTAAGAAAAGAGGTAAACCTATATGATGATGTCAGAATTTATTGAGAGAGTTGGATTTGAACCGACAGCGGCAGAGTATCAGGAAATTGAAAGAGAGTATATGGGATGCGATGTTGACAAAGACCAGTTCTGTAAGGAATGGAAAAAGAATGGCGGCATCCAGCGGTTAATGAGATTGAGAGCCAGACGAATTGAAGAGCTAGAGGCGGAGCTTATGAAAAAGGATCGTCAGTATGATGAGATGGATACCAGGTATTGCAGAAGAATCAATCAGCTCCGGGAAGGTATGAATGACAAACTGGAAGAGGCTATTGCGGAAAATAATCAGCAGAAAGAAGAGCTGATTAGAATGAGCAAACTTTATCAGGAAGCCATGATAGAAAAAGCTGAAGCTGAGAAAAAGCTGGAAACAATCCGGGCGGCTTTTGCAATCCTTATACCAGGAAAGGAGGCGGAATAGATGGCAGATAGAAGCAATCATCGCTTAAATGAAGAGATTGAAAGCCATATCAGACAGTGGGATGGCACGATCCACGGGCAGATGGTAAAAAATATGTACGAAAACGGCACAAGCTACGAAGGAATCTGTGAGGTTATGCAGATTGATTACGAAGACTATGAGGAGGATTAGAATTGGGACAGAGTAAAGAACTGGCTCAGATGACAATTAAAGATTTGAAAGAGCATCATCCGGATTATTACAATCAGATGCACTCTAAATGCCGTGTATGCCAGAATATAATGAGCAGCATGGAGTGTGAGTTATGCGAAAATTTTGATATGTTCGTAAAAGTGGAGGTGGAAGAATAAATGTTCAAGTTGAACATGGAAACAGGAGGTTCAGCCTTTTGCCATCCGTATACCGGAGAAGAGGATGAATGGTACGAGGCTAGAGAGATAGCTAGAATCATAGATAAAGTAAGGGATGATTTGCTTGCGGGTTTAGATCATGGAATCATGATGGATGTGAACGGGAACATAGTTGGAGAATGGAACAGATAGGAGGAGAACAACATGACTTTTGGAGAAGCAATGCAGCCAGGAATGACAAGTATGGAATATTTGGATATTCCTCACGATGAAAGATATGAAGCTATCGTAAACGCTATTGGATACGAAGATGTAAAGAGGTGCATTCCATATAATTTAGAGAGACTGAAAAAAGAGTTTGAAAAAGACAGACACATGAACGGAACCAGAATTGAAGAGTGGGATAAAGCAGCTGGATTCATTTGCAAATACGGAAATGCAATGTATGTAGGAAGTATGCTGACGGCTCTTTACAGAAGAATAGAAGTTGATACATTTTCTTGTTCTGATGGAGTGTGCATTTTGAAATGCTGCGCAAGAATGTGGATTAAGGAATCGGAAAAGGAGGGAATCGAAAATGAGGATATGTAGTAAATGCTTAGATTGTGATTTGTTTTTGACTTGCAAAGATGATGACAGATGTAAATACGATCCGGAACATAATAGAAGAGATGTATCATGGCGTGAGTTTAGTTACACAGATACAATTTTAGACGAGGTAGATTATGGAAGCATTATATTATCTCTCCACCATGAAAGTCATAAGGACAGAGATACTCTTATGAGGGTTGCAAAAGACATTCTGGACCAAAGATTGCAGGATTTTTGGTATTTGGTAAACCTAAATGCAGATCAGATAATAAGGGAGGCGGAAGAACATGGCGTATAAGCGGAAAACAGTGGATTGCTGGAGAATGTATGTAAATTACGGTGCTGGATGGGAATATGAACTTACAGAATATAGTAGGGAAGAGGCATATCAGAGAGTGAAAGAATATGCTGAAAATTGCCCTCAATATCCTACGAAGATTGTAAAAGGAAGGGAGAAAATATAATGAACAGACAGAGAAGAAAGAGACTTACTGAAGCATTTGAAAAGGTAGCTGAAGCAATGGAAATTCTGGAAGAAGTAAAGAGTGAAGAGGAAGAGAGCTATGATAACCTTCCAGATAACTTCAGAGACGGAGACAGAGGCGAGGAGATGCAGAATTACATTGAGATGTTGGATGAAGCATACGGGTACTTGGATGATGCCAATTCTGTAATCGAACAGATTTAAGGGAGGAAGTTATGAAAAAAACAGCAAGAGTGATTGTGACGCTTAAATGCAACCGGAACTGTCCTGGGTGCTGCAATATGAATCTTCCAGAATACCGGGAAGTACATACAGATGAAGAATTGCTGGATTACGAGGAAATTGTAATTACTGGCAGCGAGCCGATGCTGATTCCGGGCAAGGTACTGGAGTTTATCAATCGAATGTGGGACAAAGGGTATAGAGGAAAGATGTACTTATATACCTCTTATTGGAACGGCAAGGGGATCAGCAAGGAAATTTTGAAGGAGCTGGATGGATTTACATTCACGCTTCATGCAGAGTGTACGGATGCAGATATTATAGCGCTAAAGAATCTGTCAAACAGCGGCGTGCTTCAGGACAAAGGTTTTAGTAGCCGCCTGGTTATTGACAAAAGAGTGTATGACAGATATGACCTGTCGAATATCAATTTCTCCAGATGGAGCGTTATCCGCAAGTTGGAGCGGAAAGAGAAGTGTGATCCAGCAGATAACGAGGAATTGGTAATATATGAGTTGTAAATCGGCTCAAATAAGGCTGATTTTTATTTAGCCTACAAACTTACCGATTGGTAATACAAATTGCAACCAGAGGGCAATCAGAAAGCCCTATGGCATAAAAAACAAATTCACAAGGAGGAAAATGCGATGAATGTTATTTGTAACAGAAACTGCGTGGATGCAGTTGGAGGAAAATGTGTAAGAAAGGAATTAGAAATCGGCAAAACAGGGCTTTGTCAAAATTTTGTGGAGTTCAGAGAATTTTACAGAGAGGACAATGTGGTTGTGATGGACAAGAATGGTATTCCTTCAATCATGGTTAAGTTCACAAGGAAACTGGATGTAAAGCCTATTCATCCAATGTTTATTATCGGTGGAGAGGTTTTCGATGAAATTTTCATCTCAAAGTATAAGAATTGCATCATCAATGGGCTGGCGTACAGCTTGCCAATGCAGAAGCCAGCAACGGATGTAACACTGGAAGAGGCGGAAAAGGCTTGCTTTGACAAAGGAGAAGGCTGGCATCTAATGACTGCAATGGAGCATGGTTTCCTGGCTAATTATAGCTTGGAAAATGGTACGCTGCCACATGGAAATACAAACTACGGAAAGTATCATGGCAATCAGGAGGAAAGATGCGAAACCTATGACGGCTCTCGGATGTTGACTGGAACGGGACCGGATACATGGACACACGATCATACAGCTTTTGGAGTAGAGGGATTGTGTGGAGATATTTACGAATGGATGAGAGGCATGAGGCTGATGGATGGGAAGTTGGAGATTGCCAACAACAATGATGCTGCTATGCCGATTGATTTATCTGAAAATAGTTCCTTGTGGCTTCCGGTAGAAGTTGGAGAAGAAAGTGTGTATCTGGTGGTAGAAGATGGGGAACTCCGTTTTACTACCGAAGAACCGGAAGACGCAGATTATGATGGCTGCCGCTGGAAAGATGTTAAGTTTGATTTCAACCTTCCGGAAGTGATGAAGAATCTTGGGCTGTTTGTCGGGGAACCAGAAACATATATCTATGCAGACATGAATGGCGAGCGTTTGCCGCTTTGTGGGGGCCTCTGGTACGACGGTTCTCATGCCGGTGTGTTCTACGTGGGCCTGTACAACCCTCGGTCCCTCTCCAGCAGCGGTGTTGGCTTTCGCTCCGCTTATTACCGGAAACGGAAAACTGAATAACTGCAAACTGATGGGCGGCTGGTAAGCCGCCCTTTATAGGAGGTCTTATGAAAAGCATAGATTTAGATAGGCTACACAACTACCTACATGAAATAGGCGGGTGCGATGCAGACGATGATTGGAGCAAAGGCTGGGATGATGCGGTTGACACAATAATGAATCAGGTTGAGGAGTGGAGAAAGGAGCCAGTTATGATTGTAAAATTCCAGAGAGCTATTTTGGGAGGAAACAAAGTTTTGGTATATGACAAGAGGGAAACGATTTGCCAGGAGATTCCGTTGACGAAGGACATCCGGAAACTGTTTGGTAGTAGATACAAAATGTACCGTAAATGCACATTAGATAAAAGCGGCTTCCTTCATATCGGGAGAGAAGTAAAAGCATATTTTTAGAGGAGGATAAAACGGTATGGGAAATATTGCAAAGAAAATGGCGCAGGACAGCAAGAACATTCTCAGGAGAGAAGATTATAGACGGGTAAAAAAGATGGATCGTAGTCAATTCGAGGAATTTTGTAAGAACCTGTATATGGAAGGGTATAAGGATGGCAGAGATTCGGTTCCTGGGATAGATATTAAACAGGTGGAGCAGGCAATTTCTGAGACGAAAGGAATCGGAGAAAGCAGGCTGCGTTCTATTATGAATAGCATAGAGAAAAAGTTTGGAGGGGTGGAAGATGGCAGATAGAGTATACAGAGGAGAGATTTACTATATCCATGAAACTGAAGGAACCGGAAGTGAACAGACCGGAGGAAGACCTGGAATAATCATCAGTAATGACATTGGAAACGAACATTCCCCTGTGGTAATCATCGTGTATCTTACAACCCAGGAAAAGAAAACATTGCCGACACATGTAAAGATCAACACCGCTACAAGACCATCCATTGCTTTGTGCGAGCAGATTGAAACTATCTACAAGGGAAGAATCGGCAACTACATAGGACAAATTACGGACACTGAGCAGAAGAATATAGACAAGGCTCTTGCTGTTAGTATAGGAATTGGCATTGCTACCAAATCCGGGAAGTTTTTGGAAACATGGGCAAAAGCATATACGGAAGAGTTTTCATCCTCAATGGCGGAAGCGTTGGAATCGGTAGTCTCAGAACTTGAATTTGAGAAGCAAGAGGAAGTTACGGTAGAACCAGAACAGAACAACAGAAGTGAAATCCACGAGGAGATGATACGCTTGGAAACCGAAAGGGATATATATAAATCGTTATATATGAATTTACTATCCGATTTGTCTGGAGGTCGCTTATCATGAAAAAGGTTGAAAGATACAAATGTGATTTTTGCAACAAGATTGCAGCTAGACCAGAAACAATATTAAAACATGAAGCTGAGTGTTTGAAAAACCCAGATGGAAAGAATTGCTATATGTGTGAGATGGCATATCAAGGTGATTATGAAATTTTTCATGATTATAACGAAACATATAGTACAGTAAAGGATCAATGTATATGTGCTTATACTGATGAAGTAGTAAGTTCTGTCTTAGGTGGATGTGATGGAAATGTAGCTCCAAAATGCTTTATGTTCCGTAGATCAGATAAAGGATACTGGTATAGGGATCGCACAATAGCTGAAGCAAATTATGAAAAGTATCAGGAAGAGCAAGGAATGATGAAAAAAGGCAGATGTGGCGTATGAGGAAGAATGATTTAGAAGGGCAGATACGATTAGATCAAATGTATAGGGAAAGGAGATTCACGAGAAAAAGCTGTGCGGCGACTTTGGATGATTGCCCGCATATTCCGGGGATGTGTGTCGAAGAGTGCTGCCAGACTTGTGATATTCCTTGCGGATCAAGATGTGGTTATTCCGTAAAGCAGCCGAAAGTGAAAGTAGAAGAGAAATGGGTAATAAATCCTGATTTTGAAGGAAGTAATTCAGAATAGAAAAAAATAGTACTTTCCGCTTGGAAAGATAGGCAAATACAAGAAAAAGCTCGGAACGCATAAAATCCGGGCTTTTATTGCGGAAACAGTGAAATAATGCTATAATTGCAAACAGTAGAAAAAAAGAAGACAAAAGGATTGGCAAGTACGATAAAACAAGGAGTTTATTTTTTTAGCACACCCGTAAGTATAGGGGATGCCATGTTCATGGAATGACACCGAAAACAAACATTTGTTGGGTTATATAATGAGAAATAATACAACCGGGAGGCTTAATACTTCCCGGTTGTTGCTGCTTAGTGAGAGTATTACTCTTTGTAATTAAATACGTGGTTCAGACCATTTTTGAATACAATAGAGGATACGTGACCATCTATAAGGAAAATGGAATCCAGAATTGTATCCATATATGTCTTAAGTATATCTGGATCTACCGTAGAGGCCAATTTCTTGTAATAAATGTATTTCTTTCCTTCTAACTCTTTTTGTATGAGAAGATGACTGGCCTGTCTGATAAACTCTTCATCCGATAAGAGTGATTCGGAATTGTTGTTCATAAGGCCGAGTTTTGTGTTGATTTCTTTCAAGTGACTGGTGATTTCAGATTTCCTAATAATAAAATCTTTTTCTGATAGAGCTTTGTCAGAGTAGAGATAAAGGTCTTGTAACCTCTGCATGGCACGTTCCAATTTCTCTTTTTCTTTTTTTAAAGCTGCAATCTCTGGATTAATGGCAGCTTTTTTCTTTTGCGGCTTTTTTACTGCAAATATATAAGAGTTGTCAGATCCATACCTTGACAACAGATTGAAGAATTCGTTAAGCCCATTCGATTCTATGGATGCTATATCTGAGAAGGTTGAACCAGTGAGAAGTTTTTTCTGTAATTCATCTGGGGTATTTATGCAAGAAAATGATTTCTTTGCATTTAGCATGTTTAAAATGTAGTTTATAACAAATTCTCCTATGATTATGTCATTAACTGTTGAGTTATCACATTTATGGCTTTTTCTGTGAAGTGGGCAACTGTAATTTGATGAACGATATCCGTCAGTATGTTTTCTTCCTGGGGTGGATACCATTTTATTTCTGCATTTTCCGCAATATGCAATGCCTTGAAATACATGAATAGTATTGGCGCTATGAATTCTACCTGATGTATTCTCTAAATTTCTAGAGTTGTTTTTTAATGTATTGCACATTAATTCATGTTCTTCCAGAGTGAATATAGCGGGATGGTGGTCTTTTACCATAACCCATTCGTCTTCTGGGTTGATTGTTCTGTTTTCCGTTCCCTTATATCTATTGTACCGGTAGATGCCGGCGTAAAATGGGCTGGATGCTATAATCCAAACAGATGTGGGGGTCCAATCAACACCGGATCTTGTTTTGTAGCCTTTTTCATTCAATGCTCTTGCGGTAAAAACAAGAGATTTATTCTTCAAGTATAAATCTTTTAATTCAATGCAAATTGCAGCTTCGTTTTCAAGTATGGAAAACGTTTTGGATTCAGAGTCATAGGAGTATCCAAAAGGTATACGTCCTCCATTCCATTGACCGCTATTGGCTCTGGAGATCATAGTGGCTGTGACGCGCTCAGAAGTCATATTCCGTTCCAATTCTGCAAAAACGAGTATGATTTTAAGCATAGCTTCGCCAATAGCTGTCGATGTATCAAATTGTTCGTTTTTGCTTACAAAAGTTACTCTTAAAGACTGTAGTTCTTCATACATTTCAGCAAAGTCCAGCAGATTTCTTGATATTCTATCAATTTTCCAAACGAGCACGTGAGTAAATTCGTTCATGCGGATTCGGTTCATCATCTCCTGGAATGCAGGACGGTCAGTGTTTTTTCCGGAATATCCGGCATCTTCAAAAAATTCGTAGTTATCAGTGCCGAGTATAAGCTGGCAATATGCAATGAGATCTTTTTTCTGCATTGGTATAGAATCTTTATCTACTTGATGAGCCGTGGATACTCGGATGTATATGGCTACTTTGGTTTGGCGTATGGAAGTGTTGTTTGTTGATATTCTTTTTCTAGGCATGATATTTTCTCCTAAACATATAATTAAGCCCCTCAAAGGGGCTTAATTATATTGATTAAATGATTTTATTGACGTATTTATTAAGTATCCCCCAAACCAGCTTACGCTCTTCGACTGTAGCCAGTTGGTAACAGGCGAGAAGCCGATGAAGTTCTAATTCAAAGGCATGATCTTCTGGAATGATAGGTGATTGAGGAGTAATGGTTGCGGTTTTGGTCATATGTAATTCCTCCTTTATGTTATTTTGGGGTTTTATTATGTAAATACCATTTAAAGTAATCTGGTGAAATTATGCTTCCTTAGAATTAGTGTATTTTTCTGGCGTAGCCATATGGGTTTTTAAGAAGTCTTTGCACATCTTCTGACGTTCCGCCGGAATACGTGAGATGATATCAAGCCACTCTGAGTCCAGTGAAAACTCATTTTTCTGAGTCTCTTTTTGCTGATATGGAGCTTGCCCTAATCCGTAGATTAATTCGTCAGTGCTTATGTGTAGATATTCTGCCATTTCCATAACAATGTCTAAACGGGGATATTTCCCAATTTTCCAACTACCAGTATTTCCACTGGCTCTTCCTATTTCACTAAGTACAGCGGTTATTGTAGTGCCTTTCCGCTCACAGGCTGCTTTAAAATTGTCGTAAAACATAATACCTCCTAAAATAACTCAAAAAAATGAGTATAAAGTATTGACCTACTCATAAATATGAGTTAATATAACAAATGTAAGATTAAATTAAAGATTGATTTAAAGATGAAAATAAAGATTAAATCAATCTCTATTGTAGCACATGAAAAGTAAAAAAGAAAGGAGCAAATGCATGGCAGAGAAATTGTCTCCATGGTGTAAGAAAGCAAAAATAGCCATGATTAAAGGCGATATAGAAGTCAATAAGTTGGCTTCTGAACTTGGGTATAATCGCCCCTATCTATCATCTGTTTTAAACGGCAGGGTAGTAAGCCCACCTGCACGGAAATGCATCAGCGATTACCTGAATATCACAGATTCAGATTCAGATGAAGATTAATCTATGAGTTAAGTATAATGCGATAGAGACGAAATGAACATGGAGCGTGGTTACATGAAAACTGATGAAAATATATATCTTGATTGCCGGAAAAAGGCTGCACAATACAACGAGAAGCTAAATAGTAGAGAAATGGCTGCGGAGTTGCTTGGTGTATCTGTATCTACACTCGCAAATTATGAGCTGGGTGTTGTTATTCGGCAAATTAAACACTGCCTCTTCCGTCACATTAAAATAGGTCTT